>NZ_QLIU01000015.1 GCF_003574425.1 Cysteiniphilum halobium | reverse complement strand
GCTGTTGTAAAGAAAATAACAATGAACCTGTTAAGAGCCTTAAAGCAAAAGCCTGAGCACAAAAGGAAAAGCCTTAAAGTAATGAGAAAAATGGCAGGTTGGAATCCCGTGTTTCTAGACGAAATTTTAAGGGCTAAATTTTAATGAGGTGACCCTGTCTAGCCATGTGCTCTGTCGATTTTTAGCAAAGTAAAGTAGATTAGGCAGCATAAATTAATGTATGAGGTTTGCCATTATACCTGTCAAAATCTTCACAAGCCAATAGTGTAAAATATTAGATAGCACGCAGGTATAGAGGAGGGTAAAAAATTATTTAATTTTGGCTTCTTTATAAAGAACGTGTTGACGGACAACTGGGTCAAATTTTTTGATTTCCATTTTATTTGGCATAGTACGCTTATTTTTAGTTGTTGTGTAATAATGACCAGTGCCAGCGCTTGAAACTAATTTGATTTTATCACGCATATTAAATTACTCCTGAAGTATCTGGTGAATTTAGAATTTTACGTTACGTGCACGCAAATCAGTTAATACAGAATCGATACCTTTTTTATCGATAATGCGCATACCTTTTGAGCTGACGCGTAAACGAACATAACGGTTCTCGCTCTCAACCCAGAAACGGTGTGAGTGCAAGTTAGGTAAAAAACGACGCTTAGTTTTGTTCTGCGCGTGCGATACGTTGTTGCCAGTCATTGGGCGCTTGCCTGTAACCATACAAACTCTAGACATGTTATCCTCCAGTCAATTGCTGTAAATTAGATAGTTATAATTATTAAATTCTCAAGGGGCAACTTTATAGCAAAAAAATGACGCAAAGGCAATCAGAATTTATAACATACTTTCAATAAGCTGCCAGATCATGACAATTCGTTGCGCATTCTATCATTGCCGTTAGCACCTGACAATTCCCAAGTTGTGGATTTTTAATTTGCGGCTAAATTTAAACTAAATTTATCTTGCGATGCCAGGACTTTAAAGCTCTTTCGATAATCATCTAAATGGTTTTTGTCAAAGCTGTGATATAAAACACCTGGCGCATAAGCTGCAATATCTTGTTGAATCTCACCATCAAAGTGAATACAGAGACTATCACCACTATAATCAAAACCTAATCCATCTGTGCCGATACGATTGCAACCGATAACGTAGACTTGATTTTCAATTGCGCGCGCTTGCAGCAAAGTACGCCAGTGATCGCGACGTTTAGCAGGCCAGCTGGCGATATTTATCAATAGATCATAATCATTATTATTGCAGTTAAAAACAGGGAATCTTAAGTCAAAACAAATGCTTAAGAGAATATCAAAACCTTTATAATGAACAATCTCACGTGATTTACCGGGAGATAGCAACTTATATTCATCAGAGAGTACAAATAAATGGTATTTATCGTAGTGGTAGACTTCGGCTTGTGGCGTTACAAAGAATAAGCGGTTAACGGCTTTTTGTAGGTCATTTAATACAACAACACTGCCAATGATGGCTGCACTTTTATGCTGGGCTTGCTTTATCAGCCAAGCAATAATTTCATGTGGATCAGTGATTGCTTTGTTCATATTTGGCGTAAAACCAACATTAAACATTTCAGGTAGTACAATAAGATCACAAGTCTCAAGTGTAGAGATGATATGTTCAAAGTGAGTATAATTCGCAAATTTATCCTCCCAGACGATATCAGATTGAATTACAGCTACCTTTAAACTTGACATAAACGCTTGACTCCTTCTAGTAAAATATCATCATATTTAGCAAAGCATAAACGTAATAAACCTTGCTTTGGTGTGTCGTATAATGATGAAATTGGTATCAGTCCAACACCGTGTTCATGGATTAAGCGTTGGCAAAAACTAAAATCATCTTCATCGGAAATAGCTGTATAATCAAGTATCTGAAAGGGCGAGCCAGCCCATGGTAACACTTTAAAGCGGCTATTTGCTAAGCCGTTGATTAGCTTCCCGTGCTGAGTTTGATAAAGTTTAGGTAAATTCTGCCAATATTCAGGGTGTGTATTAATACCATCGGCTAACGCCAATTGCATGGGGTGTGGTGCGCAGAAGCTTGTAAATTGTTTAATGGCATTAATGACCTGAATAATCTGCTGGGGTGCAATACAAGCCCCTAAACGCCAACCAGTTAGATTATAGGTTTTGCCCAGGGACTGTACAACGATAAGTTGATCTCTTAACTCAGGAATTTGCAAGGCGCTGGTATAGGATGTTCCAGCATAAATATGCTCATACACCTCGTCACTAAGTAACAAGATGTCTTTGCCTTTGATAAGTTTCGCAATTGCTTGATATTGCTCTTTTGTGACTATGCTTCCCATAGGATTGTGAGGTGAGTTAAGAATAATGAGCTTTGTTCTATTGTTAATTGTCTGTGCTAGTTGCTCGAGATTGATTGCACCATTGGGCGGCAGCAAAGGAATGCGCCGGTTAATACCTTGATTGAAATTGACAATCGAAGGGTAGGCATCAAAAGCTGGATCAAAGTAAATAACTTCGTCTCCTTGGCTAATATATGCGCTAATCAGCGCAAAAATTGCTTCAATGGCACCTGAACTAATACAGATATTATCTTCAGGGTTGATATCTACGTCGTAACAGAGCTTGATTCTATTAGCGATTGCATGCTTTAAGCTGGGTACTCCGGGGATAGGTGTATATTGATTAAAACCGTTTTTTACATAATAATCTAAGCGCTCAATGATCAAGTCAGGCGTTTTAAAATCAGGGGCGCCTTGTGTGAAGTTAATTGCGTTATGCGCTTTTGCCATGACAGACATAGTGTGAAATATGGATGGCTCAATGCTGATATAGGGTTTAAATAGCATAGATATGACCTTCTATTAGATTGTAGTTGGGTATGTAAGTGTTCTTTAGTTTCATGAATATCAATGGATAATAAATATTATGCTTCATAACGCTCACAATGGGTTATCAAATTATAGTAAACAGTATATATTCTTACGGCAAAGCATTTTGCAGAATTTTTTCTTTGCCGAACTATGGCTTTAATGATTTAAGTGTTGCTCAGAATCTGGATTCTCAACTATCGTGAACATAAAACTTTCTTTAACTAAAAAGTAGATGCTAACGCATTCTGATATTCGCCGCTTTGATGATATAAAAGAAAAAATTGGTTTAGATAACCTAACTATCGTTTTTATCTAAGTACTTGCCAGCGGTTCTAAGTGCTTATGGGGGGCTCTAATAATAACAGAAAAGAGTATTAAAAGTATAATTGTAGCTATGTATACCAAAATTAGTTGTGTTCCGGAGTAAACTTGGAAAAGACTAATAATGACAGAAACAATTGAGAGTACGAACATGTTACTTGCACTGGAAACAGACCCTGCTGTACCGGCAATTTTAGGAAAGATACTCAGTAAGTGCCCAAAATGTACAGAAAACACTATCCCAACAATAAAACTAACTATCCAAATACAGACCATAACAACGGATAAACTAGAAGAAAAAATTAAACTTAGAAATAAGCCTATGACTGTTAATACACTCATTATAATCATTAAGTATTTTTTCACCAAATGGTCTTTAATATGAATTAAACGCTTTCTAAAAAGACAACCAAGCATGAATCCAATGCCCAATAATAATGCCAAATAACCATAAACAACAGGGCTGAAATGTAAAATATGTTGTACATAAAAGGTCCCTAAAATAGGAAAATATATTAGTGTAGCGTATAGCAGGCCAGATTGTACTAAGGAGCTAACAAAAACCTTATGGCTAAGTACATGCATATACCTTGAAAAAAGGGCCTTAATCGAAAATGGAATTTTAATTTGTTGCCGATCACTCATAAATATAAACGTCATGATCAAGACAATTACCGAATAAATAGCTAAAAAAATAAAACTTGCTTTCCATGAAAAGTAATGCTGTAGATAACCTCCTAAGAAAGGAGCTATTACAGGTCCACAACCCCATGCCAACAGAATGCTTGCGGATGCTTTTTTGATCTCAATTGGATCGCTAAATATATCTGTAAAAATGGCTCTATTTAAGGCAGCCGCTCCCCCGGCAAATAAACCAGCTAAAAATCTTAGGACAATCATTTCAAGAATAGTCTGTGAGAAAATAGTAATGAAACAACTAAGCATCATACCAAGCATACAGATACTCATCATTTTTTTTCTGCCATAACTATCACTTAATGCTGCTAAAAAAAGCATGCCAATAAAGCCACCAAACAGATATGAGCTCATAGATAATTTTGACATTGATAGCGTACAATCAAAATAATGTGTAATGCTAGGAAGAGAAGGTGTATATAAATCAACACCCACACCAAAAACTGGTGCACCAACTAAGATGAGTAGATATAACAAAACTTTTGAATTTTTCATACATTTCCTATCCAATAATTGAGATTAAAGAGTGTGTTTAACATATTCACTTACATCATTTTCTTATTTAAATGCATGTTATAATAGTTTTGTTCTTGCTTGAAGAAACTAATTTTCAACCCGTGTTTTTTAAGAGAATTACTGCCGCTTCATGTGCCAGGACAGGTGTTATCTGTGGTCAATCGTAAGTTAGACAATCACAATCATAAATGCATGGATAATAATTTGTGTGAAAAGTATAGAGCGTGTTGTGGCGGAGAGAGGGGGATTCGAACCCCCGATGGAGTTTTTGTCCCCATACTCCCTTAGCAGGGGAGCGCCTTCAGCCTCTCGGCCATCTCTCCGCGGTACTGCGACAATTTATCGACTTGACTATACTATGTCAAGTGCTTAGTGCCGATATTTTGAAATACAAATTGAATCAAATTAAAAATTACCAGAATAAAAATTAAGGTGATCAAAAAATAGAGTATTGAATTGTAATGGTATCTAGTAAAGGTCAAGTTGCTTTATTTAACAATCACTCTAGGTGATTTGATCACTATGTCATCATTAAGTTCTATTCCAAGCCCAGGGGTTTCTGAAACCTCAAAAAAACCATTAATAGGTTGTGGGTCTTGTATGCAAAGCTCACGATTAAAGTCTTTTAAGGCATAGGTGTGATGCTCGTGAATGATAAAATTTGGGATAGCAGTTTCCAAATGCAGACTAGCAGCTGTTGCCACTGGACCACCACAAACATGTGCTTGGATTTTTACATCATACATATCTGCGTAATCGCAGATTTTTTTTGCCTCAGTCAAGCCTCCACAAAGACCAATATCAGGCTGCAAAACATCAACAGTTTGTTTTTCCAGGTATTCACGTACACCATGGCGTAGATACAAGCGCTCACCAGCAGCAATAGGAACATTTAGCTTTTGCTTAAGCGGTTCATGTAATTTACTATTTAAATAATTAACAGGCTCTTCGAAGTATAGGCAATTAAATTCTTCAGCAATTTCACCCAGTTGCAATGCGGATGTAAGGCCTGGTAAACTGTGACACTCAAAAATAATATCACCATTGTCACCCAATACATCACGAATTGCCTGCATACGTGCACGAATAAGATTTAAATGATCACGGCGAAATGGCAAGGTACAGTCATAGATTGTGTCCCCCTTGTGATCAAACATCATTGGGTCAACTTTAATGGCATCATAGCCTTCAGCAATTGCTTTTTCAGTTGCTTTGGCATAGTCTTCTGGTTTAAATAAAGTCTTGCGTTCATAATAATCCCAGTCAAACTGTAATTGGCTGGCATAAGTACGCAGTTTTTTATTGGTTTTGCCACCTAGAAGCTGATAAACCGGTACGCCAAGGGCCTTACCTTTGATATCCCAAAGTGCGGTATCAATGGCACTCATTGCCGAGTAAACAACAGGCCCTCCACCCAAACCCCAGAAGCTCTCGCGCAACATGCGATTCCAAAGATGTTCAGTTGCAAATGGGTCAACCCCTAACAGCATCTCCTTTGCAAATTCTTTGATCATGTGTGCAGCTGCTGAGTGTCCCAGATCGTAAGCAAGCCCGGCTTCACCCACCCCAGTTAATCCTTCATCAGTATGCATGCGTATAAATACTGGCGACCATGCAGGACGCTTTGGGCAATGAATATCAAAAATTTCAATTTGAGTGATTTTCATAAGTTACTATCCTTGATTTAAAAAGCTAGTGTAAAGTGCAATATCTGCTTGTTGTGCTAAGTATTTGATATAGTGCTTAATATTTTCTGGGATATCAATTAGATGGCTGATAATACTTAGGTTACGTAATATCGGGAAAATCATAACATCATCCCAAGATAAGTTATCACTGCTAGCATAGGTAAATGTCATAAGCGGATTAAGCTCATTTAAAATCGCTTGTGTGCTTTCAATAGCAGCAGTTGGGAAGCGCAGATTTGCCTTAAAACAGCCGATATATTTCTCTTTTTTGTGTTCAAAATAGTCTTTGGCACTTTGCGTTGGGAAGTCTTTTTGATTAAGTGGGTGATTAAGAAAACTTGGGTAAATAAGTGATTTACTGGCATTACTTAGTAAAGTGGTTAGCTCAATGAGTCTAGCGGTTGTAGTGATTTCATTACTTAATATTGGGTTGTTGTCAAAATTGTTTAGGTATTGGCAAATATCCAAGCTTTCAATCAAAAAGTTGCCATCATCTTTTTGTAAAAAAGGCACTTGCTTTTTACCAATCAGATCAATGTGTGATTTTTCATCATCATTGGCAAAATAAATAAGCTCAAGCGGGATTTTTTTAACTCCTGCAATAATGCGTGGGCGAATACAAAAGGGGCAGTGCTCATAAATATAAAGTTTCATAAAAGTTCCTTATTAGTATTGAAGATAAGTTTGTGCGTGGGCCACTAGCCAGTCATGCACAATTCTTTTATTGATAGTATGACGGTGTGGTTGATTATCTACTAGATAGTAGTATTGTGATAATGGTAAAGGTTGTTGCCAGATACTAAGACGTTTGCTTTGGATCAATGTGTAAACTAAAGGTAAGTGGGTGACAAAGCTACCCAGTCCGTTTTCAACCGCTTGGATTGCATGAATGGTAGTGGCAACGGAGATTTTTTTGCTCGGTATTGTCAAATGTGTGGCATTGCAAAAGGTCTGCCAGTCCTGTTCGCGTATTGGATGGTTAACAACAATCGCAGGACTATTCTTTAATTGATCTGCTGTGATTATTTGTGGGTTATATACAAGCACCAATTGATTTTGCCATAACTTGACTGCTTTATTTGTTGGATTCTCTAATCCTAGTTGGATACTAAGATCAGCATTATCCACGTCGTGTGTTTTTAATTCAGTTGATGTCATCATATTAAGATTAATATCTGGATATTTAAGATAAAGATCGTTTAATTGAGGAATAAGCCACTGTACGGCAAGTGTTGAAAAGATTCGCAATTGTACGGTGTCTTGATTTAGCGGTTTGATCTGACTTGTTGCTTGCTCAATATGTATTAATGCGGCTTCAATTTCTTTATAGTAACGTATGCCATTATGCGTTAATTCAACGTGTTTAGTATCTCGGTTGAAGAGTGTTGTTCCAAGATATTGTTCCAACTGTTTAATTTGTTGACTAATCGCGCCAGCAGTGAGATTAAGCTCAGAGGCGGCTTGAGCAAAATGTTTGTGCTTGGCAACAGCAATAAAATAAGGTAAAGACTTTAATGGTGGCAATTGCATAAGAGAAATCATAATCTGATTGATTTCTGGTTATGGTACGTTGAAAGTCTATAGCTGTAAAGCCGAGTGTTTAGGGGAATTAACGAGATGCCAATTGAGTAACTGTTACAAGCTTAGGGCTTCTCTGGATTCTTTGATTTTTGTTCTTGCCCAAAATGCTTTTAAGTTTGGTGCTTTTAGCGATGACAGCATTGGTTGCTGTCATTTGATTTAAGGTGTAAAAGTGAAGTCCATGCACGCCAAGATCAATTAAGTCATCACAAAGTTTGGCAACAACGTCGCTGGCAAAATCCTGCAGAGCAATTGGGTCATGCTGATAGGAAGCAAGGCGTTTATCTAGCCACTGTGGGATGTCTGCATGACAAATTTGCGAGAAGCGCTTCAATCCTTGATAATTAGCGATTGGCATGATCCCTGCAGTAATTGGAATATTGATTTGATGCTCCTGACACATTTGTAAGAAGTGATAGAAGGCATCAATACTATAAAAATATTGCGTAATTGCATGATTAGCACCGACATTTATCTTTTGTTTTAGATTATCGATATCCTCTTGTAATGTTTTAGATCCAGGGTAGAACTCAGGATATGCTGCAATGGTAATATCAAACTGCTCACCACTGACTTGGCGAATATAATCAATCAGTTGATAAGCATAATTAAAGCTGACATTAGTTTGTTTTTGAGTATCCTGTGGCAGATCACCGCGGATAACAACAAGGCGATCAATGCCAAGTTCAATATATTCCCGTAGAAGATTGAAAATTGCCTGTTTATTAAGGTGAAAGCAGGTGATGTGCGGGACAACGTCGATATTGTGTTGACGTAAATAGCGAATAAGAGTTAGTGAATTAGCATAAGAGGATGAGCCGCCGGCACCAAAGGTGACGGAAACGTATTTAGGTGTATGAGGCTTTATTTCATCAACTGCTTGATAAAGCTTACCGTTATCAAGATGGGCTTTAGATGGGAATAGTTCAAAACTTATGGTTGTACTCATTTTCTATAACCTGATATCTTAAGGAAAATTAATTTCATGCGTGCTTAGATCTTTATGCTTAGCTATTTCTAATCTGAGTTTATCCGCAGCAGACACCATGTTCTTGAGTGCTATATTGACTTCTTGCCAGCTACGTGTTTTTAAACCACAGTCTGGGTTTATCCATAATTGATCAACTGAAATATAATGTAGTATTTTTTGCGCTTTTTGATACATATCCATAACACTAGGGATATTTGGACTATGAATATCATATATTCCAGGACCAATAGCATTGGTATATTGGTATTCTTTAAAAGCGCTTAGTAACGACATATCAGCACGTGCAGACTCGATGGTAATGACATCAGCATCTAATTGGTTGATTTCATGAATGATATCATTAAAGGCAGAATAACACATATGTGTATGAATTTGAGTTTGATCTTTTACGCCACAGGAGGCAAGTTTAAAGGTTTTTATAGCCCAGTTAAGATAGTAAGGAATTTTAGATTTTTTTAATGGGTACATTTCTTTAAATGCAGGCTCATCAATTTGTATAATTTTAATACCTGCACTTTCTAGCTCAAGGACTTCATCACGTAATGCAATTGCAATTTGTGTTGCAATGTCTTTAGCACTAATATCATCTCTTGCAAAAGACCAGCTTAAAATAGTGATAGGTCCTGTAAGCATGCCTTTTACATGTTTTTGGGTTAGAGACTGTGCAAAAGAAGACCATTCAACGGTTATTGAGTGTGGTCTTGATATATCACCATAAATAACAGGAGGCTTTACACATCTTGAGCCATAGCTTTGCACCCAGCCAAAGCTAGTTGTCGTTATTCCTTTTAAATGTTGGCCAAAATACTCGACCATGTCATTGCGTTCTGCTTCACCATGTACAAGGACATCAAGATTAATTTCTTCTTGTGCTCGTATGGTTTGTTTAATCTCCTCTTTGAGCTTTTCAATATACTGTTGTAATGTGATTTCAGACTGCCTATATTGTTTTCTAATATGACGTATCTGATGCGTTTGAGGAAAAGAGCCAATCGTTGTAGTAGGAAAAATTGGTAGGTTTAGTGCCTGTTTTTGCGTTTGTTGGCGCACTTTATAAGGTGACTTTCTTTCAAAGTCAACATTTCGAATTTTTTTAACGCGATTACGAACGTTAGTATCAATCAAAAGGTCATGTGTTTTCCGTGTTTCTAAAATATGAATATTCTCAGAAAGTTGGGCTTGGTATTCAGGGTTATTAGGGGATACATATAAGTTTTTGAGCAAGGCGATTTCAGATACTTTTTGTTTAGCAAAAGATAGCCAACTTTTGATTGTAGGATCTAGTTTGTATTCAAGATCTGCATCATAAGGACAGTGAAGTAATGAACAGCTGCTACCAATCCAAATATTTGCAATATTAGCATTAACTGATTTAATGTTTTCTATACTCTCTAATAAGTTATTTTTCCATATATTGCGTCCATCAATAATACCAAGAGATATTACTTTCTTTTGGCTATAGGCCTGAATAAATGAAGAAACCTCTTTAATTGAAGTTTCTATTAAGTCCAAATGAATTCCTGCAATGGGTAATTCAGATAACCAATCTAAATGTACAGTATTATCACCAAAGTAGCTGGTTAAAAGTAAGCTTATATTTTGATCTTTATTTAGTGCATGGTAAGTGCTTTTAAAGTGATTTTGATGCGTTTTATCTATGTCTATGGATAAAATAGGTTCATCAATTTGTACCCACGATATATTGTGCTTGGCAAGTAAAGAAAATAGTTTGTTATACTCAGCAATAAGATCAGGCAATAGCTGAAATTTGTCAAAGTCATCACCAATAATATGGCTCAGATATAGGAAGCTAATAGGCCCTAAAATAACAGGCTTTACACGAAAATTATGATGCTGTGCATGCTTAATTTCATCAATAAGTTTTGATGAATTTAGTGAAAATTTCTGCGCTTTAACTATTTCAGGTTTAATATAATGATAATTGGTGTTGAACCATTTAGTCATTGCACTAGGTCTAACCTGTGGGTGATTTGGTGTTTTACCGCGTGCAATACAAAAAGATTTATCTAAGGGGTTAGTATTAGCTTCTGCAGTGAGTTGGAATCGATTAGGGATGACCCCAAACATAATACTTGTATCAAGAACATGATCATAGAAAGAAAAATCACCTACAGTTACAAAATCTAATCCTGCATTTGCTTGTAGCTTCCAGTTAGATAATTTGATTTTGTTAGCTATTTCAACGAGTTCATCTTGAGAAATCTTTTCTTGCCAATACTGCTCTAGGGCGAATTTTAGCTGTCTTTTTTCTCCAATGCGTGGGAATCCTAGAATGTGTGTTTTCATGATGTTATTACTCCGTAAAATTGTAAATATTTTTATCTAAATCAGCAATGAGATCATCAGGGTCCTCAATGCCGATCGATAGACGAATAAGGTTCTCAGGAATGTGACGTTTACTGCTATCAATTGAAGCGTGAGACATTTGACAAGGTAAACTGATCAGACTCATTAAGCTGCCGAAGCTCACGGAGATCGTAAAAAGCTGTGTCTGATTGACAATATGTTTAGATAGTTCAAGTGAATCAGTGGTAAAGCTTAATACAGATCCAGCTCCCGAGGCTTGGTTTTGCATAATGTTAAAATCTGGGTGTGTTGGTAGTCCTGCATAGTAGACTTCAGTCACCTTGGGGTGGTTCTCCAGAAAGTGCGCAATTTTAAGTGCGCTTTGCTGTTGACGTTCGATTCGTAAACCAAGCGTTTTAACACCTCTTAACAAAAGCCATGCTGGCATGGCATCAAGCGCATTACCATTGGCGTTTTGTAAGAATTTAAGCTCATTTGCTAAGTGCTTACAATTCGTCGCAACAACACCTGCGGAAACATCACTGTGCCCTGCTAAATGCTTAGTTGCTGAATGAATGACAATATCTGCGCCAAGATCCAGTGGTTTTTGTAGCCAAGGTGATAATAAGGTGTTGTCTACAACAAGAATAATGTTTTGAGGTAGATTAGATCGTAAGGCGTTTATATCGGTTATCTGTTGCAGTGGATTGGTTGGTGTTTCTAATAATACCAGCTTAGTCTTTGCCGTTAATGCTTGTGTTAATGCTTGGTTGTCATTGAAGTCAACCTGTGTGCATTGAATATTAAAACGTGTTAACACCTTATGGATAATACGGTGTGTGCCGCCATAAATATCCATGCCAACAATGATATGATCGCCTGCATTTAATAACTGTAGCACGCAACTAATTGCTGCCATGCCACTACTAAATGCTAAACCAAATCGCGCATTTTCAAGTTTGGCAATGTAGCCTTCAACATACTCTCGTGTAGGATTACCGCTTCTGGAATAATCATATTTGTTGCTGGGATGCTCAGCATCATCTTGAGCAAATGTAGCGGTTTGATAGATTGGCAAACTATTGGCGTGATAGGGATCGCTATTGTCAAGACCTGGGTGAATAAGGCAAGTCCACCGATTCATGTTATGCAACCTCTTCAATGTTAATTTGACGAAGTATTTGTGTAGATTGTTTTGTCTCTAGCGTGCCGACAGTCGTATAATTATTGCCATTTAATTTGCCAATTTGAAATGTCAGACAATGCGCCTTAGCCCAGCTGATGGCTTGTGATTGGATTACTTGAGTTGCTTTCTCTTTAGCGCAGTCATAAGTAAGTGTATCGTAGCGAATAGCATCTTTAAATTTATTGGGATCTAAATGGTAAACACCATCGACATCTTTAAGTAAAATACAACGCTTGGCTTGCAGTTGGTGTGCAATAAAAAGCGCAGTTAAATCCGAACCTCCACGACCTAAAAGACAAGGCTCATTATTTTTATTCTGTGCAATAAAACCAGGCACAACAATGGCTTGCTGCGTATTCAATAGTTCATGAAATAGTGTATTATTAACATGAAGCGGTGTGGCATTGTCATAATCACCTTCAGCAAGAATTGGGTTGGTGATGAAATTACTTTGTATCTCTTGCTGTAGTAAGGTTTGTGTCAGATAGGCCACCGATTGCAACTCCCCAGTAGAGAGCAGTAAGGCACGAGCTTTGGCACTTATTTGATTGTTGTTTAGATTAAATGCGCTTTGATTGCCTTCTAGAATATCTGTAGTATTACCAATCGCAGAGACAACGGCAATGACTTTGTACCCTTTATCAACAAATCGCTTTACCTCAAGTGCTGCGTATTTAAAGTGATCAAGGGATTCAATAATCGAGCTGCCAAACTTAAGAACGATCACTTCAGCTTGGAAGCTACTACAGCGATATTTTGTCATGATTAAGATACCTTTTGTTGATGTTGTTTATTTTGCCTTTCAGTGGCAGCGGTTAATGCTTGATCCAAGTCTTGAATGATATCAAATGGATCTTCTAAGCCCACAGATAATCGAATTAAACCATCATGAATACCAAGGCGTTTACGCTCATCTGCTGCAATCGGGCCATGCGTCATGGTTGCTGGATGTGTGATTAATGTTTCAATTGCGCCAAGATTCTCAGCTAATGCGCAAAGCTTAACAGAGTTAATAAAGTTAATTCCATTTTGAATATCTCCTTTAAGCTCAAAAGCTAACATTCCACCATGCGCACCAAGGTGTTGTTTTTCGGCCAATGCATGTTGTGGGAAACTATTTAATCCAGGGTAGTAAACGCTTTTTACTGCATTATGTGTCGCTAAAAACTGTGCTACTGCTAATGCATTATCAGAATGTTGCTTTAAACGCAATGGCAATGTCTTAATGCCTTGTAAAATAAGCCACGCTTCAAAAGGCTTTTGAATTGAGCCTAAACAGTTGCGTGTATAGCGAAAGCGTTCGTTAATGACTTCATCTTTGGCGATTAACGCACCACCGACTGTGGCGTTGTGACCATCGATGTATTTTGTTGTCGAATAGATACTGATATCTGCACCTAGATCAAGTGGCTTTTGCAGTGCCGCAGTCAAGAAGGTATTGTCCACTGCTAGTAGAATATTGTGTGCTTTAGCAATATCAGCTATTGCCTTGATATCGGTTAATTTAAGTGTTGGATTAGCTGGAGTCTCAAGCAGAATTAGCTGTGTATTTTCAGTAATGGCATGCTTGACATTTTGTGGGTTACTACTATCAATATAACTTACATCAACACCAAACTTCTTAAGTATCTCATTAAATAAGCGTACTGTGCCACCATAGACAACATCAGAACAGACCACATGATCGCCAGCTTTGAGTAAAGTGCAGGCAAGTGCGCTGATGGCAGCCATGCCTGTGGCAAAACATGCGCTGCTAGGTGCCTTTTCAAGCTTAGCAAGCTTTTCTTCTAATACGCTAACAGTGGGGTTGGATGAGCGGCTATAAGTGTGACCTTTGTGATTGCCAACGCTCTCTTGTAGGTACGTTGTTGTTTGGAAAATGGGTGTTAATAACGCGCCATTATTTGGATCCGCTTGGATGCCTGAATGAATGCACTGTGTGGTGAAGTGTTTCTCATTTGTAAATTGATTTGCCATTTTGAACCTCTTAAAGCTATTTACGCGCTTGGGGTCGCTGGCAATAATGAGCCAGTGCCTTTGGAATCCTAGGCACTGGAATTGGCATTTAAATCGCTTGTTCGCGCTTAAGCAAACGACTTAAACCCAACCTCGACAACAGCGCCTAGGTTGGGCATCATCATTCGTTTGTAATAAGCGTATTTTAGCATAATGATTTCACGGAAAAATTAGTAACTTGGACCTAAGCTACCAGAAATTTTTAAAGGGTGTCAATTAGGATTTGCATTTTTTTGTGATTTTTTATTTGTATGGGGTGATTTGATTTTTGATTTTGGTGCCTTTTTGACGTACAATTAGGTTGTGTTGGAAATTTATGGAGCCTAAAATGCGAAGTGAAACCATGAATCTTAAGCAAGAGCGTATTAATTTAAGATTAAATAATATGGCGAAAACAGTCCTTGAACGTGCTGCAAGCTTTGAGGGTAAAAGTGTAAGCAACTTTATTTTAAGTTGCGCATTAAAGCAGGCTGAAAAAACAATCCATGCGCATGAGACGATGCAGCTAGGGCAGAATGATGCAGCAGCTTTTTTGACTGCCTTATCTCAGCCAGTGCAGTTTAATGATAAGCTGCTAAAAGCATTTGATGAGCATAATGCGCGTGTTAGTAGTAAGTAATGAGTTATTCAAATATTATTATTTCATCTCTTGATAGTGAAATTCACAATCGTACACATTTTTGTTGTGGTGTTGATGCTTTGGATCATTATATCCAAAAGCAAGCAACTCAAGATATTCGGCGTAGTATTGGGCATACATTTGTTGCAACATTGGAAAAGGATATAACGGTTATCCTTGGCTATTACACACTTTCCACGCTATCAGTAGATGTAGACTCTTTGCCTGATACAGTAGCGCGCAAGTTGCCGCGTCGTCCAATACCTTGCGCTTTAATTAGGCGTTTGGCAGTCAGTAAAGATGCACAAGGTTTAGGTGTTGGCAGAATGCTCTTAGTGGATGCAATTAAGCGCACACTTGCCGTGAGTGAAGAAATTGCTATTTATGCCATGGTTGTTGATGCAATTAGTGAAAAAGCGGTATCTTTTTATCAACAGTTTGGTTTCAAGGAGTTTCACTCGGAAGCCCGTCGTTTATTTTTACCTCTAAAAAATATATAAAAGATGACATAGATCCTTCATGGAGTAAACTAAACGATGAATAAAACTAATGTGATTATTTCTGGAGCAGGCATTTCAGGCTTGTGCGCCGCCATATTTTTGCTATCTCATGGAATTGATGTGAGCATTTATGAAGAAAGCTCTTCTCTAAGAAGTGAGGGGGGATGTATACAAATCCCTGAAAGTATATTGTTTTATTTAGATCAATTGGAATTATCTTATGAATTTAAGAAGACTGCGTTGCGGTGTAATAACATAAAGACACAGCATAAAAAGATGATAAATAGGGATATTGAGCAAATGATTATATTTAAAGGCATCAAGGAATATATGCAAGAAGAGAACATATATACTATATCAAGAGGAGATCTTTATGAAATCTTACTTAAGAAACTTCGTTCTTTGAAAGCAAAGTGTATATTTTTATCTAGCTCAGTAAAAGAATTCAAGGAGCTTCAAAGCAATATTAACGTATTAATAAATGATCAGATCTTCATGGCAAATTATGTTCTAGGAGCTGATGGAGTAAGATCAAACTTACGCAAACAGATTACTTTCCAAAACCCTTCGGTTAAATTTATAAACTATGGTATCTGGAGATCTAAAATTAAAGTTATTGATGAGTTATATGATGCACAAGCAGACTTATATTCTGATGGGGCCAATTGGATCTACACTATTCCATATGTACAAAAATCACAGGTTTATATAGAGTTGCTTGGTATTTTAAAAACCAAAAACTTCAATACATATGTTGAAAAAACAGGTGATGTAAAGCAAATGATTAAAGATTTTGAAGGGTTCGATAGCCATGTGTTAAGCATATTAAATAATATCAATGAGAAGTGTTATTATTATGATATGCCTTTGAAAACAGAGCCTGCCATTCTTGGCACCAACAGATGCATCTTGCTTGGAGATGCTGCCAAATCGTACCCTGATTTCATCGGTTTTGGTAGTGCACAAGCCATAAAACAAACAATAGTAACGCTAAGCTCTATTTTCCATTTACCACTAAAAACAAATATCTCTAAAGTCTATACCCATCGTAAGCCATTTTGCGGTGTTTAGTTGCAAGGTGGTTTGTGATCGATGTATACAAGAGCTTAGTATTTAACTTAAATATTGAATTTGAAATGATGATACTGAGTCACTTCCATTTGGGAAAATTGTATCATCGTTAAATATGTCGCAATCTTTACTGGCATAGCTAATATAAGCGCCATGAGATGGGTCATTTCCTTGTGTGCAATGCATTATAAAGTAATTCTTATTAATATTGTTTTTAAATATCATGTCATATCCAAGCTCATAAGGAGATGAAGTCATATATTCGGCTATTTGCTTATCTGCGCTAACAAGTCCCATAACCAGTGGTAGATCGGAAATTGACGACCAGTCTACATGAAAAGTATACTTATCAAAGCTCGGGTTATCATCCAAAGTAGGTTCAAGATTTTTAGGATCCCAAATCATAGACGTATTATTAAGAGTATTATACGAGAACATAAGTCCTTGAACAGTGAATGTTGTAGAGTTAATAAAAATACTCTTCTTATCCGTTTTTTTATATTGCCAATGCCCTAGAAGAGACGAGTTATCAGCTAGCACAGACATCTCAATATGAGAAGAATCTGTTTGACTAATATAGGGAACTGTCGTAGTAGTACTTATGGAGTCCGATAAATTTGAAACTAAATCACAGTGGTTTTGAGTTGAACTTAGGTCTAGTTTACAATTATAGAGCGCCATATATTTTGAGTTGTTACCATAACCAGGTGCTACTAAATAAATATTGTTTTGATCTTTAAATAAAATGTTTTTTGGAATTAGGTTAAGAGTATGTGAATTGAAATTAGTATTTAGCTCTATTGTTTTGCATTGGTTGGTGTAAACATTTTGGAATTCATCGAGCGGGCAAATTGAAACTAAATTGCTTTTATCCTGTATGAAAGCAATTTTATGAATACTTGAGTTTTGATAGATCGTGAAATTAGTTATATTATCCATTGGTAATTGTTGTACTATACACTCAGAGTTGGAATCATAGTCCAGAGGTTTCCCATTTTCACCTAACGCACAACGCACTAAAATCCCAATGTTATGGGTTCTATAAAATACAAACATATTATGTGGAGCAGGTTCAGAAGCAGGCGGAAGTGGTTGTATAATATCAGCAGTTTTTGTTTGCTTAGAAGAACCATTCACTGATATTTCAACATCAACTGGACTATTCTGGGGAGCATTTAAGGGAAGGGTGCACACAAAATTATAGGTCTGATTTAAAGCAACATGTTGATACTCAGTTGTAGTGCAATTTAAAACGCTCGGTGTATCAATCAATTTAATATCATAATCTTCTGCCCCTAATGTTAACGCAGAATTTGAAAGCACCACATTTACTGTGAAAGGAATACCTGCTTGAATTTCTGATGTAGATATGTTTTCAGTGACATGTAGAGCGCTTTTTGCAGGAGTACTGTTTGATCCGCCGCCACAACTGCAAATTAGTAGTGCAAGCACACTTATAAGTGACCAAATTAATGTTCTATAGACATTAAGAAATATTATTTTCATTCACTTTCCCCTAACATTACTTGGTTGATTGTTATAGCAATTATATTCTTGTCTACTGCATAGAGTTGAAAGTCATTCTAACAGGAGAGTAACATAAAGTGATGGTTACTGGGGGTGATGAAAAGTAAACAGTTGTTTCTTTATTCTATTTCACTTAGTGTTAAGTTGCATTTCATGTAATCGACTTTTAGTGCGTTCAAATTCAAATTGGAGTTTTTCACCTTGATAAATGCTATTAAAATCAGCATCCGCTGCGATAATAACGTGTTTGTCCTCATCATAGAATTCATCAATCATAGCGATAAAACGTCTGGTTTCGCTTTCATATTTTATCGTTAATATGGGCATGTTACTGATATAGATTGTATCAAAACGTTTAGCAAGGGCGATATAGTCACTTACTCCGCGACCATCGCCACAAATACTAAAGAAATCAAACCAAATAGCATTTTCATCAACGGCTTTAACTTTAACAAGACGATCTTCAAGGATGATTTTGGTATCATACATCACGTGCTCTGATGCGTTTTGTTTAAAACGATGAGTCAGATCAAGTGTGGCTTGTGGTAGAGGGTAAAAATAATTTTGATTATGCGCTTGTGTCAGCTGCCTATAGTCAGTGCCTGAGTCAAGGTTGAGAACGGTGACATGTTTGATAAGGCAGTCGATTGCGGGCAAGAAAAGTTCACGTTGTAATCCGCCTTGATAAAGCCGCTCAGGTGGGATGTTTGAAGTGGCAATAAGAGTAATGCCAAGTTCAAATAATTGTGTGAAAAGACCACCTAAGATCATAGCATCTGCAATATCTTCGACAAAAAATTCATCAAAACAAATTACACTATATTTATCCGCAATGTTATGAGCAACTTTTTGTAAAGGATTGTTTTGACCTTGGAAATCACGTAATTGTTGATGTACCTGCTGCATGAAGTGATTAAAATGCAGGCGTATTTTTTTATCAGTGGCTAGTGCATCATAGAATAAATCCATAATAAAAGTTTTACCGCGACCAACGCCACCCCACATGTATAAGCCTTTAATTGGATCGGGCTTCTTTTTAAATAAGTTCCATGCCTTTGGTTTCATTGATTTTTGTTCAACTTGTACAAGAATCTGTTGCAAGTAATCAATTGCCTGTAGTTGCAGTAGATCATCATTATAATGATGTGTTTTGAGATAACTTAGGTAATTGTCGCGTAAACTCATATCATCACATTATGGTTTCGGTGGTAAAAAAGCGATTTGAAAGCGCATTGGTTGTTGATTTGGTTTGGCACGTTTCCAAGGAATTGTTTGATAAGGTGTGATCACTAAATCAGGGTACTGTTTTAATACTTCTTCTGGGAATTCGGAGGCTCCTTCCATTTGTGGTATCAAGATAAATACAGCACCTTTCAAACGTAAATCATGCATATCAAGTGCCGGATTAAGCTTAGGATTAAACTCAATTAAAGCCATCGGATGATCTGTCGAATAGCGGGTAATATAGCTAATAGGTTTGTTAAAACCAGCGATATACTCCAATTTGGTGTGATAGCGTTCATGCCACTTTTCAGTGACGATTTGAGCAATCTCGCGCGCAGGATAATTAGCACTACTGGTTTTACTGCGCGATAATGAAATACTGTAGCCAACAAGCAATAAAAGAGTAATAAAGCTAGCCATAGCGATAAGGCGTTTAATTTTATTTGTGGTTAAAACAGGTTTTGTAATTGCGATGAGGATAAGACTCCATAGGCTTAATAATGGAATCCCCCACATCGTATGGATGTTCCAGCCACCAATGATAGAAATAAGTATGGTAATAAGTGTCGGACCAAGACCTACAAAAAATAAGAACTTGGCGTTAAAGAATCCAATGTTTGTTTTAGTATTCAGTATTGATTTATTTTTGGTTTTGCCAATGTAACCAAATAAGAATAAGGCGACAGCACCCATGAAAGTTCCAATTTGCGCGAAAAAGAAATGTAAGGCATAAGCAAAATGTCTTTGCAATAAGCTCTCATGAATGTGGCTATCAACTTTATCCATTGAGTAATGGATGGTGATAAAGCCATAATCCACAAGCCAAACGATATGAGGGATGCAAATAATCACTAAGATAATCAAGCTTAGATAAAGCTTCCAGTTGATTAAATGGCGATATAATGACTTTTCAAAAAGGATAAATAGCAACATGGCAACCAGTGGTACAGCGGTATAGTATTTTGCCATCATTGCAAGGCCAGCAATGATGCCAAGAAGTATCCAATGTTTTAAGCGGTTTGTAGTGACACTACGATAAAAATACAAAGCCATTAAAGGCCAAAGTCCGAGTTCGCACGCATTATCATTAAAGTCAATAATTGCTAAGTTATAGTATTGAATGGCAATAAGAATAACAGCAGCACAGAGTGCTAAATAGTGATTTTTAAAAATCAACCGACCTAGACGCCAAACTGACCAAAATGCGATAAGTGCCATGATTTGTGAGAATAAATAAATACTCCAATCATGGTTGCCGCTGATAAAGAGAGCAACCTTTGTTAGAAGGGCATTTAACCAAGGGTCGCGCGGGTAGCCCCATTGTAAAGTGTGCGCCCACATTGCTCCTTCGGTAGCATCCATCGGTGTAACAAAGCGCATGATTGATGGTATGAGTGTCCACAAAAATGCGTAAGTTAGGAAAAACATCCAAAATAAATGGCTTGCTTTGATTGTTTGTTTCATTGCGTCATTGCATTAGTGTGTATCGTGGCAATGCGCAACATCATAGCAGAAATAACGAGTCAGAAAATACTTTTATTAAACATCATCACTTTGTTCTTTGTTATTATCTTTGACAAAGCACAATAAGATAAAAGCAAGCATCATACTGAGTGTTAAAATGGAGAATGCCATATGGTAAGAGGAGACGTCAAAGTGCTTAACAGCATTAGCAGGCGCCAAGCCTTGCGTATATTGAACAATTTGCCCGGTGCTATTGATGTAGTTACCTTGCCAGGTAAGCTCAAGAAAATAGCCAATAAGGGGGTCAAAAATCGCACCAAATATTGGCTCGCCGGTGTTGATTAATGCTGCAACGGTAGCAGTCACAACAATAGGGTTGATGCGTCTACCGATGGCGAAGCTCAGCATATAAATCCCCAGTGCAAAGCCAAAGATAAACAAGCAGATAGAGGCAGTTAGTGGCGTGGTTTTCATTGTCAGGACAATGGCGAGACTAATGGTGGCAATAACATGAAATCCAAGCATTAAGCGTTTGGTGTTATAGTATTCTGACATTTTGCCGATAATCGGTGAACCAATAGCCATGCCAAGAAAAATCATCGAAATCATTCCAGCGGCATGCTCAGTTGATATGCCATATTGTTCACGAAAATAATTATTACCCCAAAGTCCGGCAAAGGCATCAATTGCCGTGAAGCTTAAGCCTGTATAAAGGGTTAATAACCAATTATTGCGATTGAAAAGTACTGTTTTAATCGATGTCCACTCAAGACTACTATCTTTAGTAGAGATTTCTTTTTGCTTGGGGTTATGATCACGCATGATTAGGAAGTACAAAAGCGCGCCAATAAGTCCAATAATCGCACAAATGCTCAATGCTTTTTGCCAGGAACCAGTGTGTGAGATTAAGTAAGATAGTGGCGCTTGTCCAATAATCGCACCAAGCATTGCTGCACTGGCTAGAAAGCTTGAAACAAAGGCAAAGTGCCGAGGGGAGAACCATACAGAAACCGCTTTAATATAGCTAACTGTAGCAAAGGAAATCCCAATCCCAATCATAATGCGCCCGAGATATCCAAGCCATAAATCACCGTGATTGGCCCCATAAATAAACACAAGAAGACCTACCGCTGAACTCACGAGTGACAGTGAACTAATGATGCGAAAACCAAACTTATCTAAAATTACGCCTGAGAATAGTTGGGTGATGACAATTGTCCAAAAGGTAATGGCGACTAATGATCCTGCTTCAGCAGGAGAGATGCTAAAAGAAGACATAATGTCATTGGCAATAAGTCCTGGAAAAACTTGCATAATATACTTATAAAGTAGCAAAAAGGCGCTAAGCACCACAACGAAAATAACATAACCTTTGATTTTATGAATTGCCATATATGTTAAAAGGGTTAACTAGAGGTGAAAATATATTAACGATTTGACTGAAAATTAAAAGTAAAGTGTCTGGATTTGTCAGTTTTTTAATAGGCATTGCCTAAAGTGAGAGGTATAGTATGTAACTAACTGAGAAATAAGTAGAGCTATTTTTTACCTCTCCCCTTGCGGGAGAGGTCGTGTGGCTTAAGCTGCACGGGTGAGGGGAAGTTTGGGTTTAACGGATTTTTTCTATGATTACTACGGGATTTAAATTGAGCAAATACAATAAAGGCAAAAAATAAGGGCAACGGCAATGAGTCAACTTTTACCACATGAAGCGGAATACTTTTTTAAACTTCACCGATCTTTAATGCATTTCACCAACAAGAAATATGCTATTAATTCTAGATTAAAATCCGTCGATGATTTTCAAGATTTAGGTCGTGATGAGTTACAGGGCGTTATTCCTGCGATAAGAGATAAGTTGTATGCGGCGGCTAATATAGAAGAGTTCTGTGATAAAAATCTATATGAGTTTAAGGAAGAAGACCTAAATATTATACGACAATGGCGAGGTAAGTTAGCGGTTGATGGCTTTCTAATGAAGCATTTACGTGAGTACTCGGTTGTTATGGCAACACCAGTTGCAAATAAAGGTACCGGTAGGGGTACTAGACTGTATGGTATTAAAGGAATTAGTCATAGCTTGGAGGACTTTTTCCCGAAGCATAGCTTGCCTTATCAGGCGAGCTTCATACTGTTGCCTTTTTTGGAGCATGTTATTTATGATGGATTTATTAGTACTAATAGTATTTATTTTGGCTCCAACATGCGCCGTAGCTTTACAAATGAATATAATCAGATCAAAGCCATAGATGGTATTTACTCTAAATATACAACAGGTGATGATTTGGCTAACCCACCAAAAACAGCCTCAATTAAAGATGTTATAGCGCACTATATTAAAGAGGCATTGGATCAGGGTGAGTTTCCGCATAAGGCATTGGGATATGCTGAAAAGCATAATGAAAGGGCAGTGTTTGAAAAAGAATACACGGCTAAATATATAAAAAATCATAAGAAAAATCTTAAAGCCAATCAGGCTTTGCCTAAAATGCACTATGGTGCATACCGTGAAACAATTATCGCAGTACAGCCAACAAAGAAAGATTTATTAGCGTTTTGCCAGAAACATTATCCAAAAATTGTTGATTATATTACGGTGTTTTCAGTATAAGGATGTTTTTTATGTTTGAATCTGAGCTTTACACTGCAGAGCAATCACAAATAATTGATAAGCTAATTATCAACAAACTGGACGTCAATAGTTTGGATTTAATGTCAAAAGCGGCTTTTGCTTGCTTTGCCAAAGTGCAAAAGTACGATTGCAAGCGTATTGTCGTTGTCTGTGGTGCTGGTAACAATGCCGGTGACGGTTTAATGATTGCAGCCCTTTGCCATATGTCTGGTTTGAGTGTGGACGTTTACTTATGTAGTGCATCTCAAGCACTTTCCAAAGATAGTCAATATATGCTTGTGCATGCCCAAGCAATTGGTGTTGTTGTTACGAAACTAGATGTTGTTGATGAATCATTTGTTAGCTCAATATCTCTGGCGGATATCGTTATTGATGCAATATTGGGTACGGGTCTTAACCGAGATGTTGAGGGCCTTTTTGCAGCAGTTATAGACACGATTAATATTCATAGTAAAAACACCCTAAGCGTTGATATTCCATCAGGCATTTGTGCAACGACGGGCAAAGTATTTAAAGTGGCGATAGTTGCTAATAAAACAATAAGTTTTATCTGCAAAAAGATAGGGCTATATACCGGAGCGGCTCCTGATTATGTAGGGGAGTTGATATTCGCCCCACTTGTTGATTGGGAAAATGTTCAGCTTGAGCTTGATGAAAAACCTGTGGCTAGGCTTCTGGATAAAAAGGATTTGCCAGATTATCAATACTTGCTGCCGCGGGCTAAAACGATCAATAAAAGCGAAAAAGGGCATTTAGCAATTATCGCTGGTGATGAGGGGATGTTTGGTGCGGCAGTGATGTCTGCCTATGCAGCATTAAAAATTGGTGCAGGTCGGGTTAGCCTTTTTACCCATCCGCAAAATAGTAGTAATGCACTAAGTGCTGTTCATCCTGAGATTATGTGCCATAAATTGCATTCAGCAGAGGAGTTTTTAAAACAAGTAGATAAGTTTGATGTGATTGCAGTAGGGTGTGGTATGTCGATTAATCAAGCGTGGTCAAAGGCTGTCTTGCCGAGTATTTTGCATATTAATAAACCAATGGTGGTGGATGCGGGTGCTTTGGATTTTTTAAACGATCGCATTCAGTGTGACTTTAGTTCCCAGCGTCTAATAACGCCACATGAGGGCGAAGCTTCAAGGCTGCTTGGTATTGAAGTTGAATATATTCGTGAGCATCGCGTTCAAATAACAAAATCGCTGGCGGAAAAATACGGTGTATCCGTCTTGCTCAAGGGCTGTGGTAGTTTGTTGTATAGTAATGGTGATATGTATTTAAACCCTTATGGTACTAATATTCTCGCTACCGCGGGATCAGGCGATATATTAACTGGTGTGATTGCAGGATTAGCGGCGCAACTAAAGTGTATGCAATCTTCAGCGCTATTTGCTCTATTGCTACAGGGTATGGCGGCTGAAAACTATGTCGCAAAGCATGGCACGCATGGGTTTATGGCGTCGATGATCCTGAATGAGATTATTGAGGTGATAAATTTAACCAAGAATTTTTATAGTTAAATTTGGCGATTCAAATTTAACTAAGGAATTTTGTAGTCCGAGTTAATGCGCTAAAACGAACTAAAGATTTTTATAATCCAAGTTAAGGTGTTAAATTGGATCAAGGAATTATATAGTCCAAATTAGCGCGCCAAATTGGACTATGGGTTTTTATAGTCAGAGTTAGCGCTTCAAACTTGACTAAGGAATTTTATAGTTCGAGTTAATACGCTAAACCGACCTGGGGATTTTTATAGTTTGAGTTAATACGCTAAGCTGAACTAAGGATTATGTGGTTTATATTGAAGCAGTCATATAGTCTAATTTCGGTAACCTTATAATTTGATTCAACCCGCCAACAAACTAATTGCAATCACGCTGTTGAAGTTTAAACCAGTATGCGTTAGAATGCGCTACCATTTTCTTGTGATCAGGCGGCTTTGGTGTGCGCTGATGTGGTGGGAAATGTTTATTTTAGGCGGGTTTTAGCGTCTTATTTGCAAGTTGTTTTAAGTTTTCTTTAAAGTGTTTTTGGAGAAAAGTTAAAGTAGTTCGCTCTTGAGTGGATGAAAGTTTTACGGCTTAGGTCGTGAAAAATTGCCGAAGCAGTATCGCCTTGATAGATAAAGGTGGCGTTTTGGTTAAAACTGCAAAAGCAGTGAAATTAAGTGTTTCACGGTCAATTGTAATCGTGGAAGTAAATAATAATAAAATGAGGATAAAAGATGTCTTTAGGTATCGTAGGTCGCAAATGCGGCATGACTCGTGTCTTTACTGAAGATGGAACATCTATCCCTGTAACAGTTGTTCATGTGGAGCCAAATACGGTAACACAAGTAAAAACAGTTGATACAGATGGATATAGCTCTATTCAGGTAACAACAGGTCTCAAAAAGCGCTCTCGTATAAACAAAGCGGAAGCTGGTCATTTTGCTAAGGCAAATGTTGAACCAGGTCGTGGCTTATGGGAGTTTCGTCTAAATGCAGAACAAGTTGCAGAATATGAAGCTGGTAAAACAGTTGATGTCTCAATGTTCGAAGCTGGTCAAAAAGTAGATGTAACAGGTACTTCTAAAGGTAAAGGTTTCCAAGGTGGTGTTAAGCGTCATAATTTCAGAACGCAAGACATGTCTCATGGTAACTCTGTTTCACATCGTGTACATGGTTCAACAGGTCAAAACCAGACACCTGGTCGTGTTTTCAAGAATAAGAAAATGGCCGGTCATATGGGTAATGTTCAAACCACTATGCAAACTCTTGAAGTTGTTAAAGTAGATGTTGAAAACGGTCTGTTGTTATTAAAAGGCGGCATTCCTGGCGCAACAGGCGGTGATGTTATCGTAACACCTGCTATCAAAGTTAAAGCTTAAGAGGGAGAGTGCACGTGGATTTAAATATTAAAACATTGGCTGGTGAAAACACTGGCGTACTGAATGTGGCAGATAGCGTATTCTCTAAAGACTATAATGAAAGCTTAGTTCATCAAGTCGTTGTGGCTTACATGGCTGGTGCGCGTCAAGGGACAAAAGCACAAAAAACACGCTCTGAAGTATCAGGCGGCGGTGCGAAACCTTGGAGACAAAAAGGAACAGGACGTGCGCGTGCTGGTACTATTCGCTCTCCGATCTGGCGCAAAGGTGGTGTGACATTTGCTGCTAAGCCAAGAAGCTATGAGCAAAAAGTTAACCGCAAAATGTATCGCGCGGCGATTCAGTCTATTTTATCTGAATTGTTAAGAAGTGATCGCTTGTTAGCAGTTGAAGGCTTTAAGCTTGAAACACCAAAAACAAAAGAATTCGTCCAGTTATTAAAGCAGTTAGATGTCAAAGAAGCTTTGATTGTTGTAAGCCCTGAAGAGTTTACTGAAGAGCTATACCTTGCTTCAAGAAACATTAAGAATGTAGCTGTTGTTGATTCGCATGAAATCAATCCTGTTGCGTTAATGTGCTTTGACAAAGTAATTATGACTCAAGAAGCAGTTAAGCAAGTTGAGGAGCGTTTAGTATGAATCAAGAAAGATTGCTTAAAGTGTTGCTAAGCCCACATGTGACAAACAAAGCATATGAAGTCGCTGAGCGCTCTTCTTATGTTGTGTTCAAAGTCGCAACGGATGCAACTAAAAAAGAAATTAAAAAAGCAGTTGAGATGCTTTTTGAAGTGCAAGTTGAAGATGTGAAAACTGTCAACGTTAAAGGTAAGGCGCGCCGTTTTGGTCGTATTGAAGGTAGAACTAAAGACTGGAAGAAAGCTTATATTAGACTTCAAGAAGGTCATGACATCAATTTTATTGGTGCTGAATAAGTTAGCGGTGAGGATAGATAATGAAAATAGTTAAAGCAAAACCAACCTCTCCTGGTCGTCGCTTTGTTGTTCAGATCCAAAACCCTGAGCTTCACAAAGGTAGACCTTTTGCTGGATTAGTTGAGAGTAAGTCTAAAAACGCAGGTCGTAACAACCAAGGTCGTATTACTGTTCGTCATCAAGGTGGCGGTCACAAGCAAAATTACCGTGTTATTGACTTTAAACGTGTTAAAGATGGAATTCCTGCTAAAGTTGAACGTATCGAGTATGATCCAAATCGTACAGCAAATATCGCATTATTGTTGTATAAGGATGGTGAAAGAAGATACATGATTGCGCCAAAAGGATTAACGGCTGGTATGGAAGTTATCTCTGGTGAGCATGTCTCAATTAAGCCAGGTAACTGTATGCCGATCCGTAACATCCCGCTTGGTACGGTTGTTCATAACGTTGAATTAAAGCCTGGTAAAGGTGCGCAAATGGCGCGTTCTGCTGGAACTTCAGTTCAAATCGTTGGTAAGGATAATGCTTATGCGATCGTGCGCTTGCGTTCAGGTGAGATGCGTAAAGTATTATTGAGTTGTCGCGCAGTGGTTGGAACAGTTTCTAATTCTGAGCACAACTTAAGATCAATCGGTAAAGCAGGTGCTAATCGTTGGCGTGGTATTCGTCCTACTGTACGTGGTGTTGCGATGAACCCAGTTGATCACCCGCATGGTGGTGGTGAAGGTCGTACTTCTGGTGGCCGTCACCCTGTAACGCCTTGGGGTGTGAAGACTAAAGGTAAGAAAACACGTACAAATAAGCGTTCTAACAAGCTAATTGTACAAAGACGTAAATAATTAAAGGGAGAATACTGTGGCTCGTTCATTAAAGAAAGGACCTTTTGTAGATCATCACCTATTAAAGAAAGTGTTTGATGCGCAAGAGTCTAATTCAAAAAAGCCAATTAAAACTTGGTCTAGAAGATCTATGATTGTGCCAGATATGATTGGTTTAACAATCGCTGTGCATAATGGTCATCAACATGTTCCAGTTCTAGTAACTGAAAACATGATTGGACATAAGTTAGGCGAGTTTGCTGTGACACGTAACTATCGTGGTCATGCAGCAGATAAAAAAGCTAAGAAAAAATAATTGAGGTTTTCAATGGAAGTTCAAGCTAAATTAAAACATGCGCGAATTTCAGCTCAAAAAGCACGTTTGGTCGCTGACCAAATTCGTGGTTTGCCAGTTGAAAGAGCGTTAAACCTTCTTTCTTTTAGCAATAAAAAAGCTGCTGAATTGATCAAAGGTGTCTTAACGTCGGCTATCGCTAACGCTGAGCATAACGATGGATTGGATATTGACGAGCTGTATGTTTCTACAGTTCACGTTGATGAAGGTTCAACCATGAAACGTTTTGAAGCTCGCGCTAAAGGTCGTGGTAATCGTATTTTAAAACGCACTTCTCACGTTACTGTGAAAGTGGCAGAAAAAAATTAAGGGGCACTAAATGGGTCAGAAGGTTCATCCTACCGGTATACGCCTAGGTTTTATTAAAGACTGGCGTTCAGTATGGTATGCAGATGCAAAAGATTATGCAGATAAGTTAAACTCCGATATTGAAGTGCGTAACTATCTTCATAAAAAACTAGCCAATGCTTCAGTGAGTAAGATCAAGATCGAACGTCCAGCACAAAACGCTAAAGTGACTATTTTCACTGCGCGTCCTGGTATCGTAATTGGTAAGAAAGGTGAAGATGTTGAAGTGTTGCGCAACGAATTGACGAAGAAAATGGGCGTTCCTGTCCAGGTTAATATCGAAGAAATCCGTAAGCCTGAGTTAGATGCTCAATTGGTTGCTGATGGTATCGCACAACAATTAGAAAAGCGTGTTATGTTCCGCCGTGCGATGAAGCGTGCGATCCAAACCGCTATGAAGATGGGTGCTGAAGGGATTAAAGTATCGATCGCTGGTCGTTTAGGTGGTGCGGAAATCGCACGTACTGAATGGGCAAAAGAAGGTCGTATTCCGCTTCATACTTTCCGTGCTGATATTGATTATGCAACATCTGAAGCTTTAACAACTTACGGTATCCTAGGTGTTAAAGTATGGATATTCAAAGGTGAAGTTCTTCCTGGTCAAGAGCGTAAAATTGATGCAATGACTGAAGACAAGGCACCAAAGAAAGCAAAAAGAAGAGGGGCTAAATAATGTTACAGCCTAAGCGTACTAAATTCCGTAAACAGCAAAAATTACGTAACCGTGGTCTTGCTTTGCGTGGCAATAAAGTCAGTTTTGGTGAGTTTGGTTTGCAAGCGACTAGTCGTGGTCGCTTGACAGCGCGCCAAATCGAAGCAGGGCGTCGTGCGATTAACCGTCACATTCGTCGTGGTGGTAAAGTATGGATTCGCGTTTTCCCAGACAAGCCAATTACTGAGAAGCCATTAGAAGTTCGTATGGGTAAAGGTAAAGGTAATGTTGAGTACTGGGTAGCACAAATCAAGCCAGGCAAGATGCTTTATGAAATCCAAGGTGTGAGTGAAGAAATGGCTAGAGCCGCTTTTGCGCGTGCTGCAGCTAAGCTTCCTTTTGCAACTACATTCGCAGAAAAAACGGTGATGTAATGAAAGCTAGTGAAAAAATAAAAGAATTAAAAGCAAAATCAGCTGAAGAGTTGAAAGCGCATAAGATTGATTTGTTGAAAGAACAGTTTAACTTGCGTATGCAAAAAGGGACTGGGCAATTAACACAGAATCATATGTTTAAAAACATTCGTCGTGATATTGCTCGCATTAATACGGTTTTGTCTGAAAAACAAAAAGTGGGTAACTAAAGATGAGTGATAAAATAAGAACGTTACTTGGTAAAGTAACAAGTGACAAGATGGATAAAACGATCACAGTCGTTGTAGATCGTAAGGTTAAGCATCCGTTATATGGTAAGTTCGTAACAAAATCGACTAAGTACCATGCGCATGATGAAGCAAACGAGTGCAACGAAGGTGATACGGTTGAAATCACTGAAACAAGACCTTACTCAAAAACTAAAAAGTGGCGTTTGGTTTCAATCGTAGAGCGTGCAAAATAATAAAAATGTAATGATAAAACAGCCTGTGTAGAGGAGACTTTCCCCTGCGCAAATTGTCAAATTGCAATTTTAATTTTTGTTGTTATAATGGTGCGTCTTTTGACGCCACTATTTAGAAATTGACCTAAGTGAGGTATATAAAATGATTCAGATGCAAACTGAACTTCAAGTTGCTGATAATAGTGGCGCTCGTAGGGTAGAATGTATCAAAGTGTTGGGTGGTTCTCATCGTAGATATGCAAGTGTTGGTGATGTGATCAAAGTTTCTGTTAAGGAAGCGAACCCACGCGGTAAGGTAAAAAAAGGAAGCGTATACAGTGCAGTTGTGGTTAGAACAGCGAAAGGTGTTCGTCGTCGCGATGGTTCTGTTTTGCGCTTTGATGGTAATGCTGTTGTTCTTTTGAATAACAACAACCAACCTATTGGTACGCGTATATTCGGTCCTGTGACACGTGAGCTACGTAGTGAACAATTTATGAAGATTGTTTCACTTGCCCCTGAAGTGTTATAAGTTGGAGTATAACAGAGAATGAATAGACTGAAGAAAGGCGATGAAGTTGTAATTATCGCTGGTAAAGATAAAGGTCGTAAAGGAACAATAGTCACTGTGCTTTCTGAAGAGAATCGCGTAGTGGTGGAAGGTATTAATCTTGTCAAGAAACATGTAAAGCCTAACCCAAATAAAGGGGTTGAGGGTGGCATTATCGAGAAAGAAGCATCTATTCACGCGTCTAATGTTGCTTTATATAACCCTGCTACAAAGAAAGCTGACCGTGTTGGCGTTAAGTTTGTAGAAGATGGTAATAAAAAAGTTCGCTATTTCAAGTCAAATGGCGAATTAGTAGATCTATAGGTAGTAAAATATGGCAAGGCTAAAAGCTTTCTATCAAGAAAAAGTAGTTCCACAGCTTAAAGATGCGCTAGGTGTAGCTAATGTGATGGAAATTCCACGCATTACTAAAATCACGCTTAATATGGGTGTTGGTGAAGCTGCAAAAGATAAAAAAGCGTTAGAGCACGCGGTAAGAGATTTAGAGGCGATCGCAGGTCAAAAAGCTGTGATTACTAAAACTAAAAAATCTATCGCTGGCTTTAAGATTCGTGATGGTTGGCCAATTGGTGCAAAGGTAACTTTGCGTGGCGAGCGTATGTATGAATTCTTAGATCGTTTAGTATCGATTGCAATTCCACGTGTCCGCGATTTCCGTGGTTTAAATCCTAAGTCATTTGATGGACGTGGTAATTACAGTATGGGTATGCGTGAGCAGATCGCTTTTCCAGAGATTGATTACGATAAAGTTGATAGTATTCGCGGGTTAGATATCACGATTACAACAACGGCTAAGAGTAATGAACACGGTAAAGCATTATTGACAGCGTTTAACTTCCCACTGAAATCTTAAGGAGTAACCTTACAATGGCAAAACTTGGAATGATCCAAAGAGAATTAAAAAGACAAAGATTAGTTGCAAAATATGCTCAAAAAAGAGCTGAGCTTAAAGCAGTTATTCTCAGTCCAGATGCCACTGATGATCAAAAGTGGGATGCGCAAATTAAATTGCAAAAACTTCCAGTGAATTCATCGCCTTCACGTTTACAAACGCGCTGCCGTATTACCGGTAGACCGCATGCTGTTTACAAGAAGTTTGGTTTGTGCCGTAATAAGTTGCGTGAGCACGCAATGGTTGGTGATGTTCCTGGCTTGAAAAAAGCTAGCTGGTAATAGAAGGATTAAATTTTATGAGTATGCAAGATCCTATTGCAGATATGCTAACAAGAATTAGAAACGGTTTGTCTGCGCATAAGACAAGTGTTTCTATGCCTTTATCTAAGAAGAAAAAAGCAATTGCTGAGCTTCTAGTTGAAGAAGGTTATATCAAGAGCCTTAATGTTTCTGAAGAAAATAACGGTACGTTGAGCGTTGAGCTTAAATATCACCAAGGGCAACCTGTGATTGAAATGCTCAAGCGTGTAAGTCGCCCTGGTCTTCGTATTTACAAAACAGCAGCTGAACTTCCTAAAGTTCATGGCGGCTTTGGTGTGGCTGTGGTTTCAACTTCTAAAGGTCTAATGAGCGACAGAAAAGCGCGTTCAGAAGGCGTTGGTGGTGAAATAATTTGCTACGTAGCATAAAAACAGGAGATTTTTGATGTCTAGAGTTGGTAAAAAGCCTGTTGCTATTCCTAGCGGTGTCACAGTTACAGTAGCAAATGATAATCTTGTTACCGTGAAGGGTACCAAAGGCGAACTAGTTAAAAAAATTAATAATGCAGTAACGATTGAAGTTGCAGATAAGATCATCAATGTTAAACCAAACGATGAGTCTAAAATGGCAAACATGCAATCAGGTACTGCACGTGCTGTGATTAGCAATATGGTTGTTGGTGTTAGTCAAGGCTTTGAGAAAAAGCTACAGTTGGTTGGTGTCGGTTATCGTGCTAAAGCGCAAGGCAACAGTGTAAACCTAACACTTGGTTTCTCTCATCCGGTTGATCATGCGTTACCACAAGGTGTAACAGCTGAAACACCTTCACAAACTGAAATTGTTTTGAAGAGTGCGAATAAAGAGCTACTTGGTAAAGTTGCAGCAGATATCCGTTCTTATCGTGAACCTGAATCCTACAAAGGAAAAGGGGTGCGTTATGCGGATGAAAGAGTAATCACCAAAGAAGCTAAGAAAAAATAAGTGAGTTAGAACTATGGATAAGAAAATTGCTCGTTTACGTCGTGCAAAGCGTACACGCATTAAACTTAAAGAGCTAAATCAAGTTCGTTTATGCATACATAGAACACCTAAGCATATGTATGCTCAAATTATTTCTGGCGATGGTGCTCAAGTTTTAGCGCAAGCTTCAACACTTGAGCAAGCTGTGAAAAGCGATTGCACTTACACTGGTAACGCTGCTGCGGCTGTAGTTGTTGGTAGAGTGATTGCACAGCGCGCTGTTGAGAAAGGTGTTGAACAGGTTGCTTTTGACCGTTCTGGCTTTAAGTATCACGGCCGCGTAAAAGCACTAGCTGATTCAGCTAGAGAAAATGGTTTGAAATTTTAATTAAAGGCGACTGATAATGGCAGATAATATGCAAAAAACTGACGGCTTGATCGAGAAGTTAGTCAGCGTAAAAAGACATGCCAAAACAGTTAAAGGTGGCAGAATCATGAGCTTTGCTGCTTTAGTTGTTGTTGGTGATGGAAATGGTCGAGTCGGTATTGGTAGAGGTAAATCTCGTGAAGTACCTGTGGCAATTCAAAAAGCAATGGAAAACGCACGTCGCAATATGGAAACGGTTAACTTAAATGGTGATACTTTATGGTATCCAACAACCGCTAACCATGGCGCGTCTAAAGTATTCATGCAGCCAGCATCACAAGGTACAGGTATTATTGCCGGTGGTGCGATGCGTGCAGTATTTGAAGTGGTAGGTGTTCATAACGTATTAGCTAAGACTTATGGTTCAACTAACCCAATCAACGTTGTTCGTGCAACTATCAATGGTTTAAGCAACCTTAAATCTCCAGAAGAGATTGCAGAGAAGCGTGGCTTGAGCGTTGAAGCAATTCAAGGATAAGTACGATGACTGATAATAAGACTTTTAAAGTAACGTTGACAAAAAGCCTGATTGGCCGCCAAGAGTCACATAAAGCGTGTGCAAGTGGCCTAGGATTACGTAAAATTCGCCAGAGTGTAGAAGTGATTGATACGCCTGCTAATCGTGGCATGGCAAATAAGATCAACTACATGGTGAAGATAGAGGGGTAATTTCAATGAGATTAAATACAATTTCTCCAGCACCAGGTTCTAAGCCTGCTGCAAAACGCCTTGGACGTGGGATCGGTAGTGGTCTTGGCAAGACTTCTGGTCGTGGTCACAAAGGTCAAAAAGCGCGTGCTGGTGGTTACCATAAAGTTGGTTTTGAAGGCGGTCAAATGCCTTTACAAAGAAGACTACCTAAGTTTGGTTTTACTTCACAAAAAGCAAGATATGTTGCTGAAATTAGATTGCATGAACTAAATGCAATCGAAGCTGACGTAGTGACTCTGGATGCGTTAAAGCAGGCAGGTATTATACGTAAAGATATGCTTCAAGCGCGTATTATTGCAAGTGGTGAAATCAATAAACCAGTTACTATTAATGGTTTGCATTGCACTAAAGGTGCAAAAGCAGCTATTGAATCTGCTGGTGGCAAGGTAGAGTAATATTGCTATGGCAACACAAAATCTTAAAAAAGGTGGTGGACTTAAGGAATTAAGACAGCGCCTTCTTTTTGTCTTATTAGGCATTATTGTCTTTAGACTAGGTGTCTATATCCCGATCCCATATATTGATGCCGATCAGTTGAGTAAGTTGATGTCAGGACAATACGCTGGTGGCAATGGGCTTTTGAGCATGTTTAATATGTTCTCTGGTGGCGCACTCGAGAAGCTAAGTATCTTCGCATTAGGTGTCATGCCTTATATTTCTGCGTCGATTATCTTCCAGATGATGAGTGCGGTTTCACCAAAGCTGATGGAGCTCAAAAAAGAAGGGGAATCAGGGCAGAAGAAAATAACGCAATACACAAGATATGCGACTTTGGCGCTAGCGTTAGTGCAATCGTTTGGTATCGCAGTTTATACGTTTAATCAGCCAGGACTCGTGGATATTGACTCAAGATTTTTGTTTTATTTTGCCGCAATTATCTCAATGACAACAGGTAGTATGTTTTTGATGTGGTTGGGTGAGCAAATGACTGAGCGTGGTATTGGTAATGGTATCTCATTGCTGATCTTCTCTGGTATTGTTGCTAACTTGCCATTTGAAATTAGCACGACTATTTCACAAGCCAATCAAGGCGCTATTTCATACCTAACAGTTTGGGTGTTGTTAGTTATCTTACTAGTAGTTGTTGCCTTTGTTGTTTTTGTGGAGCGTGCCCAACGTCGTATTACAGTTAACTATGCTAAACGTCAGCAGGGTCGTAAGATGATGGCGCCGCAAACAAGTCATTTACCATTAAAACTAAATATGGCAGGTGTAATTCCACCTATTTTTGCATCATCTATTTTGATGGTCCCTGGGATGCTTTCCAACTGGTTTGCATCTTCATCATCACTAGGATGGCTGGCTGGAATTGGTGAAGCGCTTCAACCAGGTAGCTTGCTGTATACATTAATTTTTGCAGCAGCGATTATTTTCTTTTGCTTTTTCTATACGGCACTTGTTTTTAATCCAAAAGAAACGGCAGATAATCTTAAGCGTTCTGGTGCGTTTATTACTGGAGTTAGGCCTGGTGAGCAAACGGCAAAATATATTGATTCGGTAATGAGTAAATTAACACTTATCGGTTCGATTTATATTACAGCAATTTGTTTGCTACCAATTTTTGTCATGGACTTTTTTGGTCATGGGTTGTCGTTTACATTTGGTGGAACATCGCTATTGATCGTGGTGGTTGTTATCATGGATTTCATGGCGCAAGTACAGTCACATATGATGTCAACTCAGTATGACTCACTGTTAAAGAAAGCAAACTTGAGTAATTACGGTAAATTATAATTTTAACAAGAATGAGGTAATCAGATGAAAGTCAGAGCTTCTGTGAAGAAGATGTGTAGAAACTGTAAAGTGATCAAGCGTAATCGTGTGGTTCGTGTGATCTGTACTGATCCAAGACACAAACAGCGTCAAGGTTAATAATTAGACATGGTGGCTTGCTTTTTCATGAGAAAAGCGTTATATTCGTCCGCCGTGCCAAATTAACGAATAATTTTAAGATATTAATAAAGTAAATGGAGTATTGTAAATGGCTCGTATAGCTGGGATTAACGTTCCTGATCATAAGCACGCTGATGTTGCCTTAACAGCGATTTATGGTATTGGGCGTCCACGCGCAATTAAAATATGTGCTGCGTGTAACATTGAACCAAGCAACAAAATCAAAGACTTGACAGAAGAGCAGATTGAGTTATTGAGAAGTGAAGTTGCCAAGTTTACAGTGGAAGGTGATCTTCGTCGTGAAGTATCAATGAACATTAAGCGTTTAATGGATCTAGGTACTTATCGTGGTCGTAGACATCGCCGTAATCTGCCTGTAAGAGGTCAGCGTACTAAGACAAATGCTCGTACGCGTAAAGGACCAAGAAAGCCAATTAGGGCATAAGTACAATTATAACAAATAGGAATCAAACTTATGGCAAAAGCTGTAAAGCCTAAGAAGAAAATCAAGAAGAGCGTGCCGGATGCGATTGCGCATATCCATGCTTCTTTTAACAACACGATTATCACTATTACGGATCGTCAAGGTAATGCGTTGTCTTGGGCGACTTCTGGTGGTAGTGGTTTTAGAGGTTCTCGTAAGAGTACACCTTTTGCAGCACAGGTTGCCGCTGAAAGAGCAGGTGATGTTGCGCTTGAGTATGGTGTGAAAAACGTAGATGTTCTTGTCAAGGGTCCTGGACCTGGGCGTGAATCTGCGGTACGCGCTTTAAATGCAAAAGGCTTCAAAGTGACGAGCATTACGGATGTAACACCGTTACCGCATAACGGTTGCCGTCCTCCGAAAAAACGTCGTGTATAAGATTTTAAGGTAAGTGAAATGGCTAGATACTTAGGACCTAAGTGTAAGCTTTCTCGTAGAGAAGGTACTGATCTTCAGCTAAAAAGCGGTGTAAGATCGATCGAAGAAAAATGTAAAATCAACACGCAGCCAGGTCAACACGGTGCAAAAAGAGCGCGCCTATCTGACTATGGTTTACAATTGCGTGAAAAGCAAAAAGTACGTCGTATTTACGGCATACTTGAGAATCAATTTAAGCGTTATTATGTGGAAGCGGCAAGACGTAAAGGTAATACCGGTGCGAATCTACTGGAGCTTTTAGAAGGCCGTTTGGACAATGTTGTTTTCCGTATGGGCTTTGGTGCAACACGTGCAGAAGCACGTCAATTAGTGACACACAAAGGCATTTTGGTGAATGGCAAAGCATGTAATATCCCTTCATACGCTTTACAAGCGGGTGACGTTGTTGCTGTTCGTGAAAAATCGAAGAAGCAATTGCGTATTCAAAGTGCATTGGAGCTTTCTAAGCAACGTGGCACTTTATCTTGGATTGAAGTGGATGAAGCGAAGCTTGAAGGTGCTTTCAAGTCTAAGCCAGAGCGTGCTGAATTATCTGCTGATATTAATGAGCAGTTAATTGTTGAATTGTACTCTAAATAATAGATAAACGGAGAGCAGTTAATGCATACTTGTCCAACTGAAGCTTACAAACCACAAATTGGCAGTGTTACTGAGGTGAAAAATAACCACTTTAAAGTGGTGCTTGAGCCATTAGCTGTTGGTTTTGGTCATGTAATGGGAAATGCTCTCAGAAGAATTTTATTATCTTCTATACCGGGTTCTGCAGTAACAGAAGCGCAACTTGAGGGCGCTTTACACGAATACTGTACAATCGAAGGTGTACAGGAAGATGTTGTAGAAATTCTGCTTAATCTAAAAAAACTGGCTATTAGTTTACAAGATGAGACAGAAGAAGCGTATTTGACAATCACCAAAGCAGGTCCTTCAAAATTATTGGCGAAAGATCTTGAAGTTAGTGGTAATGTCAAAGTATCAGATCCCAATTATGTCATTGCTAACCTTAACGATGGTGGCAAGCTTAATATGTCGCTTAAAGTGACAAAGGGTCGTGGCTTTGTACCATCAACGGTTTATACACAAGCAGCGGTTGAAGAATTGCTGGTTGGTTATATTCCATTAGATGCGGCTTACAATCCAATTCTAGATGTTTCTTTTACCGTTTCAGCTTTAGATGATAATAGCGAGAAATTAGAAATTTATATGCGTACTAAAGGTACGATTAAGCCTGAGGTGGCAATTGAGTTAGCGATGACTTATTTCTATGAGCAAATCGCTGTATTTGTAGATTTGAAAGCACCACTAGGTCGCAAATCTGCACAAGATGCCCCTGAAATCGATCCTTTATTACTTAGACCTGTTGAAGACTTAGAATTAACGGTTAGATCAGCGAACTGTCTAAAAGCTCAGAATATCCGTTATTTGGGTGATTTAGTACAGTTCCCTGAATCAGACTTAATGCGCATTCCAAACTTGGGGCGTAAGTCTTTGAATGAAATAAAAGCTGTGTTAGCTGAAAGAGGCCTTTCTTTAGGTGTCAGAATTGACAACTGGCCGCCAGAGCAGCTTAGTAAGTAATATATAATTTTAACTAGAAGGAAATTACTATGCGTCATCGTAAGAGTGGTCGTAAGTTTAATAGAACAAGCAGCCATCGCAAAGCGATGTTTAGAAACATGTCAGCTTCATTGTTAAAGAATGAGCTGATCAAAACAACTTTACCTAAAGCAAAAGAATTAAGAGGTTTTATTGAGCCTTTAATTACGCTTGCAAAGCGTGAAGTTGAGCTGCGTAAATCAACAACTGATCATGATAATAATGAGTTCAAAGGTCAAGTGGTTGCTTTAAGACGTCAAGCTTTTAATTACTTGCGTAATAAAGAAGCGGTTAAGAAGCTATTCGAAGAAATCGGACCACGTTATGAAGCTCGTCCAGGTGGTTATACCCGTGTACTTAAGTGTGGTTTTCGCTTTGGTGATAAAGCGCCTATGGCATTTATTGAGCTAGTTGATCGTCCACAAGTAGAAGTTGAAGCGGTAGAAGCTTAATCTAAAGTTTTTATTGCTATACTATGAAAACCTGCTGTAATTGCAGGTTTTTTTTTGCCAGAAAAAGGGTGTTGAATTATTGGGACTACGTATTATAGTGATTCCAGTATATAACCGATCAACCGTGACCTTGATGATCTCTTGTTAATATAGGTTAAAGATGTATGGGTATTTATTAGAATGACTATATATTTAACCTCAGTTAATGATTTTAAGTTGAATATTCATCATGAAATTCCATTGCACAATGGTAAAAGATGTAAGCTATAAGTTTATATTTGAATGTAAAAAGTGCAGATTTTTACATGGCAGGAATTAATTTGAAAAAGCCCTTGCAATGAGGGGTTGAGCCGCTATAATAGCTCCTCGTTGGGTCGTTAGCTCAGTCGGTAGAGCAGTTGGCTTTTAACCAATTGGTCGCAGGTTCGAATCCTGCACGACCCACCATTAATGTCTATTATTATCCCTTCTTAGTAAAATTCCAGAAAAAATATTGATCGCAATAAACAAAATAAGAATAAGACTAAATTGTAGTGCACTATTCCCAGGTAAATAACCCATGATAATAACTGCAAGCATTGCTGAGCCCATATTGACAAAACTCATCATCGACGAAGCAGAGGCTTTATCATTAATAGCAGATGATGCAAAGAGTGTGGCGCTGGGGAATAGTAATCCGCCAAAGTAATATAGTAGTGCACAGATAAGAAAGAATATTAATGCACCAGCATTAAGTGCAATGCTAAGGTAAAGTAATATTGCACCAATCAAGATAATAACAATAGCAATAATAATGATCTTATTGGCATCAAATCGATGGAGTATGCGTGATGCTGTTAAACCACTTATCAATGTGCCAGCTAGTGCGATTAAATTCCAATAGCCATATTGACTAGGTGTTAAATGCAGCATGTGCTGTGCAATAATTGGTGCTGCTGCTGCATAGCCATAGGATACCGTTGAACATAAGCCAATAATCAAAGAATAATGGCGTAAACGATGATTTTTTAGAGCATGTGTATATTTTTGGATAATAACAGTAGGATGTAGTGAGTGTTTTTCTTGCAATGTTTCATGAAACAAAAAAGTCGATAAATATGCTAGTGCGCCGTGAATAAACAATATAAAAAATAGATCTTGCCATTGTAAGTATTGAGTGATGATACCACCGAGAGTTACTGCAATACCGATACTCAACATAAAAGAAAGCATAGAATAAGAGATTGCTTTCTTTGCTTGCGCTTCATCTAGTAACTCATTGACTAATGTGAAAGTATTGGCTAATCCAGCAGAGGAGCCAAGTGCTGTAATAACCCGACCTAAAAGTAGCAAACTATAGCTAGAGAGAATACTAGTTGCCGCAATATAGCAGATGACTAAGCCAATTAAGTTAATTAGAAAACCAAAACGTATGGCTTTGAGTCTACCAAAACGATTGGCAAGTGGTGCGTAAATTAACAGACCAAAAACATAGCCAAATAAGAAAATGCCGACAAACCATGAGAGGCTAGATGCATTTAGTATGTAAAATTTGCCGATCTGTGGTAAGGCAGGTGTAAGCATTACAGCAGATACAGAAGCAATAGATAAGTAACTTAGTAATATAGCGATTTTATAGATTTTCATAAGGGTGTCTTTAATATGTTTTGCCCAGAATTTTATGTGTAATAACCCAAATTAACAATATCTGAAAATATTGACATAAGTTAAGTTTAATTAAACAATACCTTGATTTTACTGGGTCAAATACTCATTTTTCACGCCACATTTATTGCGGGAGCACCTAACTTTTGACATTAACTTTTATTGTTGTGATAATAAGTGAGGACATGGATCATAATCATTTGAATTTATCCTCTATGTCAGGATTTTATTTTTTAATGATACTTACGTCATAATAACTTGAGGAGTGTGGGAGTAGTTTAGTTATTTATACTTGGGGGGAGGAAAAATGAAAGAAGTTGAAGAAAAGAAAAGTGTTGGATTATTTACGATAATCTTTATTTCAGTCAGCGGAATAATTGGAAGTGGTTGGCTTTTTAGTTCATATTTGGGAGCAAAACAGGCAGGATCAGGGGTTTACTTTTCTTGGTTAGTTGTTTTAGTATTTTTCTTACTCATGGGGTTAGCAGTTTCTGAGATAGCTGTACTATTCCCTGTTAGAGGGATAGTAGGAAGAATGGGTGCAATTTCTCATAACAAATATTTTGGAGCATTATTTTCTTTTGCTATCTGGTTAGAGCTTGTTGGTAGTATGCCAGGTGAAGCTCAAGCATCAGTACAGTACTTGTCTCATCTGTCTCCAACAATATCTAGCATATTAATGTTTAAAGGGGACTTAACGCTTGCAGGATTAGGGTTATCTTTAATTTTTTTGCTATTTTATTGGTTAATTAATATGATTGGTATGCATATCTTCAGAAGATGTAATAATACTATAGCAATTTTAAAGATAATTATCCCTGTATATGTATGTATTGTTATTATGGGGGCTCATTTTGATACTTCTAATTTTACAGCCTATCATAGCCAGATATCACCGTATGGTATAAACTCTATTCTGATGGCAGTGACTTCTGCTGGTATGGTTTATGCTTTTAATGGGTTTCAATTAGCGACTTCTTTTGCAGGAGAAATAAAAAATCCTCAACGCAATATCCCTCTTGGAATTACGTTGTCGATTATATTATGTTTTTTAATTTTTATTTTATTGCAAACGGCATTTATTGGTTCTTTAGATAGACATCAGATCGCAACACAAGGTTGGGTATCATTAAATTTCAACTCGCCTTTTGTACAAGTAGCAACTTTGTTGGGTCTTAATTTTATGGCTTTGATACTTTATGTTGATGCTGTAATGTCTCCATCTGGAACAGGAATTACTTTTGTTGGTACAGCCTCTAGAGTATTGTTTGGAATGTCTAGTGAGAAAATAATTCCTGGTTTCTTTGCTAAATTACATCCAAAGTTTCAGGTTTCTTATAGAGCCATGATATTTAACTTTCTATTGGCTTTAGTGTTCTTATTCTTATTTAGAAGTTGGGGTGCAATTGTTTTAATCATTACTGCTTTGATAGTATTAATGTATATGATTATACCTATATCTTTAGTAGCCATGAGAAATGGCTCTCAGGCGATGGTGAGAAAATTTAAAATGCCTTTTGCAAAGCCATTGTGCTATCTGCTATTTGTAATTCAAACAATATTTTTCGCCTTTATTGGTTTTAAAGATATGTCATACTTGACGATTGTTATAACTATACTTATGGGTATTTTTATCGCGTTTAATATAAAAAATAATGACTCCGCTGATATAATATATATTTTGAAATGTACGTTACCATTTTTAATATTTTTATGGCTAGTGTTGGTGAATATTTTATTGGGTCCTGCACAATATGAGGGTTATGGCATATTTAATTATTATGTATTTTTTGTGATACATATTGCATTAGCCATAATCTTCTTCTATGTTTCGACCAATAGAAATTTTGTTCAAATGTGTCAGCAAATCAAACATGATAAGCTAACAGATTTTCAATAAAGAAGTGTGGAGTTTATTGTGCAAAACAATAAAGAATCTAGATTTATAAAGCCATACGCACCAACTCAAGTGATATTAAATACCAAGGCCTTTTTAAAAAATCTAAAAATAGCACAACAGAGATTTAGTCATACCAATATAATGGCTATTATGAAATCAGATGCTTATGGTTTTAAAATTTCAAATCTTATAGATTCCGTTAAAAAAGTTGGTATTAAATACTGTGGAGTTGGAGAAAATCAAGAGATTTTAACACTAAGGGAAAATGGTTTTAATCAAACCATTATGAGAGTCAGGCAGGCAACAACAGGCGAAATAGAAGATATCCTAAAACATCTAGATATTTATCAAGAAGTTCAAGAGATGGTAGGAAATTTAGATCTTGCTATTTTGATGAATTTGATTGCTAAAAAATATAATAAAATTATACCGATACATCTTAATTTAAATTCTACGTGTATGGGAAGAAATGGTCTTGATCTTAGTACAGCATCTGGCATGCAAGATCTAGAGGAAATTCTGAAATTAAAAAATTTAAAAATAGTAGGGATTATGTCCCATTTCCCTAATGCCTCAGCCAAAGATTCAATATATATAAAAAAAGGATTAGAAACCTTCAAGAATGAAGCTTCTTTTGTCATTAAGAAGGGGGGATTAAACAGGGGGGAAATATTACTGCATATAGCAGCAACTTCAGCCGCTTTAAAACTACCTGATTCTCATTTAGACATGATAAGACTGGGATCCTTTATTTATGGTGAAAAAACAGAAACTCAATCTCCAGCAGAGCTGGAATATATCTTAACACTTAAAAGTCAGGTTACGGCAAAGATGTTTTTCCCTAAGGGAAGTACAGTAGGCTATAACAGCAAAGCAGTGCTTCAGAGAGATTCAATATTAGCAAATATGCCTTTTGGAAAAGTGAATGGTATTCCTTTCAATATAAAGCAAGTGCTTATACAAGGTAAGAGATTCAATACCGTAGGAGCCATGTCTATGAACACTACTATGGTAGACATTACAGATAATTTCAAGGGTATATCTGAGGGTGATGAGGTCATCATAGTTGGTAGGCAAGAGGGTAATCTTGGAATAAATGAGATTTCTTCCCAAGAAATAATTAGTAATGCTAACTTGAAAAGTTTATCAATGCTCAATTATTATATTGCAATTGCAAATGTTGTCGTAACCGAGTCAGAGTGCATCTAAATTATTAGTCAAACTTAAGTGATGCATCAAATCTAGTCATACCATATTTGCGCCATAAATACGCTGCTTAGCAAGCGCTTCACCCATGGGGAATTGATAGCGTAATCCTAGGCTAAATATTTGAATAGGTAATGGTTTAAGGTTGTCATTATTGATCGTTGCATTACCAAAAGTGCGTAAATAACTTGCTGATAAGCTTAAGTTGCTTGTCAGTTTAACATCCATTGCTAAGCGTATAGCAGGTTGAAAGCCTGATAGTGTGCCAGCACTTGGCGTCAGTGTGCTAAAACCATTCAAATTTGCTTTGTAAGTTTGGTTTAAAAATGCAGCACCTCCTGCTGCAGAGAGGCTAAAATGATTAAATGGTTGATATTTTAAACCAAGTAATACTGGTGCATAGAGTGAGCGCTTAATCTTCAAGTTGCCATGTGTAGTTGCTGATGTGAGTATATTAGTGATGTTAGCACTACTGTTGTATAGGGCGCTTGTAAAGCCAATGCCAAGCATTGCTTCTAGGGATAGGTGGTAACCTAGATCAGCACCAAGTCCTCCAAGCATACTCACACTAAAGGCATTTGAGTTTTTACCGTTGCTTGCAATTGTATAGTTGGGTCGTGAGAATTGATTCCAGTCAAGCGTGCTGGGGCTGTTGGCATAACCACCATTAACATCAAAAAAGCCATAAGATAAGGTTTCGTAGGCATGACTAATTGCTGAGCTTACAGACAAAGCTAGAGCCAAAAGTGCTATTAGTTTCTTCATAGTGATCTTTGCTATCTTAGTTTCTCGTCATCCTGGCTTAAGCTTATACCCATCATAAATCATTTTACAGTATTTCTGTTATTGAATTTCATGCCATCCTAGCTCAGGCTGACAAGTCATGGGGTGTCATTGCCAGCATGGATGCGTGGCAATCTAGTTTGCCAGGGATGGTTGATTTAAGCTCGTTGCAAAGCTTATATTCACAAAATACTTCTTAAGGTAGTGCCATTAGATTTATGATGGGTATTGTACGCTGGAGAAATTACTGATGATTTTTTTGATTAACCATGACAATATAGGCTACGGTGTAAGCGATAAAGAATGCTATTAGTGTATATAAATGACCAAATGATTTGATATCAACCAAGTGACTAAATGGCACACTGATCGCTAAATAAAAGAAGATAGACCAGGAAGAGCGAAATGATTTCCAGATCTTACTGATATCATTTTTATAGTAACTCAATGTATAGACAATAAATAAGATAATATGCACAATAAGTGCTAAAAGGACTGCTTTCATTGATGCTTGTACCATAAGATATGACACCACAAGAAAAATTATATAACTTAACGATAGACCAAAAGGTACTTTAAACGCGCGTTCAGTTTGAGGCTCAGATTTTCGTAAGCGTGCCAATGCCACTGGAATGGCAACACATGAAATAAGCTGAAATACGGTTACCATAATCATGATGTTTTGCCAGTTCTTAGAGAAAAACACCATGATTACACCAATGATAAAAACAGTAATTAAAGACCGTCTTGATAAATTATACTTAGCAATAATGCGATCAAAGAATGAAGGTAATTGGCCATCTTGTGACATCCCAGTGATCATCCGCGAGCTTGACCCCATATATAGAGCGCCTGTGCCTGATGGACTAATAGCAGAGTCTGCATAAAGCACCCAAACCATTGCAATGTTAACACCGATTAAACCAAGCAGTTGTGCCAGTGGTGAAGAAAAAACTTGTAAATTTTGCCAGCCGTGCTCAAGGTATTTGGTCGGCATCGCGCCGATAAAGGCAAACTGTAAAATAAGATAAACAACAAGGCAGATGAGTACACAGCCAACTAATGCTAATGGGATATTGCGTTTAGGGTTTTTAAGCTCAGCACCAAAGACAGCTATCATTCCAAAGCCGTAAAAGGAGTAAAAAATACCACCGGTAACTACTGTGGCTATCGCGCCACCAATCATACTACCCACGGATTGATGAAAGCCGCTTAATGAAAAATTTGTAGCATGAAACTCACCATGCCAACCAGCATAAATAATGATAATCAAGCCAGTCGCTAACGGTACAATAAGTTTAAGTAAGGTAATAATATTATTTACTTTAGAAAGAATCTGTAACCCCCAGAAGTTAACCAGTCCATATACGATAATCAAAAGCACAACGTATAGTTCGCCGGTTAATGATAAATTTTTGCCAATCATAAGGCTTGGGTATATGCCACTTAAATATTGGATTGTTGCTGAGGCTTCAGATGGGATCACCAGAATGAGTCCCATAAGATTTGAAATAGCAACCACAAAGCCATAGTCAATATTCTTGTGTGATAATGTGAGAATACGTGCGAAAAAGGCACGCTCTTTAAACATAGTTGCTGTTTCAGCTAATAACAAAGCCAAGATTAAGGCAAGAACTGCACCAATGATCCAAGATAGAAATGCCATTGAGCCTACTGCTTTTGCAGCATTGTAAGATGCGAAAAGCCAACCACTGCCAATAATACAACCAACGCCAATAGCGATGGCAGAAAATAAAGCCGGTGATTTTATATTATCTGTATTGACAGCCATAGAAATTCCTCCTCCAGTAGTTTATTTAAAGTATTATTGCAATGTGATTACTTTCATAACGAGCAGCCGTTCCCCATACGGTGGCTATAAATAGTCTGATCCAAATAGTCATCATCGTTTCACAAAGCATAAAATATTTATGTAAAGATCTTATGTATTTTTTTGGTAATTATTGTACATCTTTCTTAGCAATGATCTGACTTCTGTGCAACAAGTACAAAATAAAACAGCGCACTAAATATCAAAAAGATAATGTAAAACACACTATAACTTGCAAAGTGACTGTAAATAATAGCAGCAACTAACTCAAATACTAAAAATAAGAAAATTCCCCAAGAGCCAATGATCATTTCTTTGACAAGTTTATTATTATTTGTTTTTATTTTCATGCCAGCATACATCACAAAAAATGCCAAATGTAGAATCAAGGCCACAGCCAAATTGACAATGCCTGAAATCATCAATAAATAGCTTAAAAATAAAAAAATCACAAATGAAAAAAACTGTGGAAATGGCAAATAACTTATCGTTAATGGGTCATTTTTATTGGCTTTAAGTTTGCTATAGGCAATAGGTAATGCAATACATGCAATTAAAATAAATGTTGTGGTTAATGACGCAATAAGTTGCCAGTTTCTAAAGAAAATAATTAGAATCAGTGAACAGATAAAAGTGAAAATTAAGCAAATACGTGACATGCCAATCTGCTCATTAACTTTGCCAAACACTTTTGGCACTTGCTCGTGTTTACCCATCTCATTTAACATGCGCGTACTTGCGCCGGTATAAATAATTCCTGTGCCGGATGGGCTAATAAAAGCATCAGCATATAGTACAACAGCTAAGACATTTAGTCCGATTAGGCCGGTTAATTGTGCCAATGGTGATTCAAAATTAAGTCCAGCCCAGCCATTATTGAGCATATGTGGCGGTAGCGCACCGATAAAGGCAATCTGCAGCAGTAGGTAAATGCCAAGCACGATTAACACACTACTGATTAGTGCTATCGGTACATTGCGTTTAGGGTTCTTAAGCTCTGCGGTAAAGCTAACGGCCGTTTGAAATCCAAAGAATGAATAAAATATCCCACAACTGACAATTGCACTAAAAATACTAGCACTGCCAAATGGGATGAAGCTTGCATTTTGTGCCGTGAAATTACTGCTATGAAATGCAGCAAGTAGCATAAGAATAGCCGTAACAATAGGGATGATAATTTTCAGTGTAGTGATCGAGTTATTAATCTTTGCAAAAAAATGTATGCCCCAGTAATTAATCAGTGTATAAATCAACATAAACACGCCAACTACAATGACACCAGCTAATGTTAATGCGCCATTGGTGAATATATATGATGTCATTGGCTTATAGATAGATGCAATATACTGTGTGGTCGCCATGGCTTCAGATGGAATGACAATCAAGCCTAAAAGCCAGTTTGATATTCCCGTAACGAAACCAAAATGTGGATTATGTGAAATGCTAATCAAACGGGTAAAAAGCCCATTAACTGGATGTTTGATGGCAATTTCTGCTAGTAATAATGCCATGATCAGCACAGAAAGTGCACCAATGATCCATGACAATATTGATGCACCACCTGCGGCTTTCGATGCGTAATATGACGCAAACAGCCAACCGCTACCCATCATCGTACCAATGCTAATGGCAATTGCTGAAAAAAGCCCTGGTTGATTTAGTCTCTTCTCCATATCAGCTCCCCCTCTATTTAGTTAAAAACTTTTAAATAATATTCTAAAAGTAGGTTTTTAACAAGAAGTGATATGGTTTAAATTTGCTCATGACCGATAAGAGCAAATATCTGTCTTAATATATATAAAATTCTCATTATGGTATGGATATAATGCGGATAGTTTAGATAAAGTAACATTAAATGAGGCTATAATGAATACAGAAAAAACTGGTCAAAGCACACAAGGGCATTGCCTAAATAAAAAAGAGCAATTAGTACAAATCTTTAAAACCATCCTTGAAAAAGATGGATTCAATGAAGCAGATATTTACAAATACTTTCACCCTAACTATATACAGTATGTTGATAATAAAATTCTGAGATTTGATGAATTTATTGCGCATATCAAAGTACTTAAAGCAACAGTAAGTCAAGTAACAATTGATTTTGATCATTTAATTGAAGAGGGTAATAAAGTATCTAGCGTGCATTATGTTAAAGCAAAAAAAGCAAATGGGGTAATGGTCAAAGCAAAAGTCATTGCAATGTTTCAATTTAAAGAAGATCAATTGGTTATGTGTGATGAGCTGACTTATTTAATAAGTGGGGAAGCAAGTGATGCAGATCTAGGTTCTCGACACACTAACGTAAACTAAGGAGAAAATCATGTCAGATAAAGTTGCAGTAAATTATCAAATCGGTGCGACAACACTTGAAGTAAATCATCAACGAGTATTAAAGGGAACATTTACTTTTGCTTCCGCTTTTACCCAAAAATTTGTTGAATTATATGACCAGCATCAATATGCATTAGATGAGCTTGTTAATGCTTATATTTGGTCATGCCAGCATGTCAAAGATGCTGAAGGTGAGGTATTTAATATTATTCAACAGTTTAAAATTACACCAACTTTTGACTATTTCAGTCTGGATGGTTTTATAATAGGAGGTCATTTGCATGTAGGAAAGCTTTTATTTGGTGCATTAATGATTCCGTATTATGCGCAATATGCTGAGTTGGAAAAAGCTGCAGATGTAACTAAATTGCTAGATGCGTTAGAACGTGCCAATAAAGAGTTTTCAGGGTTATATCAGCAGGTGATTGCCTATGCTATTGCACATGTTAAAACATTAGCAAAAGAGAGTAGTAATTCCTTAACGCAAACATCAAGCCAAGCAAATAAAGTTAAACCAGTGAGTGTTGTTATGCCGCATAATAATCCATTTGATTGTGTATTTTCTACGGTAAAGCTGGGGCATTCCGAGACAATTAACTCTGGGGGATTAACCTTAAGAAAAGCCAGTATTGCACGTTTTTTTGATGCGGTTGGTAAAAGTGAGGCAACAGGTGACCTAAATGAGGAAATGATCTCATTAATTGATCTGGCAGTGCCGACAATGGCGGCAAAGACCTTTGCTTTTTTTGAGTTTTTTGCGGATCCAGGTGAATGGTTACGTGAGTTAAACCCTGCGAAAATATACACCTTTGCGCAATATCTAAACCTTATTAAGGATGACTTAAATAAGGCAGATTACTATGCAAAAGCTAGCATGCAACTGCAACAAGCGCTCACTAAAATTCCATTGAAAATCGCAAAGCAGATAGTGCTTTAATCAATAAAATTAATTCACGAAAAAGTTATCGATGGTGTTATAATCGCCAGATTGAATTTTTAGCGATTATTTTTCTAATGGATATTTCACCAACGACTGAAACGACCGAGAATGCAGAGCAAGCAAAACGATTAAGTTTTTTTGCAAGTTGTGCCAAAGGTATTGAATTATTATTAAAGGATGAGCTATTAGCACTAGGTGTTGATGACGCACGTGAGAAGCTTGCTGGTGTTGAATTTGAAGCTGATCTTGTCACTGCTTATAAGGTGTGTTTATGGTCGCGACTTGCAAATCAAGTGCATCGCAAATTGCATGCGACTAAGTTTGATAGTGCTGATGCTTTTTATAATGAGCTCTACTCGTTACCTTGGGCAAGCTTCTTTGAGGTTAAACAATCGATCAAAATTGAGGTCTCTGGTAAACATCAAGTGTTTAATAACACCCAATTTGCGGCGCAAAAAGCAAAGGATGCGGTGGTTGATTATTTCCGTGATCAGATGGATGAGCGCCCAAACGTTGATTTAGAGCATCCAGATATTGTTATCAATATTCATTTGCAAAAAGGCATGGCATTTATTTATTTGTCATTGACAGGACAAAGCTTACATCGTCGAGGCTATCGCTTAGCACAAGGTGAAGCACCATTGAAAGAGACTTTAGCTGCCGCACTACTTGTCAAAAGTGGTTGGTTAGATGAGCTTAAAAAAGATCAGGTAAATTTTATCGATCCAATGTGTGGTTCAGGGACGATCTTAATTGAGGCTGCGATGATGGCATATGATATTGCGCCAAACCTTACGCGTGATACGTTTTGTTTTATGCAGTGGCGTGATTTTGATCATAGCTCATGGCAGGCGTTAAGGTCAGAAGCGTTAATGCGTAAAAATATGGGCAAAGAGAAAAATAATATAACTTTAATTGGCTATGACGATGATATGCGCGTATTGGACAAGGCACGCCAGAATATAGCAAGCGCTGATCTTGTTGGTGCGATTGAAGTCTTTGTGCAGGATGTCAGAGACTTAAGTAATGATGCGCATGAAAAAACGGGTTTTATCTTGACCAACCCACCCTATGGTGAGCGTTTGTATCATGGCAGACCGGAAAAATTGCGTGGACTATTTAGCGGGTTTGGCAAAGCATTAATACGTGATTTCAGTGGTTGGAAGGTATCGATATTCAGTGCGGCAAGTGAACCTGTCAGAGCACTTGGCTTAAGAGCGATGAAAGTCAATAAGTTCTTCAATGGTGCGCTTGAGACGATGCTTTATCAATTTGAAGTATCAGATCAATGGGTGATGAAACATGAATCTGTGATGCAGAAATTAACGCGTCAGGCTAAGAATGCAGTTTTGCAAGATGATGGGCATTTGGCATTTAAAAATCGTCTATTAAAGAATTATCAACAAATCCAAAAATGGGCACAGCAGCAAGAGCTTGAGTGTTATCGTATTTATGATGCGGATTTGCCTGAATATGCGGTTGCAATCGATCTTTATAATACCCATGTGCATGTACAAGAGTATCAAATGGGTAAAACAGTTGATGAAAAATTTGCACAAAAGCGTCTATTGCAAGTGGTTTATCATATTGCCGAAGTGTTAGAGATAAGATATGAGCATATTCATTTAAAAACACGTCAGCGACAAAAGGGTGATAGTCAATATCAAAGACAGGCAATAACCGATAAGTTCCATGTGGTTAAAGAGCATGACGCTTTGTTTTATGTGAATTTTAATGATTACTTAGATACAGGTCTATTTTTAGATCATCGTAAAATGCGCCAAATCGTGGCAAAAGCGGCTAAAGGCAAAACATTATTAAACCTATTTGCCTATACTTGCTCAGCAAGCATTCATGCCGCATTGATGGGTGCTAAAACTGTCAATGTTGATATGTCAAAGACCTATCTAGATTGGGGAAAACGCAATTTTCATTTGAATAAATTAAATATTGATCAGCATTTATTTGTTCAGGCGGATTGCTTTACATGGCTTAAAGAAGCAGTTAAAGCGCGTAAACAATTTGATGTGATTTTTTTAGATCCACCAACATTTTCTAATTCTAAGCGTATGCAAAATGTACTGGATGTGCAGCGTGATCATGTCGAGTTAATCGAGTTGGCAATGCGACTTTTAACAAGAAAGGGCGTGTTGTACTTCTCTAACAATTATCGCAAGTTCAAGTTTGATGAAGGGCTGCAGGCAAAGTATGACTGCCAAAACATTGATGATAAATGCTTGTCACGTGACTTTCTAAGAAGACCAACCATTCACCATTGTTGGCAGATTTCAGCTAAATCGAATGGTTAGCTTTTTCCCCAACGCATGAGCTATTTTTGAGAGCAGGTTAAAAGAGGGTAGTCTTGTATCAGAGCCGCTTTCAAGACGAGAAATAACTTGTTGTGTAGTATTTGATTTCTCAGCGAGTTCTTTTTGGCTAAGTCCTGATTCAATTCTTAACTGATAAGCAAGTTGAGCAACTTCATTAATATAGCGTTCTTGTTCAAAATCTATGCTGAATTGCTTGTCATGTTCCATTTGCTCTTTGATGGCTGATTGGATACTTGATCCAATATGTTTATTTTTCATTTCTTAGTACCTCACTCATTCGTTTCTCAGCGATATCCTTATCTTTGTTTTCCAACTTCTGTGTTTTTTTCTTCACATAGTGAAGCAACACCATAGCATTTGAATCTTGCATACAATATAGGATGCGATGTTGGTTCTTAGACTTATACTTAATTTCCCAAAGTTTACCTTTGATTTGTTTAAATTGTACTTTAACAAAGTCAAAGCCATACTTTATCTATGTCAGCAAGTCTCGCATATGCAGCTAGCTTTTCATCACGTGGTAGCTTATTTATGTCTTCTTTCACAGGCTCACGGCCATTTGAGGTTTTGTAAAAATATATATTCATTACATAAATATAGGTTGCCTTTCTCATAAGGATACACCCAGAGGGATGTGTGTCAAGTTTTTGATGATTTTTTATCATCGTTGGCGCTATCTGCAAAGCTAAACTTAACTAACTCCAGTTATTAATTACTTAAAAAGTGAAAAGGTGAAAAGTAATATGGTCATAGAGGCTTCGACTTACGCTCAGCCAACGCTTATGCAATCAACGTGGGCAGGAATATGGTCATAGCCTACTAGTTTCATCAATACATATTACCTGTTTGAATATCCCAAAGTTGTGCATATTTCCCTTTTAGATTTAGTAATTCTTGATGTGTACCGCTTTCAATAATTTGTCCTTGATCCATCACATGAATGATATCGGCATGGCGAATCGTTGATAGTCGGTGCGCAATAATAATGGTTGTTTTGGATTTGGATATTTTGTTTAAAGCGCGCTGTATGGCAAGCTCGGTTTCATTATCTACTGCAGAAGTTGCCTCATCCAAAATCAAAATTGGTGCATCTTTTAAAACTGCTCGTGCAATACAAATGCGTTGTTTCTGACCGCCAGATAATAATAAACCGCGTTGTCCGACATCGGTATTGTAACCGTTGGGTAATTGCATAACAAATTCATGCAGCCCTGCAACTTTAGCTGCATGTATAATTGCTTCACTATTAGCGTCAAAAGAGCCATAAGCGATATTTTCTCTAATGCTGCCGTCAAAGAGGAAGCTATCCTGACTCACTAACGCGATCTGTTGGCGCCATGATGATAAATCAAAGCTCTGAATATTATGAGTACCATATTTTAAAGTGCCAGATTGTGGTATATAAAACTGACACATAAGCTTAATCAATGTGCTTTTTCCTGAGCCTGATTCGCCAACAAATGCAGTGGTTTGTTGTGCATTGATGCATAGACTTAAATCTTGATACACAGGCACATTATTCTCATAGCCAAAAGTGACGTGATCAAGAGTAATATCTTGATGGTTTGTTATAAGTTTTGATGGAGATACTTTGTTATGTAAGTCCTCTATTGACCAAGTCAATAAATTGAGCACGCGTGTTGTTGATGCCATTACGCGTTGATAATCAACCGTTACCACGGCAAGGTTATTGAAAGGCCATAATAAACGTTGTGATAAAAAAATCAGCATACTAAAGGTGCCGACATTCATTTGTCCATGAAATGTTTGATAACCACCAATAAGTAATGTAAATAAAAAGCCAGTTAATACAAACATGCGAATAACAGGTGTGACCATTGAGCTAATTTGGATGGTCTTGCGATTAGCCGCTTGATAATTGGCACTGACTTTTTCAATGCGTTGTGCTTCATAGTCTTCGGTTGTATAGCTTTTGATGGTTAAGAGATTAAGTAGATTACGTTGTAGATCACCACTTATTTCGGCGGCCTTTTGGCGTACTTCCAAAAACCTGGGCGCTAAACGATGTTGGAAATAAAATGCACCAACGATAATGCAAGGAATAGGCACAATGGCAAGTAGTGTAATTAATGGTGAAGCAAATAAGAATACGATACCAATAAAAATGGTCGAAACGATAATTTGCACGATTTGATTAACACCATCTTCTAAAAATCTTTCCATTTGGTTGATATCATCATTAATCGTTGAAATCATTTGTCCTGTTGAGGTTGATTCAATTTGTTGAACATTGGCTTTTTGAATATGTCCGTAGACGTCAGTACGCAGTTTATGTTCAATATTTTGTGCAAGATTACGCCATTTTAGGCTGTATAAATACTGGAAATATGACTCACATGCCCAGATAAAGAAAGTAAGTAATCCCAAAATCAACAATTGTGAGAATAGGGAGTTTATACCTGTTATTTGCGCAATCCATGAACCTTGTTTGGATACAACCATATTGACAGCAACACCTAAGAGAATCTCAGGGAAAATATCAAAAAGCTTGTTAAGTGTTGAGTATAAGAGTGCTAAAAGATAATCTTTGCGATAGCCGCGCATATAGCTTAATAATCGCAATAATGGGTACTTGCTTGTTGATAAATAAGTATTAGATTTCAATGATTGATCGCATTTAGGGATGAACATATAAGCATTATCCTGAAATACAATAAATCCTCAAGCTATACCGTTTGTAAATTATGTTGTAATGGGTATATGTAGTTGTGATTGAATTTATAGGAAGTATCAAGCAATAAAACCTGTAAAATACTTGGCGATAAGTATAGAATAAGTTGTATTTCCATTGACTATAAAACAAAATTACAATAATGATTTCTGATGAAAAATTCCAAGAGTTCTGCGCTTATCTGAGTGATATCCACACAAGTTTGCAGTCTAACCAGCGGGGAAAAGTTGCCAGCTATATTCCTGAGCTTAAAAAAGTTGATCCCGATCAGTTTGCTATTTCCGTGTGTACGGTTGATGGCAAAAAATTTAGTGTTGGTGATTTTAAGTCACGCTTTTGCATGCAATCAATGGTGAAACCTGTGCTATATGCATTGTCATTAGAAGAAAATGGATTGAGTCATGTGCATAAGCATATTGGGCGTGAGCCAAGTGGTAAGAACTTTAATGAGCTAACATTAAATGATGAAGGCTTGCCACATAATCCAATGATTAATGCAGGCGCAATTATGTCGTGCTCAATGATTAAGCGTAAATCAAATCCAGCTGATCGTTTTAATCATATTATGCAAGCACTTTGTAAATTGGCAGATAGCCAAAAGATCACCTTTAATAATGCGGTGTATAACTCGGAAAAAGAAACAGCAGATCGCAATTATGCATTGGGTTATTTTATGCGTGAACATAAAGCTTTCCCAAAAAATACGGATCTGCACCGCACATTGAATTTATATTTTCAGGCTTGTTCCATTGAGCTTAATAGTGAGATTTTAGCCGCTATTGCAGCAAGCTTTGCTAATGCCGGCAGCTGTGCTGTAAATAAGCAAGAAGTCTTTAAACCAGAGACGGTCAAAAATTGTTTATCATTAATGTATTCATGTGGCATGTATGATTACTCTGGTGAATGGGCATTTTCGATTGGACTGCCTGCTAAAAGTGGGGTTTCAGGCGGGATTTATGTCGTTGTTCCCGATTTAATGGGTATTGCGATTTACTCGCCACGATTGGATAAACATGGTAATTCATTTAAAGCAATAGAGGTATGTAAACGCCTTGTTGAGCGTTATAGTATTCATAATTACGACAGCATTTTGCGCTGTCAAAACAAAATTAACTTATTCTCAGTAAACTAAGCATTATCGATTAAACCTATAGTAGCTAGGTGTATTTTCTCCAATCCCTAATTGTCAAACTGTTACTTAACACCTAGAATAAACCAACTAACGGCCGCCAGGAGCAAGATATGCCACAAGATACGATAGCTAAAATTAAAGAAATTCTTAAAGACACAAATAAATTAAATTTTGATGATACTAAACGTATGTCTGAGTTGTTAGATCAACTGCAAACTGAGCTGGAATCGTTGCCAGAGAGTGAAAAAGTACAAGCACTTGAGATTGCTACTTTGACCAAAAAAAAGGTAGAAATGAGTAAATTGCAAGATCCTAAAGAGTCTGATTTTAGCGATCTTGAACAGGCGATTATTGAGTATGAAGTAAGTCATCCCAAGCTTACACATACCTTGCGCTCTATCTGTAATTTACTATCAAGTATTGGGATCTAATGTGCATGACTGAAAATGAGCGCCAAAATGCAATACTGAAACATTTGGCCATTACGCGTTGGTATGCTAAAAATAATACCTATAATGAGGGAAGTTCATCAGCAAATCAAGCACATGCTAATAAACTCAGTGTGATTTTGTCGTCTTTAGCGCAAAAAAGTCATGCGACAGCGTTTATAAATGCGATGTTTTCACAGTTTGTGGTATGCTTTGTTGAAAAAGATCAAACACAAACAGAAAAAAATATAGCCTCAAGTGCGATAATTCTCTATGATGAAAACTTGACGCTAGAAACCTTATTAGATCAAAGTTTGCATGATAAGTGCTATGCACTTAAGCTTGATGAGCTCAATCGTGCAGAAGTAAAAAAACAAACCATGATGAATCTTTATGCAATATCAGATTTTGCCATTAGGTGAAAGCCATTTACCACAAATGATGGATATTGAGCGTGAGGTATTTGAATACCCATGGTCAGCATCACAGATGAAAGACAGCATTTTATCTGCACATACAGAAGCCTGGGGGTTGTTTGATCTGAATCAGCATTTGATCGCTTTTGCTGTAATTTCAGTTATTTTTGATGAAGCAGAAATTCTCAATTTTTCAGTGGCAAGATCCTATCAGCATCAAGGATTTGGGCAAAAGTTATTAGCTTATCTAATGAATCATTTATCCTATAAGCAGATCGAGAAGTTGTTTTTAGAGGTTAGAGTTACCAATATCCCTGCAATAAGCATCTATAGAAAATACGGCTTTGAAGAGATCTCAATACGTAAGAACTATTATCGGTTAGGTAATAAGTATGAGGATGCTTTGGTGCTGCAAGCGACTTTACAAGTCAAACACTCAACGCATTATTTTTAAAAATTAACTGGTGTTATGCACTTTAGAAAAGGCTATGATTTTATAAACACCCCGTCAGCTTACAGCTGCCACCCCTCTTGAAAAGAGCGGAATTGGGCGACGGTGATCTTAATTCCTCTCTTTCCAAGGGGAGTGCTTAAGCTTGCGATGTGGGGTGTTGAAATAGAAAAAGTGTGTAGCCTCAGAAATTAACAAATTTAGGAGGGCATTGTATGAACTATCAAGAGGTTTTAGACTTTTGGTTTAAAGAGCTAACTGCAAAAGACTGGTTTGCAAAGAGTGATGCATTAGATCAAAGCATTAAAGATCGATTTTTGGCAGTTCACAAAGCAGCATCTCGTGGTGAGTTGTTTGCATGGCGCGAAACAGCACAGGGGCGTTTGGCAGAGATTATTGTGTTAGATCAATTCTCGCGCAATATTTTTAGAAATACAAAAGAGGCCTTTGCTTATGATTCATTGGCTTTAGTGTTAGCACAAGAGTTGGTGCTATTGAAGTTGGATCAAACATTAAGTGATAGTGAGCGTTCATTTGCATATTTGCCCTATATGCATAGCGAATCAAAGCTTGTCCATCAACAGGCGTTGGCACTTTATACTGAGTTAGGCAATAGTAGCAATTTAGAGTATGAAATAGCGCATAAAGCGATTATTGACCGCTTTGGACGTTATCCTCATCGCAATGCGCAATTAGGTCGAATCTCTGGCGATGAGGAGAAGGCGTTTTTGCTCGAGCATGCCGGTTTTTAATTTAAAACATAAATTTGCAAAACTCTCAATCTCAATAATTGTGATCTGTTGCATATTTGTATATGCTTATCGGTCGATATGTCTTTTAAAATGTAGTATTTGTGGTTTAAGGGTAAAAGGATAAAAAATGCGTAGTCATTATAGCTCAGAAGTAAATGAGTCTCTGGTAGATAAAACTGTTGAAATATGTGGATGGGTGCACCGCCGTCGTGACCATGGTGGAGTGATTTTCTTAGATGTTCGTGATCGTACGGGGCTTGTGCAATTGGTCTATGAACCAGAAAATGCAGCTGTTTTTGAACAGGCAGATCATGTGCGCCATGAATATGTAATCAAAGCCAAAGGCCTTGTTAAACTTCGTCCTCATGGCCAGGAAAATAATAATTTAGCCAGTGGTAAAATTGAGATTATTGGGCAAAGTTTGGAGCTTATTAATCGCGCTAAGACTATCCCATTTCAATTAGATGAGCATCAACATGTTGGTGAAGATGTGCGTTTGAAATATCGTTATATCGATCTAAGACGACCTGAGATTCAAAATCGTTTGATTCAGCGTGCGCATATTTCACAATTTGTACGTCAATATTTAAATGCGCACGGATTTTTGGATATTGAAACCCCATTTTTAACTAAGGCAACACCGGAAGGTGCGCGTGACTATCTCGTGCCAAGCAGAAATCATCACGGTAAATTTTATGCATTACCGCAATCTCCACAGTTGTTTAAACAGCTGCTGATGGTCTCAGGCTTTGATCGTTATTATCAAATTGTTAAATGTTTTCGTGATGAAGATTTGCGTGCTGATAGACAACCTGAATTTACTCAGATTGATATCGAGGCATCATTTATCGATGAAAGCACATTAATGCACTTGATGGAAGATATGATTCGTGGTTTATTTAAAGAAACAGCAGATGCAGATTTCCCATCACAATTTCCAGTGATTAGCTATGCAAAAGCAATGTCTAAATATGGTTCAGATAAGCCTGATTTGCGTATTCCACTGCACTTTGTTGATGTTAAACACATTATGCAGAATGAAGAGTTTAAGGTGTTTTCAGCACCTGCCAATGATGAAAAATCGCGTGTGATTGCTATGCGCCTAGCGAATGGCAACGCACTATTGACACGCAAAATGCTTGATGATTATACCAAGTTTGTGGGTATTTATGGTGCTAAAGGTTTAGCATATATCAAGGTTAATGAGATGGCAAAAGGCAAAGAAGGGTTGCAATCACCAATTGTCAAAAATCTCTCAGATGAGGCGTTGACACAAGTTCTTGAAGCAACAAATGCCAAAGATGGTGATATTATTTTCTTTGGTGCGGGCAAAGCGAATATTGTTAATGATTCTATGGGGGCGCTACGCGTTAAAATTGGTGAAGATTTGAAGCTACACACCAAAACATGGGCGCCGTTATGGGTCGTTGATTTCCCGATGTTTGAAGAGGCAGATGGCAGGTTATATGCGCTACATCATCCGTTTACTGCGCCAAAAGTTGATCACGTTAATGAGCTTAAAGCGCATCCAGAAAAAGCCCTATCTCGCGCCTATGACATGGTCATCAATGGTTATGAAGTCGGTGGTGGTTCGATTCGTATTCATGATCAAAAAATGCAGCAAACGGTATTTGAATTATTAGGAATTAACGAAGAAGAAGCCAAAGAGAAGTTTAGCTTTTTATTGGATGCTTTACAGTATGGCGCTCCGATTCATGGTGGCATTGCTTTTGGCTTAGATCGCTTAACGATGTTGATCACTCAGACAACAAATATTCGTGATGTGATTGCTTTTCCTAAGACGCAAACAGCCAGTTGCTTGATGACAGAAGCCCCTACAGCAGTTGCTAATGAGCAATTGCAAGAGCTTGCGATTAGAACAGTTATCACTGAGAAAGTAAACTAAGTGTATTTTTTTATCAAGTCATCTACCATGAGCCCCGTGGTAGCTTTGGTATATTTTTATAAACAAACAAGGAAACAATATGTCTGAACATTTACAGCGCATCGCCGATGCCTATATTCTCGAGCAACGTCGCGCACGTCGTTGGCGTATATTTTGGCGCTTTTGCTGGTTAATCGTTGCCATTATCATCATTGGGCTTTTGATTAAAAGTTTTAGCAGTAAGCCAATTAACAATGAAAATCATATTGCTTTAGTCAAGATCGATGGTGTGATTGCCGATGATAGCAATGCCAATGCAATGCGGATTAATGATAGCTTAGATGCAGCATATAGAAATAAAAATACCAAAGCTGTGATCGTACAGATCAATAGTCCAGGCGGCTCTCCAGTGCAATCGGATGACATTTACGCGCATATGCGTTATTTGCAAAATAAATATCCAAAGATTCCATTATATGCCGTGTGTGTCGATATTTGTGCTTCAGGTGGCTATTATATTGCATCGGGTGCTAAAGATATTTATGCCAACAAAATGACGATTACCGGCTCGATTGGTGTTAGAGCAGGAGGCTTTGGTTTCGTTGATTTATTAAAGAAAATTGGCGTTGAACGTAGATTATACACAGCGGGCAAAGACAAAGGGTTTTTAGATCCATTTGAGCCGCAAAGTGCCTCGCAAGTATCGGAAATGGAAGCAATGCTTACTGAAACACATCAAGTATTTATTGATGCGGTTAAAGCAGGGCGTGGTGATCGACTTGATAAAAAACAAGAAGATAAAATATTCTCAGGCATGCCATTTTCAGGTATTCAGGCGAAAAATTACGGGCTTATTGATGGGTTTGCGTCAGTTGATAGTTTGCAACGTGAGAAATTTAATCACATGAAAGTGGTTAATTTTACCAAGCCACTGAGTGTTTTTGATCAGATTAGCCAAAAACTAGGAACTGAAGTCATGTATCAAGCGGCTGAAGCCAGTGGCTTGAAGCTGCAATAGGCTATGCCAAATAACCAAGTGCACGTTTGATAATGTACTCCGGCACATTTTTATATTCAGAAAAATAAATTTGACTTACTTCAGTTGGATTTTGTTGATAAACATAGACACTTGGTGAGTGAGTTACACCTGCGGCTTTTGCTAGAACATTATTATCTTTAATCTCTTGATCAACCATCTCTTTAAGGTCAATTGTTTCATTAATATTTAAATTGGTCATTAAATCAGACAAGGCATTTTGATCAATAACCTTGTCTGATTTAATCAAACTATGGAGCTCATACAAAAATTGTTGCATGAGCTCCACCCCGCCCACAGTGTAAGTGAAAGCCAAATAATGTGATGCCTCAGGGTTTTGTGTTGTGCTAATGGGGTAGATGTTTATTTTGATGTCTTTATTGTTTGTAAGTGTTAGTAGCGAGTTTATATTTTCTAAACAGGCAACTTTTGAGTAATCACAGAATTGCGTAATGACTTGACGTGCATCTGGGTTGCCAAGTGTAATCCTAGGCGATTTGTCAAAGTTTAAGTTTTTATGAATAAGTACATTAGCTTGGTAACGTGAAAAAGCATGCATGTCACAAACTTCTTCGCCAGCTTTATGTTCGGCTTTGGCAAGGCTTATACATAACATTGTGCTTAAAAATAGAGTTAACTTTTTCATGTATTTATCCAGATTGTTTTGATATCTGGCAGTGTATGAGATCACTTAAAAAAAGACAAAGCTAAAAATATTATAGGGGTATTAGCGTTTTAAATAATTGGCTCAAATAAGTTTAATAGATCATTTTCACTGAGTTTGAAATCAGTTTGTCCGTCTTTGTTATACAGTCCACTGGCAAGATCTGCTTTTTTCTGCTGAAGTTTAAGAATTTTTTCTTCAACACTATCCTTTGCAATGAGTTTGTATACGGTAACAGGTTTATCTTGACCAATACGATAGGCACGGTCAGTTGCTTGCGCTTCAACTGCTGGATTCCACCATGGGTCAAAATGGATAACAGTGTCAGCTGCGACAAGGTTGAGCCCCGTGCCCCCGGCTTTTAAACTGATTAAAAAGACACTGATATCAGATTTTTCGCTGAAATCATCAATGAGTTTTTGGCGATTTTTGGTTTGTCCGGTCAGTTGCACATATTGAATCTTATGTTTGCTTAGTTCAAGTGCAATTAAGTCAAGCATCTCAACAAATTGTGAGAATACCAGTACCTTACGATTTTCGGCAGCAAGCTCAGTAAGCATCTCTAATAAATAATCAAGCTTAGCTGATTCATGCACTTTTTTAGCACTATCTAGTTTCACTAATTGTGGATGACAGCAGGATTGGCGTAGTTTTAGAAGTGCATCAAGAATATGAATGTGACTCTTGGCAAGGCCTTGCTTTTTCAATAGTTCGCGTACCTTTTTTTCCATCGTCATGCGTACACTTTCATATAATTGTTTTTGAGTGTTGGGTAATTCAATAATCTCAATTGATTCAGTTTTTTCAGGCAAATCTTTAGCAACTAAGGCTTTAGTTCGCCGAAGCATAAAGGGCGAGATACGACTCTTTAAGACATTTAAACGGTCGGTATCTTGATGTTTCTCGATAGGGTTCTTAAAGTGTTTGCGAAACTGACTATCATTGCCCAAAAAACCGGGCATTAAGAAGTTAAACTGTGACCACAGCTCACCTAGATGATTTTCAAGTGGTGTACCAGTTAAGCAAAAGCGATATTTAGCAGAAAGGGTAAAGATGCTTTGCGCTTGCTTGGTTTTAGCATTTTTAATCGTCTGTGCCTCATCTAAAATAAGTGCGCTATAGTTGTTGCTACGATGAATTTTTTCATCCTTTAAGACTAACGGGTAGCTAGTCACGACAATGTCGTAGTTAAGTAATGTATCGTAATGCGTAATACGCTCGGAGCCATGTAATAGTAAAATCTTGAGTTTTGGCGTGAATTTCTCAGCTTCTCTGATCCAATTGCCAACAACTGAAGTGGGGGCAATGATTAAACTTGTGCCAAAATCTTTATCATTGTCGTGTTGTAACTGAATCCAGGTAAGTGTTTGCAGGGTTTTGCCAAGCCCCATATCATCAGCCAATAAGCCGGCCATTCCATGTTTGGATAGGAAATCCATCCAGCTAACCCCATAGCGCTGATAGTCGCGTAAGGTGGCTTGGACTGCCTTTGGTGTATTTAATAGAGGTAAGTTTGTAGTGTCTTTAAGTGAGTCGACAAAACGCTTTAAAGCATTGGCCTTACTGTAATCAATAGCACCACTTTTGCCAAGCTGTTCCTCAAGACTCATCAAAGCACCAATCTGGTATTTTGAGAATTTTAAGGTGTCACCACGTTCATCATTTAATTCAAACAATGAGTTAATTACCGGTTCAATAATGCTGTAATCAATTTTTAAACGGTGATTTTTATCGACAATGGCAACAAGGTCATGCTCTTCTTTGTTGAGCCCTTTTTGTAGGTATTGCATGATTAATGGCTGCAGATCGATGGTATTGCCGTTGTGATTGACATTAAGATGCACGTTAAACCAATCATTTTGCGCTCCTTCTTCGATGCCAATGTCAATATTATCAGCAACAATATAGTGATGTGCAAAGTCATCATCAAACTCAACCTGCCAGCCTAATCGTTTAAAGTCTTCAAGATCTTCAAGATAAAAAGTCTCCCATTGATCTTCAGGTGAAAAATAAGGATTAGCATTTAGAATATAGCTCTCACCAAAAGGCTTTTGCGTTTGATTGCCATAGCCAAAGTAAGCACGCCTTGATTTATCAAAACCAAAAGCAGCTAGTGTTTCAAGTTTAGCTTTTTCAAATTTTAAGTCTTTTTCAATCAAGCGACCATTATGTTCAATAATGTGAGTGTCGCTTTCATGTGGCTCAAAGCGTGTGCCATCATATTCGAAGCTGACCTCAGCAAAGAAACCATAATGTGGCCAATCAATCGATGAGCCCTTACTAAAATGCGCAATTGCCTTAGGGGTAATCTTTTCGGTTTTAAGTTTTTTGACTTCACTGGGGAATTTTATCTGTTTAGCAAGTGTTGACTTCTCAATCGTATAGCGCACAAATGACATGTCATCTTTAGAGATATCCTTAAGTGTATTTAACAGCAGTAACTGATTGCCTGGAATGTCACTTATGATCTGTCCCATTTTATTGCCATCAATGTAAAAGGCCGGTGTTGTTGGAATGATTTTGGCATTTGTTTTACCGTTAATTTGTGCATTAAAACGAAATTTGCCATTCACCTCACTCCAATCAATATCAAGCTTTACATTTGGTGCCAAGGTACAATGTTTACCCATGATGATGTCGCCAATAAAAAAGCGCTCAGTTGCAATTAGCAGTTTTAAGAAATGTGCGCCATATTCTCCCGTTAAGCTCGGTAAATGTACTACGTAACGATTAACCTGCGTTTGTAGGTATTTAAATATTTCAAGGTCTTTGATATCAGCGCAATCGGGATATTTAGCATAACCGGTAACAATATTGCCAAGATTAGTACTTTGCGGTTTACCGTAGCCTGCGCCACTTTTTAAAATGCGCACATAGCTTGCTTCTATTTTATAAGAAAGTTGTTGATTCTCTTTAAAAGCGACAAGTTGGTAGACAATCACCAAATTAGAGGGTGCTTTTCCCTGAGATAATAGTGTGCTTTTCTCAAGGCGTATATTGTCATGAAATTGACGCTCAAAGGCGGTTTTGTCGAAGTTAGATGCGGGGACTTTAGTTTTTTTTGTTGGTTGCGCGCTAAGAGATTTTGTTGCTGCAACTGGAGTAAGTGCATCGGGCTCTTTTAAACGCTCAGCTAATGATTTATTAAAGATAAACAGTACAGCATAAATATGCTTACAAAAGTAGCTAACAGGGCATGAGCACTCAGCATCAAGAACGCTTGAAAGTGTTTTTGCTTGTGGGTTCACATCAACAAAAATACTCTGTGAATAAGCTTCCTTGCCAGAGCCAAAAACCTCGCTCTTAATGACAAAATTAATGCCATCATCGGATGTTGCTTGCAATGATTTGATCGAGTATTGATTACAATAGGCATGTCCACGCGAAATGGTTGCCTTAGTAAAGTCTTCGGTAATGCTTTTAGGTAAGATGCTTGAAGATAAGCGCATAAATTTTTGTCAAAAGAAAATAAATTGCACCAGTATACCTGAGGCAAAAGTACTAAGACAAACAAGTTTTTGGCAATAACTATACTTTGTGTTTAGGAATATCGTATAAATTCATTGTTTGATAAACCCGCGTTTAGTCAAGAGCTGATCTAAAGCATTGGCAAAGGCATTGATATTGCTATTTGAGAATGCCTTGGTTTTTGTCTCAACTAATCCGGCGTCACGCAGTTCAGTGAAAAAATTACGCATGGCATAAGTTTGTGAAATATTTGCTTTGGTATATTGCTTGCCATGAGGTGTAATTACCATTGCATCGCGATCAGTAACTTCTTTGGCTAGCGGAATATCTGCAGTAATCACTAGATCACATGTTTCAACCTTATGAGCAATATAGTTATCAGCAACATCAAAGCCTTTGTCGACACAGCGCATTTTGATAAAAGGCGATGGCGGGTGTGTCAGCGGCTGATTAGCAACGAAAATGCACATAACCTTGCGTTGGTGCGCTGCTTTATAAAGCACTTCTTTGACTGCCTTAGGACAAGCATCGGCATCGATATAAATAATCATACTAGGACAAAATAATTCTGAATATAGTCGACTAACTGAGCCTGCTGGATAACTACTTGCTCCTTATCTTCACGTAAGAATTTAACCACACAGGTATTATTGTTTATCTCATCTTCGGCAATGACTAATGCTAATGCAGCTCCTGACTTATCCGCTTTTTTAAATTGTGATTTAAAGCTGCCTAATGAGGTGTTTTGTTCAAGAGTTAAATGAGGCAATGACTTGCGTAATTTTTCAATGATTGGCATGGCTTTAAAGATAGATAACTCGTCACTAATCACATAAATATTCGCCTGTTGTGTTGATTCAGGAATAAGTTGAAGTGTCTCTAGGAGTAAAATAATGCGTTCAATACCCATAGCAAAACCAACAGCAGGTGTTTCAGGGCCTTGTAAGTCACTGACCAGTGAGTCATAACGCCCACCGGCGCAAATGGTGCCTTGAGCGCCTAATTTATCTGTAACCCATTCAAATACGGTATTGCAGTAGTAATCGATGCCACGTACTAGACGTGTGTTGACTCTATAGGGAATATTCAATGCACTTAGATAATTAATGAGTGTGTTAAAGTCTTGCTTAATCTCTTCGTCAATAAAATCATGCAGATCCGGCGCATTATCCAAAAGTTGCTGGGTATTTTCATTCTTACTGTCAAGAATGCGTAGTGGGTTTTTGCCTAATCTACGCTGTGAATCTTCATCTAATTGATCTTTAAGTGGTGTCAGATAATTAACTAATGCCTTGACATAATTAGAGCGGTTTTGTGTGCTGCCTAAGTTATTAAGCTCAAGTGTGACATGCGTGTTAAGTCCCAAGGCTTGCCATAATTGCCATGATAGGCTTAGAACTTCTGCATCTTGGGCAATGTGATTGTTGCCATACACCTCAACACCCAGTTGATAAAACTGACGATATCTCCCTTTTTGAGGGCGCTCGTAACGAAACATCGCACCTGTGTACCAAACCTTTTGGATTTGATTGCGTAAAAGTCCATGCTCAATCATCGCACGAACGCAACCGGCTGTCCCTTCAGGTCTTAAGGTAAGCGCTTCATTATTGCGATCGCTAAAATCATACGTCTCTTTTTCAACAATATCCGTGCCTGCACCAACGCCACGATGGAATAACTCACTTTTTTCAATGATGGGCAGGCGAATCTCTTGGTAACCATAATTGTGTAAAGTTTGTTTTATGGCACTTTCAAAAAAATGCCATTTATAAATATCACGTGGTAAAATATCATTCATGCCACGCACGGCTTGGATTTTAGACATTAAGATGATTCCGTATTCATTAACTTAAAGAAGTAGACGTATTGTATGTAAATTATCTTTAGATGGAAAGAATTGCGTATGGCTAAATAGTTGCATTAATCGATGCTTGTTAAGATGAAAGTGAGTATGCGTTGTTCATATCCAAAAGTTGGATATGAATCGTTAAACGCGAATTTTGGCAGTTGCTGGTTCTTTATATTTGATTAGTAATATAATGGCAATTAAATAAAACACTGCAATCATGGTGCCTAAGAGAATCAGGTTGGCATGCATTAAATTTGCAAATACAAGGGATAATGCGACAATTAGGTCAATAGTAAGCCCATAGATTGACGAAGCGACAGCACTGTGATTTTTATCAATGAGCAAAAATGCCATAGTTGATGTATTAACGCTAACAAGTGCTGAGGAAAAACCAAATAAAATCGCACTAAGACCAATGAAGTAAATAGCATAATGTGCTGGGAAAAAATAGGCGCTGATGAACAATATGCCACTTAGTACCGCAACAAAAGAGAAAGCATAAGCGCTTTGCTCATAACTGATGAGCCCATTAAGCCAACGAATATTGATGAAGCGTGCTAAGGCACCAAAGAAGATCAGTAAAAAAGATAACCAACCATAAACAATGGTATTAAATCCAAGTGTTGTAATCACGATATAAGGCGTACAGATATAAAAAACCGACATGCCAGCCCATGCGATAGAAGTGATATAGCAGTAGCTTAAAAACTGCGTGTTGCTAACGATGCTAAAGAATTTCTTGCGACTTGAGGTCTTGATTTCAGTGATGGTCGTCGGGATTTCTTTAAAGTAGATGGCTACCAAGATAAGGGTTAATAGTGTGACTAAGACAACACCATTAAAAACCCACTCCCAACCACCGTAATAGACAATGTAGCCACCGATAAAACCAGCTATTGAGGGCGCTAAATAGAATAAAAGAGTCAAACTTTGCCATGTCTTAACATAGGTGTTGTCGCTTAGTATATCCTTGGGCAAAGCAACAGCGATAATATATAAGCCCGATGCGCCAATACCTTGTAAGATGCGCCCGATATAAAAGACAAAAATATGCTGCGATAACAAGCAAATAATACTGCCAATAATGACGATTAAACAATAAAGTATCAGCGTTTTTTTGCGCCCAAAACGATCACTGATAAGCCCAGCAGGTATTGCAAAAATGGCACCGGCAATGACAAATAAGGTTAATGTTAATTGGCTTTGCCCAATATTCACTGCAAAGTCATTTTGTAGCAAGGGGAGTGCTGAGATATACATATCATAGGCGCATACATACACGCCAACGAGGAAAATAGCAAAAAAGTAAACGTATTTTTCGGGCTTCATGTCAGTTTTTAGGCAGTGTTTTTTGCTAGTATATACTGCCTTTGAAGTGTTTTATATCATTTAAACCAAGCTTAGGTTGTAATATACAAGGTGCTTGTGAAGTTTGTCTTAAGCCTAACTAAGCTGTTAATAATGAGCGTACTCTCATATACTCTATATGTCTGACTTTGTTATGTGGTAGGTAAAAAGTAGTTATCACACCAATAATAACCAAAGTATAAATAAAGTAAATTAAGCCATATGATGGTGACAGGTTAACGAATATATCTGCAAACATTGGTGCAAATCCAGAGATTGAAACTCCTATGCCGTAAGCAATTGAACAGCCGGAAGCTCGTACGTTTTTTGGGAAAAGTTCAGAATATAAAGGTGTTGCAACTCCTTGAAGCAAAGATACAAGTGCTGTTATTAAAACGGTAGCTGCAATAATAAGCATATAATTTTCTGAGTTGAATAATAGCATTGCTGGTACTGATAATACCATCAATAACATAAGACATGCGTTGAGTGACTTTTTCCTTCCCCAATAGTCAGAAAAAAGTCCCGACAGGGGAACCATAATGCATATTAAACCAAGTGCTAAACTATTAATGCTTAAAGCCGCAGCTTGTGTTAATCCGATGTGTTGTGTCATATAAGTAACAAGATAAGTAGCCAAAATGTAAAATAAAGAGGCCGCAACAGCTGAAAGTATAATGACGCAAATAAGGCTTCTTCTGTGGTTGGCCAAAACTGTTTTAATAGGAGAAATTTTAACTTTGTCTTTGTTACCTATAGTGTCTTGATCTACATCTCGCTCTTTTAGAAAGACCTGAGCTATGAGAAGAACAGCACTTATTAAAAAGGGAATTCGCCAAGCATAATCCGATAATGAATGAGGAATTAGCTTAACAACAGTGACACTAACAAAAGCCGCCAGCAGGAATCCGATCACGGATACTGAGTATGCAATACCTATATTTAAACCTTTTAAGCGATAGTCATCGTCTTCAGTCGTAATTGTTAATAGATTGCCAAATTGACCGCCAGCGGATAAGCCTTGCAACATCCTGAGTAAAACCAATAATACAGGTGCCATAACACCTATTGTTGACACCCCTGGTAAAAACGCCATTCCTATTGTTGCCAATCCCATCATAGCAATAGAAAGATTCATTGCGTAATGACGACCAACTTTATCGCCTAAATGCCCAAAAACAAAAGCGCCTACAGGTCGAGCTAAGAAACCAGCACCAAACACTGCAAAAGTCGCTAACAGTGAAATAACAGGACTTGAGCTAGGAAAAAACGTTGCTGCTATTGCTACTGCAAAATACCCATACAAACTGAAATCATACCATTCGATAACATTACCCAGTGAAATCTTCAATAATCTTAGTGTTTTATAAAACATAACTAATATTAAATTTTGAGGAGCATTCCTCAAGATAAAATAACATCTCCATAGTGATTGATCGTTGTTTTTACCCTAACATTATTGAAAGTAGTTTGTCAAATTCAGGAAATTGCTAGGCCAGAAGAGCCACTTAATTTAAGAAATTGGGCGCAAGGATTTAAAAAGACAGTAGCAGCTAAGAGGTTACTCAAAGCAATTGACAAAGAACCAAAGCATGTTTTGCTGGCATAGTTGCAGTAAGATATCAAACTGCTATTAATGAGTTTATGCATTATATGCTAGAGAATCTTATTTCTGTGCTTTGGTGACTATGGTATAATTTGCGCCAGTTTTTAGAATATTTAAAGCGTTTATATCTTTATGACAACACAATTTGCCAATGAAGTTTTTCCGGTTAATATCGAGCAAGAGTTAAAACAATCATATCTTGATTATGCGATGAGCGTCATTGTCGGGCGTGCGCTTCCTGATGTGCGTGATGGTTTAAAGCCTGTGCATCGACGTGTTCTTTTTGCAATGAAAGAATTGGGGAATGATTTTAATAAGCCCTATAAGAAATCAGCGCGTGTTGTCGGTGATGTTATTGGTAAATATCATCCGCATGGTGACACGGCAGTTTATGATACGATTGTGCGTATGGCGCAGCCGTTTTCACTGCGTTATATGCTTGTTGATGGTCAGGGTAACTTCGGTTCGGTTGATGGCGACTCACCTGCGGCAATGCGTTATACCGAAGTGCGTATGTCAAAGATGGCACATTCACTACTAATCGATATCGATAAAGAAACAGTTAACTTCTCGCCAAACTATGATGAAACCGAGATGATTCCAGATGTGCTACCAACGCGCATCCCCAATCTATTGGTCAATGGCTCATCGGGCATTGCGGTGGGGATGGCAACAAATATTCCACCACACAATTTAAATGAAGTGATTGATGGCGTGATTGCACTCATTGAAAATCCTGATTTGAGCATTGAAGAATTGATGGAATATATTCCAGGACCTGATTTTCCAACAGGTGCTTATATTAATGGTCGCGCGGGTATTGTTGATGCCTATAAAACAGGGCGTGGTCGCGTTATTATGCGCGCCAAAGCATCAATTGAAACCGATAAGAAAACTGATCGTGAGCAGATTATCGTTACTGAAATTCCGTATCAGGTCAATAAAGCGCGGTTGATTGAGAAAATTGCTGAGTTGGTTAAAGACAAAAAAATCGAAGGTATTTCTGAGTTGCGTGATGAGTCGGATAAAGATGGTATGCGTATCGTCATCGATGTCAAACGTGGTGAAGTGCCTGAAGTGCTGTTAAATAATCTATATGCGCAAACACAAATGCAGTTAAGCTTCGGTGTCAATATGGTTGCCTTGGTTGACAATCAGCCGAAACTGTTAAATTTAAAAGAAGTGATTGAAGCGTTTATTCGACATCGTAAAGAAGTGGTAACACGACGCACTATTTTTGAATTGCGCAAAGCCCGCGAACGGGCGCATATTTTGGAAGGTTTGGCAATTGCTTTATCCAATATCGATGAAATGATTGCTTTGATTAAAGCGTCTAAAACACCTGCTGAAGCCAAGGAAGCATTATTAGCCCGTTCATGGTCTGGTAAGCTTGTCGCGCAAATGCTTGAAGGGGTTGATCAAGGGCTTTATCGCATTGATGGTTTAGCGTCACATTATGGTCTACACAACGATGAATACTTTCTATCGCAGGCGCAGGTTGATGCAATTTTAGAGCTTCGCTTGCATCGCTTGACAGGTCTGGAGCAAGATAAGATTCTCGATGAGTTTAAAGCACTACTTGTACGGATTGAAGAGCTAATTGCGATTTTAAAAGATATTAAGCGTTTGCTGGAGGTAATCTGTGAAGAACTTCAAGAGGTTAAAGCACAGTTTGGCGATGCACGGCGCTCAGAAATTATCGCCTCTCAACTTGATTTAGGTTATGAAGATCTTATTACCGAAGAGTCTATGGTGGTCACACTTTCATATGATGGTTATGTTAAAGCACAGCCATTAAAAGATTATAATGCACAAAAGCGCGGTGGGCGTGGTAAATCTTCGACACAAATGAAATCAGAAGACTTTGTTTATAAACTGCAAATTGCTTCGACACATGACACGATGTTGTGTTTCTCAAGTGCTGGTAAAATCTACTGGAGTAAAGTCTATGAATTTCCACAAGCAGGGCGTGCGGCAAAAGGTAAACCGATCAACAATGTCTTGCCACTTGAACAAGGTGAACGCATTACTGCAATGCTTGCGATCTCTGAATATACAGAAGGTTGGAATGTCTTTATGGCAACCAAGCAAGCCACAGTTAAAAAAGTTGATTTAACAGCATTCTCACGCCCACGCAAGGGAGGTATTTATGCCTTGACACTTGATGAGGGAGATGAGTTATTGCATGTGCATTTAACCAATGGCCAACAAGAGATTATGATGTTTTCAGATGCTGGTAAAGCCATTCGTTTTAATGAAGAAGACGTGCGCGCAATGGGTAGAACAGCGCGTGGTGTTCGTGGAATGCGCATTCAAGAAGACCAATGTATCGTTGGTGTGATTGTTACTGATCCGGATCAAGGTGTTGTGTTAACAGCAACTGAAAATGGCTATGGTAAACGCACACCAGTTGCCGAATATCGTAAGACTGCGCGCGGCTCGCAAGGTGTTATTTCGATCTCGACATCAGATCGCAATGGTCGGGTGGTTGCAGCGGGTCTAGTTGAAGATGCTGATGATATTATGTTAATGACTGATCAAGGCGTTTTGATTAGAACACGTGTCTCAGAGGTGCGTGAGACAGGTCGTTCAGCGCAAGGCGTTAAGTTGATTAACTTAAAATCCGATGAAAAGCTCGTCTCGGTACAGGTTGTAGGTGAAGATGATTCAGAAGAAGATTTGGATGATGATATGCCAGCGAGTCAAACAAATGATTTGTCAATAGATGATAATGTATTGGATGAAAATAAGCAGAATAACGAAGATGACAGTAAACTGGAGTAATCCGTGAAGGTCATAACAATTTTGGGGGCGACAGGGTCAATTGGAGTTAACACGCTAGAGATCATTCGCGATAATCGTACTGATTTTCAAGTTTATGCATTGACTGCGCATCGTAATATCACACTGTTATATCAACAATGTCTCGAATTTACACCGCGTTATGCTGTGGTTGCTGATGAGCACTTAGCAAATGAGCTTAGCAATAATCTTAAAGCCTCGAATAGTCAGACGGCAGTACTATATGGCAAAGAGGCGCTTATTTCGGTGGCAAGTGCTGACATGGTAGATATGGTTATGGCAGCTATTGTTGGTATTGCTGGGCTTCAACCAACTTTAGCTGCAGTGAACAAAGGCAAAACCATTCTTTTAGCAAATAAAGAAGCGCTGGTAACCGCGGGCGAGATTTTTATGCGTGCAGCGCAACAATCCAGTGCAATGATTTTACCTGTGGATAGTGAGCATAATGCTATTTTTCAATGTCTACCCGATCAACATAAGTACTATGATCAACAGGGGGTCTCTAGAGTTATTCTGACGGCTTCAGGTGGACCTTTTCGAGAAAAGTCTTTGGGTGAGCTTAAAGACATCACACCGGATGAAGCATGTGCACATCCAAACTGGCAGATGGGGCGCAAGATATCGGTGGATTCATCAACGATGATGAATAAAGCGCTAGAAGTGATTGAAGCTTATTGGCTGTTTCAGGTGCCAAGTGAGAAAATTGAAGTGTTGATTCATCCGCAAAGCATCGTGCATTCAATGGTTGAATATCATGATGGCAGTTTTATCGCACAGATGGGCTCACCAGATATGAAAACACCGATTGCTTATGCAATGTATTATCCACAAAGGCATAAGGTTAATGTGCCAAAACTTGATTTTGCAGCTAAGCCACTGAGCTTCAATGCGTTAGATGGTCAGCGTTTTGCGGTTATTCCGTTGGTATATGATATGCTAAAACGCCAAGATTATGCGGCAACAATTGTGTTAAACGCTGCCAATGAAGTGCTTGTCGAGGCTTTTTTGGCGGAAAAAATACAATATTTGGAAATAATCAAGTATATTGAACGCGTTTTGCAAGAATTGAAATTTGATAAACCTGAAACCATTGATGATGTCATAGCGATTGATTTAAAGGCACGTATGCATGTTTCAGTAATTTTAAATGCAGATAAAGATTGAATAAAATAATTAAAATGAAGGAAGATTAGCTTGAGCTTGTCATTGAAAAAAACACTGTTACTCACGCTCTTAGGGGCTATACCTTTTGCTGGCACCTATGCACAAAATAGCTTTGTTGCCAAAAATATAAAAGTTGAAGGTTTAGAGCGTATCTCAAAAGAAACTGTACTAAATGATTTAGGTATTTACACAGGGGAAACGGTGGATGCGGCAGAAACAAATAAGGCAATTAAATCGCTTTATAGCAGTGGCTTTTTTAAAAATGTGCAGCTATATCAAGATGGCAATACCTTGATTGTGCAATTGGCAGAGCGTCCAGCGATTAGCGCGGTTGATTTTGATGGTAATGATAAGATCAAAAACGATGATATGAAGAAAGTCTTACGCGAAGCGGGGCTTGATGTCGGTAATATTGCTAATCCTGAGATTTTATTTCAAGTTAAGCAGTCGCTTTTAATGCAATATGCGCTGATGGGGTATTACTCAACGACGGTTGATATACAAGAGATCAAAGAAGCACGCAATCGTGTTGCTATAAAAATTAATATTGCCGAGGGCAAAACCGCAACAGTCAGACGCATTAATGTCATTGGCAATAAAGCGTTTTCACAAAGCGAGTTGATTGATAATATCACTTTTAAAACACCTTCGATTTGGAACTTGTGGGGACTGTTTACCTCAAAGGCAGATTATTCGCCAAGCAATATGCAGTCTTCTACTGAAGATCTAAGTAATTACTATATGAATAATGGCTATTTGGATTTTAAAGTGACATCACAACAAGCTTCACTTTCACCGAATAAAGAAAATGCATTTATCGCATTTGATGTTAGTGAAGGTGAGATATACAAAGTATCTAAGGTATCATTAGAAGGTAAATTTGTTATTCCAAAAGCCGATCTTGAAAAACTGATCAATTTTAAAGCCGGCGACACATTCTCACGTCAAAAAGTACTTGATAGTGCTAAAGCAATTACTCAAGCCTTAGGAAATAAGGGCTATGCCTTTGCTAATGTCAATCCTGTACCTAATGTGAATAAAGATAATAAGACTGTGGCACTGACGTTTTATATTGATCCAGGTAAAAAAGTTTATATTAATCGGATTAATTTCTTGGGTAATAACGTCACCAATGATTACGTCTATCGTCGTCAGATGCAGTACTTTGAATCTGGTGTTTACAATCAGTCAATGATTGATCAATCAAAGATTAAACTGCAAAGAATGCCATTTGTTCAAGATGTAACGGTTAAAAAAGTCCCAGTTCCTGGTTCAGATGATTTGGTTAACATGGATTACAATATTAAAGAAAGAAGTGCTAATACAATCAGTGGTAGTATTGGTTATTCACAACTTTATAACTTTATGATTGGAGGTAACTTATCATTACCAAATATTCAAGGAACTGGTAATCAGTTCTCAATTGGCGCTAATTTGTCAAGCGTCTATCAAAGCTTAAATATGTCGTATACTGATCCATATTTTACGCAATCAGGCATTAGTCAAACAATCAGTACGTATTTATCGCGTACCGATTATAATAATACATCGATTGCAAGCTATCGTTTAAATCAGTATGGTGCTAATTTAGGCTATAGTATTCCTACCTCAGCCTTTGATTCAATTAGTCTTGGTGGTGGTGTTGATCACACCCAGGTATTGCAACCTGGTGGCGGTAAATCGAGCATTTTGGATTGGTTTGTTAATGATCAAAATGGTGGTGAAAACTCATTTAATACCTTTACCATCAACTTAGGTTGGAATCATAATTCAACAAATCGTGCATTCTTCCCAACAGAAGGCTCGACCTTAGGTTTAAATGGTACTGTGTCTGTGCCGGGAATTAGTGATTTGCAGTGGTATAAAGTCACAGGTTCTGCGGGCTTTTTCCATCCGATTATCGGTGATGTGATACTTTCTGTTAAAGGTGGAGTAGGTTATGGTAATGGTTATGGTAAAACTGAATACTTACCATTTTTCCAAAACTTTTATGGTGGTGGTTGGGGCTCAGTCCGCGGTTTTTCCCAAGGAGGTATGGGGCCTTCTGATACCTATACCCCAAATGGTGGAACCGCCGAACAAGGCAATGCAATTGGTGGTAACTTAAATGTATACACTAATGTGGATATCTTATTCCCAATTCCAGGTCTAAAAGACAGTCATAATATGCGTTTGGGCATGTTCTTTGATGCGGGTAATGTCTATGATACATATACCATTCAGTATAAAAATGGTCAGCCTGTATTATGGAACACGCCAGCATCACCAAAATCACCAACTTTCTCAAACTTACGTTATTCGGTGGGTGTGGAATTCCAATGGTTGTCACCATTAGGCGCCATGGCATTTAGCTTGGCAAAAGGTTTAAATGTCAAGCCAGGGGATTCAACGCAAATTTTCCAGTTTACTCTGGGGCAGACGTTTTAATCCTTTAAGTTGATGTGAAGTATGATTACGATTCTAAACTTAGTTAAATGTAAGGAGCAAATATGAAAAAATTAGCAATGATTAGTTTGGCATCAATGACGGTAGCTAGTGCTGCTTTTGCTACAGATGCAAGTAGCTTAAAAATTGGTTTAGTCAATCCTGTTGAAATTTATCAGACGGTGCCGCAGGGTGAAGAAAGCATTCATGCGTTACAAGCGAAGTTAAAGCCAAAAGCTGACGAGCTACAAAAGCAGCAACAAGGCTTGATGGAAAAAATGCAGACTTTGCAAACCAATGCACCAACATTGACAAAGTCTGATTTAGATAAGCAACAAAAAGCGTTAACTGATGAGCAGGATAAGTTCAAGCAACAAGCAGTGGCTTTTAGGCAAAGTGAGATGCAGCAAGAGCAAAAAATTGCACAGGATTTCCAAGCAAGCTTTAATACTGCTGTAGAGTCTGTTGCTAAAAAAGGTAAATACAGTTTAATCCTAAGTTCTCAAGCGGTCGCATATGTCGCCCCTGACCTAAAAGTAGATGTAACTGATCAAGTCGTTGCACAAATGAAAAAGCAGGATACACCTAAAAAGGATAAAAAGTAGAGAAACTCTTTGCCTTTTAAAAGAAAAGTTTGTAGACTTAGCGCGCATTTGATTTTAGGTTTTTTGTAGTCATTTCATGAAATGTATAAGAACGCTATAAATTAGATAAAGATTTAACAGATAATTTAGATGGCATTTAAGTGAGGTGAGATGCATGCCAGCAGTACGTGTAAGAGAAACGGAACCGTTTGATGTTGCATTGCGACGTTTTAAGCGTAGTTGTGAAAAAGCGGGAATCGTTTCTGAGCTTCGTCGTAGAGAGTTTTATGAGAAGCCAACATGGGAGCGCAAGCGCAAAAAAGCAGCAGCAGTTAAGCGTTCAATGAAGCAATCTATGCGTTCAACTCCAGCAGCAGCTCGCCGCTAGGAACTAAAAAAGATTGCAATAAACAGTCAGCCAACTATGCTTTAACAGTGTAGTTGGCTGTTGCATTTATACCAATGAAAAAACTTTATATAAGTTAATTTAGTAAATACAACTGTTAGGATTTAACAAATGTCTGAAATACGCGCACGTCTTGTTGAAGATATGAAAGCCTCGATGAAAAATAAAGATAAAAACCGTTTAGCAACGATTCGTATGGCGTTGGCGGCGTTTAAACAAAAAGAGGTTGACGAACGTGTTGAGGTAACTGAGGATGATGTGATCAGTATCCTGACAAAGATGATCAAGCAGCGCAAAGACTCTGCAGAGCAGTTCAAACGTGCCGGCAGAGAAGAGCTTGCACAAAAAGAGCTTGATGAAATTGAAATTTTACAAGTTTACTTGCCAAAACCGTTATCAGAAGATGAGATTATTGAAATTATCCAGCGTGCGATTTTAGAGGTTGGTGCTTCTTCTGTAAAAGATATGGGTAAGATTATGAGCGCAATAAAAGCAGAACTTAATGGCCGCGCTGATATGGGCAAAGTCGGTTCAATGATTAAATCTCAATTATCGTAAAAATCTATCATGAAGGGGAATATTCCCGCTGATTTTATCCGTCAAATTGTCGCATCGACGGATATCGTTGAGGTGATTTCAAAATATGTCACGCTCAAAAAAACGGGCAAAAACTTCATGGCATGTTGCCCGTTTCACAATGAAAAAACACCATCATTTTCAGTGAGTCCAGATAAGCAACTTTATCACTGCTTTGGCTGCCATGCTTCGGGTGATGTGATTGATTTTATTGCTGAACATAATAGTTTGAGCTTTATTGAGGCAGTTGAAGAACTTGCTTTCATGCAACGGTTGGATGTGCCGTATGATAACAATAGTAAAGATAAATCTAAAGATAAACTGACACAGTCAATATATGCTGCCTTGCAAGCGGCGAATAAATATTTTCAATGGTGCTTACGTTTTGATGGTGATAAAGATGAGGTCGTTGAGTATATCAAATTGCGTGGAATAGAAGCAAAAACAGCGAAATATTTTCAAATTGGTTACGCACCTAACCAATGGCAGGCATTGTATGATGTGCTAAAAAAGCAGTTTTCATTAGAGGTCTTGGATCAGGCGGGTTTAGTGATTCGTAAAGATAAAGGGGGAGCATATGATCGCTTTCGTGAGCGCTTGATGTTTCCAATACGTAATCGCAAAGGCTTAGTGGTTGGTTTTGGCGGACGTGTGTTGCCAAACAAGGATGCTAATCCTAAATATCTTAACTCACCTGAAACGCCAGTGTTTTTTAAAAGTCATGAATTATATGGTCTATATGAACTTAAAGAGCAGCATAAAAGCCCTAAACACATTATGGTGGTTGAAGGTTATATGGATGTCATTGGCTTATATCAACATGGTTATACCACAGCAGTAGCTACTTTGGGTACTGCTCTATCAGCATCACATCTTAAAATATTATTTCGCCATACGTCAGAGATTATATTGTGTTTTGATGGTGATACAGCAGGGCAAAATGCTGCCTTAAGGGCGTTTGAAATGGTACTTCCTGTGCTTGATGCGCACAAAAAGGCACGTTTTCTATTGTTACCCAATGCACATGATCCGGATTCATATATCAAAACGATAGGACTAGATGGTTTTAAAAATGCGTTAACTCAAGCCTTAAGTGCTGCAGATTTTTTTATTCAAACTTTACTCGGCAAATATGATTTAAGTAGTGCCGATAGTCTTGCTCAATTAATTGAAGAGGCTAGACGCGTACTTAAAGAGATTCCTGAAAGTGCATATACGCTAATGATTATTGAGCAATTAGCGAAAGCAGTAGATGTTTCTTCATTGCAGTTGCAACGGATGATGAAACAGAAAGTACATGATGTAAAACGAGGTGAGAACTATGTGCAGCTAAAGCGCTGGCAATTAAATGTTACGAAGTTAAGTTTGGTTGAGAAAGCGTTGGCATATTTATTAAGTATGCCGTCGCAGGTGCATAATGCATTAATAATGCAACCTGCGATAGAATTTGAGTGTGTCACAGAGCAGCATTTTATTTTGCTTGATGCTTTGAACATAATCAGGCAAAATGACAGGCTGTCTTCTGCTGTGCTCGTGCAAATGCTTGTTGAAAAATACCCGCAATTTAAGGTGTATTTTTATCAGCTATTGCAAGCGCAGAGTGAGCTTGATGCAGTGCAACTTATTGATGAGTTAATGGCGATGTTAGATAAGATAATGAAGCAGGCATGTCAAAACGAATTAGAACACCTGATATTAAAAGCAAAAACATCTATCTTAACAGCGGCAGAAAAACAAAGAATGCAAGCAATTTTATACAAAGTAGAAAAAATATAGCTACACTTGATTTATGTTGTTAAATCGCTAAAGGGGTAAATGTGCGGAGTGCAATAAGCGACGCAAATAAATCGTGGACATTTTGTGTTTTTGTGCATGTGCTTTATGCGGTGTAAAATAAGTAGTTAAGAAACTTAGAAGTGAGATTTTAATGTCAGATCAAATAAAAGAACAACAGCTCTCAAGAATCAAAGAATTACTGGCGTTGGGACGTGAGCAAGGGTATTTAACCTATGCTGATGTGAATGATTATCTGCCAGATGAGATTACGGATCCTGAGCGTATCGAGGAAGTGATCCAAATGATCAATGATGTCGGGGTTAAGGTGTTTGAATCTGCTCCTGATGCTGAAGACCTGTTATTACTTGAAGCTGAATCAGAAAGCACCTCAGATGATGATGCAGTACAAGCGCTGTCTTCCGATGGTGATTTTGGACGCACGACTGATCCAGTAAGAATGTACATGCGTGAAATGGGTGCAGTTGATTTATTAACACGCTCAGGCGAGATCGAAATTGCTAAAAGAATTGAACAAGGTACGAAAGAAGTACTTAATGCCTTGTCCGAATACCCTTATGTGATTAAATCATTATTAGGTCGCTATCAGGACTTAACAGATGCTGCACGTGAAGAGTATATGCAGCTTGAAGACGAAGAAAGAGAAGAAACGCCATTATATAAGTTTATTAAATTTTCTGATTTAATTTCAGGCTTCAACGAAGGCGATGAAATTGACGCTTCAGGTACCGATGTGGGCTCAATGCTTGATAATCCTGAAGATACTTTAGAGGAAAATCAAGCAGAAGAAGCGCGCTCTGATGACGACGAAGAAGAGTCAGGTAGTGGCACGGTTGATACTGCGGAAGATACTGGTCCAGACCCTGAAGTGGCAGCACAGAAGTTTGCCGAGATTGAAGCTAGATTTAATTATTTATTAGATCAAGAAGTTGGTAGCAAAGCGTATGTTAATGCAGCTAGTGAAGTATCTGCACTATTTTTAAGCATGCGCTATACCAGTGCACAATTAAATCGCATGATTAACTCAATTCGTGGTTTAGTCACTGAAATTCGCGGACATGATCGTAAAATTATGCGTTTATGTGTGGAAAAAGGGAAGATGCCAAAGTCTTATTTTGTATCGAATTTTCAAGGGCGTGAAACTGATACAAATTGGCTAGATAGTTGTATTGATCAATATCCAGATCTTATTAATGTTCTTGAAGATGCCAAAACCATTCAAGTTAAGCTTGGATTAATTGAAGATCGCGCAGACATGTCAATTTATGATTTGCGTGAAGCAAGTAAGCGTATTTCCGTCGGTGAAGCAAAAGCACGACGTGCTAAAAAAGAGATGATTGAGGCGAATTTACGTTTGGTTATTTCAATTGCTAAGAAATATACTAACCGTGGCTTACAGTTCTTGGATTTGATTCAGGAAGGTAATATTGGTTTGATGAAAGCAGTTGATAAATTTGAATATCGTCGTGGTTATAAGTTTTCAACCTATGCAACCTGGTGGATTCGTCAGGCAATTACCCGTTCAATTGCCGATCAAGCACGGACGATTCGAATTCCGGTGCATATGATTGAGACGATTAATAAGCTTAATCGTCTTTCGCGTCAAATCTTACAAGAAACAGGTAAAGAGGCGACTCCAGAGGAGCTAAGCCAGCATATTGATATGTCGGAAGATAAAATTCGTAGAATCATGAAAATTGCCAAAGAGCCAATTTCGATGGAAACACCGATTGGTGATGATGAAGATTCTAATTTGGGTGATTTTATTGAGGATGCAGTGTCTGATTCGCCGGTTGATAGTGCAACAAGCGAGAGTTTGCGCGAGGTTACCAAAGATATTCTAAGCACATTAACTGAACGTGAAGCAAAGGTATTGCGCATGCGTTTTGGTATTGATATGAATACCGATCATACGTTAGAGGAGGTTGGCAAGCAGTTTGATGTAACGCGGGAGCGTATTCGCCAGATTGAAGCAAAAGCCTTGCGTAAATTAAGACATCCGTCGCGTTCAGAGACGTTAAAGAGTTTTTTGTCTGAATCATCATAAGTTTGTCTTTTAAATTTTATCTATTACTATTTATTTACGTATCAAAGGAGTTATAAAAATGGATATAATTAAGCTTAAATATGTAAGTGTTGCCACCTTATTGTCTTTGGGGTTAGTAGGATGTGCCAGTCGCTGTATTACCATTCCAGCGAACGCGACATCTGCTAAGAGCTTTGGTTCAGGCTTTGGGCAGTTAAAAGCCATGCAGCCGACAGTAAGAACATCAGCAGGAGATACTCTTCAAGGGAAAGTATTGGTGCAAAATAAAAAATCAGCAACCCAAAAATTTCAATATCAGGTGCAATGGTTAGATAAAAATGGATTTAATGTTGGGCAGGCCCAACCATGGACACCGGTAGAAGTATATGGTGATTTGCAAAAGATGATTACCTTTAGTGCACCAACGCCAGATGCCACAAGCTATAATATTTCTTTTTGTCGCGTCTAGAGTATTATCCCTTTTGTTCATTACGCATAAATGTTACATTTAATTCCCATATTTCAAATCTTAAAAATTATCTATTCGAGGATGTTTTATGAGTAATAAAGAACAAGCGTTAAATTCGGCACTATCACAAATTGAAAGACAGTTTGGCAAAGGCTCTATTATGCGTATGGGTGATACGGATTTAGTTAAAGATATAGAAGTGATCTCGACAGGATCAATTGGTCTAGATATCGCTTTAGGTGTTGGTGGTTTGCCAAAGGGACGTGTTGTTGAAATCTATGGTGCGGAATCTTCAGGTAAAACCACGCTGACATTGCAAGCGATTGCCCAATGTCAGAAAAATGGTGGAACAGCGGCATTTATCGATGCTGAGCATGCACTGGATCCAGTATATGCCGAAGCCTTAGGAGTGGATCTTAAAAACTTAATCGTGTCACAGCCAGATACGGGTGAGCAAGCGCTTGAAATTACCGATATGTTGGTGCGCTCAGGTGGGGTTGACATTGTTGTTGTTGACTCAGTTGCGGCATTGACGCCAAAGGCTGAGATTGAAGGTGAGATGGGTGATTCACACATGGGTTTACAAGCGCGTTTAATGTCGCAAGCTTTGCGTAAATTAACAGCAAATATCAAGCGTTCTAATACGTTGGTTGTGTTTATTAACCAGATTCGGATGAAAATCGGGGTGATGTTTGGGAACCCTGAAACAACCACAGGCGGTAATGCTCTGAAGTTTTACGCGTCCGTTCGTTTAGAGATTCGTCGTGGTAGCCCGATTAAAAAAGGTGAGGAAATCTTAGGTAATGAAACTAAGGTAAAAGTGGTTAAGAATAAAGTTTCGCCACCATTTAAACAGGCAGAGTTTGATATTCTCTATGGTGAAGGAACTTCTCTTGAAGGTGAGTTAATTGATCTGGGTGTGAAATACAATTTAGTCGATAAGGCTGGTGCATGGTATAGCTACAATGGTGACAGAATTGGACAAGGTAAGGATAATGTACGCGTATATTTAAAAGAAAATCCACAAGTCAAAGAAAATTTACACAAAGCCTTGATGACAACGCTATTACCGAATACGGCCAAGGAAAAATCAGTAGCAAGTGATGCCAAAGAACAATAGCGAACGCGATTATCTTTTCTACTTGTTATCTAAACAAGAATATTCCTATGCGCAATTAAAGCAAAAACTTATTCAGCGAAACCATATCCCATTGCATGAAATCGAAACCGTATTGCAAGAGTTTGTTGCTAATGGTTGGCAATCGGACGAGCGCTATGCAGAGCTTATGGTTAAAAGCGCTTTACATAAGCATTACGGATTGATGCGTATTAAACAGAAGCTTGTTTATGAAAAAGGTATAGATATAACGACTTTTGAGAAGGTGATTGATGCACTTGATATTGACTGGTCTGAGCAAGCACAATTATGCTATCAAAAGAAATATAATGATCAAGTGCAAGATCCAAAAGAAAAGCAAAAGCGTTTGCAATATCTGCAACGTCAAGGACATAATGTAAGTATCGCGTTTGAAGTTGTATCTTCTTAATTTTTCCAGAATTTTATGATTTAAGTTCAATATCAATAATAAGCAAATTTACCTATAAGGTATTTTAATATAATTGATTGGAATTGTTTTAAATGCTACATCTAAATTTCCACAGAATGCATATCGTCATTCGAGTATACAACCGATCCAGTATATCCGTGATAATTCTTTTTACATATGGATTAGAGAGATATGCTTGTTTATTAGAATGGCTATAAATTAATAACTATAATCGATTAATATCTACCTATTAGAGACTAGATCTATATAGACGTTGTTTATAGCTATTCTATGTAGAAACATGAAATTACAATGTAAAAATATGAGAATATAATTCTAATGAGTTACAAAAATTTAAATATATACATATAATCATTAAGTGGCATTAAGAAATTATATAGGGGAGAGAGTTCATGGATATACAACCATTAGTAGAATACTCAATAAAAAATTTCAGCTCTATTCAACAAATAATGCAACCTTTGAAACTACTTGAAATCGATAGTTTTTACTTGATGCGCTTCAATAGCGATCAGAAAATATTTTTGCTGACTGAAGACATTTCTGCCCAACAAATGTTTTTTGAACGAAAGTTATTTAATGAGTTTCATGCATTTATTAACCCACTATATATTGAAGATGGGAACTATCTATGTCCTTTAAAACAACTATATGACAGTGATTTATATCAAGTGCATAACGAGTTATTTAATTGTTTAAGCTCTGCTGTATGGTTTAGAAAATATGATGACATGTTAGATATTTACTTTTTCGGGAGCTCATCGAAGTTTATTGCTTATGAGAACCTCTACCAAGTATTACAATGTTATATTCAAAACATCGAAAGTAACTATTCTTCAATATACAAACAAGAATTCATTGACATATTGCATATTCTTGGACTTAACGTATACAAGAAAAAGAAGATTATCTCAGCGGTAGATAGGCATCAAAAGTTAGAAAAGAATCTTATTTCTCATATTAGTTTGGATCCGAAAGAAAAAGATTTTATTTTTGAATTTATGCAGAATTGGAGTTATAAAGAAATTGCTCAAAACTTAAACATCACTGAGCGGAGTATTTACAATTACATAAATCGTCTGAAGTCGCGTTTTAGCATAGGCAAAGGCAGTGATCTTAAGTCATACCTTAGAGAGCACATGCTTGTGTAATGTGAAAGGCTCTAGAAAAGTCTAAATATATAGGGTTCTTAAATTTAGATATCAAGCAATATAAGGATAATACTGTGAATCAAGCTAATGTAACACTACCAAGTAATATGAGTGAATTTTTGAAATACTCAAAAAATTGTTATGATATTATGAACAAAAAATATCATAACTGGATTGATAAGTTTGGCTTTAACAAATTCTGGAGGATATACGTAGAGGAAACAGGTATGTTTTCAATGATTTCAGACACTGATGAAAGTGATTACGTGCGATATATTACGCATGATATCCATAAGCTTTCAGAAATTATCAAACATCCATCCTATATCTATCCAGGTATTTATCTGGATAGTACAATCTATATTAATAAACCTGAGAGCTTAAAATTAATCCGTGAAATTGGAAATTTTAACCATATGGTGTATTGCATTATTAAATTTACTAACTCCTCATATATTAGCTATGTTTTTAATTCGCCAATTGAAATTATTATATCAGAGCAGTTTGGGCAAAAAATTATGCGGCTTGCCCGACAGATTGAGTTTGAAAATGCAGAATTACTGCATAAGGATAAAGGAGCGCTTATTGATTTAAAAGCGATTGGGTTATCAAAATGGTTTAGTCACGGAATGACGGATAGTCTTTTTCATCTTGATCTGACGCATATTAGTCAGTTTCTTCTTAAAATAGGATTAGTTCAAAATGGTTTGGATACGCTCACAGACAAAGAGCAAATGTGCTTAGCTTTGCTTGGTCAAGACTGTGATATTGCGCAAACAGCTGAGAAAATGAAAACCTCTAAACGTACAATCTATTATTATTGTGACTCTATTAAAACGAAACTTGGACTTTATTCCTTGCAGTCACTTTACAAAATTGCGCATTTGAGTGTCCCTTTTTTGCATGAAACTTTTGCTTATTCCACAACCCGTGAGAATCTAACGAATATTTAAATAATAAGTAACAATAAGTAAGTGCTTCAACTACGATTTCTCCATTGTTTTTTATAATTACATCACTGTTAATGATCATAAATACATTTATCGTAAATCATTTGCGGTGGGGTATTAGTTTTATCTTTATCACATTAAGCAGCCTTTAGCAAAGGACTGGATCCAATGCGTGTTGGATGTATTAAACGAATCGGTGCTTTCATATTTCTACAGTATTTATTCATATTAAATGATGATGTGTTCTGCTTATTCCACCACTATTTTCAAGGTCGTTCACTGCTTAATAAGTTTAAACGCTATATCATCAAATCAGGTTAAACAGTACAACATAAATGAAATGTAAATGATGATTTTTTAACAATAAAGCAATAGGCGGGTAAATGGGAGAAATAATGAAAGACAATCATATTTTAAGAAAACAAAAAGGTCTATCAATGGTTGAGCTTAGCCTTGTTTTTGTTGTTCTTGCAGTCGCAATTGCTGGCATATTATATGCTTACACTAGTGTGATGAATGCAGATAAAGAACAAGAAATGGTCAAGCAAATCCAAGAGATAGCAGCAGCTGAAAATCAATATCTAGCTGAGCAAAGCTACCAAGAGCAGCCTGTTGGTCTGGAGACATTATATGAACAAAAATACTCCACGACCAAACCATTTAAGCTAGCTAAAGATGATAAAACGTGGGATAACGATCTTGCTTATAATCCGTTTGGTGAGGATATTGAAATTATCACTGGTGCAGAGGATAGTGGTAAAGGTAGTGGTAAAGGTTTTGTAATTGATCCAGGGAATAATCTGCTCTTTAGAATTCAAGACTATTTTCCAACAAAGAGAATTTGTGAACGTGTTCGCGGCATGCTAAAGGCAAATGGTCTGTTGTTTTTAGCGATGTCACACTGTCATTATGCTCGAGGCCATTATAATTTATGTATTCAATTTAACAGTAATAAACCGCTACCAGATGGTAACTGCCAAGCGGGTCAGATAATCCAACCATCGAGTTAATCAATTGTAATTATTTATCAACACAACGCAAAAAAAGAGGTGTATTAATGAGAAGGATAAATCAAATGATAAAACAGTCAAACCATAAAAAGCAAAAAGGGCTTTCAATGGTCGAGCTAGGTTTAGTATTTACCGTTATTGCAGTAGCAATTGCTGGCATACTCTATGCCTATAGCTCCGTCAAAAAGGCGTATGAAATACAGCAGACAAATACTGAAATGCAGCTAATTGCAACAGCGGAAGAAGCTTATATGTATGATGGTAAGACACAAACTGCAGATGTCAAGTTAGACGACTTGTATAAAGAAGGTTATATCGATCAGGACTTTACCAAACATAACACGCCTTTTGGTGGTAAATATACAGTTACATCACCTGCAACGTCTGCGGAGCGCCAATTTACTGTTTCTCTGGATGTTCATGATGCAGGAATCTGCTCGCGCATGGTAAATGAGTGGTCTCACGCATCTGCCATGACAACAGCGTCTTGTGATAATACGACTGTCGAAGTTACGTATAACCCTAAAAGTAAGAGCTAATTCTACAGAACTTATAGTTTAAATATTAGGAGAGAATAATAATGAGAATGAAATTATATAAATTACATCAAGTCAATAAGAAGTCACAAAAGGGTTTATCCATGATTGAGTTAGGGCTTGTGTTTTCTGTCATTGCTGTTGCTATTGCTGCACTTTTATATGCTTATGGCTCTGTGCAACGCGCATACAATTTGCAGCAGGTCAATGAGCAAATTCAAATGATTGGTGCAGCTGAAAATGAATATCTACTGGAACAACAGACAGGAACCCCAGATGACGTTGGAGACTTGTATACAAAAGGCTATACAGACTATGACTTTTCACAACCTGGTAGTAGTCCATATGGTTCAGCTTTTAGTGTGAACTCAACCTCTAAGAACACTGATTTTTATGTGAATGTGGATGTATCTCAAGATAAAAACTGCGCACGACTTGTTCAGGAGTGGAATAATTCAAACTCTGGCACAAAAGCCTATTGCGATAACACACAAGATGCAAGTAGCAAAGCTGGTGCTAAGACTGATACATCAAATCCTGGCCATGTGATACATATCCTTTACAATCCAAATTCTCAAACTAGTAGCTCATCTTGATGATCGAGGTCCCTTAAAAAGGGATCTACCGCTCACAAATGTTTTGCGGGTGGTATATTGCTTAAGATTTTATATATAACCAGTCAATTTATTATTAACCGGAGTTCATATGGATACACTACAGCGTATACTTCATCGGTTGTCAAAGAAGAAGTTAACAAAACAACAACAATACGGTTATACCTTGATTGAGCTTGGGTTAACCATTACTGTTATAGGTGTTGCTGTAGTGACTATCCTATATGCCTATTATAGTACTAAGTTAAGCTATGATATCAGCCAAAGTGCCAATCAAGTGCAAACAATAACAGCAGCTGAGTATGAGTATATGCTTGAAGGCAGCACGACAATAGCTGGTAGTCTCGGTGATTTATACAATCTAGGTTACACCAATGTTGATTATGCTTTACCGATCTCATCTTTTAATACGGCTTACCATATCGATCCACTTGGTGATTCTGCATTTCGGTTAAGCTTCGATACTAAGAGTAATTCTTCTTGCCAGCGTATACGCCGACTATGGTTAACGCACAATAACAATGTTATACCTACGTGTGTTGGCAGTATTGTCAATTTAGATATTATGCAGAGATCTAATGCACAGCATATTGTTGAAAAAAATTCTCAGATTATAGCCTGATTATGATAATTAAGAACTGCCGATTCATCGAGAGGAAAAATAACTTAGGGTATAGCCTTCTTAGTATCTGCATGTTACTTTTATTAACAAGTGGTGGATTTATGCTTATCCAAGAATCAATAAAAAAAACAACTCATATACAGCAGTTATATCAAATACAGACCAATGTACAAAGTATTGAAAGTGCTGCTATTGCTTTTTATAGAAAACATAACACAGATGCTAATGCTATGAATGCGCTTTCTGTTGAAAAGCTTAGATTAGAACATTTACTGGTAAGCAAAAGCGACTTGTCTCAATATCATCTGAGCATTATCAAAACTCAACACAAATATGTTGGTGTTCAAATTATCTATCAAAGCAATGATTTGGCAGCATATAGTAAATCTGAAATTATCAATTATTTATATCCAAGCAAATGTCAAACACAGGGGATATATACACTTGTCTGGATATTTCCACTTGTTCAATTTGATCAAACGCAACAACCATATTTAAACTTTGCGGTGGGTAACGAATGAATCATAGAGGTTACAGACAAGGATTTGCTTTATTTGAGACGATGCTGGCATTAGTCATTATTGCGATGATGATTGTTGTTGCTAGTCATTATTACAATCGAATATCGCAATTACAAGAAGCCAATAAAACTGCAATGGATATCAAAGAAATTTTTGCTGCTACCTTTGCTTATCAGCAACAAACGAGTCAATGGCCTAATGACATCTCTTCAATAATTCATCAAGGGTTCTTACCCCCTAATCTTGCTAACAATATCTTTGGAGATGCATATACACTGCAAGCTAACCTTGACAAACAATATATAGAGATCTCTTCTTGTTTTTCATCTATGGGCTTAGCTGCTAAAATTATCACAATGCTTCCTGCAGCGAATATTAGCTCAGACTGCACTAATAAAGGATATGTTAAAGTAACAAGTAGAGTGAGTTTTACGAAAGATCAAGGGATGACGCACATTCGCGTTATTGATAGTACTGACCCGAATAGTTTCGATATAAAGAAGCCTGATTGTAAAAGCGATACAACGGCACACATTCTAATTTTACCTGTGACGTCTGAAGAGCAGTTTCAAACACAAGATTCTGGGAACACATGGCATATTAATGCAACTGGTGAAGCTAGCACCTATCAAGCACTGGCTTATGTGTATTGCGCTACTAATACCAATGGGGATGCAGCATGAACTTACTAAAACAAATACTTATTCTTTTCATTATGATACCTTCAGTGGTTTTTGCTGCTGATATGAGGGAAATAACCGATCAATATGCTCAGAAAATGCTTGAAGCATCATTACAAAAGCAATATGAAAATTATATTAAAAATGAGGGTGTTGAACCTGATGATTTATCTGCTGACACAGTAAATAAATCAAACGATGCCTCTGATCTTGACCTTCCTTCGTCAACAGCCACTGATGCGCATGCTTCAAGTAGCTTAGGACTATATCATGTAAATGAAGGAAGTTTGTACTTAGCCTGCAAAAAACTTGTAGAGAAAGTCTACGGTTGGCATCTTGTATGGTTAAAACAAAAAATAGACTACAAAATACCATATAGCTATAACATTCAAGAAAAAGGACTGACGGAAACTTTAAGTTCACTACTATCAGGTTACCCGATCAGAGCAATCATTTATAAGAAGAATCATGTTGTTGAACTTACCCTTGAACAAAGCAATGGATAATTAAGGAGAACCATTATGATTAAGTTTATAAATGTAGCTAATAGTTTATTGGGTTCGTTATCCTTATTAGCATTACTTGGAACAACTGGATGTGGTCAAGCCATTATAGATGCTCAAAATCATCATATTAATAACAATCTGCAGGCAATGCATTTAGCAAAGAAAGAATACTCTCCAAGTACTCAATCGAATGTAGAAGTTGTTTCAAAGGCATATACTGATCTGCAAACTATTCCCATGTTGCCAGTCTGGATGCAGCAAAAAATCAAAATTCGAGGGCAGCTGACATTTCGAGAAATTGCAAATATCTTAAATGCGCATATTCCACTTCAGGTGGTTTTTACAAGGGATATCTCTTTGGATACGCCGTTGAATATTGATTTTTCTGGTTCAATCGACGATGCACTCAAATACCTGGAAGTAAAAACTAACTACCACTATAGTATTAACAAAAAGAGCATTTTGTGGCAAAAATATATTACGCGTCGCTTCCAAATCGACAACTTACCGGGCAATAATGATTTTTCTTTGGGTAGTGATGGTGATAGTGGCGGTAATGTTAGTTCAGGATCTGGCTCCAGTAGCAATGGCTCAAAAAACACAGCAACACAGCAAGGTTCAACAAGTATTTGGAAAGATATTGCTGAGTCGGTTCCTGATTTGTTATCACCTAACGGTAAATTTAAAGTATCTCAAGCCACCTCATCAGTAACGGTAACTGATACTTGGCGACATATTAAACAAGTTGAGCATTGGATCAATAGCATTAACAAAAATATGAGTCGAGAAGTCAGTATCAAAGTACAGATTATAACGGTAAGGTTATATAACAAATATTCATCTGGTATTAATTGGAATATCATTACAAAAGCAATTTCGCTTAATTATGGCGCTGACTTGTTTACGAATATGTCAACATCCATGCTTGCATCAGTTGGTCAAACACTTGTTGGTAAAATCAACAAAGGGTTTCTATCTGGAAGCAGTTTCATTATTGACCAATTGAGTACTCAAGGTGAGGTCTCTGTTGTTAATAAACCGCTGATTACAACGCTAAATAATGAAGTTTCAGAAATACAGCAGGTAGAGAAAACAAGCTATGTGAAATCTCAATCCGTTACTATTTTCCCAGCCGATCATAGTAGTGGTACAGAATCATCGATCAACCCTGGTGAAGTAACTACTGGATTAAAGCTATTTGTATTGCCCAAAATTGATAATGGAAAGGTATATTTGCAAATTTCAGTTTCTCTTTCATCACTTGACAGTTTAAAGCAAGTTGAGACTGGAAGTGGCACCAATGACAGTAGTGTCCAGTTGCCTAATGTATCCGTGAAAAGCTTTAATCAAAAATCACTATTACTTGACGGACAGACATTGGTTATTTCAGGATTTGATAGTACTAATCGCCAGACAAATACAGTAAAACATTTTAACTCACTTGCCTTAGGAGGTAACTCAGCATTAAGTAACCGCGAAGAAACTGTACTTTTAATTTCCCCTCATATCATTAACTAGGTGTGAAAATGAAACTAACTATAACAAGTAGCAATGGCAAAACTATAGATTATATCTATGGCTTGTATCGCACAGAGTATCCTAAAAAGAAACTCTATAAACAAGTTTGCTCTGCGACCGAAGAATTCGGGCAATACATATATATTGGGACTAAGGACATTGATACAATTGCTGTGTGTTTTTCTCAAGATAAAGGCATATTGCTTGCAGAGAGTATTGCAAGTTATTTAGGAAATCCCCGTTTCTTAGTTTATATCGAAAAACTGACTGATGAAGATCGTTACATTGTGGTAACGATAGATAACTTTCATGTTGTGTTGGATGATATAGTCACGGCAGAGGAGTTAAAAGTTATTCTTGAGGACTTGGATCAAGAAGCGCAAACAGAAGTGAAATATTTTGGATTTGATCTAAAAGCATTTTATTTCAAATCTCAATTAACACAAAAGGTAATCTGGAGCTGTCTTGAAAATTCTATAATTAAGAGCCTTGTACCCAGTAAAAAATTAATGCTGAAAAGTCACAAAACAGCATTGGCTAAATTTTGGATTATGAGCCATCCGATTATACTTAGTATTATATGCATTATTATCATATTATTAATTATCTATTGCAGTTACAGCCCGTCTCCTCAAAAGCAGTTTGTTCCGCCACCTCCGCCACCTGTTGATCATTATTCTGGTTTAAAACAGGCTTTATCTAGTAGTGATATAGTTCAAACGTTTGCTAGTATTACACGCTTATACAAGCTTTCTACATTTCTGAGTGTAAATGGCTCAAAAATGGAAAAGATCACATTTTCAAATAATAGCAGCACGATGACACTTGATATATCGAATATGGTGCCAGATGCGAATATTGATAAGTTTGCTACTGATCACAATATGGTACTTAAATACCTTTCAAATAGTGCTATTACATTGCAAGAGCACTTGCTTATAAATGCTAATCATAAAGTAGATATTATGAAACTTATCCATAGTTTAAGCCAACTGATGTCTAATATTCATCAGTATTTAAATTGTAATGAAAAACTTGGTAAGTTTAATAATTTTAATTATTACCAATCTCAAGAAGTCCAAATTAGTTGTCATGATGTATCTACTGATTTTATTCGTCAAGATATTGTTAGTGACTTAGCGCTCTATCCTATAGCTATTAAAACCCTAGAAATAAAACCTGACAACCTTTTAGTTAACCTAGATATGGACTTAGTGGTGTATGGTATTTGATGGGATATATTGAATTTTGTTAACAATAAATACAAGTAAGGCATAACCATGATCGATCATAATAAAGAGCAAAATAATATTCAAGATGATCCAAAATCATCACGTCGATTTAATAAAAAGCAAATCATTATTAGCATAGTTATTATTCTTGTAATAGTTATTGGTCTTATTTATTACTGCAATTCCTCAAATAATAAGACGTATCTAGCGCCTAATAATCGTATGGGTTTACATACTGTACATCCTCATCCTTCTCATATTCAAAGCATTCCTACACATCAAAATTTAGAGGCACATCATGTAGAAAATAAAGTTACTTCTTCGGTAGCTCCTCAAAAAGCTAAAAAGCAGCCAAAGCACTCAAAAATAGCAGATGAATATTTGAGTGTTCAAGATCAAATTTTTAAGCAAAATCTTAAAAACGAGCTTTTGAAAGCACAAATACAGACTAAAGCATTGGAAGACTCACTTAATGATACACAAAAAATTGTAGTTGGTGCTGTGTTTAAATTTAATGGTGGGTGGCAAGCTATTTTATCTGGTCAAGGAAAAACTTTGCAAGTTTCCACAGGAGATAAGTTTCATCTTACAAATAACGGTACTCTATACACAGTAAACAGCATTTCTGAACATCTTGTAACTTTAATAACATCGCAAAACAAAAAAATAACTTTAGCAATTTGAGAGGAATATTATGCAACGACTTGATTTGCCGACAAATAACCAAATAAACTTGAAAATGCTTAAGTGGTGTCAATCTCAAAAAAATAGTCCAATTGCAGTGCTAGAAAATGGTAACGTATTAGTACCTACAAAAAATGCCTCAAATTTACAAAACTGCAAAGTTTTAATGAAAAGCAAAGGAATAAAATTTAATCAGGCTGTTGTTGTATCGAATAGCCAAATTAAAGCTTCCTTAAACCAAATTGATCCGAATTTTGTCAAGAGTTTGTCCGATATACAGCTTAAACTACGACATTGTATTGAGGATGCAGTTCGTAGAAGTGTTAGTGATATACATATCGAGGTTCGTTTACAAGAGTGTGAAGTAAAGTTTCGGGAGTTGGGAGAATTAGTCCTTTACGATACCTGGGATACAGATTTTGCGCGTAAAATCTGCTTTGTTGCATTCAACAAAGAAACTGATCACACGAATCAACATTTCAATGGGCATATTCCACAAGATGCCTCGATGACGTTGCAGCTTACATCAGGAATGAAAGTAAGAATAAGACTTGCTAGTGTACCGGCGCATCCATTCCCAAGTTTTGATGTTGTCCTTCGAATTCTTAACACTGATACACAAACACAACTGAATTTGTCCAGTTGTGGGTATAATCCTCAGCAAATTAAGTTACTGCAAACGGCTATAAAAAAACCAAGTGGAACTATCATTATCGCAGGACCAACGGGAAGTGGGAAAACAACAACGTTAGCAGCACTTTTAAGCACTTTGCCCACGCACAAAAAACTCTATGTTATTGAAGACCCTGTTGAAAAGATCATATCCAATGCCACACAAATCCCTGTTAACACAGAGCTTGATACTAGAGGTTTTGCTAATATGACCAGACAAACGTTACGTTTAGATCCTGATTGTATTTGTATTGGAGAAATTAGAGACAATGAAACAGCTATAATGGCATCTCGAGCGGCAATGACTGGACACCTGGTATTGTCTACTGTGCACAGTAATAGTGCAATTAATATTGCGCAAAGACTTTCTGACTTGGGGTTGACATCCGCACAATTAGCAGATGAAAGTTTCTTGGTTTTATTGGCTTTTCAGATGTTGATCAAGGAGCTTTGTCCACATTGTTGTGTTCCAATATCTGAGTGTATCTTAACTCCAGACGATATAAGGCGTTGGGAAAGCTATTTTCTTGCAGATGATCAGCATTTCTTTGATAACACGAAAATGCATCGCTCACGTGCTGAAAATCATGTTTTTGAATGTGCAAGCTGCGATAACACAGGTTATCTTGGTCGACGGGTGATTGCTGAGATTATCTGGCTTGATAATAATAGTCGCCAATATATTTTAAAAAGAGACTACTTAGGGTGGAAATCTTATCTACAATCCTGCCACTTTAAATCACATGTTGACCAAGCCATTCAACTGATCAGACAAGGCTCAGTGGATCTAATAGATGCTGAAATGATTTTAGGTCAGTTCACACCATTTGAGAGACAAAATAGTGGTATTAACTATAACGAAATAATTTAAGTGATATGATGAACCAGACGAACAAATTTCAACAGTTACTTATTAAGCTTGAGTTTACAAGTAAGAAACAAATTGAATACCTAGAGATGGTCATTGAAATGATGAGCTATGGTATGTCATTAAAGCAAATATTTGAAGAACTCATGCCTTCTGTGTTCAAAAAAGGTATTGTTGCGAAGCTTAATAAGAAAATTGCAGAATCACTGAAACATGGTTTATCTATATCAGGATGCTTTCAGGTTTTTTTTAGTAAAAATATTGTATATTTAATTGAAATTGGAGAAAGAACAGGTCAGTTAACCACGGGTTTTGAAAATGCATTAGCACTCTTAAAGCGTAAAAAACAATCCATTATTCCAGCATTGTCTTCTCTTTTATATCCAAGCATTGTTTTTATTGCCTCTAGTGTATTATTTGTCTACTACAAGACAATTATTGATAAATTGCTTAACTCATTCCAGGGAAAAGAGCCACCTCAAGCAACACATTATTTCATCAATATTGCTTATTTTTATACGCATTACCTTCCAGTTTTCATCGTCATTATGATTGTACTATTTGTTCTATTAAGATTGTTGCTTCCTAACTATACCGGGAGATTGCGTCAATATTTGGATAAACTTCCCATTTTGCACTTGTACTCAAAATTTCAAGGAGCCTATTGGTTACAGAATTTAGGTGTTTTCCTGTCAAGCGGTGTGATGCTCGGACAAGCTCTTGACTACATTTCATCGACAAATAAGGGGTATATTCGTGCACATTGTGAGTTAGCAAAAAAGCAGCTAGCAAGAGGGATAACTAATTTTGGAGCAGTGTTAAATACTGGGATGGTTCAGTCCTATTATATTCAAATTCTATCTATTGCTTTTGAAACTAATACACTTATTATCCAACTACCAAAAATCGGTAGCAATATTTTCGAACATTCTGTTAAAAAAATTGCAATATGCTCAAAATATTTTGGGTATTTACTGTTGGGGTTAGGGGCTTTTAATATCGCTTTTTCGATGTATACGATGTATACCACAGCTACTTCATTGTCCAGTTAAAAAATGAGAGAAAATATAAATGATGTTATCCATACTTCTTATTTTGAATGTATTTATTTCTGTTGCAATTATCTACTTCAGCAGCAGATATCCTCGGTTTGTGCAACTGTCATGGCTTGAGCAGTCTTTTCATGTTGTTAAAAATTATCGCCCCAGCTTACATATCAAAGATCCGGTTAAAGTAAGTTATAAATTTAAGCTTAATGTTTTAAGTAAATTAAACAGAAAACGTATTTACCTTAGCTTGCTCTTTATGGAAGTTTTTACATGTGTAAGTGCAACAAACTATCATGATAACTCAACATTAATATTTCTAACTATCTTTGCAATCTATACATTAAGCATTGCTTGGATCGATCTAGATCACAAATATATTTTTGATTCGATGAGTATCACTTTATTATGGATAGGACTTTTACTCAATCTAAACCATGTCTTTGCCAATATTGAGGATGCAGTGGTCGGCGCAATATTTGGCTACACAATAATATACCTTATTAATATATTTTATCGCCTAGTGGCGAAAAAAGATGGACTTGGTCTTGGAGATGCAAAACTAATTGCAGCAATTGGGGCATGGTTCGGTTGGAAAATCATTGGATTAACTTTATTTATTGCCGGGTTACTTCTTTTTGTGACTTATATTTATTTCTTATTTTCCCCACTTAACAAGCGATCTAATAGCATAGGCTTTGGCCCTTTTCTTGTTATTGGTGCGTGGGTTGGTCTACAAATTATACCGATGATGAGTTATCAATAAAGACGACAGAGTTATGGCGCACCCGAGACGATTTGAACGTCCGACCTTTGGCTCCGGAGGCCAACGCTCTATCCAGCTGAGCTACGGGTGCAGATTAATATTACAGGGCTGTGAAGTTAGCAAAAATCTACGTTAAAATCCAGTAACATATGCTTGAAATTCACAAAGAATGCCTCAGTGTGTTTGATCCCCAAGAGTTAATACGAATTTCCCGCAGATTTTGCAGCAACGTGTATTTGTCTTGTGTTATCTATTTACATAGTTTGAATTTAGAGATAGATTAAGCATCCATTAAATCAATTGAGAACAGATAATGTCTAAGAAAAGAATGCTTTTATCACTTATCGCTGGTCAGATGATAGTAAATAGCGCTATTGCAACACCAGCAATAACCACGGGTCATAATGAAACGGTCTGGACGCCAACTTTTTATGCCATTCAGCCGCGTCAGGATGTTAAACACCCTGTATCTTTGAACTTTTGTTTAACGCATACACCAAATACTTTGCGCACGACGATTTCACAGATCAAGAAAGGTGTTAAAGCTGAAAATGGCGTCTATATTCAATACCTATCTTATACAACGACACACAAACATGGTTTAGGGTTTAATACGGTAAACGCCAAGCTTTGGACTGTCAATGACAAAGGAAAGACAGTTTGGGAATCACCTTTATGGGAATATCAGCAAAATCTTTCAGATAATGGGATTACTAATGTAGTGTGGGCGACCAAGGAATGCAAAGGTAAATTTATAGGTGTTCCTAATCACGACTAGTAGAAATATGGTTTCTGGTGAGTGGGTTACAATTTAAATCAGAAACCATTTTACAATAAGTGGTAGTCAAATGTTTTTCTTAATGCTTCTTGCATTGAGACTTTTGGCGTCCAATTAAGGTGTGTCTTAGCGTTCTCAATTGAGGGTACACGGCGATCGATATCTTGATAACCTTCACCGTAATAATCACCAGCCGTTGTTGTGATAATTTTAGTATTCTCGGCACGCGCTTGGTATTCTGGATAACGCTTCATTGCCTCAACGGTTAGCTCAGCCAGTTCTTTAATTGAATATTCATTATTTGGATTGCCAATATTAAAAATACGGCGATGTGCTTCGTTATCACGTTTTTTAACGATTTCAATTAAAGCATCAATGCCATCATCAATATAAGTAAAGCAGCGGCGTTGTGTACCGCCATCAACCAATTGTAAATCTTTACCATCGATAATGTTTGAGACAAATTGTGCTAATACGCGAGCACTTCCTTTTTTAGAAGATTTAATTTCATCTTGCTTTGGACCAATCCAGTTAAATGGTCTAAATAAAGTATAATTAAGCCCTTCTTGTATACCATAGGCGTGAATGACACGATCAAGAAGCTGCTTAGAACAAGAGTAAATCCAACGCGGTTTATTGATCGGTCCTGTTACTAAAGCACTCGTTTCTTCATTAAACGGAATGTCTTTACTCATGCCGTAGACTTCTGACGTCGATGGGAAAATAAGGTGTTTTTTATGCTTAACACACAGCTTTACAATATCGATATTTGATTCATAATCCAGTTTGTAAACAAACAGTGGATCGGAAACATAAAGTGCTGGGTTTGCCACGGCAACTAGTGGGAAGATAACGTCACATTTTTGAATATGCTCTTCAACCCATGCCATATTCTCAAGCACATTATCTTTGACAAAATGTAAACGTGGATGATCTAAGAACTCCGTAATCTTATGATCGGAAAGATCGATGCCATAGATTTCCCAATCAGTTTCATTCAAGATTTTCTCAACCATACTGCTGCCAATAAAGCCATTGACGCCTAAAACTAGTAATTTAACGGACATATTATTACCTTTTTTATTCACTTTCTTTTGTATTCTCAGTGGGTGACTTATCTTTTGATTCAGTCGTTGTTATATAGTCTTTAATAATAAAGCGCGGGCGTTTACGCACTTCTTCATAAATCCGTCCGATATATTCGCCAACGATACCAAGTCCCATTAGAAGCATGCCAATGAGGAAATACATGATTGCAAAAAGCGTAAATACGCCATCAGCATCAGGACCAAAGGCAAAGCGTTTGACAATGAGATAAATAAATAACAGGATACTTAAAAATGACACGATTAAGCCAGTCATCGTAAAGAACTCAAGCGGTGCCTTTGAGAAGTTGGCAAAGAAGTCAAAATTATAACGGATTAACTTATACAGGTTATAGCTTGAAGTGCCTTGTTCACGCGCAGCATGGCGTACACCGACATCAGTGGGGTTTGACGAGAAGCTATGTGCTAGTGCGGGCAAAAAGGTTGAATTTTCACCGGTGGCAACAACGCGATCAATGACTTCGCGGGTATAGGCTCGGAGCATACAACCTTCATCAACCATATCAATACCGGTTAATTTCAAGCGCAATGAGTTATGTAGTTTGGAGACAAATAGACGCCATTTTTTATCTTGGCGATCCATGCGATAACCACCAACCACATCATGTCCTTGCTCAACCTTTTCTAATAATAGTGGGATATCTTCCGGATAGTTTTGTAAATCAGCATCCATGGTAACTATCACATCGCCATCAACATGTTCAAAGCCTGCCATAATTGCCATATGCTGACCAAAGTTGCGATTAAAGTTAATCACCTTAACTTCACTTGGGCGCTTGTCATGCATCTCACGTAATAGCTCAATGGATTTATCCTTACTACCATCATTGGTAAAGATGACTTCATAGGGCTTGTTAATCGCATCTAGTGCTGGGAAAAGGCGTGCAAAAAGGGTAGGTAACACTTCTTCTTCGTTGTATATTGGAATCACCACACTTAAATAAGGCTTAGTCATATTAGCTCCTTAAGCTCTTAAGATTTTATTGAGTGCATCAAGCACATCGTCTTGCTCAGCAAAGGTCATATCTGGAAAAAGTGGCAAACTAATCACATTGGCACCAATCTCCTCAGCATTGGGGAAGTCACCCTTTTTAAAGCCATATTTATTGGCGTAATAGGGGTACAAATGCGCTGCTTCATAATGCACACTGCAACCGATGTTGTGTTGTTTTAACTGACTCATCAATTCATCACGTGTGATGTTGACAACTTTTGGATTTAAGGTTGGTGCAAATAAATGCCAGGCATGTTTATGTTCAAAGTTTGGTGTTTTTGGCAAAATAAGGGCATCAAAGTTTGCTAGCTTTTCATAATAGCGCTTTGCCAATTGCGTACGTTTCTTAATAAAATTATCTAAAGCAGGTAGCTGGTGTACACCAAGTGCTGCTTGCAGATCCATCATGTTGTATTTAAAGCCAGGATAAACGATCTGGTAATGCGCACTACCTTCTTTGCCAAAGCGATTCCATGCTTCACGATCCATCCCATGAAAACGCGTTAAGGAGATGTGCTTAGCAATTTCGTCATCGCGTGTGACAACACAGCCACCTTCACCAGTAGTCATGTTCTTATTCGGGTGAAAACTAAAGACTTGGATATCGCCAAACGTGCCTAATTTTTTGCCTTTATACTCAGCACCAATCGAATGCGCTGCATCTTCAATTACGGTGAGATTATATTTTTTGGCTAATACATAAATGGGATCCAAATCTACAGGTAACCCAGCAAAATGCACGGGCATAATCACCTTTGTGTTAGGTGTGATTGCTGCTTCAATTTTTGTGACATCGATATTGTAAGTATCGCGTTCAACATCGACGAGTTTCACTTTGGCGCCAACGATTTCAATCACATTTAAGGTGGCGGCAAAGGTCATCGGTGTGGTGATTACTTCGTCTTCTGGTTTTAAACCAAGTGCCAATAAGGCTAAATGCAATCCAGCAGTTGCTGAGTTTAAACATAATGCATGTGGTGCGTTATGGTAGGCTTGTAGCATGCTTTCAAATTTCTTAAGCTTTGGTCCTGTTGTTAACCAGCCAGAGCGCAAGCTATCGACAACATCAGCGATCGCTTCTTCTGAAATACTTGGTTTGGCAAAAGGCAAAAATGTATCTCTCATTTATTTATCTCTATTTATTAATTGATATTGGTTTATGGTTTTGCAACTAAATAAACCCCTAAAATGATCACAAAAATACCTGCAATACGTGTTGCAGTAAGGGTTTCACCTAATAAAAAATAGCCGGCAATTGCCGTTACAATATAACCAATAGACACCATCGGATAGGCTAATCCAACCGGAACACGCGATAACACCATTAACCACACCACAACGCTAATGACGTAACACATAAGTCCTAAAATCACAAAATAATTCGTTGCAACCTTCCAGCCAATAGGCCAGATATTAGCAACTGTGAAACTAAATTCACCAATACGATCCATGCCAAACTTTAAAAATAGTTGTGCTGAAGCATTCAAAAGCACACCAAACAGTAGCAAGGTCCATACAACAATGGTCATTTTTTATTATCCTCTTATGGCTTATACCCACCGCAAAATGATTTACGATGGGTATAAATAAAAATTTAAGCTCAAACCATATTCAATAGCCTAGCATTGTAATGATTTTGGGGGTTAAAGACAAACACATCGCATTAAGAAACATAAAAACGCATCGTAAGCGGATTATCTCTTAATTTCTGATAACATTTTCTGCAAATAGTATTGGTCAGTTTTATCAAAAGCACTGCTGTCATCTGAGTCAAGATCCAATACGGCAATAAGCGCATTATTAATAACCCAGGGCACAACAATTTCTGATATTGTACTATTTGAACATGCAATATGGTAAGGCAATAAATTAACATTCTCCACAATTTGCGTTTGTCTTGTTCTAGCTGTTTTGCCACAAACACCGCGATCAAAGGCAATACTTAGACAGCCATGTCTACCCTGATAAGGTCCTACTTTCAGCATCTCATTGCCAACATTACGATAAAAGCCCACCCAGTCAAAATAACAAAACGCTTGCTTTAGCTCGCAACAGATCGTAGACATAATAGCAATCAGATCTGTTTCTCCTTCAATCATTAATTTAATGCTACTTAGTGCTTCTTCATAAGCTTTTTGTTTTTTCTCTGGTGAATATATTCGTGACATTAACAAGTAACCGTTGGTTTACTAACTACTATAAAAGATGAGGCATATATTACACACTCCATCGAGTATGTTATAGCTTTTCTTGAAATTAATCCCAGTTACTGCTGAATGTAATTCACTAAACTCTCGACCTCATCATGCTTTTGATGATAGCGTGAGCTTGCCCATTTGGTTAAATCACCAATGGATAATAATCCTAGAAAAGTATTGTTGTCATCATAGATTGGCAAGTGGCGAATACGCTTTTCAGTCATCAGTTGCAAGGCTTCTTGTGCGGTTTGGTTGTGATTCATTGATATAATATGTTCACTCATAATGTCTGCGACAATATGTTTTTTCAGATCTTGATTGCGTGCAGAAACCTTAAATAGAAAGTCACGTTCAGTGATAATTCCGTGAAACTTATCATTATCGATGACCAGTAATGAGCCGACTTTATGCTCAGCCATCTTTTGTGCTGCTTCAAATAAACTACTATTGGCGCTAATGCTAAAAACGCGTTTTTCCCTGTTGACTATTTCTTTGAGTTTGCTATGCATGAGTTGCTCCTTATCGTTTAGTGTCGAACATCGTGCTCTTAGAGTATAGCCTAACGATTAAGAGATAATTGTAAAGAGCAAATTATATGAGTGATGAAAAAAATGCTTTTTTATTGTTGCGCTTCGTGGGTGATGATGATAGCTTGTGTCTATTGTTGTTGAAAAAACTTAAGGAGGCTTATGATGTTAAAAACAGTTAAGAAACACATAATGCCGCCGATTTCTTTTTCCATTGAACTATCTCTACGACTGCCTCGCTGGTAGGCAGGTATTTAATTTCCCCTTTATATTTTACTGTTGTATTTTATTACGACAACATTTAATCAGATTAAGTCAATCACGAATCATTTTTTGGAGGATAACATAAGTGAGTGCGCAGATGTATATTTGGCAAAATGGCCAATTTATTGAAAGAGACAAAGCCGTCGTCAGTGTGATGACGCATGCGCTACACTATGGTTCATCAGTGTTTGAAGGGATTCGTGCATATAAAACAGCGAAGGGTACCGCAATTTTAAAGTTAAAAGAGCATATGCAACGTTTTGAATACTCAATGCGTGCTTTGGGAATGAAGCCGCCTTACAGTATTGACGAAATGTGTCAAGCAGTGATTGATAGCGTCAGAAAAAATCAATTGGAATCTTGCTATATCAGACCATTGGCTTTTTATGGTAATAGTCAAAACGTTGGTGTGTTACCAAAACCTAATCACCCAGTTGATGTGATTGTCTGGTGTTTGCCGATGGGGCGCTATTTAGGCGCTGAGAGTGTTGATGTGATGGTCAGCAAATATATTCGTATTCACCCGCAATCAACGATATGTAATGCCAAGATAGCAGGGCATTATGTCAATAGTATACTTGCTAGTATGCAGACGCGTGGTACACACTATCATGAAGCGCTGCTGTTAGATGTTGATGGTAATGTTGCTGAAGGAGCTGCGCAAAATATTTTCTATGTTAAAAATAATGAGCTCTTTACAACACCATTGGGTACGATTTTGGATGGTATTACGCGGTACATGATTATTGAATTTGCTAAAGCTAAAGGCTATAAAGTTCACGAGAAATATTTCAAAGTTGAGGATATGATCAATGGAGATGAAGCATTTTTTTGTGGTTCGGCTGCTGAGATCACTCCAATTCGTAGTATTGATGACAAGAAAATTGGAGGTCACGGAGAAATTGGTAGTGTTACGAAATATATTCAGCAGTGTTATAGTGAAATAACGCAAGGTATTAAAGAAAGCAATGTCTTGACTTATGTGTAGCATGATTGCACATGCCAAAACATTATTTTATTTGAGGAAGGAGATTGAACATGAATAAGCAGATCCAACAACCCCATAAGCAGCGGGTTTATATTTTTGACACCACCTTGCGTGATGGTCAGCAATCGCCAGGTGCTGGAATGAGTTTTGAAGATAATATCACCTATGCTGATTATGCTCATGCGCTGAATGTCGATGTGTTAGAGGCGGGATTTCCCTCAGCAAGTCAGCTTGATTTTCACATCGTGCACACTATTTCTGAACGTATGGCAAAGCGCAAGTCTAATATGGTGATTGCTGGGCTTTGTCAGTTAAGAGAAGCTCAAATCTTAAAAACGATGGAAGCTTTAAAACCATCGGTTGCCATTGGTAAAGCACGTGTTCATATTTACTTCCCAGTGGATCCTAACTTGGCAAAAGCAAGTTTAGGAAAAAAAAACGACAGACAAAAGCACATTGATGAAGTCTATCATTTAGTTAAAATCGCAGCCGACCAAGGCTATGAGGTTGAGTTTACTGGCGAAGGTTACTCGCGTTTAGCAGATGGTTTTGATTATGTCACGGAATTATTTAAATCTGCAGTGAAAGCAGGCGCTACCATTATTAACTGTCCTGACACGATAGGAGGGGCGTGTGAACGTGAAGGTGATCAATATTTTGTCAACAATATGGTAAAGCATGCGAATATTATCAAAGAAATCTTCCCTGATAAAGACATTATCTGGTCGGCACATTGCCACAATGATTTTGGTTTGGCTTTGGAGAATTCAATGAATGCAGTTTTTGACGGTCCAGCACGTCAAGTTGAGACTTGTATTAATGGGGTTGGTGAGCGTGCTGGTAATGCTGCGTTGGAGCAATGTGTGATGTTTATTGATGCATTTGGTCAGCAGCAAGATACACATTATTACACCGATATCAATATCAATGGTTTGAAAGAAGTTTCAGACTTTATTGCACAGAAAATGTTACCAAAACAACCACACTCACCGATTGTCGGCTTGAATGCAACACGACATACTTCAGGCGGTCATACTAATGCGCTTTTGAGTGACCCATTGGCGTACCAGCCTTTTGACCCAAAGGCAATTGGCAGTGAGATTTCTCTTGTATTTGGACCCTTATCTGGTGGTAATCACGCAAAGAAAATTATCGAAGATTTTGGCTATGTTTGCGAAGAGCATGAAAAGGCAAAAATCGCACAGCAGATTAAAGATATGTATCAAGAACGTCGCAAAGGAATTACTGATCTTGAATTGCTAAGTGCCTATAAGAAAATCCGCGCACCAATTAAGGCAAGTAAGATCACTTATGGTAAATCAGAAGACAATAGTTCGGTAACGATTACGGGGCAATTCTTTGATCAAGAAAATTTAACAATTGAGCTAGCCGGTGAGAATTCAGCCCTTGTGGCGCTGTTAAGTGCGACGGATAAATACATTCCAGGCATTGAGGTCAAAGATTATTATGCGAAATCCTTAACAGAGGCAGGAGTGCGCTCAAGCTCAGAGGCAACGATTATTATTAGTGCACCTAATCACAATACTTACAAAGGAATTGCTAAAGATCATGATATTGAGATCTCAGCACTAAAAGCATTTATCGAAGCGGTCAATCAGATGTATATTGACACCAACTATCGGAGGCATAGTATATCGATTCAAACCAATCAGCAAGAGGTTTCGCATGGCTAAAAATATCATTGATAAAATTTGGGATCAACATGTAGTGGAGTCAAAAAAAGGCTTCCCCGATATCTTTTATATTGACCGGATGTTGATGCATGAGGTGACCTCTGCACAAGCATTTGACAAATTGCGTGAACTAAACATTCCAGTGCGTAACCCACAATCAATTGCGGCAACCGTAGATCATAGTATTTCAACTTCACCGATTGATCGCACACAAATGCATGACCCGATCGCCAAGGCACAAGTAGAAACTTTACGCAAAAATGCCAAAGAGTTTGGTGTGGAAATATATGACTTTGGAAGTCAGTATCAGGGTATTGTTCATGTGATTGGACCAGAGCTTGGCTTTACTTGGCCGGGGAGCACGATTGTGTGTGGTGACTCGCATACCTCAACACATGGTGCTTTTGGTGCATTAGCATTTGGCGTTGGCACCTCAGAAGTTGGGCATGTTATGGCGACAAATTGTATTTTGCAGTATCGCCCTAAAACAATGAAAGTGCATTTCAAAGGCAAACCCTCAAACTATGCAACGGCAAAAGATATTGTGATGAAACTTATTGCAGAGATTGGAATTGGAGGGGCAAGCGGCTATGTAATTGAGTATACCGGTGATGCCATAAAAGCATTATCGATGGAAGCGCGTATGACTTTGTGTAATATGTCAATTGAATGTGGTGCAAGAGCAGGATTAATCGCACCAGATGAGACGACGTTTGATTATCTTAAAGGGCGAAAATATGCTCCTGACGCTGAGCGTTGGGAAACTATGGTTAGTAAATGGTATGCCTTAAAAAGTGATAAAGATGCAAGTTATGACAAGGTTATTGAGATTGATATCGAGGGTTTACAAGCAATGGTCACGTGGGGGATTAACCCTCAACATGCCGTAGCAATTAATGCGTTGATTCCAAGCCTAGAAAGTATTCCAAAACATCAGCAAAAGCTAGCTCAGGAAGCTTATCGCTATACAAAATTTAGTGAAAATGAAGCAGTTTTGGGCAAAGCTATTCAATGGGCATTTGTCGGCAGTTGTACCAATGGACGCATTGAAGACATGCGCGCTGCGGCAGATGTATTAAAAGGGCGTAAAATTGCACAAGGAGTAACAATGTATATCGTACCAGGTTCTGAACAGGTACGTGCACAAGCCATTGCTGAAGGTTTGGATAAGATATTTATAGAAGCAGGTGCCGAGTTTAGAATGCCAGGGTGCTCAATGTGTCTTGCGATGAATGATGACAAAGTACCAGCAGGACAGCGCTGTATCAGCACATCAAATCGCAACTTTATTGGTCGTCAGGGGACTGGCAGCATTACCCACTTAGCTTCACCGCAAACCGTAGCAGCAAGCGCTATTAAAGGGGCAATTTGTAGTGTGGCGCAGTTAGAGGAAGAAGGAGTACTGGTATGAAAGCATTTCAAACGATAACAAGTAACGTAATTCCGATGTGGCTAAGTGATGTTGATACCGATATGATTATTCCAGCACAATACTTGACTCAAACAACAACTGAAGGTTATGGCAAACATCTTTTTAGCCGCCTAAAATCAGCTGATCCTGATTTTGTATTTAACCAGTCACGATTTAAAGGCGCACGCATTCTTATCAGTGGTAATAACTTCGGCTGTGGCTCATCCAGAGAACATGCTGTTTGGGCATTGCAACAAGCAGGTATTGATGTGATCTTAGCACCTTCTTTTTCAGATATCTTTTTTAATAATTCTGCCAAAAATGGTTTGTTATTGATTGCTTTAGATGGCGAATTGTTAGAGAAATGGTGTGAAAAAGCGCAAAGTAAAGATCTTGCAATAACGGTTGATTTAGCAGCACAAACCATTACTGCAGATGGAGCGTCTTATCACTTTGACTATGATCCTTTTCGCAAAGAGTGCCTGCTTCAAGGTCAAGATGATATGGGCTATTTATTGTCTAAAGAGCATGAAATTAGTCGGTTTGAGGAGCAGGCATGAAAAAAACAATAGCAGTTTTAGCAGGAGATGGTATTGGTTCTGAAGTAATGGCATGTGCACTTGATGTATTAAATGCAGTAGCCAAAAAATACAGCCACGAATTTACCTATAAGGAAGCTTTAGTTGGTGGTGCGGCATTTGATGTATATTCAGAACACTGCCCTAAAGAGACGATTGATATCTGCAGAGCCTCAGATGCAATATTATTTGGTTCAGTTGGAGGGCCAGTGGATGCGCAAAGTGATCCTAAGTGGCAAGGTTGTGAGGCGAAAAGTATTTTAGCCTTGCGCAAGACTTTTAATTTTGGTGTGAATATTCGTCCAATTAAAATGTTTACAGCTTTGAAAGATAATAGTCCGATTAAAAATGAACGTATTGCTAATGGTGCTGATATCGAGATCTTTCGTGAGTTGTCAGGGGATATTTATTTTGGTGAGCATAAGCGTTTTGTTAATAACGAGGGTGTTCGCTGTGCTATGGATATTGCTGAGTATGATGAACAAACGATTCGACATATTGTCAGAGCTGCCTTTAAGCGCGCTGGTGAAAGACGCAAAATCTTGACATCTATTGATAAAGCCAATGTATTGGATACCTCAAGACTGTGGCGTGATATCGTCAATGAGGAGGCGCAAAATTTTCCTGATGTTATCCTAAATCATATGTATGTTGATAATGCAGCAATGCAATTAGTGTTGAACCCTGGACAATTTGATGTAATTGTAACGAGCAACTTATTTGGTGATATATTATCGGATTTGGCATCTGTATTACCTGGGTCTTTAGGACTTGTACCATCGATTAGCTTAAATAAAGAAGGTTTTGGGTTATATGAACCAGCAGGCGGTTCAGCCTTTGATATTATCGGCAAAGATATTGCTAATCCAATCGCACAGATTCTATCAGCAGCATTAATGCTATCCTATTCATTTGCCATGCATGAGGAGGCATCAGCGATTGATCAGGCAATTAATGAGGTATTAGCACAAGGGTTTAGAACGGTGGATATTGCTAATGGTGCTAGTAGTATTGGTAGTAAGGAGATCACACAAAAGATCGTCACAGCAGTTGATCATTTATTGCCAGCATGATTTTGTTTTTGACGATTGCCTTTAGGGTGACGTTTAGGCTTTTGTCCGTCGCGATGTTCAATTTTAGGTTTCTTGGGTGTTACTTTTTTGATCGTTTTATAATTATGTGGGTTCGATTGTGGTAGGCTGTGTACCGGGTCAAAGCCATCAATAATGACGCGCTCTAGTGATCTTTTTAAGAGTTTTTCAATATCAGCTAATTGCGGAAATTCATCCGCACTGACCAAAGAAATTGCCTCTCCTGTAGCTCCCGCGCGGCCTGTGCGGCCAATGCGATGTATGTAATCCTCAGGTACATTAGGTAGATTAAAGTTGATCACACAAGGCAATTGATTGATATCCAAACCCCGTGCGGCGATATCTGTTGCTACTAACACTTGTATTTCATTGTTTTTAAAATCATTTAATGCCTTGGTGCGTGCACCTTGACTTTTGTTGCCGTGAATCGCGGCACTTTTGATATTCGCTTTTTCCAATTTGCCAACAAGGTGATTAGCACCATGTTTAGTGCGGGAAAAAACCAATACTTGTGTCCAGTTCTTGGTTTTGATGAGTTGTATGAGTAAATGAATTTTTTGCTTTTTATCAACAGGTGCAATCCAATGTTTTACTTTGGGTGCAGCTTGATTGGGCGGGGTTACTGAAATCTCCAAAGGATTATGGACAATAGATTTTGCTAGTTCTCGGATCTCAGGACTAAAAGTCGCTGAGAACATTAAGTTTTGACGCTTTTTCGGTAGAAGCGTTAGAATTTTCCTAATGGTATGAATAAAGCCCATATCAAGCATACGATCGGCTTCATCAAGTACCAAAAACTTTAAACGATCAAAGCCAATGGCTTTTTGCTCATATAAATCCAATAGTCGTCCAGGCGTTGCCACCAAAATATCAGTACCCTTGCGTAATTGCATCATTTGTGGGTTGATTTTAACACCACCAAAGACAACACAAGAGTGTAAATGCAAGTGGGCACTATAGGCCTTTATATTGGTCTCTATTTGTGCTGCAAGTTCACGTGTTGGTGTGAGAATAAGTGCATGTGTTTGATTGGCAGGGGCTTTGGCACCTTGTGATAAAATCTCAAGAATTGGTAGGGTAAAGGCTGCTGTTTTTCCAGTACCAGTTTGTGCCGCAGCAAGGACATCACGCCCACTTAAAACCGCTGGAATGGCTTTTTGTTGAATGGCAGATGGCTCTTTATAGCCTTGTTCAGTCAGTGCATTTAAGATGGAAGTGCTTAAGTTTAATGATGAGAATGACATTGATATTTATAAATATTGAATACTTTGTGCTAAGCATAGACACATTGATCCAGAATGGATAGTTATTTTTTAATTTTCAGAATGTGTTTGATACAGAATATCCCCACCTCGATCAAAACTGGTAACTTCACCTTTGAGTTTCCATTGTGGAGTAAGCGAGAAGGTTGCAATGCCTTGCTGCTCACCTGTAAATACACCAACACCATAACTTAGATAAAGTCTGGGGGTGATCTGCTTGCCAATAAAAACTGCCGTATTATTCTGTTCAGTAGTTGTGTTGTTTGTAGTATTGTTTAAATTACCAAGTGAAAATTCGGCAAGGGATAGTTTATCTTTGAGCTCATCAATCACACTACTTCCTCCTTCGTTAAGAGCAATTAGAAGAGCCGCTTGTGATAATGCATCTGAAGATGCTTGACTACTGTTGGTGTTACTTAAAACTTGACCAAATAAGATGTAAGAGAGAATATCTGTTTGTGACATGCTTGGATCAGAGAACAGTTGGATTTTTGGATTATTTGCCATGCCGGTAATTTCAATACCAATCGTATCTGGAGCATTAGCCTGTGTGAGCTTTACGGAAGTCGGAATATTATAGAAGGTAGTGATTGCTAACATCGGGTTATCAACAGGGGAGTTGTTAAATTGAATAGTTGATTTGGGGGCAACAGTAAAGCTTTTGCCATAGGCATTAAATACCCCATTGACCGGTTGAAGTGTTCCAATACCCAGCATTGGCTGATTAGGTTGGCTAATGATATTTAGTTTGCCTTGAATGTTGGTATCAAGTCCAAGGCCTGAAATATGGGCGTTTTTCCCCATATCGATATTGAGATTCATGTTAAAAGGTGTGCTTTTTTGTGTTTGTATTGCTTGATTATTATTGTTGACATAGACAACGTCATTTTGAATAGTATTTTGTAGGCTACTGCTTTTCATATCAGCAAGATTAACAATCAGTTTATTGATAAATATATTACCGCTTAACTTACTGCTACCATTGTTTTGATTGAAACTTAAAGTGGGGCTTACGGTCACCTCCATATCAGGTGTGTTTAGCACTAATAGCTTCTTACCATTAATGTTGATATTGGTGTTTGCTGTTGCACCGTGCAGATTGGCAAACCCTGTCACAGTTAATGGCGATTTTTGGATATTCGCGGTGAGATTAATCTTGGCATTAAGTGGATTGCTAACAAAGATATTTGCATTAATGTCATCTAAAGTAGTGTTCAGTGGTAACAGCTCAATCTGAGTGTTTTTAAGTATGATATTACCAGTAACATGTGGGTCAAATAGAGTATTGGTGATTTGTAAGTGACTGTGTAAATCTCCTTTATTAATTAGCGTTGGGAACTGTGGGATAAAATTACTAATCCAATTAAGGCGTGTTGATGACAGATAAATTGCGCCATTTAATTTTGCATTGCTTAGATTATACAAATCAAAGTTATGACTATTAAGCTTAAGCTCTAGGGCGTTTTGTGGGAAAGAAATATTGCTTTTTAATATCAACTTTTGATCTTGAAGTGTAAGCTTAGTATTGATAGTGGTGGTGTAAGAAAGCTGATGCATGGGCATGATTTGTTGTAGCTGTTTAAACCAAGAGGTATTGTTGGCAAAGAAAAAGCCATGCCCTGAGAGACTGAAATTTGCCTTGGGATCACTGTTAGGTACTTGTAAATAATCACCTTTGAAGCTTAAAGCAAAGCTATCGCCACCATACGGTAGATTAGGGATAAATTGTGCAGGAGTCAACTCGCCTGCCGTTTGAATATGAATGTTATTAGGTGCAACCTCTGCATTAATGCAAAAATGGTTATCATTGGATGCCAGAAGACAGAGATTACTGATGCTACTTTTATCAGGGCTAAGTGCCAAATCAACTGCTTTCGTCAGATGCCAATTTTGTTTAAAGGTTTTGCTGGTAAAGTTTAAGGTTTCAAGTTTTGCCGTAATTTGCGAGAGTGATAAATTTTGTAATTGCATTTTAATTAGTGTTGACATTTGATTGGAGTCGACATTGAGTGTTAATGCATGCTGATCAACAGCAAGAATAAGTTTGGAGAGATCAAATTGCTTATAGAGAAAATCATGGACATCCAGTGTTAGTTTCAATGACTTAGCTGTCCTGTTATCAACATCAATTTTTCCCCGTGAGTAGACTTTGCCACTGATGTTAACAGGGTAGTTGCTAAGCGTATTAATAAAAACCTTCCAATTCGCTTGAATATTTTGCTTGGATTGGGTGAGTTTGATTTGTATGAGATCATCATTTTGTGGGTTAACCAACTTAAATTGATTTAACTGAAAAGTATCATTGCTGCTGGATAAACTGCCATAGCAATGTAGGTGAGTGTTTGTGCTGAAAATATCACAAAAGCTGGTTTTCACTTTAAGGTCATGATCTGTTGTCTTAAGTGTGCCACCGATATTAAATTTAAGTGGCACAGCGGGGTTTAACGAGGCAAGTTTAACTGACCAATCCAGTTGATCATTAAGTAACAATGTATTATTAATCACAGCCAGATGATCAAGTTTAAGCTGGTTGACAATTATTCCTTGATCAAAGCTTGAAATAAGTGAATAAGGATAGGGCCTTGTTTTATAATGAATAATACCATCGCTGGCAATGCTAAATTTACCTGCAAAATCACCGATGATCTGTGTCTGTGTGCTTGTAATATTAGTGCCACTTTGTTGGGCATTTAACGAAACTTTTAAATGTGTCTTAAAAGGTGAGTTTAATATAATATAACCACTGTTCACTGTTGTACTGGTTGCGTAAGCGGGAACATTGGCAGCGACTTTATTAAGCGCAAGTTTATCATGTACTAAGTTGACGCCATCTGCGTTGAAATCGGCGGCATCTACGATTAACTGTTTGTTCATCAAGTACTGTACATTGGTAATATGGATATTTTTAGCATATAGATCAAGCGGCATGCTAAAGGAGCCACTATCTTCATAAGTTGGATTATCGTTGTTTTCGTCTGTTGAATGTGTGTTTACATCGACGTAGACTTTATTCAAAGATAAGCGCTTGACATCAAGGGTTTGGTCGCTTATCAAAGACCATAATGATAAAGATAGCTCAATTTTATTTAAACGAATGTCAACAGTGTCATTTTTGATATCAAGTTCATCTAGTTTAAGTTGATTGATACGACCTGAGATATTGCCTTTAAGGCGAATGCCAAATGGTTGTAAAAAATGGTTGGTGACTTTTTGTGTTATTTGCAATCCCGGCGTGGTAAACAATAAAAACCCAAGTGCTAACGCAATAATCAATAAGAGGCTTAAAAGTGTGATTAAACACCATTTGACGGTTTTGCGTAGCTTTATCATAGGCTTATCCCGATACTTAAATCAAAACGCCAGTGTTCATCGTTGTGATTTAATGTGCGTGTGAAAAATACCATAAAAGGTCCCAGTGGCGTTTTGTAGCTAAGCCCAATGCCTGCAGCACGTAAAATTTTAACATCACTAAAATTAGGCTTATTTGCAGCATTACCGAGGTTGTAGTAAAGCATCGAGCTGAAATTACCATAAATGCGCTGTTCAATGCCAGCAAGACCCGTGGCAAGATAGCGTCCACCGGTGACATTGCCATTAACACTAGGGCCTTGGCTTAAAAAAGAATAACCCAGAAGGTTGCTTACGCCACCGGCATAGAAACGGAAATTGGGGGCGATATTTTGAATGTTATCAATGGTAATAAACCCCCAGTTGGCTCCAAACAATAAGCGATTCCACTCAGGGTTAATTGGTAAGGAATAGTAAAGGCTCATATTATTGCGAATGAAATCTTGATCAGATAGTGGGGATTTGATTGAGGCTTGCAACAGCTCATTCCACACTAATCCTTGACGCCAGAAGCCATTTTGCCAACTGCCGTCATACAGGAGTGTTAGGGCTGGTACGAGATATTTACCATTGGTGTTATTTGTGTTAGCAACAGTGTCATAATTAGTAAGATACTGCTGCAAACTAAGCGTGGTTTTCCAGTTCCCATATTTATGGGTGCGGGCAATGCCAAAGTTGGTTTGGCGTTCATTATAAGTATCTGTTTCGATATAGCTTTGTTCGGCAATGAGACTCCAGTTATCATGTAGTGGGTCTTTTCCTGGGAAAATATAGCTTGTGTTAAAGGTGCTATTGGCTGGTGATGCCGAGACATTAAAAGAAAACTGCTGTCCTGTATCGGTAACATGACGAAAAAGTGTACCAAAACTTACTCTAGGACCTGTAAATGTGCCATAACCCACCCCAAAGGTATAAGTGCGAGCGTACCCCGCCGTGAGATTTAAATCCACTGGGACGGTCTTATTGGTTTTATCACGCTTAGAGATTTTAGGTACAAACTGTGCAGCACTAAAATAACCACTATCTTGCAAACGCTTGTTGGCTTTGGTGATTTTTTTTTGTGACATGGCATCACCTACATTGACTTTGATAATGTCATTGATAAAGTGCCTGGCATAATCATAGCGCTTTTGCTTGATATTAATAGTACCGATTTTATAACGTTCACCAGTATTAACACTTAGAGTAACTTCAGCAGTGTATTTAAGCATATTAATACGAATTTCGTGTTTAGCCAGCGTGCTATCTAGGTAGCCGGCGTTAAAAAAACTATCAGTTAGTAATGCTTTAGATTTTTCATAGGCCGCTTGCGTTAAAATATCACCTTGCTTGAGTGGTAAGTTATTTAGAGTTTTATTAGCAATCTTAGTGTGTTGGCCTTGTCCATTAATAGTGACAGTAAGCTTGTTAATACGTAGTGGCTCATTGAGTTTGACATTAAAGATAGCAATCCACTGGTCACCTTTTACACTAAAATCTGTGGTAATAACGGGTTTATAGTAGCCATAGGGTTCAAGTAACATTTTGATTTCATCATCACTTTTTTTAAGCAAAAGTTGCATTTGATTGGGATGAGAGACCGCAAAATCTTTGAATCGAGATAAGCTGATATTATCAAGTATGCTCGATTTGATTTTATTGTCATCAATACCATTGATCACAATGTCTAGTGTAGGAGATTTCCGATTACTTGTTTTGTCGTCAGCAGCATATAAAAGGCTAAGGCTAAATATAAAAAAGATACAAAGGATCGTCTTCCTTAACATTTTAATATTGCTCTGCATGTTACGTTGTGGATAAAGTGTAGTATAGTATAAGCTAACTTGAGGTATAGATAAATAAACTAAATATGTCATTGAATACTAAGGAACAATGGATGGCGTATGCACTGTTAGAAGCTGAAAAAGCACAAGTGCACAATGAGGTACCCGTTGGTGCAGTTATCGTCAGAAATAATAAAATTATCGGACAGGGCTTCAATCAAATGATTATGAACAATGATCCAACGGCGCATGCTGAGATGGTTGCATTACGTCAAGCCGCACAAGTCATACAAAATTATCGGTTACCAGAGTGTGACCTGTATGTCACCTTAGAGCCATGTATGATGTGTTTAGGTGCGATGGTGCATGCGCGTATCAGAACGCTTTACTTTGGCACCAAAGAGCCTAAAGCTGGCGTTATCTGCTCAAAAGCAAGCTTTTATACGTTGCCATTTTTAAACCATTATTTGAATGTAGAGGGTGGAGTATTGGCTTCTAAGGCCAGTGATATACTCAAAGCATTTTTTAAGCAGCGGCGTTTGCAGAAAAAATATAATAAGTAGTGAATAAAAATTAAGTTAATTTTCCATTATTTTTTCTCATCCCGCGCAGCGTAAGCTACACGGCCTCTCGTTCAAAGGGAGAATAATTGCTGCTGCAACTTACTTTTCATCATGAATCATAGCTTAAGCTAGCTAAGTATAAAAAATAAATTACTTAGCGCAATCATCAATACCGTTAATATGGCAAAAACAATATTGACAATACGTGCCAGTTTGATGTGTTTATCACAGAGATAATAATTAAGCACAACGGTAATTAGTGTAATCACCATAAACACAAGAACACTTAGTTGAATTTTATCAATGAGGTTAATCGTATTGGATGGTGGCAATATCGAGTCGGTGGAAATTTTACTCCCGACCACGGCGAAAATTGCCGCAGAATTAAGTGCCAAACGGCTTTTGATATCTTTAATTGGGATAAAGAACATGCCCAAAATTAAAATACATGCTAAATATAACATCCCAAAAATATGAATAAACATGCGAATATTAGTATGAGTTATTTCAACGGAGTAAATTGCTCTGGCGTAGGTCGTATTATTAGGGTTGTTAGGGTTACCAAAGTTAGTATCATAATGATGAATATACGTTTCCCAGTGATCAGCCCCTAAGCGCCAACCGCTTAATGGCATATCATGATCAACGTCAGAGTGAATGTCATCAGTACTAAATATAACCTTTTGTGCATTAAAATCAGCATCTTCAATGATGATCGTCAGTGATTTGGTACTAAAAGGGAAATTTTCAAAACTCCAACTTTGTGATAAAGTGGCGCGGATTTTATACTGCTTAAGAGTTTGGTTATTAGTTAGCTTTTGTGTATTTTGATATAACACTGAGAATCTCTCAGCATTGATAATATCAAACTCATTGTTTTCGATGACCAGTTGGTCAGGATAAATAAACCATAACCAGAAAATTGCGGAAACCGTTTTTTTCTGCAAATCAATATTGTAAACATGCGTGATATAAGCGCCAACAGTTACTTTGTCTGGTGATTTTAGTGTTTTATCACTGGCAAAGTTAGCCTGCATACAAAACAAAAAACTTAAGAAGATTATCAATAACCTTATCATAATTGATCCATCAACTTTCAATGCATGACAAAAGTATAGTTTAAAAATTTTAAAAAATAATATTGGCTTCTAATGGTGTTTGTTAACTATGTGCATAATCCGCTGGGGACTTCAAGAATAGATTAAGCTCCTGCAGTGCACGCGATACAGGCATCAAAGTAACATCATCTAATGTTTGCTTTTCATTACCACCATAGAGTAGATAGCAGCTTGCCATCGGGTAGTCACTTTTGAAGGTCATCAATCCTTTGAGATCCTTACGACTAATTTTCTTTTTGCGTTTAACTTCAATGGCAATCAAGCCATGTTCACCGTATAAAATAAAATCTACTTCTTGCTGAGTACGTGTTCGCCAATAATAAAACTGATACCCTAGATTATAGTAGTCATTGCAGGCTCTGAATTCTTGCAAACAAAGCGTCTCAAGTGCAGCGCCATCAATTTCCTCTGGTGAATCAAGCACTCCTAAAGGGCGTATTGCTCTGTACACACCAACGTCAAAAAAATAAAATTTAGGTGCCATTACAACATCGCGCTTAGCCCTTTTTGTAAAAACAGGTAATCGAACTGAAATAAGCAGATCTTCTAAAATAGTAAAAAAATTCTCGATTGTATGTCTTGAGCTACCAATTTCTCTAGCAATTTCGGTATAGTTGAGTGTTTCGCCTTGTGAAAAACTCGCCGTTTCTAAAAAGCGGGCAAATAAGGAAATGTTTCTAGTTAAACTCTCATGTAATACTTCCTCTTTAAGGTAAGTTGCTACATAACTTTTTAAATATTCATCAGGTTGTGATGTAAGTAATGCAGTTGGTAAATGACCTGTATGTAAAGATTTAGCAATATCAAAGTGATCGATCTGTTCAATGGCGGTGACCGGATGCATATGTTTAATTAGCGCGCGCCCTGCAAGTAGGTTAACCCCACTTCTTTTGAGCTTGCGAGCGCTAGAGCCTGTTAAAATGAATCGTAATTTACGTCCTTCAATTAGGCGGTGCACTTCATCTAATAAGGCAGGAATCTTCTGAATCTCATCAATAACAATCCATTGTTTATAGTCATTCCAAAATATTTCCATACTGCTTAATCAATTCTTCTAAGGCTGTATATTCTCCATATATCATTTTCTTTTTCATAATTGCAAAATCTTGCTCAATGGGATTAAAATCAGGTGAGTATGGCGGTAGAAATAATGCTTGATG
>NZ_QLIU01000014.1 GCF_003574425.1 Cysteiniphilum halobium | reverse complement strand
TTGTAAGTAGCGTAGGCGTGGATGAGGAAACGATTATGAAATATGTACAGCATCAAGGGCAAGAGGATTCAGGTCAGATCGAACTTGATCTGTAACGCATAACGTAGTTATGCAGCGGCTTGCCGCTTAAGTACCACGGGTTTAGCCCGTGGGTATCTATATGGTCGGGGGCAGTGATATTAATACCACTTATTGTACCACCAGAATCAGCTCCTCCTGAGCTACTGCATGCACTTAATGTCAAAGATAGAGCTAAAAATATTAGTTGTATCTTATTCTTCTTGATATTCATTTGACTTAACTCCTTCTATTGTGTTTCGTCCTTAACTCTGCTTAAGAAAGCTATCATTGATTTTCTTTAGAAAGTTATCATTGAGTTTTTCCTTGTATGCTGAGCTATTCCTTTATGCTAAGCTTTTCCTTTATGCTGAGCGATTGAGTTGTAGTAGCAAGTAGACACTTTTTCTCGAAAATTTAAGTACTCGAAATCAGAGGTGTCTTTATTTTTGCATACGGCAACCACGTTCAATTTTATGCTGAGAAAAAGTAGATATTAAAGGGAAATTAATTACTTGTGCGTGTTTTAGAATTCAACTTAAGATGATGGAGCAGATAAAAACAAAGAGGCCTATCCTGTTATTGTCTTGATTTATTGACTGCACGAAAAATGTTTTAACTGGTGCATAGCATTGTCTTTTAAAAATCATTAGAATGTGGGCCGTCAATAACAAAACAGATGATGATTTATAGAAATTAATGAAAAGATGTTTAGTTGTGAAAACATCATCGTTAGGTGATGTGCTGCATACGCTGCCAGCATTAACAGAAGCTAAAAAGCACATGCCTGAGATGGTGTTTGATTGGGTTGTTGAAAAAGCTTTTGCTGAAATTCCTAAGTGGCATCAAGCTGTTGATGAGGTATTGGAAGTAGAAGTGCGTAAATGGCGTAAGAATATATTTAAATATTTTGCTGAAATTCGTGCCTTTAAAAAGAAACTTAAATCAAAACATTATGATTATATTATCGATGCGCAAGGCTTACTAAAAAGTGCCTGGATTACCAGAGGTGCTAAAGGTGTTAAATATGGCTTGGATAAACACTCAGCACGAGAGCCGGCAGCAAGCTTCTTTTATCAGCGCAAAATATCTGTAGCCAAAGATCAGCATGCCATTTTACGTGTAAAAGCGCTTTTTGCCAAAGTGTTTAATTATCCGCTTTCGGATGAAATTGATTATGGTATTTCTTATCAATGGCATAAACGCAATGCACACAAACAAGTGGTTTTCTTACATGCAACAACCTGGTCAAGTAAACATTGGTCATTAGCGCATTGGCAGCAGTTGGCAAAGTTATTAGTAGATGACAATATTAAAGTGCTTTTACCATGGGGTAATGATAATGAAAAGAATCAAGCACATGAGATTGCACAGAGTCATCAAAATGCAGTAGTCCTTGATAAAATGAGTTTGACACAATTGGCTGAACTTTTTAGCCAAAGTGATGCAATTGTCTCTGTGGATACTGGTTTATCCCATTTAGCAGCTGCTTGTAATGCGCCGGTTATTGGCATGTATGGCCCAACTTCGGCGAAGTTAACAGGTGCCATAGGTAAACAGGTGACACATGTTTCATCCAAGTTGACGTGCTCACCGTGTTTGAAGAAGGTTTGCCCCATTACCAAGGATGTATTTGCGCCATGTGAGGTGGCAATATCTGCTGAGTCGATTTATGCGCGTTTACATGCGTGGTTAAAGTCGGATTCTTTTGTATAAGCATAAGGAGTACACCCATGCGTGTCATATTAACAACGATTTTATCAATTGTAGTAACACAACTAAGCTTTGCTAGTGCACAATTACAGACAGCATTAAATAAAATAATTAGCAACCATCATTTAAATAGTGCACTGGTAGCGGTTAAAGTTATTGATGCAAAAAGTGCTAATACACTATTGGCATTTAACAGTCAAAAAAACATGATGCCAGCAAGTAATACCAAGCTTCTCACAGCAGCGGCCACATTGATAAGCTTGGGGAAAGACTATCAATATCAAACAGTACTTTATTATGATAGAAAAAACAAAAAAGCCATTGATAATTTGTATATTGATTTATCAGGCGATCCAAGTCTGACATCTCAAGCACTGGAAACATTGCTTCAGAGTCTTTCTCGGCATAATATTAAATCGATCGCGGGAAATATTTATTTAATTAATCAGAAGTTTGAAGGACGCAATTATCCAATTAATCAAAGTCAAAGTGACAGTGTTTTTGGATTTGGTGCACAAAGCTCGGCATATACCTTGAATGAAAATCAAGTCATTTTAAGGCTTGAGGCACAAGGGAATTATTTCAAAGTATATGCGTTAAGTGACGAGAAAATTAACTATGATAATAAGTTGCTAGCTGCTACAAATGATATGCTTAAAACTTGTCAGTTTAATGCGCGTATGACAGCGCAAAATAAGCTTATTCTAGCGGGGTGTTTGCCAAAAGGGGATTTTACCTTTAAATTTGCTATTGCCAACCCTAGAGCAATGTTTGAAGCAGTGTTGCAACAGCAGCTTAAAAAACGCAATATCAGTTTTACAGGTAGTATCGAAACGCTTAATGGCAAACCCGCCGAGCTCCATCTTTTGAGTTTGCATAAATCACCAGATTTGTCTAAGTTACTTAAACATATGCTCAAGTCTTCGGATAATCTTTATGCGCAAAGTTTATTAAGGACTTTAGGCTATAAAACTTTTCAAGCTGGAAGTATTGTCAGTGGTAAAAATGCGATGCTTGCGATTTTGCATAAAACGCTAGCGCTTGATATTGACAATATTCAGTTGGAAGATGGCGCTGGCATGTCAGAGAATGATCTCTTACATGCTGATTTTATTGTTGATTTGCTTTATAAAATGCAAGCACAAAAAAGCTTTGATGTTTTCAAATTGTCACTGCCGGTTTATGGCCAATCAGGCACCTTAAAAGGGCGTAGTAATAAAGACTTAGTAGGTAAAGTTTTTGCGAAAACAGGTTCAGGGACAACCTCGCTGGCACTATCAGGTTATATGATAGCGCAGAATAATCAGCAGTATGTATTTTCAATATTGATCAGTAATTTATTAGCATCACAAAAAAAACAAGCACTACAGTTACAAGATGATATTTTACAGACGGTGTATGCTTTCTCAGCGGTATAAGCGGTATATAAGCTTTCTTTGAAGTTCGCTAAATATGAAATGTATCGTGATTAAACTCCGAGGCCTTAGCTATTTTTTTGTTTTTTAAGTGAGCGACGTTTTTTTATTATTTCAATAATTGCAGGTGTGATTGAAACAAGAATGATGGCAATGACAAGGTAGCTGAAATTTTCCTGCATAAATGGAATATTACTAAAGAAATAGCCAAGATAAGTGATTGATCCAACCCAAATAAATGCAGCAATAACACTTAAGGTGATAAAGCGACGATAGGGCATCTCACCCATACCGGCGGCAAATGGGGTAAAGGTGCGGATAATTGGTACAAAACGCGCGATAATAATGGCCTTGGCACCATACTTCTCAAAAAACTGATGAGTTTTCTCAAGGTGAGCGGTTTTTAGAATTTTGGCATCGGGTTTAAACAGCTTTTCACCAAACAAATGTCCCACCCAATAGTTGACGTTATCTCCTAAAATGGCAGCAAATGCCAATACAAATACCATTAGATGAACATTTAAATTGGTCGTTGCGGTAATAATCCCAACGGCGAATAGTAGTGAATCACCGGGCAGAAATGGCATAATGACTAAACCTGTTTCACAAAAAATAATTAAAAATAACAGTGCATAGGTCCAAAGACCAAAGGTATTGACCAGTGTGTTCATATGAACATTTAGGTTTAGCACAAAGTCAATAATGTAGTGTATGAAACCCATAAAACAGTGAAGCCCTTCTCTTAGCGAAATTCAAGTTGGCTGCATTATAACGAGAGATTGCTATAGGGGCTATGAAAACCTGTATTAACAATGAAATAGCAAAAAAATGTTGCCTGTATCCTGAGCGAGGTCGAAGGGGGCGTGAAAAGTGGCTTCGACTAATGCTCAGCCAACGATTGCATATATTAGCTAACGATTACACATATCAGTCAACGATTACACAGTAAAGATTTACTAACGGGAGTTACGTACTTTTATCATAAGGTGTAGCAGGGCTTGAGCGAATGTGTTTTTTCGACTACAGTTTGTTTGAGAGTCGATTTAGAAAGGATATCACGATGAAATTTATCAAAAAACTCATGGCTATTATTACGGGACAATCTAATCCGATGCAGCTTTTTTTAGCGGCATTGTTTGGTTTTGCATTGGGGTTTATGCCCGGATTCCAATATGCACCACTGATCTATCTTGTGGTGATTTTGCTTTTGCTATTATTAAACGTCAATTTAGTGGTAGCAGCGATTGTTTTTGCTATTGCTGAAATTTTATCTTTTGTTTTAGAATTCCTTTCTTATCATCTGGGGACTTGGCTGTTAGATGGATTCTTACAACCATTTTTTAAATGGATGATTAATGCCCCGGTGTTGGCATATGCCGGGTTTGATTATTATCTGGTGTCTGGCAGCTTCGTGCTTTCGATTATCCTTGGTCTAATTCTGGGCTTTGTGTTGGCCAGATTTGCCAAAAACATTAAAACAAAAATGGCAGCATTACAGACTGAAAAAGAAAGCTATGCCAGAATCATTAACAAGCGATCGATTAAAATTGTCTCATGGGCAGTGTTTGGCAAATCAGCCCATAAAATTGATTGGGTCAAATTGCGTGATAAGAAGCTTAAGCATCCATTTCGCTGGTGGGGAGTGATTGTGACAGTTGTGATCGTTATTTTGCTGTTTGTCATGAGTAGTTTTTTGCAATCACAAGTTGTTAAAAATATTCTGTTAACTCAGCTAACCAAAGTAAATGATGCAACGGTTGATATTGGTAAACTTAATATTGAGGCTTTAAATGGTAAACTAGTGATTAAAGACTTGGCTTTTGCTAATCCTGATAACTTATTTGAGAATCGTTTTTATGCCAAGGAGCTTAGTGCTAAAGTCAACATGAGTGCATTATTGGCAAAACGTATTGAGCTTAGCAATGTGGTTGTTGATAGCGTATTAATGCATGTTAAGCGTCAAAACAAAGCTTCATTATATACTGCTACAAGCTCACAAAGCGGTAGTATGACTATTGCTAAAGATAAATCAAAAACAAGCGATATGACGGATCAGGGAAGTCAAAGTAATAAAACAAAACATTTTGATGTGCGTCATTACATTAACAATGCCAATGAATACTATGATAACTTAGCCAAGGTTATGCGTGTAATTAAATGGCTAGCGCCTGAGCCTGCTGCGAAGGAAGATAAACCGATCAGTACAGAAAATAGCGAAGCCATACCAGTTTATCAGTATGCACAAAGACAGGCATTGCATTTGGTTGAAAAGACACCAACCTTGATGATTGCTAAGCTTATGGTCAATAATATTCACTATAATGATGCTTTACAGTTAAATGTCAAAGCAAGCAATCTTTCAACACAACCGTGGCTCACGGCTGCGCCGACAAAAATTAATATTACCAATATCGATAAGACCGTGAATGTTGATTTTGTCAGTGCGAATAACAGTCGAATTGCGCCAAGCTTTAGTTTAATGCTTAAAGACATGTCTGCAGATAAGCTCTTAAGTGATATTAAGTTTGGTAATAATTTTAACCTTACTGCCAAGACATATGATATTACTATGCATGGGTATTGGGCTTGGCAATCCGGTGATATCCATCTTGATATGCCGGCCAATATTACATTTTATCATGCTAAGGTCACTGCCGGTGGTGTGAGTCAAACACTAGCTCAGTTACCGCTTAAATTCAATGTAACAGGTAGCCTTAGTAATCCTGTGATTGCAATGGATAATACCCAATTACAGAATCTATTAATCGAATCAGGTACAAGTGCGGTTAAAGATCGACTCAAAAACGAGTTGAAAAACAGATTACCAATTGGATGGTGAGATTTTATAATAATGTTGAATGTTGAATGTTGAATGTTGAATGTTGAATGTTGAATGTTGAATGTTGAATGTTGAATGTGAGTAAATTTTATTCAAATAGTGAATCAGACTAGGTGAGGTCAAATGGTTATTTTTGATCGTAAAATAATCAGTTTTTGGGGTATTAAAAAATAAATCAAAAAACTTTAAAAATTTTTCTTGAAATGCAAATTGCTATCACCATATTTCTGCCTGCAATAAACAACTAATGTTTAACATAGGTCAAAAAAAAGGAGTCTAAATATGGCAATTCGCCCTTTACATGATAGAGTATTGGTTCGTCGCGCTGAAGAAGAAGAAAAATCAGCAGGCGGTATTATCTTAACGGATAGTGCTAAGGAAAAACCAATGCAAGGTACTATTATTGCAGCAGGTCACGGCAAGATTTTAACAGACGGTGGGGTTCGTGCACTTGATGTTAAAGTGGGTGACAAAGTTTTATTTGGTAAGTACGCTGGCAATGAAGTCAAAGTTAATGGTGAGGAACTATTAATGATGCGTGAAGAAGATATCATGGGTGTGATTGAATAATCGCATTCTTGATGGGCTTCTGTATAGGGGCGTATTGTCTACGCCCAATACTGAGGATAATATCGAATCATATGATTAATTTTTAAAAGCAAAATTTTTAATTAAAAATAAACAAAACAAATTTAAGAGGAAAGAAACATGGCCGCTAAAGAAGTAATGTTTTCAGATGACGCTCGTACACGTATGCTAGATGGTGTTAATACATTAGCTAACGCAGTAAAAGTAACTTTAGGTCCTAAAGGACGCAATGTGGTACTTGAGAAGTCATTTGGCGCTCCTGCAATCACTAAAGATGGTGTATCTGTTGCTAAAGAAATCGAATTAAAAGATAAGTTTGCCAACATGGGTGCGCAAATGGTTAAAGAAGTTGCCTCAAAAACTGCTGATATCGCAGGTGATGGTACAACAACGGCAACTGTTCTAGCACAAGCTTTATTAACAGATGGTTTAAAAGCAGTAGCTGCTGGTATGAACCCTATGGATCTTAAGCGCGGTATCGATAAAGCAACGATCAAAGCAGTTGATGCTCTAAAAGCACTTTCTAAGCCATGTGCTGATAACAAAGCGATTGAACAAGTCGGTACAATCTCGGCAAACACTGATGCAACTGTTGGTGCGTTGATTGCCAAGGCAATGGCTAAAGTTGGCTCCGAAGGTGTCATCACTGTTGAGGAAGGTAAAGGCTTTGAAGATGAGTTAGATGTTGTTGAAGGTATGCAATTTGACCGTGGTTATTTGTCTCCTTATTTTGCAACTAACCAAGAGAATATGACGGCTGAGCTTGAGAACCCATACATTCTAATCGTTGATAAGAAAGTTTCTAATATCCGTGAGTTATTACCGGTATTAGAAGGTGTTGCTAAGTCTGGTAAGCCATTATTGATTATCGCTGAAGATGTTGAAGGTGAAGCATTAGCAACATTAGTTGTTAATAATATCCGTGGTATCGTTAAAGTGGCTGCAGTTAAGGCACCTGGTTTTGGTGATCGTCGTAAGGCAATGCTAGAAGATATCGCTATCCTAACCGGCGCTACAGTTATTGCTGAAGAAGTTGGTTTGACACTAGAAAAAGCAACGACTGAGCATTTAGGTACGGCTTCACGCGTGCAAATCACTAAAGATGATACAACAGTTATCGATGGGGCTGGTCAAAAAGGCAATATCGAAGCACGTGTTGCGCAGATCAAAAAGCAAATTGAGGAGTCAACCTCTGACTATGATCGTGAGAAACTGCAAGAGCGTTTGGCTAAATTAGCAGGCGGTGTTGCTGTAATTCGTGTAGGGGCGGTAACTGAAGTTGAAATGAAAGAGAAAAAAGACCGTGTTGATGATGCGCTTCATGCAACGCGCGCTGCAGTTGAAGAAGGTGTTGTTGCCGGTGGTGGTGTTGCACTACTTCGTGCACAAGCTGCTCTTGAAAAGCTAAAAGGTGACAATGAAGATCAGGATCACGGTATTGCATTAATGCGTCGCGCAATGGAAGCACCTTTACGTCAGATCGTTAAAAACGCCGGTGGTGAAGCTTCTGTTGTTGTTAATAACGTACGTGCTAAAGATGGTAGCTATGGTTATAACGCAGCAAATGATACCTATGGTGATATGATCGAGATGGGTATCTTAGATCCAACGAAAGTAACACGCTCAGCATTACAACATGCGGCATCTGTTGCTGGTCTTATGATTACAACAGAGGCAATGGTTGGTGAGATCAAAGATGATAAAGCTGATGCTGCAGCTGCTGCTGGAATGGGTGGCATGGGCGGAATGGGCGGCATGCCTGGGATGATGTAATCATTAGTTATCCACATACATAAACAATAAAAAAGGGGTGTAACGCCCCTTTTTTATTGTTATCGTTTTTTTAGGCTATGATCATATTCCTACCCACTTTGATTGTGTAAGCGTTGGCTGAGCGTCAGTCGAAGCCTCTATGAAGTGTGATTACCCTTCGACTTACGCTCAAGGTACGGTGAGCACTTGTGGGTGAATATTTAGTCTTAGCCTTTTTTTATTTTTTTATTTGTCTAATTGTTTGATATACATCTTACTCGCCAGTAATGCAATGATGCCAATGATTAATACAACAGTCATAAGATAAGCTGGTGAGTTGTTGTTATTGGTGTGATGAATCATATAGGTTGCGATAGCCGGTGTTAAACCGCCAAATAATGCAAAGCCAACATTATAACAAAACGATATGCCAGAATAGCGCACATCTGTTGGAAATAGTTTTGTTAAGTAGGCACTAACAGTACCGGCAATGCCACCTGCAAAAATAGATACCAGTGTGTAGGAGAGCATCACTGCACCATGTGATGTTAAGCTGTGATAAAAATAAATACCTGTTGGAATAAGCAATAGTGCACTAACTAAGATCACAATTTTTTGACCAATCCGATCAGAAATAGCCCCAGCAATCGGGCAGAAAACTGAAAAAATAATAAGATTAATAATCGTTGTATAGGCAATCATACTATTATCATAGCCTGTAAGCTTCATAAATGAGGTGATATATAAATAGAAAATACTTACAACAGCGGCTTGTGAGCCAGCGATAAAAATCCCTAAAATAGCATTTCGCGCATGGCTTTTAAATAAGGCAAGTATTGGTAACTTATGACGTTTGCTTTCATTTAAAAAAAGCTCAGACTCCTCCAGACGTTTACGTAAGAAGTAGCTAATGACAGCAAGTATTCCACCAAAGATAAAGGCAATACGCCAAGCAATCGATGGGTCAACGTGAATGAGTAATGCATGTATTATATCTGCTAAGAAAATCCCTAGATTAATGAATAAAAAAATCACACCACAGACTAATCCAGGGTACTTAGGAATATGCTCACAGACAAAAGTAATCGCACCAGGAATTTCTCCACCGATGGCGATGCCTTGCGCTAATCGCAGTAAGATAAAGATAATGGAGGCACTTATACCAAGTGTGCTAAAGCCAGGCAACAATCCCATTAACAGTGTTGCCAGCGCCATAATACTAATCGATAATACGAAAACTTTCTTACGTGTGTATTTATCCCCAAAGTGGCTAAACAGTATGCCACCAAAGGGTCGTGCTAAATAACCAATAGCAAAGGCAACAAAAGCGCCTAGCATGCTAAGCACTGGTGATGATGAAGGAAAAAAAGTTTCACCAATTACCATCGCAAAGACAGCAAATATGACAAAGTCGTAAAACTCAAGCGCACCACCAAGGCTTGAAAGTAAAATAATTTTCCAATGTTTACTATTTATGGGCATTTTAATTCTCCATTTGTGGATATAGTGCATAACTCCAGTGAATAATTAGTATTACGTATTTGTTAAGCCATATGCAACTTAAAAAGTTAAATTAAAAAGGTTACCAAAATAAAAGTTGCACTATGCAAAAAATGACTATTTAAATCTCATAACAGCTAATTCTACATTTATATCACCGACGACTTCATCCACACGATATAAGTTTCTATGATTTCCTACAATAAAATAATCGCCTTTTACATATTCAAAAACTTTCCAAGGCTTATGTGCATCCTTATCTTTATAAAATTTCTCTTTAATATCCCCCTGTAAAACAAAAGCAATTGCTCCATTTTCATTATCTAGAACTTTATATCTATCACTGCGATATCCTTTTTTATATATCTCTATCAAATATTGTTTTGAAGAATCAAACTTAAACTGATATTCTTTAACAGTGGAAAATTTATTCCCCCATTTAGGATGTGTAACCGACACAAGCATATCTCCCCACCAGTGATGATACTCGTCGCCATAGAAATTATTTCCAAAAGAAATAAATGGCAAAATAAAGAACAAAACAACTACTAAAATCAAATTCCTATATTCATTTACCATACTTCATTCCCATTAAATAAAAAATATGAAACATTTAGTTTACAATAAATTCTTTGTATACGAAGACAAACAGCTGATGAATAGTTTAAAGGAAATCTTTAATTGGTACAAATCAAGATTGGATTGTTTTGTTCATCTTTGATAAGTACGTGTTTTTAGAAAGAAAAATGCTAAAAAAAGTAATTTTAATGCGCCTTTAGTTGTGTTCTGCAAGTAGGCTTACTAGAATACTTTGCATTTGTAATACACTGTTTTTCATCAGTATAATTCAAGGTAATTAAGGCAAGGTTTCTTTAGATGTTATTATGGTTAACAAGCTGGTTGTCACAGTATTTTACGTTTATGCATATTTTTAACAGTTATGTGACCGTACGTTCACTAATGGCAGCATTAACTGCTCTTTTGATTAGTTTGTTTATTGGTAAACCGATGATCAACTGGTTAAGCAAAATGCAAATAGGGCAAGTGGTACGTGATGATGGACCACAAACCCATTTAGTAAAGAAAAACACGCCAACCATGGGTGGTTGCTTAATTATCTTTGCAATTGTTATATCGATTCTGTTGTGGGCAAAGCTCAATAGTCCCTTTGTATGGGTGCTACTTTTTGTGCTTGTGAGCTTTGGATTAATCGGTTTTTTAGATGATTTTTTAAAGCTGGTGTTGAAACATCCTAAAGGTCTACGTGCTAAATATAAATACTTGATGCAGTCGATTTTCGCGGTGATAGCAATGTTGTGGGTTTATGGGTTATTACACAACTATATGGACTTTAGTTTGTCGATTCCGTTTAGTAAAAACTGGACTATCCCGCTTGGTGCTTGGGTCATCTTGTTGGGATATTTTGTCATAACTGGAAGTAGTAATGCAGTTAATTTAACGGATGGTTTAGATGGTTTAGCCATTTTGCCAATTGTACTTGTGGCAATGGGGCTTGCAGTTTATGCCTATGTTATTACAAATAGTGTTTTTGCCGAGCATTTACTATTTGATTATATGCCAAATGTTGGCATTGATGAGCTTGTTGTGTTTTGTGCCGCAATTGCGGGTGCTGGATTTGGATTTTTGTGGTTTAACGCTTATCCTGCGGAAGTATTTATGGGAGATGTTGGCTCGCTAGCATTGGGGGCGACACTTGGCACGATTGCGGTGATTATTCGTCAAGAGCTGGTGTTTTTTATTATGGGCTTTTTGTTTGTGATGGAAACGGTTTCAGTTATTTTGCAAGTCGGTTCGTATAAATTAAGAAAAAAACGTATTTTCAAAATGGCACCACTTCATCATCATTTTGAGTTAAAAGGTTGGCCTGAAACTAAGGTGGTTGTACGCTTTTGGATTTTAACGGTTATTTTTGTGTTGATTGGCCTTGCCGCACTTAAAGTGCGCTGATGTGAAATGATGACTAAGTTTTATTATCAAAAGCAACAAATCAACCATGTATTAGTGGTAGGCCTTAGTGTTTCTGGTGCTTCTGTTGTTGATTATTTAAAGGCGTATGCATTAGAGATTAATATCTTCGATCAGAACCCTAAAAACGCGCGCTTGATAGTTGATTATCAAAACTTTGATGAAATTGACCTTGAAAGCTATGACTTAATTGTAGTAGCCCCCGGTATTCCCGTCAACAAAGCACCATTTAATCGTCTGCAAAACCATTGGCATAAAGTGGTCGGTGATATTGAGTTATTTGCATTACATATTGCAAGCAATGATAAGAAAAGCAAAAAGCAAAAAGCAATTGCAGTGACTGGCTCAAATGGCAAGAGTACTGTTGTTTCTTTGCTTTTTTATGTGCTTCGAAGTCTTGGAATAAATGCTGCTTTAGGTGGCAATATTGGGATCCCTGCTTTGAGCCTTATTGATGAAAAAGTTGATATCTATGTCCTTGAGGTCTCAAGCTTTCAAATTGATTTATTAAAGCATGCACAGTTTGATGTTGTGGCAGTGCTTAATTTATCCCCTGATCATTTAGATCGTTATGTTGATTACCGTGCATATTGTGACGCGAAGCTTGCATTATTAGTGCGTGGTAAATATTGTGTGATGAATGCCAAGCAAAAAGACTTATTCAATCATAGAACGGATGGCGCTCTTTCATACTTTAATAATGACGCTACTTATGTCGATGATGATAAAGCGATATTTCATCGCGAGGTATTTTGTCAGCAATCTGAGCTTATACTGCAAGGTAAGCATAATCTAGAAAACATATTAGCAGTTTTAACTATTTTAGATGGCCTTATGATCTTGTCAGAGGACGATAGGGCACGCATTAAATTAGCTATTACACAATTTAATCCACTAGCACATCGTTGTCGTTTAGTAAAAACATGTAATGGTATTCGCTATATTAATGATTCTAAAGCAACTAATATTGCATCGACTGAAGCAGCCCTTATAGGATTAGGCAATAAATATACTAAAAACATTATTATTCTACTAGGTGGGATTACAAAGGGGGCTGATTTTAGTCAGTTAGTACCGGCGCTTAAGACTTACGTTAAAAAAGCATTGATCTATGGACAGGATCGTATGATTATTTATCAGGCGATTTCTCATGAAATAGATTGCGTGTTGTGCAAGAATTTCGATGAGGCATTTAATGCCGGCACAACACTCGCCAGTGAAAATGATATTGTGCTATTATCACCGGCATGTGCAAGCTTCGATGGCTTTTTAAATTATGCGCATCGTGGTGAATATTTTGAAGAGTTAGTTAATAAGCTAAGGTAACAGCGTGCTTTTTTTTATTCGTAATTTATTTAGTCAGCGCAATAGCAAAAAAGTGCGCGTCAGAGCGACTATTGAGCTAGATATGGCATTTGTTTTTTTGGTGCTAGGGCTATTAGCATTTGGCTGGATTATGGTGACATCTGCATCAATGGTCGATGCAAATTATGACTATGGTAATCCTTATTTTTATTGTATTCGTCAAGGCTTCTTTGCGATTTTGGGTATCTTTGCAATGGTTTGTGCACTATTAGTGCCAACGGATAACTATCAGAAGATCTATAAACTGTGGCTGATCATTGCCTTTGTTTTGCTTGTTGCTGTATTGATTCCACATATCGGACGTGAGGTCAATGGCTCAAGGCGCTGGATTCCTTTGATTGTGATTAATGTACAAGTTTCAGAGGTGGTCAAGCTATGCGCTATCATGTATTTTTCATCTTATCTCGTGCGCTTTGGTGATCTTGCCAGAGAGACGTTTAAAGGTGTTGTCAAGCCGTTGATTATTCTTGCAGCGATGGCTGGTTTGCTACTTAAGGAGCCTGACTTTGGTGCTTCTGTTGTGATGTTTACTTGTGTTTTTGGCATTATGTTTATGGCGGGTGTTAAACTTAGATGGTTTATTATCTTGGTCGTGTTAGGCGCAGTGGCTGCAACCTTTTTAGTGCTTTTTGAACCTTATCGTTTAGCGCGCTTAAATGGTTTTATGAATCCTTGGGCTGATGCTAATAATACCGGGTATCAGCTAGTACAAGCGCTCATCTCTTATGGTCGAGGTGGCTGGTTTGGTGATGGTTTAGGCAGTGGTATCCAAAAGCAATTTTTCTTGCCAGAGGCGCACACTGATTTTATTGTGTCAGTCGTTGCCGAAGAGCTAGGTGCCGTTGGTGTGATTGCATTGTTAATGGTATATTCCTATTTAATTTGGAAAGGAATGAGAATTGCAACTCTTGCCTATGTCCTTAAGCGTCATTTTCAAAGCTATGTTGCTTATGGTATAAGCTTTTGGGTGGCTTTTCAGGTAATTGTTAATATTGGCGTTAACATTGGCGTTTTACCAACCAAAGGCTTAACATTACCATTGATTAGCTATGGGGGAAGTAGTTTGCTCATTATGTGTTTTGCCTTGGGTATTCTGCTTAGAATTGACTTTGAGAATAAGATTACAGCGGATGAAATTATGCCGCGTTATGTCTATAAAAAAATATCTTAGAAAATGACATATCCATAAAAACACAAACACATTATGCATATTGTTTCATGTTAGTCATTGCTTTATGATATCAAGGCGATTAACGCGTTTTGTGACACAAAATGCAAAGCAAAAAATTCTGTAAAATGGTTTGTGATGGGTATATAGTGGATAAAATTGTAAAAAACAAGAAAATAAAAAACAGTATAAACTGGAGTAGAGAGCGTGATAGAGATACACGATAAAACAGATAACACCCGTATCAAAGACAAACGTACCTTAGTGCCATCTGGGGTTATTCATGAAGAGCAACCGATTACCAAAGAAGCAATTGCAACAGTGCTTGCTGCGCGTAAAGCGGTATCAAATGTGCTGCAAAACAAAGATGATCGTATGGTTGTTATCGTTGGTCCTTGTTCGGTGCATGATATAAAAGCCGCTAGAGAATATGCAGGCTTGTTGTTAAAAGAAGCGAAAAAACATGCAGGTGAGCTTGTTGTGATCATGCGTGTCTATTTTGAAAAACCAAGAACAACTGTTGGTTGGAAGGGCTTGATTAATGATCCTGATTTAGATAATAGCTTTAAAATTAACAAGGGCCTACGTATGGCACGTCAGTTGTTATTGGATATCTCAGATATAGGGCTCCCATGCGCGACAGAGTTTTTAGATGTTATCAGTCCGCAGTATATTTCAGATCTGATTGCGTGGGGTGCCATTGGTGCACGCACCACTGAGAGTCAAGTGCATCGCGAGTTGGCTTCAGGCTTATCCTGCCCAATAGGCTTTAAAAATGGTACAAAAGGCAGTATTGGTATTGCTGTTGACGCGGTAAGGGCTGCAAAATCAAAACATCATTTCTTAGGTGTCACCAAGCAAGGTACAACAGCAATTTTTGAAACAACAGGTAATACAGATGCGCATATTATCTTGCGTGGTGGTAATGATGGACCAAATTATGCCAAAGAGTATGTTGATCAAACAGCAACAGCATTAAAAGAGCATCATTTACCACATAAGGTAATGATTGATTGTAGTCATGGTAACAGTAGCAAAGATTACAAGAAACAATCTTTGGTGATAGATGACATCTGTCAGCAATATAAAGCAGGTAGTCAGAATATTCTTGGGGTAATGATCGAGAGTAACTTAAAAGAAGGAAATCAATCGATTTTTGTAACACCTTTAGAGTATGGCAAAAGCATTACGGATGCTTGTGTTGGATGGGATGAAACGGTTGAGATGCTTGATAAATTAGCCTCTGCTGTTAAAGAAAAGCGCCAAGTGAAATAAACTAATGCCTAAGACTAAACATTCACCCACAAGTGCTCACCGTACCCTGAGCGTAAGTCGAAGGGTAATGCACTCTCATAGAGGCTTCGACTTACGCTCAGCCAGCGCTTATACAATCAAAGTGGGTAGAAATATGGTCATGGCCAAGCTAATCAATCAATAATCGTGAAAACTATTGCACAAATCAGAGCCTTCTTAACTGAAATTAATGCATTAAAATCACGATCTTATCAAACGACATCTTTTGATAAAAACGCTTACTTTTTGATTGAAAACCTATATCAAGATCATCGTTTAGTCACAAAAAATGATGGCTTTATTGCACTTAAAGGTCAGGTGCATAATGGGCATCAGTATGTCAGTGACCTCTTAACTCAGGGTGTGAAATTGATCTTGGTGGAGGATATAAATTTAATCAATCCACACGATTTGCCTTTTGTCATAGAAATTCGTTACATGAAATCAATTTTATCGGACTTAGCAAGTTGGTTTTATGACTATCCATCCATGCACCAAGATATCTTTGCGGTGACGGGTACCAATGGTAAAAGCTCAATTTGTCATTTTCTGGCGCAAAGTTTATCAACACTCAATTACAAAGTGGGTGTGTTAGGAACCATTGGCAATGGCGTATTCCCAAAACTTGAAGATTCAACTTTAACGACATTAGATAATTTAAGTTTGCAACGGATGCTTAAAGACTTCTATGATAAAGATGCTAATACAATTGCCATGGAAGCGTCATCACATGCTATCAGCCAGCAGCGTATTCTCAATGTAAATATCCAAACAGCGATTTTTAGTAATCTTGATGTTGATCATTTAGATTATCACCAAACGATGGAGGCGTATTTCCACGCAAAACGCCAATTATTTATGTTGGCAAGTGTCAAGAAGTGCGTGATTAATATCGATAATGGCTATGGTAGACGTTTGTATGATGAACTGGTTAAAGATAAAAGCAAGAAGACGTTTAGCTTTAGCCTTGTTCATAGGAAAGCGGATTGCTATATACCGATAAAATCTATATCTCCACAAGGTTTTGTTGTTGATATCTTTTCCAAAGATAATAAGGCATTAGATATTACGATACCCATTATTGGTGAATACAATGTTGGTAATATTGCCGCGGTATTTTGTGCTTTATTAGTCAATGGTTATTCATTTGCTGATTTGCTGTCAACTTTAAGTTATTTGCAGAACCCCAAAGGACGGCTTGAGAAGCTTGCACTAGGTGGTAAGCCTTTGGTAGTGATTGATTATGCACATACCGCAGATGCTTTAGCCAACGCCTTACAAGCTGTGCGTGTGCAGACAAAGGGGGCGCTTTATTGCGTATTTGGTTGTGGTGGAGCGCGTGAGCATAGTAAGCGTCCAATGATGGCAAAAGTGGCTCAAGAAATAGCTGATTTTGTGATTGTAACAGAAGATAATAGTCGCACGGATGATATTAAAGATATTGTTAAAGATATTTTATCAGGGTTTGATGAGGGATTTAGGGCGTTTATAGTGATTCAAGAGCGCAAACAGGCAATAGAATATGCATTAAGCAAAGCAAATGCGGATGATGTTATCTTGCTTGCCGGTAAAGGGCATGAAACCTATTTAGATAAAAACCATCAAAAAATACATTTTGATGAGCGTGAAGTGGTATTGGATTTTTGGAGAAAAAATGATTGAATCATTAAAATCATTGGCTTTACAGCTAAATGGATGTAAATACATTGGACAAGATGTTGCGATTACCGGCGCGCATATTAATTCTAAAGAGATTAGCCAAAGCCAGTTATTTGTCGCATTGCAAGGTGAGCGTGATGGACATGATTATATTCATGATGCATTAAAAAATGGTGCAGTTGCAGTTTTGGTGACACAACAACAAGCTGATTTTGATGTGCCACAAATTATTGTCAAAGACACGCGTCAATCGCTGTTTGATCTAGCCCTTTTATATCGCAAAACACTAAATATGCCGGTGTTATCAATAACCGGTAGTTGTGGCAAAACAACAGTCAAAGAAATGCTGGTATGTATGCTCAAAGCATTTGGCAAAGTGCATTACAGTCAGGGCAATTTCAATAATGATTTAGGCGTACCAATGACTGTGCTCTCCACCCCGCAAGATGCTGATTTTGTGGTGATTGAAGCCGGCACCAATGCCCCAGGTGAAATCCCCTATTTAACACAGTTAATCAAGCCAGATTATGCAGGTATTACCAATGTGTCAGCCTCGCACTTAGAAAAGCTGAAATCTCTTGATGGTGTAATGGTTGAAAAAGGTGCCTTACTTCAGGGCATAAAAGGTCAAGGTAAAGCAATTATTAACTTGGATGATCCAAGAATCAATGCCTTTGCTACAGGTTTAGCGATCGATAAAGTTACTTTCTCAATGCACAATACCAATGCAGATATTTATTTGTGTGATCAAACAGAGTCAATAACAGCACTAAGCTTTACATTAAGTGTTGCGAGAAAGCCTTATCAGGCATACTTAGATCTCGTTGGTGTACATAATATTCAAAATACATTAACAGCACTTGCTTTTATCCATGCATTGCAATTGGATATTACCTTAGCACTTAAATCATTAGCAAGTTATCAACCGTATAAAGGACGCTTCTCTTTAGCTTATTTAAATGACTATGTAACGATAATTGATGATACCTATAATGCCAGTGTTGAATCTGTTAAAGCGGCAATTAACGATTTAGCCAAATTCAAGGGTGATAAATATCTTGTGCTAAGTAATATGGGCGAGCTTGGCGAGTATGCGGGGCATTATCATCAAGAGATTGGTCACCTGATTGAACAATCACGCATCGATTATGTCTATTTATATGGCAATGAAGTGTGGATGACTCTGCTTGCTAAAGCGGCGGGAAATCATGCGCGATACTTTGAGAAAAAAAGTGGGTTAATTGAGGCGTTACTTGTAGATCTAAATAAAAACCAAAGCACATGGTCTCGCATTTTAGTTAAGGGTTCACGTGCTAATAAGATGGAGGAAGTCGTGGGTGCATTGAAAAAATATTATGCGAAAATGACGTAATCAAAAGCATCAAAAACTTCTTCGGCACCGAACACCGCAAAATGATTTACGAGCGGTATATTCCTCTTTAATCCGTTGATTTTGATTATCCATCGTAGTGATGATTTCTGGAAAATTCATAGAATAATTCAACTAATTTTGTATGCTTTTGCCTATTATTGGTAACAATATACCAGGGGTGATCTACAGGGAAATCTACAACATCAAATATTTGTATTAATTTATTCTCAAGCTCTAATTTGATACTTTCATAAGAGATCATACTGATCCCCATGTTTGCCATGATCAGTCGTTTTATTGATTCATTATTACCAATTTCCATAAAAATATTTGCCGTCATTTTATGATCTTTGAATAGTTTATCCATCATCATTTTGGTTCCTGAACCTTGCTCTCTAATAATCCATTTTTCATCTGAGAGTGCGTTAAGCTTCAGTGGTGGTTTGCTGTTTTGTTTAGATGTAAATTCAGGAGATGCTGCAATCACGAGTTGATCGTTGTAGAAGAATTCCTTGGAGATAAACGCATGAGAGGGTGGTTGACTCATAATGAAAAAGTCACAGGCATTACTATTAATCAATCTGATAATTTCCTGACGATTGCCAACGATAAGTTTGACCTTGACATCTGGATAATGCTCGCAAAAGGCACCAAGCATTTTAGGGAAAAAGTATTTAGCAGTAGAGACAATAGCTACTGAGATTTCACCAGAGATTCCCTCTTTGATACCAGAGATATCAATTTCCATATCCTGTATAATAGTCTCAACTTTTTGTGCTGCATCAACAATCCGCTGACCAATATCCGTCATCTGTATCTTTCGGTCGATTTTTTTTATAATTTTATCACCGTAAATAGCTTCTACCTGTTTGATAATATTTGAAACTGCCGGTTGTGTGATATGCAGTTCCACAGCTGTTTTGGTGATAGATTGATTGCTGGCTATCTTTTTGATAACGTTGAGTTGATGGAGTGTTATGCGCATAACATCATTTTAAAGTGATTTTGCTAATAATAAATATAAATTTTACATGATTAGCTAACTGAATTAAAGTATTGAAAGTTTTAATTGCTATGGAATAAGAAGTTTGTTTTATTTGATCATTATGCGCTGTGATAATCAATTATTGGATCAGTTACCAGAGCAAGGAACTTATGCATTATGATATTATTATTTTTTTTATTGTTAGTATTAGCTGCTGTTGGCCCGGTTTTATGTGATTCCTTTTATAAAAAATCTTATTTACTTACTTATTTGATTTTTGCAGTATTGATAGGGTTAAGTTTATATTTACTTCTTTTTGATGATCATACGCATCATTTCAGCTATGCCGTGATCGCTTATAAAACGATAAGTGTGGTCTTTTTTATTGGTTTAGATCACCTTGCTAAGGTTTTGTTGCTATTTGTATTAACGATAGGATTTCTCATTTATTGCTATGCCAATAATTATCTATCAAGTGATCAGACGCGTTTGCGATTTCTATTACAGTTGATTTCTGTCATTAGTAGTGTTTGTCTGTTAGTTGTTGCCCAAAATTTATTCACAGCTTTCGTTGCGTGGCAATTTATTGGTATTACACTTTATATTATTCTTAATCACTATCACTATGACATCTATGCCAACAAAGCTGCAAAGAAGAAGTTTGTCATTAACCGTATTGGTGACTGTAGCTTTATTATGGCGATTGTGATTAGTTACTGTTGGAACATGCCAGCAAGCTTTGATAGCTTGGTTTCAAACACACATTCATGGATTATTGCAACACTGCTATGTGTAAGTGTTTTGACTAAATGTGCTCAATTTCCTTTTCATATCTGGCTGATTGACACGATGGAAACACCAACGCCTGTATCGGCATTAATGCATGCTGGTGTTATCAATGCAGGTGCTATATTGCTAGCTAGAGTAGGCCACATTTTAATAAATGAAATAGTGGTTTTGATTATTGTCTTTTGTTTGAGCCTTATGAGTATCGTTCTAAGTGCTATTTGGGGATACTACCAAACAGACATCAAGAAAAAACTTGCCTATTCAACAATGGGACAAATGGGCTACATGCTGGCTCAATGTTCATTAGGCGCGTTTCCTGCAGCTATTTTTCATTTTATAGCGCATGGCTTTTATAAAGCCTATTTGTTTTTAAGTGCCGGTGAAATTAATCAAAGGAATCAATCTAATGGATTGGTAAAAGCTGATAGCATTTACCAATTTTCTAAGTATTTATGCTATACAGTCTTGTTATTTATCATAAGTTATTGGTTGATGTCTCAGGTTGGTTTAAGTCTTCCTGTGTTTATTGAAGGTTTTATTTTCATTACATTATTAAGTATCTCTCGTGCGATTGTTTTGCATATTGGTGTATTTTACCAGCGCTTGATAGCTTGCATTGCTGTATTAGTAATGGTTTTGATTTATCTGATGCTTTTGAGTGCATTTACACACTTTCTACAAGCGTATGAATTTACAACGACTATTAGTGTGTGGATTCAGGTAGTGATTATTATTGGTTTTGTGGTCATGCAGTGCTTACTTTGGCTTAAGCCTCAACTGATAGAGGCAATCAAAACAAGAGATATGACTGAGCAATATTGGCGCGTGTGTATACTTAATCCATTTAGATGGATGGGTAGTTTTTTAAATCATATGCTATCTAGGCACAGTGCTTATCTGAAAATCAAGGTAACAGGCATTTGTTATATTGTGCTGTTTGTTTTAGTACTTAATTATTTTTCGATTACAGGTGCAAATACATGGTTAAGTATGGCGCTTTTCCTGCCAATTATCTTAATACTTATTGCCTCTAATCGCAGCTTTTCACTAAAGCAATTTGTGATTTATCTGACGTTGTTTGAAGGCTTTTTTATTTGCTTTGTCATTTATTTTGGCAATGTAGAGATGACAAAAATCGGTGTATTTCATATGATCAACATTACGCTAACAATTTTGATGTTGTTTAGCTTGATCTTATCAAATAATAAATCACCTAAAACGGATTTGTCTGAGCTTGAATCTAACAAGTTGCCATCACGATTTTTCTATCTTATTTTTGCATTGTTAATGCTTGTTGGCATCCCGGGAACATCAAGCTTTGTTTCAGAGTTTATGATACTTAATATCATGTTCTCGGAAGGCTATTATATAGCATGTATTTTAGTTTTAAGTATAATTGTTCTGCTTTCCATTACGATTATGCATGCGATACAGCTATATGTTTTTAATTTGAATTATACAGAATTTCACTATGCCAAAGTGCGTGTATACCAGCATATATTTTTTATTGCTGTAGTCTTGATAAATATATTCTCAGGTATCGCACCAAATATTTTGATTCAACACATATAGAAGTAGATGGTTATGATCATAAAATCCCAAATAGAAACGGCTAAAAAAATACTGGCAACGAATTGGCCACTGCAATCTTTTATAGCAACAAACCCATTATGGATGCATAGAAATGAATGTTTTTTTGATCTTATGCAACAACTTAATATCACTATGGTCATGGACATCAACTTTTATCAGCATGAATATCAAAGTGGGAATATTGATTTTGAACATATTGAAAAGGCTTATCAAAAGGTGATGCAACAATCGCTTAGTCAGCATGAGTTACATGTTTGGATTAATCATTCATTTGAACAAAATTATACACAGTCATCTCAAAAGAATAGCGCTATTTTATATTGTGATCAAATCGATGAATATGCTTATCAAGCGCCAAAACAGTGGATAAAGGATAAATTTTTTCATTTACTTAAGAACTACTATGCACAAAAAAAACAGCACAAGAGCTTAGTTGACTATGCGTTAGCTACGAGTGTTGACTTTGATCAATCAAAGGGTGATATCAAGACAATTGAATACTATTTATCATCGATAGGGATTGCTAAAGAAGTTATTCTTGATTACTTTAGAGCTATTTTTTTGGAGCTATATGGTTGGGCTAGTTTTATTAACTGGGAGCTAAGTCACCCTAATAATCCTTGGGTTGCAACTAAGGCGACATTAGAAGATATCATTAGGCTATGGCTACATTGTGAAAACATTATCTATCAAAAAAAGCAACAACCCTACCATCTTTCCACAGCAGAAAATGCCCAACAAATAAATTGGCAATTCTTATATATATGGCAGTGCGCCTATGAGCAAGGTTATATTGACAACCTATATCAGCAACTATTGGCACAACAGCCAGTAATGGCGCAAAAATCACCAGTTAAAGCGCAATTGATTTTTTGTATTGATACAAGATCCGAAGGTATACGAAGGCAGTTAGAAGCTATTGATCATTATGAAACTTATGGTTGTGCAGGTTTTTTTGGTACGTTTTTTCAGTTGCATAATGAGGATAAAATATCTTATCAAGCACCAGCATTGATCGAAAATCCTGATAAAAAAATAACCGCGACTTATGAAAAAGTACATTGGTCAAAAAAGGCAAACCAGCAGTTGCAAGCCGGTGGCAAAAATAACTTATTTTCGCCGTTTGCATTTTTTGAAATGATTGGATTTTGGAAGTTATTAAACCTGACCAAAAATACCTTCTTTACCCGTTTGATAAGAAAAGAGTCTATGGCCTGCAAGCTACATATTGCAAAAGATCAACATTACACGCAAAGTGAGCAAATACAAGCAGCATATGCGTTTTTAACATCCATTGGTTTGACGGATTACTTTGCAGCTACAGTTATCATTGTTGGGCATGAATCAAATAATACAAACAACCCCTATCAATCATCCTTAGATTGTGGTGCTTGTGGTGGTAATTCAGGTACGCCAAATGCCATACTCATGTGCCAGATCCTTAATGATTCTGTGATTAGAAAAGCATTGACTTTACAAGGTATTCAGATAGGTCAAAAAACTGTATTTATTGCAGCATGTCATCATACGACGAATGATCGCATTGAGCTGATGTCTAATATTGATGATACTAAACTACAACAGGATTTGATTTTAGCATGTGATCGATTAAAGAGCGAAAAATCATTGCAATTGCCTGGGTTTAAATCCTTAGAGCATAGAGAGTTGGATTGGTCTGAGCTTATCCCTGAGCTAGGGCTTGCAAATAATGCTGCGTTTGTTATAGGCAGGCGTGATTTAACAAAAAAAATTAATTTAAATAGAAGGGTGTTTTTACACTCATATGATGCCGCAAAAGATAAAGATGGTGTTATTCTCAGTGCGATATTATCAGGCCCTGGTGTTGTTACGCATTGGATTAATGCGCAATATTATTTCTCAACCGTTAACCCCAAACAATTTGGTGCTGGCAACAAGGCAGTTCATAATGTCATTCCTGATATTGGTGTGATTGAAGGCAATTTGAGTGATTTAAAGTTTGGTTTACCACAACAAAGTATTTATTACCAGAATAGATTACTGCATGAACCCAGAAGATTATTGGTTATTGTTGATGCCCCACAGCAGCTCTTAGACATTGCACTAGAGAGCTCCCCTGATTTTAAAGCGTTGGTTGATAATGGTTGGATCTATCTAAAACGTATTTAATGACGTTAATACTTGCCTATATATGCGAGTTCATTGTTGAAACTCTAAACTTCAGAAATATGTAATATTTCTAACCCTAAAACTTAATGCTTACTGCCGTTTACCTCGTCCGCTAGGGCTGTTACTTCCTCAATTGATAAATTGGTACACTCAACTACTAATTGAGCGTTTAAACCCCTTAAAAGCATATTGCGTGCCGTTGCTAGGGCTTTTTTATGTTCGCCTAGCTTTTCGCCCTCGGCTTTACCTAAGACGATACCTTGCTGTACGCCTTGCTGTCTTAATTGTTCGGCTGCTGTCATAACAAAAACCTCGTCATCGGTTAATTTCTCTTTGTATTCTTTTATTAAGGCACTTGGTGACGTTTCCCACGTTCTTAACGCATACATAAACCAGTCACGCCTTAACTCAATTTTAGTGCATTTCTCTATGCCTTGCATTAAGTTTTTGATTGCTTCTTCTTCAACCACATCATCAAAGCTATGTTTTAATGTAATTTCTAAGCCTGATATTTCACCATGCGCTAATAATTCCTCATCGGTTGACTGCCTATAATCTATTAAGATCGGCTTTAAAAAATATTGCTCGGCAAGCTCCCTATGCTTGGCACACCAGACTTTATAGTCATTCTAATAAATACCATATATCTTTAACCTATATCAGTAATAGGTTATCAAGGTCACGGTTGATCGGTTATATATTGGAATGACTATAACATCAAAAGCAATAATTTTTGCTTCAAGGTTTAGCTAAAATATTCCCACGCCTAAATATGATGCGTTTAAAATACCAGGTGATATACCTAATAATGATGCGCTATTTTAATGTACTTACTAGACACCAATGTGATTAGTTACCTGATCAATAGGAAACAACCTTACAGCGATAATTTAAAAATGAGATAGCTTAAAAAGCACATACCACTCAACTAGTTATTGCTCGTTTGGAGAGTGGGAGAGATACACGCATACCATCTTTAGAATTGCTGGCAAAAATTGCAAATGCAGTTAATAAAAAACTAGAATTTTCGTTCTTTTAAAAAGCGCTTATCATGACCAGTATCGCTAAATACGTGGGTCATTCTGTCAATGACATACAGATCTATTACGTCAAAGATAAAATATGGAAACAGTCGTTTCCTAATAGTTTGTTGCAATTAATGATGATTGATTAAATAATGACACTATAAAGACAGATTGGGGTTAATATGAATCGATATTAAGTCTGTCAAAAATTTCATATGACTATGGGGGTCGTTATGAACAAATGGGGTGTTGTGTTATTGATCGTGTTGCAATATGGCTATGCACAAGATAAGTACACAACGACGGTGATACAGTTTTCAGCGACAATCAAGCAGGCTTTCTGTCAGATTGATGTTGATTATGATCACAACAATGATAGCTCAGGATATCTTCATTTTGATGATTTTATGCGCTATAAACGTTATCAATATGGTGATATTATTGGTAACCAAATTAAAACTTTTGACATACGCTTGAAAAATTGTCCAGAGTATCTGGCGCACCAGATATCAACAGTGTTTGATTATGGTCGATCAAGAAATTTAGCTTATGTTGGCGATAATGCACATGCAGGTGTTGCACTAGAGATACTGGGTAAAAACAATCGAAAAGCCATAGGGGGGGAGCCGGTACTACCGTACCGCATCAAACACATAGGTGCGGCTGAAACAAGCCTCACCTACCGTGTTGCTGTCGTGGCAGATAGAGATGGGTATATTATGCCAGTGAATCATTTATATGCATCTGTCCCTTTTGAGGTAAGAAGTGTTTAGGTTTACTTGTTTTTAATCACCAATATTTACCGTAAATGATGTTTTGCTAGATTGATATCAGTGGATATCAAGCTGCGTGCTTCTTTTATTTTGCGGAAATTACTAGCGTAAAAAGGTCTTATGTCATGAAAGAGAAAATAATATATATTTGCATACTTTCTGCTTGTGTAGGCATAAGTGCGGCGAAAGGTAAAGACCTGGGTTTTGACACGAGTTTTTTCAATGACTTTTCAGCACAAGATGCCAAGATGCTCTCAGGCGAATTAGTGCCTGGCTTTCAGGTATTGAACTTTAGGCTTAATGATAAACCACTAGGACAATACAGTGTAAATGTCATACAAAAACCTAAAACAAAAGCGCTTTTAATTCAGTTAACGGGTGATATGATCAATAAAATGCATGCAAAACCAATATTATTAAAAGCGCTCAAACACGAAAAATACCAGTTAAGCAAAACAGATATTCAATATGTGAGCTATACCTACGATCATATGACGCAAACCATTAATATTTTGGTGCCACAATCTTATATTTATGATGTAAAATCAGGTGCGACGGCACCACCTGCATTATGGGAGTTTGGGATCTCAGGCGGTGTGATGAATTATAATATTGATAGCGCGTTTAATCATGATTTTGATAATGATAACGCCAGTGTTTTTGGCTCAGCCCAATTGCATTATAACCTAGGGCGTTGGCAGTTGTATTCCAATATGAGTGCAGGTACCAGTTATAATAAATCAAATGGTGTTGGCCAAACCCAAAATAGCGCGGATATTACCTATACATATGTGACAACGATTATTCCAAGTTGGCGTAGCCGCTTGATGCTCGGGTATAACAATATTCAGAGCAATATTTTTAGTGGTAATAGTTTTTATGGGGCGACACTGAATAATAATACGGCAATGTTGCCACAAGATGAGCAGCAATTTAAGCCTGTTGTCCAAGGTGTTGCAAGTACACCGATTACGATCGAGTTGTATCAAAATAACAAGCTGATTTATAAAACGCATTTAAATCCAGGACCTTATAAGATTAGTGACTATAATGCCGTTGCTGGTCTTGGTGATATTACTGAGATTGTCACAGATAATAGCGGTCACAAAACACAATCAACCATTCCATTTCAATACGTCTCAAGTGCGCTTTATCCAGGCGTTGTTATGTATGATGCCAATATCGGATTGATGCAATATCACACCAATATGGAGGCGGAGTTTTTAGAAGCTGAAGTACATTACGGCTTAAGCAACTATCTTTCACCTTATGTTGGTGTGTTTGTCAATCCTGATTATGTCGCAGAGGGTGTTGGTACTTCGATCAACTTAGGTCAGTATGGGGCATTAAATTTAGTCACCTCAGGTTCGATGCTAAACGCAAAAACAACACAGGGCACACGCAAGCTATACAGTGGTCTGCGCGCGCAAGTCAGTTATGATAAAAGTTTTGTCAATATGGGAAGTAGCTTTGATGTTGTTGGTTATTTTTATCAAACGCGTCATTATGTCGGTGTCGGACAAGCATTTTCGCAAAGCGCTTTTTCAGCAGATACTGATTCAGGACAGAAGAATAATTTTAGCATCAATATCTCACAAAGCCTATTTTGGGATATGTCGTTAAATGCCAATGTTTCATACAGCCAACAGTGGTCAAATGACAATGAGTTAACAGCAGACTTGAGCTTAAACCAGTCTTTTCAACTCTTTAACTACAGTATTTCTTATGATCAATCAAAAGTGCTCAATGGTGAAAATTCAGGGCAGTTAAATCGTAGCATCAGCTTTAATATCAGCTTTAATTTTGGGGAGCATGGTGGCAGTTTAAATAACAGTACAGGCTATGATATGGAGTCACAAGCACTCAACGACAATATCAGTTACGCGCTAAGTTCAGATTCAGGTAAGACATCTGCAAATATCGGCTATAGCTACACAAGACAATTGCAACAAGCAAACACGCAAAACAACAGTGTCAATATCGGCGTATCGCAGCAGACCAATTTTGCGAATATTGATGTTACTGGCAATATGCAGAGTTTACGTAATTATTCCGTATCCGCTAACATATCAGGAGGACTGGTTTACACGCGCTATACCGGTGTGCAATTTATGCAATATGCCAATGACACCTTTGCAGTGATTGATACCGATGGCGTATCCGGTGTGAATGTCGATGGTTTAACCGAAACCAATCATAATGGCTATGGCCTGTATAACAGTCTGATGCCTTATTACTACAACGATATTTTGTTAAGTGATACACAGCACCAAAATGGTGTGCTAGAGACACATGAAGCGTATGCTGTACCAGTGCAAGGCGCGATCTTATATCGCAAGTTCAAAGCAAAAGTAGGTCAGTCATTGTTTATTAAACTTAATCAGAGCAAACATGCCAATGTGGATAAACTCATCGATATGCGAACTGGGGAAATCGCTGAGCATGTTTATGGCAATTTATATTACTTCAATACCGTTAAAGAGGGCGATCATATGCAACTACAAACAACAACCAACAAGCTTGTTAACACTATCACGATAAGCAAGCTAGATCATAATGAAATAACCATTTAAAAATATAAAACAACGCAAGAGGAGAACTAAGATGAAAAAATATATAGCAATAATATCAACAGCCTTGGCAGTGTTAACGGCAAGCTCGATATATGCTGATACTGGTGATAATAGTGTAACGGTGACTTTTAAGGCTCAAGTAGTAAAAAGTACTTGCTCCATTACTGGGGGCAGTGGAAAGAACATAACCGAAAGTATGGGTAATTTATACCTATATAATGCAGATAATGTAAGCCCGGATGAAGCAGTTAGTTCTTCAGATATTGGGATGCAAACCCCATTGCAACCAATCACGGAAACTATAACGTGTGCTGATAGTACACCTCCAACTGTGAATTATGGTTCAAATACACCTAATTACGATACAAATCATCCAGAGATTTTGATACTAATGAATGGTACCGCTACTACACCATTAGGTATTCGCTTAGAAGATAAAAATGCAAGCACGAAAACTTATCTTGACTTTTCAAAATTAACGGGAAATCCAGGAGTAATTGCTACAAAAACAGCAGGGACAAAAGGGGGGCTACATATGTATGAAATAGATCTTAAACCAGAGTTAACATATACAACTGCAGCAACATCAGCTAGTATTAAGGCATTATGGGCTAGCGCACCTTCTATACAAGCTACAGCTACTCTTGGTTTGCAGTATCCATAAAGGGTAACTACCCTATAGTTAGTAATGATCATAATAAAATACATTTTGATATTTTTGAAAACTCCCAAAAATAAACAATCTAGGTTTGCTAAGCTTACAATCCAGTATGTCAGGAAGGAAAATGCTAAAACTGTATGATGCAAAGGTTAAATAAAAATGGCGAGCTTTTAGGATATTTGGATTATACTTGATCGAGCCTGAATGTAAAAAAGAGAAATAAAAGCAGTAAGGATAAGATATGTTGAGGTTTTTGAAAACAGCTAAATGGGTTGCTATTGCCAGCTTGTTTTTTTCGCAGTCGTTTGCCCACGTCACCCCTGTGCCAACACGGGTAATTTATCATCAAGGGGATAAATTTACAGCGGTCAATGTTCAGAACAATGATCCAAATAATGCCTATGGCTTGGAGAGTTGGGTAATTGCCAGTGACCCTAAAAATCCAGCGCAAACAGTCAAGGGCACAATAGATCATGATTTTTTGATTTCGCCAAAGTTCACAGTTGTTCCAGCGAAAAATGAACAGGTTGTACTGCATATTATCAAGCTTCCCAGTACGGACTTGCCGAAAGATCGTGAAAGCCTATTTTATCTCGAGTTTCAAGAAGCACCACCTAAGCTTGATCTGGCCGATAACAGCTCGAAAAAAGGGCATTTACAAAGTGGATTACAAATTGCGATTCATACACAGATCAAGATGATGTATCGCCCAAAAGATATTCCTGAGCTTAAGAATAGTGAGATTAACGGCAAAATCACATGGAAACACAAAGGTGATGACATTGTCTTTGATAATAGCAGCCCATACGTCATTAATTCGCTAGGGCTAACCGACCAAATTCCCGATCAAACAGGTCAAGATGATAGCAAATCGACAAAAGCAAAACCGATTGTCATGCAAAAAGCCCGGATTTTATTACCGTTTAAGAAAACAGTAGTCAAACTAACACCGGCAGAAAGAGATATATTCAATAAGTTATTAGCCAATAACAAGCCACTGTATTTAATTTATATTAATGATTATGGTGGGGAGGTTTATTTTCTTTTAAAGAAAGAAGGGGCGTCACATGAGGATTTATAGCTATGCTTTAAAATCAATATTATATTTTTTGAGCTTTATATTTATTATCTGCTGTAAACTAGCTGTTGCTGATTTGCCGACTGTAACGGTTGATGCTGGAAATTTGATTTTAAATCAACCAACAGTTGTAGTATCTGATGGCGTGCTAGACACAAGTAAAACTTCTGGTGTAAATTTTCCCTACGGTATGCAGTTATGTAAATCAGGCAATTATGTTGGGGCAAAGCCTCGTTACCGTGTGGCAGTATGCTTTTCTGATGGTGATGTGTCTTTTTTTCATTGTCCAATAGCAGGGTATGTACCTACTGCACTCCCAGGGGTGCAAGGGCAATATATGCCTGTGCCAGGTATTAAAAATTTATATTTTAATATCACCTTAAAAACTATTAGCGATGGTACTCTTAATTTAAGAGATAACGACAATGGTGTCGTTGCTCAGGGAGATTTTAATGTGTCTTCATATATCCCAAAAGGTGATTATAAAAATATTGTTAATCCAAGTGTGCTGACAGCGTATGCAAATGATTCTAGTAATCAGGTAGATAGTTACATACGGAAAGAGTATGGTGAATCTTGCGGGTCTACTACTCATAACGATTATAGTGTAGATAATGGTGCTTATTTATATATTACTGGTCAAAAAATAGGCTATAGAGTTACTGTTGTTGCAACTGACCCACTGACTCCAGGTGCATCAAGTACATCGACTCTAGGTATTACCTCAACAGTATATTTTAACACAAGTGGAGATAGTATAAGGCCAGTGGCTGAGTATGGTCAGAAATTGGTATTTAAAATCAAAGTACCACCAATTAGTTGCTCAATATCAGCAGCTCCTAATTTAAATACAAAGATTAGCGCAGATACCCTACAAAATATTTACAATGGGAAGCCTCAAGATTTATTTGGAACAACAAATATCATATTAAATTGCAAAAACACTTATAGTAAAACGGTTTCTAATAATGTCGCTGTTTATTTAAGTAAGGCAACAGGCCAGGTGGGTACAGATGGAAATTATGTGCCACTATTGTCAGATAGTTCAGATAATAGAATTACACAGAAGCCATTTGTTTATGCGGTTTATAATAGCAAAGGGGTTAAGCAAATTGCCCAGAGCACGCCGCCTACAACATTTACCAAGCATTTGCATTTATGTGATTTTAATCCACTTACCATTTCAGGCTCAGGTGAGGCACCAGTTCAGCAGTGTCCTTTTAGTATCTCATTACTTAAAAACCCGGCTGCAACAGAAGCAGATAAGGATGCTATAAAAAATATATCAACGATTAGTGGTACGCTTAATTTTAAGGTGGCTATTGAATAATACAGGGGACGATTGGTAATAGTCAGGTGGGTGTTGAGTTGTAAGAGGTTGCAATATGCCCCATATGCCGTTACGAAATTTTACCTCTCCCCTTTGAGGGAGAGGTCGTGCAGCTTAAGCTGCACGGGTGAGGGGGTAGTTGACATTTCATTACTCAAAAATAATGCGTGGACTTTTGCCAATCACTTTGGCAATTGGGGGCTAATCGTTAGCGCCAGCAATAAAATGACCTTCAGCCAGAATTATTTTGCAAATGGATTTGATTTGCTGACAATAAAAACGATCGTTTATTTTGTTTTCTTTTACTTAATGAAATTCACTGGATATTTTTATAATTATGTAGTTAAATAAATCAATTTAAATGCATTTTCATGGAAGTAGCCGTTAAGATGACTGGCTTGACTAATAAACAAACAATAGCTTACTTAAGAGTTTCGACGCAGGATCAAGACCTTGAAAAAAATAAAATGGATATCTTGCTTTTTGCCACCGAAAAAAATTTAGGGCAGGTTAAATTTATTGAAGATAAAGCTTCTGGAACGATTAGTTGGCAGAAACGTGCTCTGGCATCTGTTATTGAGTCATTAAGTGAAGGTGACAACTTAATTGTAAGTGAATTTTCAAGGCTTGGACGAAGCATGTTGGAGTGCATAGAAGTTATTTCACGTTGCTTGTCAAAAAAAATAAACCTATATGCAATTAAAGGCTCATGGAAGTTAGATAACTCGATACAAAGCAAAGTAATGGCTATGATGTTTTCAATTGTAAGTGAGATTGAGCGTGATCTTATTTCCAAGCGAACTTCAGAGGCATTAAGAGCTAGAAAGGAGAAAGGTTTGCCACTTGGGCGCCCAAAAGGGAAAGGCAAGAGCAAACTAGATGGTTACAAAGATGAAATATTTGCACTACTTAATAATGGCTCAACCTATACCTTTGTGGCTAAAAAATATGATACTTCATTAGGGAATCTTAAGCACTGGCTAGCTAGAAATGACTTTATTGCTAAGGGGTAATGGCACATCATGAAGAAGATTCCATTAGAGGTTCTATTTAAGCTTGATCAACAGCTTATGCACTTACCAAATAATGGCAAAGCAAGGCGGGCGTTAATATCGGATACAGCAGCGGTGTTTAATATTTCTGAAGATAGCGTATATAGGCAGTTAAGAGCACTTAACCTACACCAGTGCGAACGTAAAACGCGTAGTGACAAGGGAAGTAGTAGAATTCTCCCAGAGAAAGAGCTGCATTATTATTGTCAAATTATTGCAGCATTAAAATTTGCTTCAACAAATGGTAATAGACACATGCTCTCAACAGAGGAGTGCATAAGGCGTTTGGAGCCTGGAGAAGTAACAGTTAAAAATAAGATCGTGACTTTGTCTCACGGGATCCTCAAGCGTTCAACTGTTAATAATTATCTAGAGAAATATTATATTTCCCCCGATCAACTCACTGCTGAATCAACAGTAAACCATTTTCAGGCTTGTTATAGTAACCAATGTTGGCAGTTAGATATTACGCCATCTGAATTGTATCGGTTTCCTGATCAGCATCCCGATGATCCAAGAAAAGTGATGAGCTATAGCGTGGTGGATGATCTAAGTCGAGTAGCTTATCAAATGTTAGCTCAATTTATAGCTGAGCAGAATAATAAAAAGCATCCAACCTTAATGCTAAGTAAAATTGAGGTATGGAAACAAAATATGCCCAAAGATTATGATTTATCAATATGTTCGTATGAGCAATATCAGTCGCTTATGAGAGAGCCTTTTGATCGACAAGTTAAAAGTGATGCAACGGTTGAAATAAATGGTATCCATTACCAATTATCGCCACAATTTGCAGGCGAGAAAGTCACTATATTGTTAGGAATAAATGCACATGAGGTCTGTGTGATACACAAAGACCAAGAGTTTGGACCATTCTATCCTATATCGCCGCCAACAGAATTTGGAACTTATCATCACCATAAAAAGTCAGAGAAAGAATATGCCGCAGATAATGTCATTAATTTATCTAAAGATGTAGGGTTAAATATTGTGAGACCGACCCCTTCAATTTTTAGTACCGCACAGAACATTAAAGTTACGCTTATTGCTCCTCAAAAAGTATATGAGTCTAAATTAGCAGCAAAGCTAGCTATTTCTAAGTATCTAGATATTGCTTTGGCAGAGCTAACTGATAAACAGCGTCAGGTTATTGATAACCTTACAGATAAAACGTTAATACATTAGGAGCTTATGGATGCCATTAGCCATTATTTTCAACTTAAACTTGTTTCAAATAAGGATTAATCATGATTTTTGATGCACTTGACTATTACGGACTAACACATGATATCGCCGAAGCTGGCTTTTATAAAACAAAAGACATTGAACGTTTACAGAGCAAAATTAAACAATATGTCTTAAATTATGGCAAGCTCATTGTGATTAATGGCAGCGTGGGATCTGGGAAAACCATACTGATGAACCAACTCATGCAAGAGCTCATAGATAGCAAAAAGTGTATTGTAAGTTACTCTTATAGCTCTGATCGAGAGCGCGTCACAGTGAAAACATTATTAACTGCATTATTGCTTGACTTACGCACAGGTGAGACGCCTTTTATTCCTGCGTCTTCTGAACTAAGAGATCGTGCTTTTGTTAAACTTATGCAAGAGCATAATAAGCCTGTGGTACTTTTTGTTGACGAAGCTCAGGACTTGCATGGCAACACGCTATCTTCGTTAAAAAAACTCTCTGAAATGGCAAGAAAAAGTAACCAAAAGTTTTCAATCATCTTAGCAGGTCAACCAAAATTAAAAAATGTTATTCAATCACCGAAAATGGAAGAGGTTGGCTTTAGAGCATATGTAATAGATTTGGATGTGCTGTTTGTACATAAAGAAAAATATTTCCAGTGGGCATTAAAGCAATGTGTTGGAGAAAAGAAAGTCAGCGAGGTAATTACCCCCGATGCTTTAAAATTGCTTGCTGAATCTTTGCAAACACCTATGCAAATTATTTCTTTCTTTAATAAAGCGATGGAAATCGGTTTTAAAGCAGGCGTTAAACCTATCGATGTATCAGTCGTTACCGAAGCGATAAAGCCAAAAGGCTTTCAAAAAGAGCTTCAATATTCAAGAGCCGGTTATAAAGTTTCAACACTTGCAAAAATGCTTCACACCTCGGAGAAAATCATCGATCAATGGTTTGCAGGAAAGTTATCAGAACAACAATCTGATGAAATTGAGCAATCGCTGATTCAGGCTAATATTGTCGTATAAGGATATTGTTATGCCATTCTTACCGCGTTTTAGTATTAACAATAAAATAGCTCAATACCTCACTACGATAGAACGTGCTCGTGGTTTTTTGGAGGCTGCCCAGCTGTCAGATCATTGGATTCAACAGATGCAGAACAAAGCCTTAATATTGGAGGCGCATCACACCACTCACATTGAAGGAACACAATTAACGCTTGATCAATCGGAAAAAATTCTTGCAGGCATTAATGTTCCCGATACCAATAAAGATGATGTCCAAGAGCTCCTCAATTATAGGAAAGCATTTGAGTTGGTATCCCAGTCTATCGATTACAATAGCCATATTAGTGAAGCCATTGTAAGAGAAATTCACAAAAGATTGGTCTCAGATGTTAGGGGAGACTCGGCAGCGCCAGGGGAATACAGAAAAATACAAAACTACGTTGTTAACTCAAAAACTGGAGAAGCTATCTATACACCACCGCCAGCCTACGATGTTCCCATAATGATGTCTGAGCTAATATACTGGCTAAACAATGAGTCCGAAATCAACCCAATTCTAATTGCTGGTATTGCTCAATTTCAATTCGTGCATATACATCCGTTTCTGGATGGCAATGGACGAACCGGACGATTGCTTTCTACGCTTTGTTTATACCGCTATGGATATGACTTTAAGAAACTATTTTCAATCAGTGAATACTACGACAGAAATCGAATTGAGTATTATCAGGCTTTGCAAAGTGTGCGTGAAAATGCCTTGGATATGACACAATGGTTAGAATATTTCACACATGGTTTGTCAACGCAGATGCAAGAAATTCGTCACCGTGGTGAGGATATCATAAAACTTGATGTCCTAAAGCTCAATCACGAGTTAAATGATAGGCAAAAAAAGGCTGTAGAACATATTATTGAACATGGTCAAATCAATATGCAGGAATTTAGTTTACTATGTCCAGACGTGAATAAAAGAACCTTACAGAGAGAACTAAAGGCGATGGCTGAAAAAAAACTTATCGAATCACAAGGTGCTACTAATAAGCTTATTTACGTGTTAAAAAACTAAACTTGCGACAATCTAACGACAAAACTTGCGACATTAATTTCTGCAATAAAAATAAAATAATGGGTTTTTATAGAACTAGCTAAATAGTTGGAAATACATTTGCAAAATAATGTTGGTTGATTTGCAAAATAATTCTGGCTGAGAGTCATTTTATTGCTGGCGCTAACAGCTAATCGATAACCCAATATTTTTTTGATTCGATAAATTAAATAAATGTATCCACACTGACATTAAAGCGGTTAGCTAAGGCCTTTAGTTGCCTTATATTAAGCGCTCTTTTTTTATTCAGAATTTCAGAAACAACGCCTTGACTACCTAATTCTACAAGATCTGCTTGCTTTAAATTATGCTCCTTCATCAAATATTTTAAGGTATCTATACCATCTGCTTGTGTGATCCTATAATGGTTACGGTCATAAGTTTCAATAATGCTAGACACTAAAATTAATAATGCCCCAAGCAGGATGATCTTCTTGGTCTGCACATATATCTAAGAGCTCGTCTAAATAAGATGATAATTTTTTATATTCAGCTTCATTTTTGGGAATCATGGCAATAGGTTGAATATACTGCCAATGTTGAAGGGCTTGTTGTACTGTATGACTCATTGCTGTTACCTCACTCTTTCCAATGTATATACATGAAACTATTATACACACCTGACATCAATGCGAATTAAGGCTATGATATACATCACAGGTTATTAACAGGAATGGTATGTCAGGGTGTCGATGTTTGATACAAAAATGAGTAAACGACTTAATTATCATCAGTTAAGTAATATCAATCTTTTTATGCGCGCGGTCGAATTTGAGTCCTTAACTAAAGTGGCTGAGGAGCTTGATGTGTCAAAATCAACGGTGAGTAAAGCCATTAGACTATTGGAAGACGCTATTGAGATGCCTTTGTTTTCGCGCAACCATAAAAACTTCAAGCTCACACCAGAGGGTGATGCTTTTTATCATGAATGTATAAAAATTGAGCGAGAGGTTTTAAATATATTTGCACATATTGAGGATGTTCAAACAGAGCTAGAAGGTGTGCTGACGATCAATGTTGTAAGAAGCTTACTATGTCATCACTTCCTAGACATCATCACCAAATACCAAGAAATATATCCAAAAGTGCATATTAATCTTATCACGCACGGCAGTATATTTACAGGACATATTCGGGGTGATATTGACCTTTATATTGCACCGCATAAAAGTAATTTACCTGCGCACGTACATAAAGTAGACGTGCTAAGGACAACAAGTATGCTGTGTGCATCATCTGATTATATTAAAGCGCATGGGATGCCACAAACTTTGAGGGATTTGGCGAATCATCATTTAATTCTTCTTCGTAGATATCCAAGCACTTATATTGAGTCTATTGCTGAAAAATTAAAAAAAGAAAATATAGACTTTCGCTCTCGACTTGAAATCAACTCAACCAATGCAATTAAAGACTGTGTTGTTGCAGGGTTTGGCATATCGGAATTACCACGATCAATTATTGCAAGCGAGCTGGAGAAAGGAGAGATCGTCTCGATCTTGCCGCAGTTTAATTCGCATCACCAGTTATATGCCTATTATGCGGTTTATGATGATGTAATCCCCGCCAAAGTCAGCCGCTTTTTAGCAATGCTACGGAAAAAGATGTAAAAATTGAAACGGGTGTTTCCTAAAACTCCGATACGTCAATTGTGTAGTAGTTGTATAATACCCCCTCGAGGGGATTAGGGAATTTAGATAATTGCAATTTAATTGTAATTTAAATTTAATGTCCACAAAACGTAATGACGTATCGGTAAATAGGTAAAAATATGATTTATGCCAGCGTATAATTTGAAATTTTGATCGTGAAAGGGAGAGAACAGGTGAGCATTGAAATAAAAAAAAGAAGTATATATAAAGATCTTTCTAATTTAGAGGCGTTTATGCAAGCCGTTGAAACGAAGTCTTTTAGCCTGGCGGCTGAGGAGCTACATTTAACCAAATCAGCGATCAGTAAATCAATTAAACAGTTGGAAAATACATTTGAGTTGCCTTTATTCTTACGCAATGCACGTCACTTGGAGCTTACCCCGGAAGGAAATGTCTTCTACCAACATTGTCTTAACCTTAAAGCTGCGATGCAGCGCACTCAATCTGTTATTAGAGCAATGCACCATGAGCCATCAGGTAAGCTTAAGCTGTCGGTAAACCCTTCATTAATGAAGAGTTTGGTGGTTCCTGTTATTGCCAAATATCAACAACTTTTTCCAAAGGTAGTGTTGGAGGTGCTATATCAGGAAGACAATGTCGATATGTATGCTAACGAGATTGATATTGTCATTGGCCGCAATCTAGAAGCACCTGATGAAATCGTTTTGAAAAAAGCATTTCACTCAAATCATGTTCTATGCGCAACAGCGGAATATATAGCCAAACAAGGCGGCATGCCACAAACGATTGAAGATTTACAGAGATTTCTATTTATCGGTCATATCAATCAGCGCGCAATGCCGATACGACGTGAATATCCTGAGTATATTAATCAAAAACTACAGATGGACTCAATATTAGCTATTAAGCAAGCTATGTTAGCGGGGATGGGAATCAGTCAAATGCATGATTATGTTGTCAAGCAAGAGTTGGAGTCGGGTGAATTGGTACATATTTTGCCAGAAATTACGATGCCTAGGTTGTTATATATTTATTATCAAAAACATAATTATACACAACCAAAGGTGCAAAAGATGATTGATTTAATTACAGAAGAATTACATCAAGAGCAATTACAGTGTGACACCATTTAGTTAAGTGCATGGATGTAATGATGATTTTTTGTCATGTAGCCTGTGATAAGTAACGCGGTAATGACGTAAAATACAATTAAAATACAGCTAAACTGTTGAATGGATATCATTGGAAGATAGCCCATTACTGCAACAGAAATGCTTGCGGAAAACACATTGATGAATGACATCATGCTTGTGGCGCCTGCCTTATTGGCTTTAATTTTTAGCGCAAAATGACTGCTTGGTCCCATAATTGCACCAAAAAGTAGAAATAAAATGGTGGTATCAACAAAGAAAATCACTGGAGATACATGAGGTAATAGCGAAATAGCAACTAAGATAATTAAAAATGGAATCAACGCAATGAAATTAACGATGAGTGTTTTTGCAGCACCGATGCGCTTGACGAGATAAAAACCAGAAAATCCACTAAGCAGCATGCCAATCATATTCACAATGTTCCATAAACCATACTGCGAAGGGGTTAGATGTAAAACTTCTTCTGCATATAATGGTGCTGCAGCTGAGTAGCCGTATGAGAAGGCAGAGACAAGTCCTAACCCCAGCGAAAAAATAATAAGTTGCGTTGATTTAAGCGCATGCAAATAACTATGCGATATTGCAGAGAAATCGAGCTTGATTTTTTGCGTTAATGTTTCTGAGAAAAGGCCCGTTAACGCGAGCATGATGATGCCGTGAACCAGAAGTATCCAAAAACAGTCGTACCAATGTAAATACTCGGTAACAATACCACCAATAAAAACGGAAATCGCAATGCCTGCAGTAAAGGCAATAATGACAAAGGATAATACATGCTTTGCTTTTTCCTCAGGCAGGAGCTCGTGAATAAGTGTATAGGTGATTGATAAACCAGCAGCAGCGCCTAATGCAGTCACCAGTCGGCCAATCAGTAGAAGCCAGTAGCTTGAGCTATAAGCTGATATCAAGCAAAGAATAATTCCAGCTAAGTTTATACATAAGCCTGCTCTTAATGTGGTAATACGTCCATAACGATTTGATAAGGGCGCATAAATAAGTTGACCAAAAACATAGCCAAGTAAAAAGATCGTTATGATCCACTCAAGTGATCCAGTGCTTAAGTTAAATGCTAATTTTATACCATCAAGTGCTGGTGTGATCATGGCTGATGATAAGGATGCTATACAAACATAGCTTAGCAGGATAATAATTTTGTAAGTTTGTAAATCATTTGTTTTAGAGATTGTCATTTTCTAGAACCATTGTATTAAAGGTGAGGATATTTTAGCATCTCCCAATAGGCAAAATTATCAAATTAAGGCTATGATATTGCTGAATTCAGACAATTCTTAATAGTGCCCAATCAAAGATAGATTGATTTGGGTTCATTCATTTTACTTTTACTATATACTGGAAATAAAACAGGTAAAGATAAAAGGTTTTATGAGGTTATGATACCCATTGCAGATAGAGAATTTACGCTTCATTTAAATAAAAACAGAATGTAGGAGTAGGATATGGCTAGAACACTTAAACAGATACTTGCTCAAGAGAATGCAAAAGTTATTACTAATGCTAACCAAAAGGCAGAGGCTATACTTTTGGATATACACTTATTTGAGCTTAGAGAAAATTAGTACTGAGGGTAGCATGGGTAAAATGATCGATAATCGTCAAGCTCAAATCAACTCTAATTCGCATATTGTTTCTTTATCAATAAGCAGGTATTATCAATAATAAGCATTTGTGGGTGAGCTATATAATATATGGCAACCGATTGAAACAACAGTCTCAAAGCTTAGTGTCGATTAGGAGTTAGCGATGATTTTTTTGCCTTCAGCGGATTTTGCCAGACAGCGTTTGATTAATCAGGAGCATTATCATGATAAAGCGCAGCTTACATTTATGGAAAAAGGCGTGATGCAAATTCAAATTGGTAAGTCAGTCTATTTGATCCCTGAAAATTATGCCTTATATATTCCTAAATTAGTTGCCCATACCTCGATTAAAGAAACAGGTGCTAAACCAATACATATATTTTTTGACATCAATGAAAGCATGTGTAATAAAAAATTTGCCGATGTAATCTTTATTGCGCCAACAGAACTATTAAAACAATTGATTTTTAAACTAGACACTGTGGACTTTCATTCATCAGATTATAAACCATATTACGATCTTATTTATCCTGAAATACTAGCATCAACAGCAGATAACCCACATCTGTTGACAGCATCCAATCACCCTAAGTTATTAAAGGTGATTGAGTATATTAGTACACATTTGGGAGAACATTTGGATCTGCCGCTGTTGGCTGAGCTTGTTTATATAACACCGAGACATTTAAGCCGTATTTTTAAAGCAGAAACGGGATTGTCATTTTCTGATTGGACTAGTCACTACAAGATGCTGATGGCATTAACCATTCTCCCTGTTAAAAAAAGTACAACTTTGGTTGCTCAAGAGCTTGGTTATGATAGTGACAGCGCGTTTATTTATATGTTTAAGAAGCGCATGAATGGTAAAGTACCGTCAGATTTTTATAATTGATTTAATTGTTTAATGTCTAAAGTGTCTAATTCCCGTAAATACCATGGCAATGCCGTGTGCGTTAGCAGCGTCGATGACTTCTTGATCGCGCATTGAGCCACCAGGCTGGATAATGGCGCTGACTCCTGATTTGGCAGCTGCATCTATGCTATCGCGAAACGGGAAAAAGGCGTCAGATGCCATCACTGAATTTTGGATGCTCAAGTCAGCATCATGCGCTTTTTCAATGGCAATTTTAGAGCTAAACACACGGCTCATTTGCCCAGCTCCAATACCAACAGTCATATTGTTTTTGGCGTAGACAATGGCATTGGATTTCACAAATTTAGCGACTTTCCAAGCAAATAAAAGGTCTTGTAATTCATCATCAGTTGGTACTTTATTAGTGACAACTTTTAACGCATTTTGATCCAGTTGATAGATATCCTTATCTTGTATTAAAACGCCACCTTCAATTTTCTTAAGCTCAAGTTCAGCAAAATTTCTCTGCGTATCATAACCACAAGCCAATACACGCACATTAGGTTTAGTCGCCAGCACCTTTAGGGCTAAGTCATCAACCTCAGGTGCGATAATCACCTCGACAAATTGTTGGTTAATAATCGTTTGCGCAGTTGTCGCATCAAGCTTTTGATTAAAGGCAATAATACCGCCAAAGGCCGAGGTTGGATCAGTCTGGAAAGCTTTCTGATAGGCTTCGGTTAGGGAGTTTGCCACAGCAACGCCACAAGGGTTAGCATGTTTGACGATAACGCACACAGGTAAATCAAAGCTTTTAACGCATTTCAATGCCGCATCGGTATCAGCAATATTGTTATAAGATAAGGCTTTGCCCTGTAATTGTGTTGCCAGTGCTACGGAGGCATTTGGGTAATCATGCTCAATATATAAAGCAGCTTGCTGGTGTGGGTTTTCACCGTAGCGCATCTCTTGAAGCTTAGTAAATTGCAGATTGATCGTGTGCGGAAAGTTCTGTGTTTTTTCACCTGTTGCTGGATTTAATGTGCCAAGATGATTAGCGATCATACCATCATATTGCGCTGTATGTTCAAATACTTTGCATGCCAAACTAAAACGTGTGGCAAAATCTAAAGCACCATGATGATTGCTAAGCTTCTGTGCGATGTTTTGATAGTCAGTTGGATCACAAATAACGGCAACATCTTGATGGTTTTTTGCCGCTGAGCGCAGCATCGTAGGCCCGCCAATGTCAATATTTTCAATCGTTTCGCTGAAACTGACATTCGATTTTTCAATCGTTTGTTTGAAGGGGTATAAATTCACAACAACTAAGTCAATATCAGGAATATCGTGTTGTTGCATTACCGCTTGATCGATGTCGCGTCTGCCTAGAAGTCCACCATGGATTTTAGGATGTAAAGTTTTTACGCGTCCATCCATTATTTCAGGAAAACCAGTATAATCCGACACTTCAATCACGGGGATCCCTGCATCTATTAATAGCTTAGCAGTACCTCCGGTTGATAATATCTCAATATTGAATTTTTGCAGTTGCTTGGCAAAGTCAACAATACCTGTTTTATCAGAAACACTAAGCAAAGCGCGTTTAATTGATCTCACGAGATTTTGCTCCAAAAGAGTATGTTAAAAGCGACATGATTGTATATCATATAGGCTTTATTTTAAAGCTCTTTTCCCTTGAGTTTGCCTTGCCCTTTATTTGTCTTTGGTCATAAGGTTGGAGGTTACTCTTTTGTACTATCGCTATGTTTATCCTCATTGGAGGAGGTATCTACAGTAAGCATTTGTAATAAAGCTAAGTTAAGGTTAGTGGACAGTGATTTTTTATGCTCAAATAAGCATTGATAGGTCACACCCATATCGATGAGTGCATGTTGTTCGACATCAGGTTGTTGGTAAAGGTGAATAGTTGTTGATGTTAGTGTATTTAACTGTTGTTTGCTCAGTGTTTTAAGGTAGTCATTAAGATGGTTTTCTAATGTTGATTTTAAGCGTTCAACATTGAGGTTTTTATATTGTTCATAACTTAGCTTAAATTGGATATTACCTTTAAAAGGTACGGCATGTGAGTAATTAATGATGATTGCGGTAATTGCTGTAGCATTAGGGATACGGATATATTTCCCCTTGGTTTTTTTGTCACTTGGTGGGTGTTCGGCTAATGTGTAATACAGTGGCCCCAAACGATAGACGTATCCTTCTTGACCTTGAACTTCAATATAATCTCCCTCACTAAAAAGATCTCGCCACATGATAATAAATGAGCCAATAAAGTTCATGATGGTTTCTTTGTTGGCAACAACCAAACCTGCACCTACCAAACCTAATGCGGTGAGAATATGACTAAAATCACTAATCCATATTTTAATCAAGCAGAAGACAAAAATAGCAATCAACAGATAACGGATGCGTGAGAGCTTACGTTTGAGCTTTGTTGTATTATCAATTTTTCTTGTAAAATACCATTGTAAAAAACGATATAAAAAGTACATAAGCAAAGCAATAGCAATACTTTGTATTGAGCCAATAATTAAGTGATGCGAGAGAAAACTATAAATCGTCACACTAAACTCCATGCTGTAGGTATTTCCACTAGTATAGATCAGAAATAAAGCTGCCGTAAATGATTTAGCCTTGTTCGTTCATCCATGTCTCTAAAATAACACAAGCAGCAAACGCATCGACTTTAAGGTGGCGGTTAGACTTATTTTGCACTTCTTCTAAACGCCAGCGTGCTTCGCGTGTTGAAAAGGTTTCTGAGATTAAATGTACCGGTTTTTGATATCTAAGCGCAACTTTTTGCGCAAATACACGTGCTTCTTCAGTGATCTTTGTTTCTTGGTCTTTGGCATCAATGGGAAGCCCTACAATAATATCACTAGGGCGCCACTGCTTAATGATCTTATCAAGTTCATGCCACTGGGGCTGACCTTGTTTGGCGGCAATGGTTGTAAGCGGTGTGGCAGTTTTGGTAATCATTTGCCCACTGGCAATACCAATGCGTGATTTGCCAAAATCAAGTCCTATCAATTTATGCATGACCATAGCCACAGGCTAGTTGTGCTGGACTTCTTAATCCAGCTAGATTAAAAGTTTGCTCCCACTTATAGTGATCTTCTTTGGCAAATAAGATGTCATAATTGATTTGTGTATTAAGCCAGCTATTTTGTTTGATTTCATTTAATAATTGATTTTGCTCCCAGCTAGCACAACCGGCAATAATAAGATATTGCGAAGGGGTAATATTTTGTGCAATATCATGCAAAATATCTGGGCTTGTGGTGACAACCAGATCATCAGTAATTTGAATACTGGCTTTGTAACTTGGTGTATGTGGTGTGCGATAAAGAACAAAAATATTATTTATATTCACTGGACCACCAACATGAATGGGCTTGTTTAAAATATCATGCTCAGTTTGACTGTAATCAATATTAAGTTCTTTAAAAATATCTTTAAGTTTGTGTTTAAGCGGCTTATTGATCATAAAGCCCATTGCACCCTTGTCGCTATCTTCACACATAAGGATAACGGAATGCTCAAATGCATTATCTTGCAAATTAGGCATAGCAATTAAAAATTGCTTTGTTAAGCTATAAGACATGTTTGACCTGCTTAAGTGTTTGTTATTAGTAATGATTTTAATCAAAGTTGCCGTCGGAGTCATACTAAATGACCAAAAAAATCAAGTTTTTTTAACTAAGCGCAAAGTTACTCAGGATTTATCAGAACTTTGGGAGTTTCCTGGTGGTAAACTTGAAGCCAATGAATTACCACATACGGCACTTAAACGTGAGCTTAAAGAAGAGGTCGGTATTGATGTTGTTGCGTTTTCACCATTACTGATAAAAGCACATCACTATGAACATAAATCAGTTGAACTTCACTGTTTTGTTGTGACAAAATATCAAAATAATATCTCCCCTCAAGAAGATCAAGAGGGGAAGTGGGTGAGTGTAGATATGCTAGATAGTAAGATCATGCCTGAAGCAAATCGGGAGATTATTGAGGTATTTCAACAGTATTTATCAGACAACATTATAGATTCACGTTGTTGATTATTTGCTAAATATTTCAGCAAGAACGCTATAAATATCCTGATGAAAACTTGTCTTAAGCAATCCCATATTTTTTTTCAGACGGATTTTGTCAATCGTTCTAAGTTGGTCAAGTGCAACTTCACCGATCTTTGATTGGTGCTCTATTTGAACACGTGTTGGCCAGCCGCGTAATGAGGTTGTCATTGGTGCAACGATGACTGTATTTAAATAATTGTTCATAACATCAGGTGATAGAACTAAAACAGGCTTAAAACCTGATTGTTCGCTACCTTTGGTTGGATCTAGGTCAACACCCCAAACACTAAATCGTTTGATCGTTACCATTGCCATTCTTTTCCATCAAAATCATTATCGGTTAGATCATTCAAATGTAAGGGCTCAAGATCTGAGTTTTGCCATAAATTTGCGTCATCCCAACTTGAACGTGGCGCTTTGATCACTTTAGTAATGTTGATCTCGATGGTATCACCAATCTGAGCAGATAGTGACTTTAATTCACTTGCAGGAATGGTTATGCCAACGCTGTTACCAATGGCTCTTAATGTAGTCTGCATATGATTTCTCCTAAATATCTAAGTTATAACAATGTTATAACTCAATGCTTAGTTTGTCAATGTTAAAAATTGGCTTGTTTGTACTTGCCATGACAATTATTATGTTGATACTACTCGTAAATCATTTTGTCGGTGGTATATAGTAAGTATCAAAGAAAAATGATTTGATCATCAACGTAATAGGAGCCTGAATGTTGTTCATGAGCAAAGTGCGTATTATGTTAAATATGAGGAATAATTATGTTCATTAGCTTCTTAATTTCATTATTAGTCTCAATGATTATTACTTGGCTTGCTGCACGTGCCTTATTTCGCCTAAACATAAAAAAAAGCCAAGCACTTAGTAAGAAAGACCGTTATCTTAATGCGGTTATTTGTGGTCTTGTTTTTTTCTGTGTTAGTTGTTTTATTTACGCACTACTGATCAATAGCGTTTTCCACTAGCTATACCGCCCATAAACCATTTTACAGCATTTCTGCCATTAAATTTTACGCCCTTTTGGGTGATTGAACTTTGGCAATAGCGAATGCGTTAAGAAACAATGAATAGTTTCATTGTTTTAGCAAATGAGCACCCAAAGACTCTGTCAAGGGTAGCTATTAGCTGCAATCCAATCATCCAAAAGCATCAAAAACTTCTTCGGCACCGAACACTGCAAAATGATTTACGAGCGGTATAGTATGTATAAAACTCACATTTGATTAAAGAGATTTTGGTTCTGCTCAATCATGCGTAATGTGTCAATGAGCTTTTTAAATGAAAACATCACAACACTTGCATGACGCAAGTCACTTTGAATTTTCATTGATTGACCAAATGCTTCTAGTAACCCTTCTAATTTGACGATGATCTGCTGATAGTTATTCTGATCAAAAAAATTCTTCTTAAAACTTATACTTAGCGCTTTAAAGGTATGATTGATCTCATCATATAGCGCCCTAAATGCTGGGTTTTGGTCAAATTTTTCACGCTTTTCGGGATAGGTTTCAACATAGTCATAGATCACGCTGGTATAACGATATAACTGTCGCAAATGACGTGTTGTGGCTTTAAGTAACTTAAGATCAATATTTGGCTTCTCATGCATGATCTCCTTTTGCAGAGCGATTTGTTTCGAGAAATGACCAAAAATCTCCACTAAAACATTATCATAGTCACCGCCGACAAAAAGCCGGCTATTTAAAGAGCCAATACAGTTTACTGTATCGCAAAAGGATTGATGGATGCGTTTATAGGCATGAATAGGAAAAAAGTAGCGATTAACAATAATGGCAATCGTAATCCCAATAAGCACTTCCAAAGTGCGGTAACACGCAGCAGCCAGAGTGACATCACTGCTAAACAAAATAATCGCAACTGTTACTGCTCCTAGAACGCCAGCGTAGGTATATTTGCTAGAGTTTGTTGCAGTAAAAACACCCACAGCAATAATGCCCAACCCTAAAATTAGCTGAATTATTGGCATTTGTGGAAAAATCAAGATAACAACGATTGAGCATAATGCGCCAAGCAATGTCCCTAAAAATCGCATTTTGGCTTTCTCTAATGCTCCGCCTAAATTAGGCTGGCTTGACATCACTACCAAAACAGTAATCACGATCCAAGCATACATTTGCGAAATGTTAAACCACCCACCTAATAAATGCCCAACAAGATAAGCAATAGCACTAGCAATAACCGCTTTTAACGCATTTATTAAAGAAAAACGTTTGCTATAAAGCACATTGGTTATCATATCCATCTCCCTTAAGTTTTATACCGCTTGTAAACCATTTTACATTATTTTTACTACTGAGTTTCACGCACTTTAGGTAATTGACTTTGTTAAATCAATTACCTAAAAACATTAAAAACTTCTTCGATATAAAACACCGCAAAATAATTTACAAGTGGTATATATCAGTAAAACACCGCAAAATAATTTACAAGTGGTATATATCAGTATAGCGCTAAATATTGCACGGTTTTAGATGACAAGCAAAATGGTATTGTTATCATAGGCTTATTTTTTAGTGATAGGAATTAACATGAATCCAGCCTCGACAATACGTTCAGCGCTGTATGCTTTAAGCATTGTTGCCGCCAGTATTGGCGTTTTTGTTTATTGGCAGATCAGTAGCTACCCACAAGCATTTAATAATATTGCCTTTGTTTTTGCTTATGCTGTTACGCTGATATTTATCAGTATGCCACTTTTTGTCTCTGAGACCATTTCGGGCTTTTTAAGCAAAAAACCACTAACAGGTAGTTTGCATTATGCCACGCGTTCGCAGCGTTTACGCTTTGTTGGACTATTGTCAATGATACTTGCTGCAATATTACTCGTTATGGTGATTGCACGCATATCGATAACGAGTTCGAGTCTTGTTTATACAAGCTTTTGGTATACAACGCATTCAGCAAAGAAAACACTACATCTTATGGATCATTACACCTTGCTTATAGGTATTATTTTTAGCACCATTATTGTTATCATTATTGGATTTTCACAAACACGTGAACGCTTTTTAAAATTGTGTGCGGCATTTGCAACTCTTGGTCTTGGCTGTCTTGTGGGTCTATTTATGATGAATAGCATTACATTTAATACTGGTTTAACAACACATCACTTTTTCATGCCTAATTTTCATTTACTGGTATCAATAGATGTCTGGGAATCAGCGCTTAGCCTTTCATTATTTTCGGGTTTAATTGGTTTAGGGATCAACTCGGTACTTGGTACTTATTTTAATCCTCAAAGCTCGATCCGACGCTTTAGCTGGGTGTTTATCATTGCTAGTATTGTGACGATTACTATGATCATGTTGATGCAAAGTTTATATACCAATAGCAGTCGTTCAGCGTCAGATATATTAGGCTTTCAATATGCCTATACATTAAACTTATTAGCTTTTGGCATGTTCTTCTTCTGCTTACTGACAACGGCTGTACTGCTATGCCAAACATTTAAAGACTTAAGCACGTCGACAACAAAACATAAGTGGTATGTTTACTTGCCATTTTTCATCCTACTTTTAGCCGCTTCAATTATCTACCAACACGTGCTAGCAAACAAAGTGCATGAAGTGATTCAATCTGAGCTTATTATTAGTCTTATTCTTTTTATTGCCTATCTTGAGATTATTATCTTTGGTTGGATTTGCGATGCACAGAAGTTAAGTTATCAACTACATAAAGCCACAAAAATCAAATTATCTGCACTTTATAATCTAAGTTTGCGCTTAATTGCACCTAGTGCTATTTTGACCGCTTTTACCCATAAAATAGTAAACATTTTTGTTACCACACATTGGCTTTCAATTATCGGTATTTTTATCTTATCGCTTATTTTTACTGTCATACTTGGCAGTTTTTTACATCGCAGATTCCAGTAATTTACTTGACCTCGTGGGCAATGACAATTATCCTCAACGACTTACTTTAAGATCAAATATTAAAAATGTTAACACTTAAGCACATTCAACAATTATCAGCGCATGATATTCAGCAAAATAATCAGGTCATCATTGATCAATTAAGCTCTGATGTTGTTTTAATTAATCAAATTAGTCAATATATCATTCACAGCGGCGGTAAACGTTTGCGTCCGTTGTTACTCATGCTTGCGGCACGTGCTCTTGCCTATAAAGGTCAAGATCACACTAAAGCTGCTGCTATTATTGAGTTTATCCATACAGCAACATTATTGCATGATGATGTGGTTGATGCTTCGGATTTGCGTCGTGGGAAAGAAACTGCTAATAATGTGTTTGGTAACGCAGCATCAGTATTAACGGGAGATTTTCTATACTCACGTGCCTTTCAGATGATGGTGGAATTAAATCAAATGCAGATTATGCAAATCTTAGCAGATGCGACCAATAAAATCGCTGAAGGTGAAGTATTACAACTGCTAAATTGCAATAATCCAGAGATTACTGAAGCACAATATATGCAAGTTATTTACTGCAAAACCGCAAAGCTGTTTGAATCTGCTTGTGATGTAGCCAGTGTCATTGCTGGCGCTAGTGAAGAAGAACAAACGGCACTCCATCAATATGGTATGCATTTGGGTAATGCATTTCAGATTGCAGATGACATCCTTGATTACACTGCTGATAGTAAGGCACTTGGCAAAAATATTGGTGATGATTTAGCCGAAGGCAAAACAACACTCCCCGTCATTTATGCACTGAAAAACGCACAGGCTCAAGATCAACGCCTTATTCGTCAGGCGATTGAACAAGGACACCATCCAGAAATGCTAAAAATTATTGATATTATTAAAGACACTGGCGCGATTGGATATGCTATTGGCAAAGCAGAACAAGCCGCTCAATCTGCTATTGATGCATTAGATACTTTAAAGGAATCTGAATATAAAGATGCACTGATTGCACTGGCAAATATTGCAGTTGAACGTACGCATTAACGATTATGTCCACTAAACTTTTACGTGATAATTTTTGGCACTTATATCCATTAAAAGCATTAAATGATGCCGAATGGGAAGCTCTTTGTGATGGTTGTGGCTTATGTTGTTTACATAAATTGCAAGATGATAAAACAGATGAGATTTATTACACCAAAGTTGCCTGTAAACTTTTAGATTGCAGTACTTGTCAGTGCACAAACTATCCCAAACGCAAACAACTCGTCCCTGACTGCTTGCAACTGGATTTATATCATCTAAAACATGCCGAGCATTGGTTGCCTGACACTTGCGCCTATAAATGCCGCTATCATGGTAAAAAATTACCTGATTGGCACCCACTAATTACACAAGATAAAAACAGTGTCCATAAGGCAGGTGCTTCAGCCTGCAATTTTGCTATCTCTGAAAATGCAATCCTCGGTGATTTGGAAGATTACTTACTTTGAATCAGACTTAATAATCTCATTCAAGCGCAATCAGGCAATAGATTGTATAGAGTTTTTTAAGATTTTTATCAATTCTTACAGGTTTTAATAGGATTTTTGAAAATCTTTGATATTCTTGTTTTTCTATATGGTTAGCAGGAAATTTACATGGCTCAAATTGAGACTCAACCCAAATCGCTTTATTATGCCATTGCACTTAATGTCTGGGAGTACTTTAGTTACTACGGGATGCGTGCATTACTGGTACTTTATTTGACGCAAAAACTATTATTTACTGACAATCACGCGTATGCGCTATATGGCGCGTATACGGCACTAGTCTATGTCACACCTATTATTGGTGGGGCGATTGCGGATCGTTATTTAGGATATTACTGGTCGACTTTGCTAGGGGCTGCGACCATGGTGGCAGGGCACTTAGTACTTGGCTTAGATGGAGGTGGTTTGTATTTCGGTTTAGCACTTATTATCTGTGGTTATGGTCTATTTAAAACCAATGTGTCTTGTTTGTTGGGAGCGACATATTCGCGTGAACACACTAAACGTGATAGTGGTTTTGCACTGATGTACGTTGGCGGTAATATTGGGGCTTTTATTTCCCCGATCTTGTGTGCGTGGGCAGCACAAGTATGGGGCTGGCATTATGGTTTCTTATTAGCAGCAATTGGTATGGCGATTGGTTTGGTGATTTTTATAACAGGGCGCAAGCATTTTGTTGCTGGTAACGATCCGCAGTGGGATGCTTTAAAGGAGAAAGGGATATTAAGCATCAAAGTATTGCCAATTACCGTTTTATTAATCGTAGTCTCAGCAGTGTTTTTTAGCTTTGCATTATATTATTTATTTGCTGGTTGGATTTTGCTTGCCTGTGTGATCGCTAGTCTTTACTTCTTATTTTTCTTATTTATTAAGCTCAATAGTAAAGATAGAAGGGCATTGTTGGCGATCTGCTTTTTTATGATCTTTGGCTTGATTTTTTGGGCATTTGATCAACAAGGCGGTAGTTCTATTAGCCTGTTTATTGAGCGCAATGTCATCCGTGACTTTGATGGATTTACGATTCCTGCAGCAGCCTTTCAATCGATTAACCCCTTTGCGATTTTAATCGGTGGTGTGATTATGTCGCAAGTTTGGTATTGGTTGATCAAAGTAGGTATTAAATTAAGTGCGTTATTTAAAATTACGTTTGGATTGTTGTTTCTCACTTTTGGTTTTTTTATGATTATGATGGGGGCTAAGATTGCAGCGGCTACCGACGGACATGCTTCAATGATATGGGTAGTCGTTGGAATGACAGTTATTGGTTTTGCAGAGCTGTTTGTTGACCCAGTTGCACTATCTGAAATCACACGTTTAAACCCAGGTGGTTCGGTTGGTTTCTTGGCAGGGCTTTATATGCTCATTACCGGATCGATTGCCAACTATGCAGCAGCAGAAATTGCCACCTTAACAAGTGTCGAAACGGTAAAAACTGCGGGTGATTTTTTGGTTAAAAGTGCTACCAACTACTACAATGTATTTGGTGCAATCACCAAAGTGTCAGCGATTGCATGTATCATATTAATTATTATCTCTTTATTAATGTATTTTGTAAGAAAGAAAAGCGCTTAAAACATCTCAAAACTCAACTTATCAAAAGCACGCAAAATGCGAAGCAAAAAATTCTGTAAAATGGTTTGTGGTGGGTATAGAATAGATCAACTTCAATCAAGGTGATTTTTCATGATTCCAGCAAAGCTTGCTTTACAAACCGGGGAAGTATTCAAAGGCAAAGTGCCAACATGGGTTAAAGGGATTAATTACGGTGAAATTGTATTTAATACCGGTATGGTAGGGTATACAGAAGTATTAACTGACCCCTCATATAGAGGACAAATTGTTTGTTTTACTTATCCTATGATTGGTAACTATGGTGTTGAAAACCAAACGCATTGGGAGTCTGATCAGATTCATGCAGCCGGTATTATCATTTCAGAATTGGCACCCTTTTACGCACGCGTCCAAGGAGAGTCATCATTGCAAGCATGGTGTGAAAAATATAACACCCCAATTATTGCTGATATTGACACGCGTGCATTAACCAAAGTCCTGCGTCATCATGGAGTTGTTGCAGGAGCTATTGTTGTCGGCAATGAACTACCAAAAAATTACCCCAACATTAGTGATCTTGATTTGGTTTCTAAAGTCACGATTGATAAACCCATTACACATGGCAATGGAGAGAAAACAGTGATTGTTGTTGATTGTGGCATGAAGGCAAATATCTGGCGTTACTTATGTGAATATTCGAATTTAACCTTAAAGCGTGTGCCGTATGATTATGATTACACGAAAGAGTCTTATGATGGCGTATTTATCTCAAATGGTCCAGGAGATCCAGCACGTTGTCAGACAACCGCTAAGATCTTAAAAGAAGCCATGGTAAAGTCACCTCAAAAACCTATTTTTGGCATTTGTTTGGGCTCACAAATTATGGGTATTGCGATTGGTGCTAAAACCTATAAGCTTAAGTTTGGGCATCGTGCGCAGAACCATCCTTGTTTATTAGAGGGAAGTAACCGTAGTTACTTAACCTCACAAAATCATGGCTTTGCAGTCGATGAATCAACTATGCCTGAAAACTGGGAAGTCTGGTTTAGAAATCTTAATGACAATACAATTCAAGGGATCAAACACAAAAACTTACCATACTCATCTGTCCAATTCCATCCTGAGGCTGGACCTGGACCTGTTGATACGGCGTGGCTTTTTGATCGATTTGTAGAACAATTATAGGGGGTGATATGCGTCAAACGATGATTGAATTAAAATTATTACGGCCTGAAATTTTTTCAACAATACCTGAATATGGTACAACAGGTTCTGCAGCTATTGATCTGTGTGCCGCAATTGAACATGATATTCAGTTAAGTCCTGGACAATGTGAGCTTGTGCCAACAGGTATCGCGATTCACATTGCAAATCCAGGGCTTGCCGGTATGATTTTACCGCGTTCAGGATTAGGACACAAAAAGGGGCTTATCTTAGGTAATAGTGTTGGTTTGATTGACTCTGATTATCAAGGAGAACTTATGGTTTCTTGTTGGAATCGATCAAATGATGTAATTGTGATCGAGTCATTAATGCGTTTTGCGCAATTGGTAATTGTGCCTGTTGTGCAGGCAAGCTTTGTTGCGGTTGAAGAATTTGGGGATCAAACCATACGTGGTGTGGGTGGGTTTGGACATACTGGGGTATAAACAAACTTGTTGTAAGCTAAGCGCTTTGCTACACTAGTAACGTCAGCTAAGAAAAGGATTATAACGAAGATGATTTGGACAGTACCAAATATGTTAACCATATTACGAATATTACTTATTCCTTTTTTAGTCGTGGCATTTTATGTTCCCTTCCCGCATCATCATGGTGTTAGTGCGACTTTATTTTTGTTAGCTGCATTAACCGATTGGTTGGATGGATTTCTAGCGCGCTATTTTGAACAAACGACAAAACTTGGCGCCTTTTTAGATCCCGTTGCGGATAAGTTAATGGTGGCAACAGCACTTGGACTTTTAATTGCGCTTTATCCTTATCCGTGGGTGGCATTACCGGCAATTATCATTATTTGTCGCGAGATTGTCGTTTCAGCATTACGTGAGTGGATGGCAGAAATTGGACAGCGCTCTGTAGTAAAAGTTTCTTTTGTGGGCAAAGTAAAAACAGCAGCGCAGATGGCTGCAATTTTTATTTTATTATTAAAGCCAAAAGATTTAGGTAATATCTGGGTGATCTTAGGATTTGTGTTGTTATATATTGCTGTTATCCTGACAGTTTATTCGATGTGGCTATACTTATCTGCTGCTTACAAGGCAATCAAAGCCAGCGGCGCCATTAAAGATTAGGATATCAGCTGCTAGGTTAAATCTCGAAAAATTTCAATAGATCAACACAAGCAGTTGAATATTTCTTGAAAATAGTGCATGATTCACACGCTTATTTTATTGGGTGCTTACAAAAGCACTAAAGTTGAAGATATAGAGAGATTTAAACAAGCAATGGCAAAAGAAGATTGTATTGAGTTAGAAGGTACGGTAGTCGAGACATTACCAAACACCATGTTTCGTGTTGAGCTTGAAAATGGGCATATTGTCACGGCACACATTTCAGGGAAAATGCGTAAGAACTATATTCGTATTTTGACAGGAGATAAAGTTACTGTTGAAATGACGCCTTATGATTTAACCAAAGGGCGTATTAAATTCCGTAATAAATAGAATAGTACATCACATTTCTCAATATTTTAAGTTTGATAAAGTCTATAGAGTCTGCGCATTGGTTGTAAGATTTTTTGAGAATTTAGCGAGTTCCTAATTGTGTACAAGCACATCTATAAGTAATATAGTTTCTTTTGAATAAAACATCTTTGTTGGTGTTTGAAAGAGTGAGAGAGTTTAAAAATTGAGTCTAGCTGTATTGATTATACTTATTGCTTTAGTAGCATTTTTGGGTGGATTTGTTTCTGGTGTATTTGGTGGTGGTGCAGGTCTTATCCTTGTTCCTGGATTTTATTTATTGATGCAATATGCATATCCGGAAAATGATCATTTAATGCAGGTCGCCATTGCTTCGAGTATTGCTTCTGGCGTATTATTAGGGCTGTTTGCAAGCTTGAAACAGCATAAATATAAGCAGATTTGTTATCATACACTGCGTTGGGCAATGGTGAGTGTGCTCGTAGGCGGTTTACTCGGTGTATTTCTAATGTCAGTAATCAGTAGTAATGAATTAAAGGTTACCTTTGCAGTGATCGTCATTGCTATGGCAATCTGGATGTGGCGAAAGCTCAAGGTTGTATTAAAAGTCTGGGAAGCACCATTACCATTAAAAGCATTGGGTGCGTTTATATCAGGTATGTTTACGATGCTCTCAGGTGTTTCTGTTTTCTTTGTCCCATTTTTAATAAAGTGTGGCCTAGATATTCGTAAATCAATTGGTACATCCACTGTGATTACTATGGCTATATGCTTAGTCATGTCATTTTTTGTTATCGTATTTGGTTGGCATGCGCATAATTTGCCACCTTATAGTGTTGGTTATTTAAATATAGTATTCTTTTTAGTTTCGCTTATTCCAAGTGTTATCGGGGTTATTCTTGGTGTTAAAGTTACGGCGCTGATTTCACATAAATATTTACAAATTATCTACATTATAATGATGTTTATTGTTGCATTAACAATGCTTGTTTAGTAGAAAGGAGGATCGTTTGAAAAAGGAATATCAAACCATTAATCCAAGTAATGGTAAGTTACTGAATACTTATCAAATATTGACTTTATCTGAAATAGATCAAACGATTGCAAAGGTTAAGAAAATACAACTATTATGGCGTGATCGCATGATTGATCAGCGTATTGAAAGTGTTAAAACCATCAAATCATTACTATTACAAAATATTGATCAATATGCGCATTTAGTTACCAGTGAAATGGGTAAAACACTCAAAGAAAGTGTGGCTGAAATCAAAAAATGTGCTTTTTTATGTGATTATTATGTTGAGCATGCAAAACAGATGCTATGTCCGCAGAAAATCGACTATCAAGATCTAAATGCTGAGCGTGTGTTTGCACCACTTGGTGTGATTTATATGATTATGCCGTGGAATTTCCCTTTCTGGCAAGTATTTCGCGCGGCAATTCCTAGTATTTTAATTGGTAATGGCATTGTGCTTAAACATGCCGAAAATGTGATTGGTTCTGCTGAGGTGATTGAAGGTATTTTTACGAAAGCACTGGGTTTATCATTGTTAAAAAATGTCGTGATTGATCTTGCGCATTCAGAATATATTATTAAACACCGTGATATTGCTGCGGTGACACTAACAGGCAGCAATCGCGCAGGTAGCATCGTTGCCAAACAAGCTGGAGAAGTTTGCAAGAAAAGTGTGCTAGAGCTTGGTGGATCCGATGCGTATATTATTCGTAAAGATGTTGATGTTGAGAGGGTTGCCAAAGAAATTGTTAGTGTCAGAATGCTAAATAGTGGTCAGGTGTGTATTTCACCAAAACGACTGATTGTGGATCAATCTATCAAAGTAGCATTTGAAAAAGCAATACTTAATGCAATTGATGAGATTATTGTCGGGGACCCGTTAGCAGAGATTACAACCATGGGCCCTATGGCTAGAGCTGATTTGCGTGATAATTTACATCACCAGATTGAAGTAAGTATTGCGCAAGGAGCAAAACTATTAGCAGGAGGAAAAAGCCTTAAAATAGATAATGCAGAAGGCTTTTATTATGCTCCAACTGTCTTGACAGATGTCACGCCATCGATGTTAGCATTTAAAGAAGAATTATTTGGTCCGGTAATTGCTATTAGCTATTCAGCAAATGATGAGGAAGCAATTGAGCTTGCAAATAACTCTAAGTATGGTTTAGGTAGTGCTATTTTTACGAATGATATTGAATATGCCAAAGAAGTGGCAGAAAAGCGTATTGAAGCAGGTATGTGTTTTATTAATCAGTGTGTTGCCTCGCATCCGGCGTTACCATTTGGCGGTGTAAAGCAATCAGGTTATGGTCGGGAGTGTTCTTCAGAGGCATTGCACGAACTTGCCAATATCAAAACAGTGTTAACGGGATCACAAGCTTAACGATTATACCGTCCACAAACCATTTTACAATATTTCTGCCATCGAATTCCCTGCACTTTTGAGTCATTGTATTTTGCCAATAGCAAATGCGTTAAGAAACAATGAATAGTTTCATTGTTTTAGCAAATGAGCGCCCAAAGACTCTTTCAAGGGCGGCTATCACCTGCAATACAATCACTCAAAATTATCAAAAACTTCTTTGACATCGGACACTGCAAAATGATTTACAAACGGTATAGAAAATTTTGCTGCTTTTTTTAGAAAAGTCGCTAGAATGTCACAAACTCATCAAATCATTTACTCGGATGCAAAGTAATAAAAGTATTGTCATCATTGGTGTTGTCGGCGGTTCTGGTTCTGGAAAAAGTTTATTGTCTAATACAATTGTTGAGGAACTTGAGGATTTAGAATCCGCAAGAGTGACAGTGTTATCTGAAGACCATTATTATCGTGATAATAGTCATTTATCAAAAGCACAATTAGACAAATTGAATTATGATCATCCGGATGCTTTTGAGCACAGTTTGTTAAAAGAGCATTTAGAATCGCTAATCGCTGGTCAGAATATTGAAGTGCCATTATATGATTATGCAACGCATAGTCGTGTAAAAGGAGAGACTTTGCCAATTAGTGCACAGACGAGCATTTTAATTTTAGAAGGAATTATGCTGTTTACTGATGAGAATATACGCAAACTCATGGATATTAAAATTTTTATGGATACACCAATGGATGTATCATTTATCCGCCGCTTGGTACGTGATCAAAAAGAGCGTGGTAGAACAGTCGATAGTGTGGTGACACAATATTTAGAAACGGTGCGCCCAATGTTTTTACAATTTATTGAGCCTTCTAAGCGTTATGCCGATATTATTGTGCCGCACGGTGGCAAAAATAAAATTGCGATTGATGTTATTCGTTCAAAAGTTCGTGAATTATTAAGACATCATCACGCGTGACAAAGTGTGAGCACACTTATTTTTTCAATATGATTTTTTGAAAAGCTTTGGATACAGGCGATAAGTGCCTTAAGTGTCGCGCCCGTAGTATAGACATCATCAATAATCAAAAGATGCTTTGCCATAATTGCCTTTTTTTGTTTAAAGACATGATGCATTTGACGTTGGCGTTGTTCATAGCTTGATTTAGCTTGAGGTTTAGTATATTTATGACGTTTGATAGAGGTTGTATCAACGACGCAATAAATGGAGCTTAGGTGTTTTGCCAAAATATCTGCCTGATTAAAGCCACGCACCAGAAATCGCAAACGGTGACTTGGCACGGGTAGGATATAATCAACATCTGAAAGTGAATGTAGGCGTTTAAAGCATGTTGAGAGGTATAAACCTAGTGCATCACCAGCAATATGATTGTTTTGATACTTAAATAAAAAGAGTAATTTGCGTGTTAAGCCATCAAAATGATTCAATGCATAGAAAATAATAGGCTGCCCATTGATTATCAACTGCTGGCGTTTATTGGTATGTGACTCTTTAGTAAGCGCTTCTTGGCAGTTGTTACAAAGACCCTTGCTTGTTATTTGTTTGCAGATAATGCACTGACTAAAAAATAAGATAGTTTTCAATTTATACGCATAATTACGCAAATGCATTTATTTCTCCTACACCAATTCAGTTGATGCGTATTAGTAAGATATGCTATCTAGTTAAGCAGGTTTTTATCAATATGCACTCTTATATATACCCATGTATCAAAAATGATACGGGCAAATACTTTAGTGAAACGTGTGTTTTGTGAAATAAAGTGTAAAATTCAATCAAGGTTGTGATGAAGAGATAATATTCCATCACTGATAAGTCATAAAATAACCATTCAAGGAGAATAAAAATGAGCATATCAAGTACTACAAATACTTCAAAATGGACAAAATTTGCAGAAGGTTATAGAAAGTTCTGTGATCATCAGGCTGATATGGCACGACAACGCATGGGTATATAGGCCTGGTTTCCTCTGATTGTATTTGTTAAGAAAAGTATTTGGCTTTAGGTAGGTGCCAATTTTTATAAATTGCACATACCCTGAGACTAAAACCAATCGCGATAATAATCAATGCACTAATGAGATTATCCACTTTGAAGTATAGTGTTAATGCATGAAGTATGCCGACAAATGCTGCAACAAGAGCGTAGAGTTCAGCTTGGAAAACAAGTGGTACATCATTGCATAAGACATCGCGTAACACACCACCTGATACACCTGTGATAATTGCCATTAATATCGCAATGATAAAGCTGCCAAAAATCATAAAGTGGTCATTGTTTACGGCGTGTAGTGCAATGCTATAGCCAATGTCACTACCTAAATAAGCAAAAGTGACGAGTCCCAATGCGTCAACCAGCAAGAAAAATTTATGACGTTTAACAATATGGCGCGCAATAAAAATTGCTAAGATAGAAGCGACAAAAGTCACCAGAATATATTCAGGATACATCACCCAAGTCAGAGGATAATATCCTAGAAGAATATCGCGCACGGTGCCGCCACCTAGTGCGGTAATGGTTGCAATCGTGACAATGCCAAAAATATCCATATTTTTTTTGCCCGCTGAAATGGTTCCTGACATACTTTCAGCTGTGATACCAATCACGTAGAGGATTTGGAATACGATTACTTTATCAACAAGGAAGTACATTATTTGTTAATGCGTTATTTAGGCTTAAACTAGCTTGCCATAATAAACCTAGATAATAAATAGACAAAGCTTTTTATCAGCAGCTCCCACTGTTCAATAGCAGAAATGCTGTAAAATGGTTTGTGATGGGTATATAATCATCGGCACTTTTAGCATTCTATACAGTTAATATGAGAAATATTCTAGTTACTAATGCATTGCCATATGCTAATGGTCATTTGCATTTAGGGCATATGCTTGGTTATATTCAATCTGACATTTGGGTGAGATTCCAAAAAATGCGTGGTAATCAGTGCCACTTTGTTTGTGGTAGTGATACACATGGCACACCGATTATGCTTAAGGCAAAAAAAGAGGGTATTAAGCCTGAAAAATTGGTTGAACAAATGTCACAAGCACATCGTGATGACTTTATCGGTTTTGAGGTTGAGTTTGATAATTATCATTCTACGCACCATCCACTTAATCAGGAGATTGTTGAAGAAATTTATTTAAAGCTTAAAGCCAATGATCTTATTAGTACGTGTGATATTGCGCAAGCCTATGATCCAAAAGCTGAGATGTTTTTGCCTGATCGTTTTGTCAAGGGAACCTGTCCAAAATGCAAAGCAGAAGATCAGTATGGAGATAGTTGTGAAGTCTGTGGTGCAACGTATTCGCCAACAGACTTACTGAACCCTAAGTCTGTGGTCAGTGGTGAAACACCAATTCAAAAAAATAGTGAGCATTTTTTCTTTAAGATCAGCGAATTAAGTGAAGATATTCAAAAATGGATGAAGCACAACAAAGCATTGCAACCTGAAGTACAAAATAAACTCAAAGAATGGTTTGAATCAGGTTTGCAAGATTGGGATATCTCACGGGATGCGCCGTATTTTGGTTTTCCAATTCCAGGCACGGATAATAAGAAATTTTTCTATGTCTGGCTGGATGCGCCAATGGGTTATATTGCAAGCTTCAAAGATCTTTGTAATCGAGCAGGTATTGACTTTGATGCATACTGGAGTCCAGAAAGCAAAGCAGAGCTCTATCATTTTATTGGCAAGGATATTATTTATTTTCATGCACTTTTCTGGCCGGCGATTTTAAATGCAGTAGACTATCGTACACCAACAGGCGTTTTTGCAAATGGATTTTTAACGGTTAATGGCAAGAAGATGTCAAAATCACGTGGTACGTTTATTGCGGCAAGAACCTATTTAAATCACTTAAAAGCAGATTATTTGCGTTATTATTTTGCTAGTAAACTAACACCTAGAATCGATGATATTGATTTGAATTTGGAAGATTTTGTGCAAAAGGTCAATTCAGACGTGGTGGGTAAAGTCGTTAATATTGCCAGTCGTTGTGCGGGCTTTATCAATAAGCGTTTTAATGGTGTGTTATCCAAGCATATTCATGATCAGGAGTTAATTGAACGATTTCATGCAGTGCATGAGGAGATTACGACACTTTTTGAAAAGCGTGATTTTGCCCAAGCTTTACGTGTAATTATGCAGCTTGCCGATCAAGCCAATCAATATGTTGATGCTTATAAACCATGGCAGTTGATTAAAGAAGAAGGACAAGAGCAAACGGTGCATGAAGTTTGCAGTCTAGCGATTAACCTGTTTAAAATCATTATCGGTTATTTAAAGCCTGTAATGCCTGAGTTGGTACTAAAAGCCGAGCATTTTTTAAATATCAATCAATTGCAATGGGCTGAGATTCCAAACTTGTTGCTGGGGCATGAAATCAATGCTTTCAAACCGTTGATTGCACGCGTTGAGTCAGAAAAAATTGAACGAATTATTGAGGAAACAAAAAAGATGCAATTAGAATTAGAGCAAGCTGCAGCAGTAACAACACCTGAAACAGCGCATGCAAAAAATAGTTTAAACATCGCCAATGAGATTAAAATTGATGAATTTTTTAAAGTAGACTTGCGTGTAGCACAAATTGTTGAGGCTGAGCATGTTGAGGGATCTGATAAATTATTGCGCTTAAAACTTGATTTAGGCGAAGAGCAAAGACAAGTATTCTCAGGGATAAAAGCGGCTTATAACCCGGAGAGTCTATTGGGGAAATATACAGTGATGGTAGCGAATTTGGCACCACGCAAGATGCGTTTTGGGTTGTCAGAAGGAATGGTGCTATGTGCCGGCGATGGCGATTCTTTATATCTATTAGAGCCGGATCAAGGAGCTGTTCCAGGGATGCGTATTAGCTAGTATAGATTACTTAAATACTATGTTAAATGCAGGTTGATAGGGCGTAAGCTCTAATTCCTCAAGTTTCTTAGATTTTTTGCTTTAAAATCAATGTGTTGTTCTTTTGAATCATCTCAAGTTGCTTTAATGCGCTCATACCTAAAAGAACAAAATCATCATTGGCTTGAGGATTAATGCTAGCGCGAACATTGGTCAATGTAATATTGCCAATACGTAATTGATCAATTAACGTTTGATATACGGTGATATTGCCATTAGCGGTGCTCACGGTATAGCCTAAGCCTTTCTTTAATCCAATTTGTTTGGCAATGTGTTCTGGAATGGAGACGGAGCTCGCTCCTGTGTCGACTAAGAATTTAACGCTAACGTTATTAATAAACCCAAAGCTAATATAGTGGTGATTATAGGCGTTTAGTATAACCGTTTTTTCAACTGTATTTTGTTTTGTTATCGGGGTGAGATTTACTTTTTCTTCATGTTGTAAATAAGAATGTGCAAGATAGGTAATAACAATAAAGATCACAATCCAAAAGGCGTAGATAAAGCGCTTTTGCATTATTTAGCCTAGTATTTCTTTTAAAAGTTGAAAAATTTGGCGATAAGATTTGCCGGGGTTTTGTTGTGATACTTCCTTGTGATGATGACGGATTAATTGGCGTAATTGTTGAGTATTGGTGTGTGGGTGTTCCTTCAACAGTTTATCAAAGGCTGATTTCATCGTATGTTCATTCACAAGTGCATCACGCAGTTGCTCTAAACGGTGAATTTTAGCAATTTCAGCTTGATTTTTTTGTGTGTAACCATCGTAGGTAGCATAAGCTTCGTTAAGATCAGCATTACGCATCAATTTGCCAATGTATTGCAATTGACGTTTTAAAGCGATACGTTGCATAGATTTTGCTTTGATAATTTCATCAATGATTTTCTCATCTAAAGGCATTTTCTTAATGCGCTCTTCACTTAGTTCAGTTAATTTCTTACCAAAGTCAGTGATATCATGCGCTTCTTTCTTAATCTTGGTACGACTTTTTTCTTCAATAAAATCATTGCTATTGTGATCTTGGTGATATTCTTCAGTCATTGGCGGTTTTCAATAGGATTTTATGATAATGATGTGTAGAATGATACACCAAATTCCTAAGTTATATAACCTTATCTTGGAGGATACATCGATGTTTGATCGCCACGTTACCGTTGCCCAATTTGATCCGGAATTATTTCAAGCGATTGAAAATGAAAATAAGCGTCAACAAGAGCATATTGAGTTAATTGCTTCAGAGAATTATGCCAGTCCCGCCGTAATGGAAGCCCAAGGCTCACAACTTACCAATAAATATGCTGAGGGCTATGCTGGTAAGCGTTATTATGGTGGCTGCGAATATGTAGATGTGGCTGAAGAGTTAGCGGTTAATCGCTTAAAAGAACTATTTGGTGCAGACTATGCTAATGTGCAACCACATTCTGGTTCACAAGCGAATGCGGCCGTTTATTTTGCACTTCTTAAGCCAGGAGATACGGTGCTTGGTATGTCATTAGCGCATGGTGGGCATTTAACGCATGGTGCTAAAGTGAGCTTCTCTGGTAAACTATTCAATGCTATTCAATATGGTTTAGATCCGCAAACCGGTGATATCGACTATGTCGAAGTTGAGCGTTTGGCAAAAGAGCATCAACCCAAGATGATTATCGCTGGATTTTCAGCATTTTCAGGGATTGTTGATTGGGCACGCTTTAGAGAAATTGCTGATGAGGTTGGTGCCTATTTGATGGTTGATATGGCGCACGTTGCCGGTCTCATTGCCGCCGGTGTTTACCCAAATCCTATCCCTTTTGCTGATGTGGTCACCAGTACGACACATAAGACATTACGCGGTCCGCGTGGCGGGATTATTTTGGCTAAATCAAATCCGGAGCTTGAGAAGAAATTCCAGTCGATTGTCTTTCCTGGCACACAAGGTGGGCCGCTGATGCATGTTATCGCTGCTAAAGCAGTTGCCTTTAAAGAAGCCTTGCAACCTGAATTTAAATCTTACCAACAACAAGTTGTGAAAAATGCTAAAAAGATGGCAGAAGTATTGATGTCGCGTGGTGTAGATGTTGTATCAAAAGGGACTGAAAACCATTTGATTTTAATTGATCTAATCAGCAAAAATATTACCGGTAAAGATGTTGAAGCAGCTTTGGGACGTGCGAATATCACCGTGAACAAAAACTCGGTGCCTAATGACCCACGTTCTCCTTTTGTCACCAGTGGTTTACGTATCGGTACACCTGCGATTACCACGCGTGGATTTAAAGAAGATGAATGTGCGCAAATCGCACATTGGATGTGTGATATTGTTGATGATCTTGGTAATGAAGCAAAAGAGCAGGAAGTCAAACGAAAAGTTGTGGTACTTTGTGCTAGGTTCCCTGTTTATTCAGAAGATAAAGCAACTGAGTTGGCTTAGGGATTGTCATTATTTTTTATCAGGATGATAATACTGCGGGGTAAAATTAATCCCATATTTTACATACATCCACATTTTGGAGACAAAGGCTTGTAGCTCAGGTGGATGCATATTTAAAACATACATTTTCTTAATCATTGATTTTGTTGGATTGACGTTGGGATCCTTGAATAAGTCATTTAAATATTGACTGTTATTAACAACGCCATTGGGTTGATAAATGTAGTTGCTATTCATTGCCGCGATATACGGATCCATATTAAAATTCAAAAAGGCATAAGCGGCATCAAGATTTTTAGCTCCTTTAGGAATCATCAACATATCAAACCAGATGTTTGTGCCTTCTTGTGGTAAGACATATTTTAAAATTTGACCTGGATTAATCTCCTTAGCGCGTTCAACGGCACGCACAACATCACCAGAATAGCCCATAACAACGCATAAATTGCCAGCAGTAAAGTCATTTTGGTACTTGTTACTGTCAAAGTATTTTATATACGGACGTACATTTTTTATTAAATAAAGAGCGGCTTTCTCATAAGCAGCTCTATCTGTAGTATTAGGATCAATACCAGCGTAATAAAAATAATTACCAAATACCTGTTCTGGTTCATCAAGCATTGAAACACCACATTTGGACAGAGTTTTAAGATACTTCGGGTCAAATAAATATTTCCAGCTGTTTGGCACAACAGGATGACCAAAAACTTTAGCTACTTCTTTGACATTATAGGCAATCCCTGTTGTACCATAGGTATAGACAACAGCATAGTGATTGCCTGGATCATTGATCTTAGAAACTTTGTCATAAATTGCCTTATTGCGATGTGCCCAGTTAGGTAGCTTACTTTTATCTAGTTTAATCAAAGCATGTGATTTGATCTCACTTGGCAGATAAAGCGCACCTTGCTCAATGACATCAAACCCCGAGGCGCCAGTCATTACTTTAGCACGTGTCATATTATCATCTGTTGTATAGCTTAAACGCACACGGGTATTAGAAAGATGACTAAAGCACGGGATAAGATCCGGTGACATATAGTCTGCCCAGTTAGTGAAATTAAGCGCTTGCTTCGTTTTAAATGGAGTGATTGGCGTGCTTAATAATTTTTCACTGCATTGAAAATCAGCCGCAGATAGTAAGCCAATACAGCTGACGGATAGAGTGAGAATGCATGAGATCTTTTTTAGTTTTGTTCGTAACATAAGAAAGCCGCAAAGTTAAAAAGGTTAAAATATTTGGCTATTGTAACGTTAAGCTATATTACTTGACAGTATTTATTGATTATTAGGCACTTGCTAAAGTCTCTTCTGGACCAAAGAACTCATAGTTTATGTGTTCAGGCTTAATTTCCCAGCTTTTTAGAATCTGATAGATATGTTGCATAAAACCACGAGGCCCACAGAAATAATAATCACAATCTTTGGTTGCCAATATTTCCTCTAACCAATCCTGTGTCACATAGCCATGGCGATGTGTAGACGTGCTTTGAATATCCTTATTTTGCGGTAAGCTATAACACAGTAAAAAACAGCTAAGTTACGCATTCTTTTTGCAATGTTATCAACTTCATTAGGCAAAATTTGCGATTGGCTATTTTGTGTTGCATGGATAAAATATACCGGTTGTGTTGTACCAGATTGATGCAGAAAACTAAGCATATTAAGCATTGGTGTAATGCCAACACCAGCTGAAATCAGTACAATTGGTTTAGGTGTTACTTGTGGTTTTAGTAAAAAACTACCTGTTGGTGCACTGATAGAAATTTCATCCTGCTCATTGATGCTATGATGTAAGAAGTTTGACATGATCCCTTGATGTGATGCATGGCGTTGTTCTTTTTTAACAGTTATTCGGAAAGAGTTTTTATTAGCAGCAGATAAGCTATATTGACGCATCATTTGTCCATGCTGCGGGTGATTAATTCTCACTGTAATATACTGTCCAGCTAATGAAGGTGCCAAGGTTTTACCATCTTGAGGTTTAAGATAAAAAGAAGTTACCTCACTATTTTCAGTCACTTTTCTATCGATAATATAGTCATTCCAAAAT
>NZ_QLIU01000013.1 GCF_003574425.1 Cysteiniphilum halobium | reverse complement strand
GAGAGAAAAAAGAAAAAGAAGAAGAAATAGAAAAAGATAGTAAGAAGGAAAAAGAGAAAAAAGAAGAAAAGGAAAAGAAAAAAAAAAAAAAGAAGTAATAAAGAGTGAAAAAAAAAAAAAAAAAAAAAAAAAAAAAAAAGAGAAAAAAAAAAAGGGAGAAAGGAAGAAAGAAAAAGGGAAACAAAAAAGGAAAAAAAAAGGAGAAAAGAAAGAAAAAAAAAAGAAGGAGGAGAAGAAGGGAAAAAAAAAGAAAAAAACGAAAAAGAAAGAGAAAGATAATCAGAAGTAAATGATGGAAAAAAAAAAAGGGAAGTAAAGAAAAAGAAAAAGAAAATAAGCGCTGGGGAAAAAAGGAAGGTATACAGAAAGATAACTGGTTGAAGAGAAAAAAAAAAAAAAGGAAGAAAAAGAAGAGAAGAAGAAGAAGGAGAGAAAGTAGGAAAGAGAAGAAGGGAGAAGAGGTAAAGAAGAAGAAAAAGAAAAAGAAGAAGGAAAAAGAAAGAAAAAAGGAGAAAAAAAAAAAAAAAGAAGGGAAAAAAATAGAAAGAAGGAGAAAAAAAAGAAGAGAAAGAGAGGGGAGAAGAGAAGAGAGGTAGAGGGATAGAATGGGGAGAAAAAGGAGGTGGGAAAAAAG
>NZ_QLIU01000012.1 GCF_003574425.1 Cysteiniphilum halobium | reverse complement strand
TATTTTGGAACTACTATATATCATGCGGACACTATTTATTCTCAATCAATGTATGAGTAAAGGGTGAAAACACTATAAAAAATGAATTAACGCCTTAAAATCACTGGTGCCCACGTCAAAAGTACGCTAAAATGCGCCCGTTTTTGTGTTTAGCACAAATTCTAGAGCAACAATAATTAATATAGAAAATTTGGAGAATATTATGGTCGTAATTCGTATGGCTAGAGGCGGCGCTAAGAAGCGTCCTTTTTATAGAATCGTGGTAACAGACAGTCGCAAAGCGCGTGATGGTCGTCCTATCGAGCGTGTTGGTTTCTTTAACCCATTGGCAAAAGAACATGAAGAAAAAGTGCGTGTTGATCTTGAACGTGTTGACTACTGGTTAGGCACAGGTGCTAAGATGTCTGATCGTGTAACTTCTATCGTTAAAGAAGCGCGTAAAGCAACAGTACAAGCTTAAGTGATAATGAAAAAATAAGTTGATCCACCCTTCACCTCGCCCCTTGAGGGAGAGGTCGCAAAGCATAAGCGTCGCGGGTGAGGGGGAATTAAACTCAACTTATTTTTCATCAGTTGTTAAGTGCAAAACATTAAAAAGCACACTAAGTGCTTATGTTAAATTTTTAAGAAACGCCAATCACGCTCGTATCGTTGATTGGCGTTTTTGTTTTATGTATTTAATTTATTTAGCTAATTACAGAATAGGGTTGTTAAGATGTCACAACAAGATAATGTACAAAATGATGAGATGATCGTCATTGCTAAGGTGGGTGCAACGTATCGTTTAAAAGGAGAATTAAAGTTATATGTCTTGAGTGATTCGATTGAAACGGCATTGTCTTATGGTCAGTGGTATATCAAAAAAGCAAGTGATCGCAATTGGTCAGCATTGACAGGTGAAGCTGTCAGTCGCATAGGTGATAAGCTTGTAATTCAATTTGCCGATGCTAACGTTAAGGAAATTGCGGCTAAATATACCAATGCCTTATTAGCCGTGCCAAGATCGGTGTTAAAAGAGACAGCAGAAGATGAATACTACTGGGTAGACTTAATCGGTATGCAGGTTGTCAACAAAGAAGGGCAGTCATTTGGTAAGGTTGATGATATTTTAGATACAGGTGCCAATGAGGTGCTTTGTTGTAAATATAAAGATCAATCTTATTTGATCCCTTTTGTGAATGACTATGTTATTGAGGTCAATAAAGATCAGAAGCTAATAACCGTTGATTGGCAGTACGACTATTAAGAGTAAGCACAATGATTAACTTTGCAGCGATTACGATATTTCCTGAGATGTTTGATGCGATTACCCAGTATGGCGTTTCAGCACGGGCATTTCAGCTTGAAAAAGTGGGACTCACTACGATTAATCCGCGTCAGTTTGCAACAAATCGTTATCAGACGATTGATGATCGACCTTTTGGTGGAGGGCCTGGCATGGTGATGATGTATGACCCACTGCAAAAAGCTATTGTTGAAGCCAAAAAAAGATTGAACAAACCCGCTAAAGTTGTATACTTGTCGCCGCAAGGAAAACCGTTGACTCAGAACTTAGTTAAAGAGTTTGCTTGTGAAGATGCTTTAATCTTGCTTTGTGGTCGTTATGAAGGTATCGATGAGCGTTTGATTGAGCGTTATGTTGATGAAGAAATTTCAATAGGTGATTATGTCTTAAGCGGTGGCGAGCTACCGGCGATGACATTGATTGACAGCATCGTGCGCTTACTGCCTGGGGTGTTAAATGATCAAGCATCAGCTGTTGAGGATTCATTTTACGATGGTTTATTAGATTGTCCGCATTACACACGTCCTGCGACACATGTGGATGCAGGTGATGTACCAGCGGTGCTGTTATCTGGAGATCATCAAAAAATTCAACAATGGCGATATCAACAAAAGTTGAAACGTACTTTTTTACGACGTAAAGAATTGATTGAGTGCCTATGTCTATCGAATGAAGATAAGCAATATCTTGAGCAATTAGCGCAAGATGAAAAACAAAAATGTGATAGAGAATGCACAATTAGGAGAAAAAAATGAAGAATAAATACTTAGAAATGGTTGAAAACTCACAACTACGTACTGATTTGCCAACATTTTATCCTGGTGACTCAGTAACGGTTAATGTATGGGTAAAAGAAGGTGATAAAGCGCGTATTCAGGCGTTTAAAGGCTTCGTACTTGCGATTAAGAATCGCGGTATCAACTCAGCGTTTACTGTACGTAAAATGTCATCTGGTGAAGGTGTGGAGCGTACGTTTCAAACACATAGCCCAATTATTGACAGCGTTGTTGTCGAAAGACGTGCTAAAGTTCGTCGCGCTAAGCTTTACTACATGCGTGGCTTGACTGGTAAAGCAGCAAGAATCAAAGAAAAAGTATAATTTCAAGGTTGGCATTGCCAACCTTTTTTGTTTTTATGCAGTCAAATTTTGACATCATCAATCAATTTATCGATGATATCTGGCTAAGTGAAGGCTTAAGCCAAAACACTTTATCCTCTTATAAAACCGATTTAAACCATCTGCTTAAGTTCTATCAAGAGCATGATGTAGTAAATCTGAAACTTCCAGAGTTGCAAGCTTTTTTAGCCAAACGCCTAAATGATGGCTATAGTGCCCGATCTAATGCGCGAATGATTTCAACCTTGCATAAATTTTACAGCTGGTGTTACGCACAGCAAAAGATTACAACAGATCCAACACAGAAGTTAATATTACCCAAATTACCAAAGAGTCTACCTAAAGATCTTTCCGAGGAAGATGTAGAGAAGTTGTTGGATGCACCTGATTTAACGACAGATATTGGCATTCGAGATAAGGCGTTATTAGAGCTTATTTATGCCACAGGATTACGCGTCAGTGAATTGGTTAATTTAACCTTAGATGATGTTAATTTACGCCAAGGTGTTGTGCGTGTTATGGGTAAAGGTTCAAAAGAGCGCTTGGTGCCAACCGGTGAATATGCTTTGGAATATTTGCATAAATATATTAATGAGGTGCGTGATGGCTGGTTGCAGGGTTTAAAGCTCGATAAATTATTTGTATCACATCACCGAAAAGGTATTACGCGCCAGACTTTCTGGCATCGTATTAAGTTTTATGCTGATCTTGTCGGTATCAAAAAAGACATCTCGCCACATACCTTGCGCCATGCCTTTGCGACACATCTGTTAACCCATGGGGCTGATTTGCGCTCAGTGCAAATGCTTTTAGGGCATAGTAGTGTGTCGACGACAACGATTTATACGCATATCTCACAAGTGCGATTAATGAATTTATACAAGGAACATCACCCGCGTGCTTAACTTGTTTAAAGAGTTGGGAAGAAGAAAAGTAGCATGTATGGGACTGCAGTTAATATTTGCTCAAAAACACGTACCCTGAGCGTAAGTCGAAGGGCACGTTTGGAGGCAAGATGCTTAGTAATGATAGAGAAATAAGTTGTGTTATTTTTTCACCTCGCCCCTTGAGGGAGAGGTTGGGTAGCATAAGCTGCGCGGGTGAGGGGAATTATAGAGGTTTCAACTGACGCTAAGCCAACGCTTACATAGTAGTCGAGTACATAATACTCCAAGAAGTGTCTATTAAACTTCATCCTTTATTAAGATTTGATGCCTCAAGTAATTTACGCACTTTAACAATTTTGACCCAATAGATAATATAGATCACCACACAAGCAATAGAAGCAAACGGTGATATGATTGGAATAAAGGTAACAATTGGCAATATTACGAATGCTAAGCCTAGGATAAATAAGGTATCACCTCGCAGTTTAATGGTCATATCTTGATATTTTTTAAGTGCGTTGCCAACACCAAAGGGTAAAACGATCCATTGAAAAATATAACCGACGATTGGAATAAGAAAAAGCCAAGCAAACCATGGCTTGGTGACTTGTTTATCCTTGTCGATGATTTTCAGCAGCTTATATACACTCCATGAAAAGGCAATCGAGAAAATATAGAAAACAACAATCATAATTAATAGTGCAACAATCACGCCTAAAACAGCCTGTGGGTCACTTGAGAGTGTTGTGGTTTGGGTGGTAATACTGGTAATGCTTTCCTGACTCATTGTATTTTTAGCTCCATGTGTTTTTTAGAGTTTAATATATTGCAAGTATGACAAAGTCTTGCTATTTTTCAAATCTTACCAAGTTTTAAAAGTGCAATATTTTCATCACGATTAATATGAATGTAACTACCTGTGTTAAACCAGTCACCTAGGACGTAACGTGTATAGGTTTTTTCATGATGGATATTAAGTAAATGTGTGTGTCCATGAATGAGTAATTTATTTTCACCTAAATACCGCTTTATGCCTTTGGGGGTTACATCGATTATTTTGTACTTTGCATTTTTTTGTTTGCTTTTAGTGCGAATTTTTCGTGCGATCCGCTGGCGCATCTTTACCGATAACATGAGGTAAAGCTTTTTCATTAATGTATTGCGAACAAAGTGGCGAAATATTTGATAGCTTTTGTCATCTGTACACAATAAATCACCATGCATCAGCACAATTTCTTTGTGCGTTAATTGCAAAAGATACGGATCATCAATAAAGGTAATTTTTGCTTTTTGCGCAAAGCTTTTACCGATTAAAAAGTCGCGATTGCCATGCATAAAATAAACTTTTAATCCCTGGTCATGGGCATGAGCAAGTGCATTTATAATATCCTCTTGCATCTGGCTTAATATATCATCACCAACCCAGTAATCAAAGAAATCACCTAGAATAAAAAGTGCATTACCCACACTGCCAATATCATCTAGAAAAGTCTTAAATAAATGCGTTGTTTGTGGACGAGACTCACTTAAATGTAAGTCGGCAATAATATAGTAGTCAGTTATCGTCATGTTGTTAAAAGGGAGAGTTTAGTCTTTTTAGCTAGCGTTATGTACAGATCATAAATGTTATTCACACACTTGGTAAGTGCTTTTTTAGATTTGTGCCAGTTTTCTTAAGTTTATGTTAAGATTTTGCTTTTAATTTTGTTGTGTTTTTAAGCATAATTGATCTACTGATCAACAGATTTAAGTTAACCTAACAGTGAGGAGACATCATGAAAAAACTACTATTATCTCTTGGTTTAATTGCAGCATCTAGTGCTGCTTTTGCCGCTACCTATCAAGTTTATAATGAACCAAACACTAATGCTAAAGTGGTATCACAGCTAACTGACCAGAACCAAAATCAATACATTCAGTTTTATCAACAAGGTAATTGGATCAAAGTTGCTGATACGCAAACAGGGCAAGTTGGTTGGGTAAATACAGCACAAATCAAACATGCGCAAATGCAAACACAATACCAACAGGCAGTTAATGCGCTTAATATGCAACAAAAGCAGTTAGAGGAACAGCGCAAAGCATTTGAGCAACGATACCAACAAGCAGCACAGAATATTCAACATCAAATGCAGCAGTTGCAACAGCAAATGAAGCAAGCATCATCTCAAAATACACAAGCACAAAAAGCAGTTCAACCGGTGCAAAATAATATACCAGCAAATGCTAGTGGTGATAATACAAAGAATACTAATCAAGTACAGCGCTCATTTCATGCCGTGAGTATTCAAACCAATAAAGATGGCAAGACTGCTACAGTTACCAGGGAGTGGCTAGGCAAAGATGGCAAAATGCAAAAAGAAGTAAAACAAGTGCCGGTGAGTGAATTACAAAAGATGTCTTTGAATTTTTAATTGATAACTAAATACAAGCTCATTTTCTCAAGGGAAGATGAGATTATTTTTTATATATTTTTTATATTTAACTTACTTTCACAATACGTGAGCGCTGACTCATCATCACACTCACTAAAGCGCATACAGACAAGGTCGATAGAATAATAGCTAAAGGCAGCTGATTTTTTAATGGAATAAAAGCAGCTAAAGCCGTTAACAATCCGGCACCTAAATTTTGTGCACCCCCCAAGACAGCACCTGCAGTGCCAGCGATGCTTGGGAATTCCTCTAAAGCTTTGGTGGTTGCTGTAGGAAAAATAACCCCGCATCCTAAGAAATATAAACAGCCTGGCAATATAATGCTAAGACTGGTTACACCAAAAATGTAGTAGAATAAGCCCAGTGCAATACCACTAATTAATAAGGTAAAACAACCGATTAATAGTAAGCGATCAAGACTGTAGTATCTGGCAAGACGAGCCGAGAGGAAGCTGCCAAACATGTAACAAGGCAGAGGAATAATAAAAAATAAGCTAGCAACTGCTGGAGAAAACTGTAATACAGAAGTAAACAACGCACCAGAGCTGACTTCAAATACGGCAACACCACCATTAGCAACAATCAGCAAAATAAGATTGATAATAAAGTTGCCATTAGATAATACCGTTTTGTATTTGGCTAAGAGATTGCCTTTGCTTGATTTTTGCTGATTGGTTTCAGGAAAGAAAAGCCATTGAATGACAAGAAGCAAAATACCGTAAATTGTTAGAAAAACAAAAATAGCACGCCAGCTGTGAAGATCGGTAAAAAGTCCGCCTAGCAATGGTGCAATTAATGGGGCAAAGATAAGGGCAATGGCCATAATACTATTAGCGCTGTGAAGTTTCATGCCAGAATATAGATCACGCATAACCGTGCGTGCCATGACACCCGCCACAGCAATCCCACTGCCTTGTAGAAAGCTTGCAATCAAGAGGCTTACAAAATGGGTTGAAAAAACAGCTAAGATTGATCCTAATGTAAAAAAAACAATACCGATTAAAATCATTGGTTTGCGCCCAAATCGATCGGAGTAGGGGCCATAAAAAAATTGTAATAAACCATAGGGAAATAAATAACAGGCAATTACTGCTTGCATTCTACCAGGACTGACAGCAAATTCATTTGCCATTTGTGTCAGTGCTGGGACATAAATGGTATTGGTCATTTGCCCTGCAGCAGTGAGCAAAATAACAAGCAATAAAATATGATAAAAATGACGATCAAAAGTAGCCATGTTTATACTTCAAAAAATAGTCTCAGATGCATTTGCTGCCATCATAACGCAAACCATAAAAAATAATAGTGCTAGACACTTAAAAAACGTCGATTAATACTGTAATTAGATTAATGATATGTATATACTGCAACATTAAACTAAGCGGGATACTTATAGAACAAATGTTACTTACTTTAGATGTTGGCAATTCGCATATCCATGCGGGTGTTTTTGATCATGATGAATTAATATTACAATTTCGTTATACCACAGCATCAGCTCATGGTAGCTCTGATCAAATAGGTATTTTCCTAAGGCAAGCATTAAGCGAAAATAGTCTTGATCCAAATAAAATAACAGGAGTTGCGATTGCCTCTGTTGTACCGGCGATAAATTATTCGTTGCGTTCAGCTATTTTGAAATACTTTGAGCTTGAGCCATTTTTCTTACAACCGGGTGTAAAAACAGGTTTAAAGATGCAAGTAGCAACGCCCAAAGAAGTTGGTGCTGATCGAATCGCTGGATGTATTGCTGCTGTTGAGCTATTTCCTAACAAAGATATTTTGGTGATTGATTTGGGTACTGCTACTGTTTTTGATGTGGTACGCAAAGATAAAACCTATTTAAGCGGGGCGATTTTGCCTGGTGTTCGAATTTCTCTGGAAGCTTTAAGTAGCAATGCCGCCCAACTTTCTTCAGTGAGTATTGTCAAGCCGACAATGGCAATAGGCAAAGATACTGATACCAATCTCCAATCAGGTATTTACTATGGCCACTTAGGGGCATTAAAAGAGCTAAAATCAGTGATGATTCAAGAATTAAAAACAGATTCAAATGCTGTTATAACGATTGCAACTGGTGGTTTTTCTCAGCTGTTTAGTGTCCCTGGGTTGTTTGACGCCATTGTGCCGGATTTGGTATTACAAGGTATTAAAATAGCATTTGATAAAAATAAACAATAAAGTGAGCGCCATGATAAAAAAAATAAGTGCTCAACAAGCTGAGCAAGCGATTAAAACCTTATTAGAATATATTGGTGAAGACCCTTGCCGTGAAGGATTGATTGAAACTCCGAAACGTGTGATCAAGTCATATGCTGAATTTTTTAAAGGTTATGCGGAAGATCCAGATAAAATCTTGTCAAAAACGTTTGAAGATGTTGAGGGTTATGATGAGATTGTGCTTTTAAAGGATATGCGTTTGGAGTCATATTGCGAACATCATATGGTACCAATTATTGGTAAAGCGCATGTTGCTTATTTACCCAATGGCAAAGTTGTGGGCATTAGTAAAATAGCACGTGTATTGGATGTTTTTGCTAAACGCTTGCAAACACAAGAACGTTTGACAATGCAAGTTGCTCTGGCGATTGAAAAAGCACTAGCGCCCAAAGGTGTTGCTGTAATTATTGACTCAATGCATCAATGTATGACAACAAGAGGAGTGCATAAATCTGAAACTTCAACAGTAACAAGTTGTATGCGAGGGATATTCAGAAAAGATGAGAAGAGTCGCAGTGAATTAATGTCACTTATTTCCGGCTTATAAGAAAAACCAAAAAAACGCAGCAATAGCTTGGACTGAAAAATATAATCTGTATAATATTTGTATCGTAAGTTTTATTTTTAACACAAATGAAGAAGCTTTTTCTAAGTATTTGCTTTTTAATCACAGGTTGTGCAAGCACCCATCAGATTGTTGCTAATTCGATGCAAAAGACGGTGGCAGCACAGAATAATGATATTCACTTTCTTGATGGTTTAGTCAAATTACCAACTAATGCCACAGCTTATATGGCATATCCCAATAATGGCTATGATGACTTACATAGTTACCCCGAAAGTGCTAAAGAAACATTATTGGTTCTAAATGACGCCTTAAAAAACCATTTTAAAAAGTTGACTCTTGCATCACATTTCCAATCGGCACAATTTGAATATTTAGCAGCTCGTAGTCAAAAATATGATTATTTTATCTTACCTAGAATAGTCAAATGGACAGAGAGCTATACGCTATTGACTGGGGTTGCTGATCAAGTTAAATTAAGCATTAAGATATATGATCTAAGAACAAATCAGCTTATTGATGAAATTCACATCAAAAGTACCAGTTCCAAAATGCCAGGCTTTGAGAAAAAACCTATTGAGCTTTTACATGAACCATTAGCAGCAATAGCCAAAAATTTATTTATGCAAGGGAAATCATCAAATGTCTGATAATAATCAAAAGCTTCACGAAGCCTATACAATATTGCCAATAGAGTATGTAGAAAATAATAAGCGGCCATTTTTTCTAGAATGTGCAGAGCCTATGCTTGTTTATGGTGGACATGATGTTTTAAAGCGAGATTATTATATGCATTGTGAGGCATATCATGCGTGGCAGAATATGCAAAAAAGTGCTCAACTGGATAGCGTTAACCTTATGGTTGTTTCAGCTTTTCGCAGTTATCTCTATCAGGCAAATATTATTTTAAATAAATTAAATAAAGGGTTGTTACTAGAAGATATTGTAAGGATCTCAGCATTACCTGGGTTTAGTGAACATCATACCGGTTGCGCTTTGGATTTTACTTCAGATGAGGAATCAGAGCTTCTAACAGAAAATTTTGAACAAACTAAAGCATTTAAATGGTTGTCAGCGCATGCCAGTGAGTTTCGATTTACTTTAAGCTATCCGCGTGATAATACTTACGGTTTTATTTATGAGCCGTGGCATTGGTGTTATCAATTATCTTAAGTTGTGCTAAGATCCACGACCTCAGGGAATACTTATTTTTAGAATATGCAAAAACATTATGCACTTGTACTTGAATATGCAGGAACCAGTTATTGTGGTTGGCAGCGCCAAAAACATAGCAAGAGTGTACAAGAGTGCTTAGAAAAAGCATTATCGATTATTGCCAATGAATCGATTGAAGTCATATGTGCAGGTAGAACAGATGCCGGTGTGCATGCCACAGCACAAGTGATTCACTTTACTACCTCAGTGGTCAGACAAGAAAAGGCATGGGTATTAGGTGTTAATGCGCATTTACCCAGTGATATTAATGTTTCTCATGTCTATGAGGTTGATATAGATTTTAGTGCACGCTTTAGTGCGTTATATCGACGTTATCAATATGTGATCTATCAGAGTAAAACACCCAGTGCGTTATGGCATAAGCGAACAACTTGGATGAACCAGGTTTTAGATTTAAACAAAATGAACACAGCTTGCACATATTTGCTTGGTGAACAGGATTTTAGCAGTTTTCGTTCATCACAGTGCCAGTCAACAAGTGTGTATCGCAATATCCATCATGCATATTTTACTCAGCATGCTCAGTTTATTATTTTTGATATTCAGGGAAATGCTTTTTTGCATCATATGGTAAGAAATATCGTCGGATCAATACTAGAGGTAGGTTTGGCTAAAAAGCCACATGATTGGATCAAAGAGTTGATAGTAGCAAAAGATCGCACACAAGCCGGTATCACAGCATCACCACAAGGCTTATATTTAATTGAGGTGGGTTACCCCAAAGAATTAGGGGTTATTGCGTATCAGGAGGTGCCATTTAAGCATTAATAGAACGCCCCTCTTTGATAAAGGGTGAGGTGATAGGTCAAGTAAGTTATTTTTTGCATTATTATACAAGTGACAATATTTTTTGATGGATAGTGAGAATTTGAGGGTTAAGAGCAGAAATATCAGCATTATTTTCAATGACAAAATCACTAAATGTACGACGTTCATCATCGTTAATTTGACTTTGCACCATTAATAAGGCTTGCGCTTTAGTTTGGTTATCACGAATTACAATGCGATTGAGTTTTGCTTCAAGAGGGGCACACACGGAGATAATCTTCTTAAGATAAGGGTAGTTAGTCAATGTTTCTTTTGTTAACAGTGGAATATCTACAATCGTATAAATTGACTGACTTTGAGCAAGCCTTGATTCAATTTGTTGACGAATAATCGGATGCATAAGATCATTCAGCCAGGATCGTGCCGATGAATCATGACTTATGGCATTGCGTAATGCTTTTCTGTCAACAATGCCATCGGAGCTTATCATATGGTGACCAAATTTGTGCGTAATGGCATCGATGATTTCGGGTAATAAAATGACTTCTTTGGCAATTTGATCCGCACAGATAATATCAATGTTATAAAGTGTATTAAAAAGATTAGCAACCGTTGTTTTACCGCTGCCAATACCGCCAGTCAATGCCACGGGAAACATGTTTTAATATACCTTGTTATTTTTTCCTGATAGGATAGCGCTGTTTGCCTGATATGCATAGAGTAATTAAAGTAATTAAACACCTTAAGGGATGAATTATGCTTAAGACGATATTATCAAGCCACAATAGCACAACAAAACATCTTGTGAGCATTAAAGATTTAAAGCGCAATGATTTTGATCGGTTAATGCGTCTTGCGCATGATGCACAACAAGGCAAACTGTTAAATAGTTTAAGAGATAAGATTATCGCCAGTTGTTTTTTTGAGGCATCCACACGTACGCGTTTATCATTTGAGGCAGCTATTTATCGATTGGGTGCTAAGGTAATTGGTTTTGCTGATGCACATAATACTTCCTTTGGCAAGAAAGGGGAGAGCCTAACGGATACGATTCAAATGTTGAATGGCTATGCAGATGCGATTGTTATGCGTCACTTTGAAGCAGGAAGTGCCCAAATCGCTGCAAATATTTCATATATCCCTGTGGTTAATGCTGGAGATGGTGCTAATGAGCACCCTTCACAAACTTTACTTGATTTATTTACGATAGAGAAGAAGTTTGGACAAATTGATGGTATTAAAATTGCAATGATTGGTGATTTGTTCTATGGGCGTACCGTGCACTCATTAAGCTATGCATTGCTAAACTATCGTGATATTACAATTTACTATGTAGCACCTAAGGCCTTACAAATTCCACAAGAGATTTTAACTCAGTTTAAAAGTAAAAATATTAGCGTTCATTGTGTTGAAAACTTAGCAGATGTTATTGGTGTGGTTGATGTATTGTATATGACACGATTACAAAAAGAACGCTTTTCCGAAGAAGATGACCATATGATGGATTACGTCCTTACAGCGGATATGTTGGTCAATAGTGCACACGATGATTTGATTGTGCTGCACCCACTGCCACGTGTGCAAGAGATTTGTAGTTCAGTTGATACCACTAAATATGCCTGGTATTTCCAGCAGGCTAAAAATGGTGTGTTTATGCGCCAGGCCATTCTTTGTGATTTATTTGCTTAGAAGTAGAAATGCTCGACGAATGATGAAAAATAATAATGATCCATGTGTTATCAACTGGTCTGATTTGCATCTGCCTGACGGTTGGGTTGACACTTTAAATTTCAAATCACCGGTTTCATGGTTTAAGTTGATAAAAGCAATATGTTATCCAAAGCATAAAGCAGTTTACTTAGATCAAAAATTATTGCAGGAAATGCCCATTCCTAAGTATGTCTTGCAAGAGTTTCATAATATTCCTTGTGGTAATTACTCAAAGCTTTTAACTCGCGGTTATATCAAAGGATTTGATATTGCGATGCTTAATCAAGTTGATCCTATGCGAGAAAAAATAGCACAGTATCTTAAAGATTGTCATGCAGTTTTGGATATCGGTTGTGGTGGTGGCAACACTGCTCAGATAATTTATCAAAAAGGTATTAACGATATATGGGGTATTGATCCTAGTCCTTATTTACTAAAGCATGCTGCGTTAGACTATCCACATATAAAATTTATTCAAGGTATTGGCGAGTCATTACCATTTATCGATGAACGTTTTGATGGTTTAAGTGCTTGCTATGTATTACATGAAATCCCGCCAAAATATATCAAAAAACTCATTGCAGAAGCCTCACGTGTACTTAAAAAGGGTGGAGTGTTTGTCATTGCTGAACCATCACCGGTGCAGTATCAAGATAAAACATGGCAATTATTTAAAAACCATGGGATAAAAGGTGTTTATTTCAAATTGTTAGCACGCAAGTTAAATGAGCCTTTTGTCAAAGCATTTCATCAGCTGGATTTACATGCATTGTTTGTTGAAAAAGGATTTGAGATTGTCATCGATCAAAAAGACATGCCACATCGATTTGTTTGTGTGAGGAAGCTATAAAAGTTACTATTTTTCACTGCTTGATTTTAAAGCTAAGAAATTTAAAGCATTTGCAACATCAAACGCTTGAGTTTTATTGTAGATATAGATCTTATACAGTGCACGATTTGATGTGTTAATAATGTTGATAATGAAATAACTATTTTTCTTGTAAAGTTCAACTTTAGAGATTGAAGTATAGTAAATACGTTTATGTTTCTCATATGTCAGTGAAGATGATGAACTGCTTCCTCCAGCTATGACAGTAGTGGAGTTTAATATTGGAGTTGCGGAGCTATAACCTCTTCCACTGGCGGTGGTCGCTAAACCATAGGATAGTGATATGTAATCATCGTTAAAATAGACTGCTGCAGGCTTAAATTTTTCAGGTTGCTCCATAATAGCTTGTTCAATTATTGACTGAGCTTTGAGTCTGTTCTCAATAGACTGATTTGGGTAAGGGATAAGCTTCGCGCAACTTGATAATATTAAGATTAATAATATTGCAGTGATAAGTTCGTAATAGCGAGGGACTCTAACTAATTCATTTAATTTATTCATTAATTATTTGATCCTTAATCTCATTGCTGACTAATATTTGCAGTATAGATAAAGAAATGGTATTAATCTAAAAATGTTAAATTTTGGAAGTTATTACATTAGCTTTTAATGCTACGCCTGACATCCATAAACCATTGTCACAAACGTAAGTGTCAGTACTTGAAGTCGTGTTATTTTTCCAATTTGATTGGATATTAGCAACGGCATTGCCACCCATTTCTTTGGCTTGATTTTCTAAGCTTAGAAGTGCTGAGTAGAAAACCCAGTTACAAGAGGCAACAGGGTCTTTAGCAAAGGCATTAGAACGGCGACTTGTTGTAATTTCCCCTAAATCTTTAGCGCCAATAGGTGCTGAATTTTTACCGAAGTAAAACTTAAAATCATTGGTTTTCATTTTTACTTTTGTAGGCATTGACGTCAGTGCCTGATTAATATTGTAGTTGCCCAATCCAGTGTTTGATGAACAAGCACTAACAGCCAGGGCTGTTGTTACAATGAGCATGGATAAAGTTGTATCAATTAGTTTAAATCTTTTCATTTTTTAATAATTTAAGTGTGAGATCAGTGGTTGAATTATATCCGTATCAGAGCTATTGTAAATATATAAGTTGATAATCATCAAATAAAAGTTATGATATAAAACATAGGGTTATAAGTAAGTTTATTAATGAAAGCAAACCAAACTCCATCAGTTAAATATAGAGATAGAATTAAATCTTTAATGTTGATATTTAGGGATGACTTTTCGTATTTAATAAACGTAAACTATTAAATACAACTAATAAAGAGGCGCCCATATCAGCACCAATTGCCATCCAAATATTGGCAAGCTCAAGAAGTGCTAATACCATAAAAACAACTTTGAGCCCTAAGGCAAAGGTGATGTTTTGTTGGATAATAGCCCTAACACGTTTGGCATGTTTAATCAACCATGGCAATTTGGCTAGATCATCCGACATAAGCGCAATATCAGCCGTTTCAATAGCTACATCACTACCGGCATCACCCATAGCAAGACTTAAATCAGCAGTTGCTAAAGCTGGGGCGTCATTAATACCGTCACCAACCATAGCAACAATTTGATACTGTTGCTGTAATATTTTGATTTTTTGCACTTTATGCTCAGGTAAAAGCTCAGAATATACTTCATCAAGTCCAGCTTCTTTGGCAATAAACTGTGCAGCACCTTTATTATCACCGGTTAAAAGTGCTGTTTTAATACCTAGTGCATGTAATTGTGCCAAAGTTGCTTTAGCATTTTTCTTGATGCTATCAGCAACGGCAAACAAACCAAGAATGTGATCATTATTAGCAAAGATAAGCAAAGAATGCCCTGTTTTTTCTAGAGATAGAATCTGATCATGAAAAACGGTTAAATCGGATGTGATTTCCGTTTTCTCATGTAGATATTGATGACTACCAATCCAATAATGATGGCCATTAATCTGTCCAGTAATCGCTTTGCCTTTGATGACTTGAATCCCGGAAGCATTATATCTCTTATCTAATTTTAGTTCTGCCATTTTATCAAAAATCGCATGTGCTAGAGGATGATTACTACCTTCTTCTAAGGCTGCTGCAAGTTGCAATAACGCATTATCATTATACTCTTTTGAGATATTAATAATCGATTGAATAACCGGTTTACCTTGAGTAATCGTGCCGGTCTTATCAAAGGCAATTGCTTTGATTTTCGCTGGTAACTCAAGAAAACTGCCACCTTTGACTAGAATACCATGATGCGCAGCAGCGCTTAGACCAGAGACAATGCTCACAGGTGTGGAAATGACTAAAGCACAAGGACAAGCAATGACAAGAATCACCAAAGCTTCATAGATCCAGTTGTACCAGCTACCACCAAATAATAATGGCGGCACAATCGCCACTAATAGGGCAAATAGCATCATCAAAGGCGTGTAATATTTAGCAAATTGTTCCACCCACATTTCAGATTTTGCTTTATTGGCTTGGGCTAACTCTACTTGACGAATAATGTTTGATAGTGTTGATTCGGTGGCAAGTTTGGTTACTTTGACATATAACAGTCCATCTTCATTTAAACTACCGGCAAATACAGGATCACCTTGCTTTTTTTCAACAGGTAGTGACTCACCAGTAATTGGTGCTTGATTAATAAAGCTTTCACCTTCTTTAACAATACCATCTAATGGCACGCGTTCTCCAGGTTTGATAACGATGGTTGCCCCAATATTGACTTCCTCAACTTTTTTCACATCGATGTCTTTGTGATGTGTACAGTAGACATTGGCAGTATCAGGGGCTATTTCTAATAGTGCTTGAATGGCTTTGCGGGCTTTGCCAACACTCCATGATTCCAATAATGATGCAATGGAAAACAAAAATACAATCATTCCTGCTTCTAACCATTGACCTAAGAATATCGCACCAATGACTGCGATTGTCATCAAAAGATTAATATCAGGGCGTAAGCGTTTTAGTGCTGCCCACGCTTTAGGGTAAATAAATATCCCTCCGACAATCAAAGCTATGACATAGAAAATAATCGAGCTAACAGGCTGGGCATTTGCCACACCATGCTCACCAATAAGGGCATCTAAAAAACCGTGATAACTACCATGAATGATATAGCCTATTATTAAAAATAGTGCGCAAATCAGTGTTAATATGCTGCGTATATGTTTTTGCCAAAAGCTTTCACTGTTGGTTTGTTGTTTTATTTCATATTGTTGCCAACTAATAAATTGGTAACCTGTTGCCTTAAGCCTTTTTTCAATTTCATCCTGTGTGAATTGTTTTGTTTGATCGTGGATCATGAGCTTGCCTTTTAAGAGATTAAACTGCAAAAGGTCTTCATCTTTTACATAAGGGATGAGCTCACGTTTCACAACTGACACCTCATCTAAACAATCCATGCCATAAATCTTATATTCAAACATTTTATTTCCCCATTAATTGATTAATGATTTTCATCTGACCAGTGTTTATACATATCTTGTAAAATACAGTGCACATGCTCATCATATAAAGAGTAGAGTACTTGTTTGCCACAACGTTCTCCTTTAATCAGACGCTGTTGTTTCATTAACCTCAAATGGTGGCTAACCAGAGGCTGAGATATCCCAAGTTTTTCTACAAAATGATTGACCGGTGTTGCTTCTTTAGCACATAGGAACAAAATCCGCATACGGTTAGCATCACCCATGATATGGCATACATCAGAAATTCTTGTCAAAATAAGCTCATCAATATCACGCATTATAAATCCATAAAATTTTATATAAAAAATATTTTATATAATGTAGGTGAAAATGCAGGTGATGTAAAGTATATAGATGCAAAAAGAATGTAAAATGGTTTGTGTGCGGTAATATACCCACCATAAATCATTGTACAGAATTTCTTGTCTTGCATTTTCCGCACTTTTACCAAGTTGAATTTTGGCAATAGTCCTAGCTATTACTTGCAACCCAACTTGTCAAAATCCTCACAAACTGCTTCGCAACTAAGCACCGCAAAATAATTTACGATGGGTATATGAGAAAGGATTATAGAAAAACCGGCAATACCTGAAAGAGTTTTTCAATCGTATAAATATGATCAAGATCAGTAATAGTGACAATAACGTGGTCTCCTGATTCAATAACATAGTGATCATGTGCGATTAACACGGTATCATTGCGAACGATAGCACTAATAATAATTGCTTTTGGTAGATTGAGTTCACTGATTTTTTTACCAACAATTGGTGAGCTATCAGCAGTACCGTGTACGACAATTTCGCAAGCTTCAGCATGACCGCCATAAAGTGAGTATATATTAAGCATATCCCCTTTGCGCAAATAGGTTTGAATAACTCCAATGGTAATCCTTTGTGGTGAAATCGCACGATCAATCGTGTGTGTTTCATCAACTAAAGCGGCATAGCTTAGGCTATTAACTAGAGCTATGGTGCTTTTAGCCCCCATTTTCTTAGCGAGCATTGCTGACATGATGTTGGCTTCGTCATCATTTGTTACTGCACAGAAAAGATCGGTATCATCAATGCTCTCGGCATTTAATAACTCAGCGTCTGATGCATCTCCTGAGAGTACAGTAGTATTGTTAAGCGTCTCGGCAGCTAAATGACATTTTTCATAATTACGCTCAATAATTTTGACTAGATAATCGTTTTCAAGCTTTTTAGCAAGTCCCATGCCAATGTTGCCACCGCCGGCAATAAAGAGTTTGCGACACGCAGTTTGCTGTGGTTGGAATTCGCGTAAAATTGCAGGGATATTAATACGCTCCGCAATAAAGAATACTTCATCTTCTTTTTGCAAAACCGTATCAGCTGAGATAAGCAAGTTTTGTTTTTTGCGATAAATAGCAACAACACGTGCGTCAATATCAGGGAGCTCTTGTCTGAACTCACGAATACTCATGCCGTGCAATGGAGAGTCTTCAGCAATTTCGCTACCTGCCAGTTGCAAACGCCCATTAGCAAAATCAACAATTTGGAAGCTGCCGGGATGTTCAACTAAACGCACTAGGCGTTGTGTGACTAATTCTGATGGGTTAATAATAAGATCAATTGGAATATTGTCATTATTAAAAATTTGTGGGTAACGCGCGTAGTTTTTGTTACGTAAACGCGCAATTTTAGTTGGAATTTTAAAAAGACTATATGCAATCTGACAGGATACGATATTCACCTCATCATTATTAGTAACTGCAATAATCATATCTGCGTCATTAGCCCCTGCTTCTTCAAGAATGTTTGGGTGCGATGCTGAGCCACAGATTGTTTTGACATCAAAGTGATTTTGAATATGTCTTAGGCGTTCTGCTCTTTCATCAACCACACTGATATTGTGATCTTTTTGTAAGTTTTTAGCCAATGAACTGCCGACTTGTCCGGCACCTAAAATAATAATTTTCATAATTTTTCCTGTGTTTTATGACTTTTCCATAACACTTCAGCATGCTGATCCAGTTGGTTAAAAAAGCGTGCCAGTACAAAAAGATAATCAGATAAACGATTCAAAAAACTTAAAATAAGTGGGTTATGTGCTTTCGTTTGATCTTGGATCAAGGCAACATAGCGGCGTTCAGCTTTACGCGCTATGGTGCGCGCTTGATGGCTTAAAGCCGCACACTTTGAGCCGCCGGGTAAAATAAACTCTTTCAAAGGTGGTAAAGACTTATTCCACTGATCTATTTGTGCTTCAAGCGTGGTAACAGCGTGATCTGTTAATTGACTGAATTCAGGAAAAGATAACTCACCACCGATATTAAATAAATGGTGTTGAATATTTTGTAGTTGATTATTTATCTTAGTATGATTTGAAAAGGCGACAATAACGCCAATAGCAGCATTTAATTCATCAATCTGACCAATGGTTTCAATAATCGGTGTGCATTTGTTAATGCGGACATTATCCGATAGAGCAGTTGTGCCTTTGTCACCAGTTTTTGTGTAAATTTTGGATAGTCTATAGCCCATGGATACTTCCTTTAACGTTTATTAAGTCCAATAATATAGACCTCTCGTGAGCGGGCACGGGAAGCATCAGGTTTACGAATAACGACTTTTTGAAAACGTTCTTGCGCTGCTTTTACAAAAGGGTCAAAGCCTTCGCCTTGGAAAACTTTAGCTAAAAAGTTGCCACGTGACTTTAATACACTATCGGCAAAATCAAGAGCCAATTCAACCAGATACATCGATCCGGCTTGATCCGTATTACGATTGCCACTCATATTCGGCGCCATATCGGAGATGACCCAGTCAATAGATTCACCTTCGGTTAATTGCATTAAAGCCTCATAAGGCTCATCCTCAGTAAAATCCCCTTGGATAAAGGTTACATCAGGCAATGGATCCATCTCTAAAATATCTAAGGCGAAAACTTTGCCTTGAACACCAACAAAATCAGTTAGAACCTGAGACCAACCACCAGGAGCAGCGCCCAGATCAACAATGGTCATGCCAGGTTTAAATAGTTTATCTTTTTGTTGTAATTCTATGAGTTTGTAGGCAGCACGTGATCTTAGGCCATCTTTTTTAGATTGGGCAACGTAGTGGTCATTATGATGCTCATCAAGCCAGCGTTTGCTGCTTTTGCTATGTTTGTTTTTGGACATTAACAAATAAATGTATCGTGCTGATTAGTGCTGCTAGTATATCATCTACTATCTAGGAAAATATACAGTAGCTTACTTTTTCATTTTTTGATGTAGAAAAGAAGTAATGATGATTTCGTCTTGATTTTTAATCCAATAAGAAATTAAAAAAGGGAAGTCACATATAATATATTCTCTTAACTTGGGAATCTCACTTACCATACGTGAGGCATGTTGGTTTAATGAAATATACTTTAAAGCGCTTTCAATACTGTCAATGAAGCGCATAGCCACGACTTCATCCACATATTTTAAATACCAATCAATATAGTCTTCAAAGTCGTTAAGCGCCTCAAGTGACCAGTTTATTTTTTGCATTTACTAAATACTCGTGAAACATCGTGTTCCGTTGCAATCTGAGCATTCTTGGCTTGTTGCAAGCCGAGTCTCATTTTTTCAAGTTGCCAATTTCGTAGCTCTTGTTGCCTGCCAAGCTCTGCCCAATATAGAATTTGTTGCGGTACTGTGCGATAGCCTTTTTCTGCAAAGCTTCTGGTTTCATTGACAAATTCTTCAGGAAGTCTTACTGATATAAACCCCATGATAAAGCTCCAAAATTTATCTCATGTCAAAAGATTAGAGCAAATTATCGCAATTTGCAAATTTCCTCTATAAGATTGTTTTAAATTCGCTAATAGGTTGCTTTTTTAGATGAGTTTATCATTGTGATAAAGGTTGAGCAACATCGAAAATCAAGGCAAAGTAAACAATAAAAACACTCAGAAGCACCATGCCATTAAATACACTGGTGCGTCGTGAAGTAAAGGTAACCAAAGCAATTAAAAATGTCAGCACCATAATTACGATAGAGGTATTGTTTAGTCCTAGGATTAGGGGTTGACCAAGAACAAGACTAATGACAAGTACCGATGGCACCGTAAGACAAATCGTGGCAACTGCAGAGCCCATGCATAGATTAATAGAGCGTTGTAATTGATTTTTATAAGCAGATTGAATGGCACTAACACCCTCTGGTGTTAAAACTAAAAGTGCGATAATAAATCCCCCTAGCTTACTAGGAAGGCCTGCTTCTTGAATGCTAAACTCAAGAAAGCTAGCAAGGTTTTTTGACAGCGCGATCATTACTATAAGCCCAAGAAGCAACATAATAACATGATAAAGTACTGAGCCCATTGGATTGTGATGCTCCTCATCATTATCCTGCTCGTTGTTATATTGAAAATAATCTTTATGTGTCACGGTTTGCTTGACCAAAAAAACTGTATAAAGAATAACACAGACAATAATGACAACAATTGATTGACTCAAATTAAATGTTCCAGCATCTGTGGCAACGGTGTAATTAGGTAGTATTAAACAGACCGTTAATAAAAGAATAAGTAAAGAAATATAAATACTAGCACCTTCGGTATTATACATTTGTGTATTATGTTTAATGCCGCCGGTTAACAGACTCAGTCCCGCAAAACCATTAACGGCGATCATAATCACAGCAAACATTGTATCTCTGGCAAGGGTCGGGTCACCTTTGCCAATAAGCATCATGGTGATAATTAATGCCACCTCAATCGAAATAACAGAAAGGGTAAGAATCAAGGTGCCATAAGGTTCACCAAATTTTTCTGCTAACCAGTCAGCATGTTTGACAACATTAAAGGCGCAAACGAGCATTACCACAAAGATAATAAAGGTTGTTGCAGCTGTTGCAAAGTGACTGATGTTATATGGAGTCAACCCTGAGAAAGTCATATTTAGTAAAACAAAGAGGATAATGGGCAAAATTACGCCATATTCAGTTTTAATAAGGCTTATTAGTTTGTACATTTTACCTCCTGTTTATTAAGTTGTTTAAAAATCATCTTTTCTGTATGGCTTCTCTTTCAATAAGCTTAAGACTAAAAGTCTATTGTTCATCGCAAGAAGTAGCTAAAAATTTAGGGGCGAGTCATCGGGTGATACCATACAACCTTTAGTCAATTACTTGCAAGCAGTTTTTAAAAGAAGCTGGTAGAAAGGCTATTTTATTAATAATCTGAAGCTTGATTAGTAATGAATGAAAAATAAGTGAAGTTTTATTACCCCTCACCCGCGCAGCAAAGCAGCACGACATCTACTTCAAGGGGAGAGATAATAGTAGATATAACTTATTTTTTAAAAGCGTTCAGCTGAAGCTTGTTGCCAATATTTAGCATATTGCATTGGCAGATTATTATCATCTAATAAGCTATCTTTTTTAAGATATTGATAAACTTCATCAAGTGATTGCACTGTTTTTTCATTAATGCGGCGTATGACACGTGAAGCAGAAAGCTCACTTGGATTCTTAAGTCCCATAGCACCAACAATTTCGGTAAAGCTTTTAACTGTGGCATCATGAAAGCGATATACACGCTGTTTTTTATCGTCAATATCTAGTGCTTTATACAATCGCGGATTTTGTGTAGCAACTCCTGTGGGGCACGTATTACGATTACATTGTTTAGACTGAATACAGCCTAATGATAACATCATTGCTCGTGCACTATTGATGACATCAGCACCCAGCGCAATTCGTTTGACCATATCAAATCCCGTGGCAGTTTTACCACTAGCAATAATACAAATATGTTCACGAATTCCAGAGCCAACAAGCGCGTTATGGGCAAACGCTAAGGCATCTTCAAGTGGTACACCGATATGATTGACATATTCTTCAGGGGCGGCCCCTGTGCCACCTTCAGCACCATCGATGGTAATAAAGTCAGGGAAAATTTGTGTTTTCAACATGGCTTTGCAAATAGAAAAGAACTCGGTTTTGCGTCCAATACACAGTTTAAAACCAATGGGTTTACCACCTGAGAGCTCTCGCAGTTTTTGCACAAATTGACATAGCTCAACAGGTGTCGAAAAAGCAGTATGCGCAGGTGGAGATAAAACATCTTCACCCATCGGCACATCACGAATTTTAGCAATCTCAGGGGTAAGCTTTTCCTTGGGTAAAACACCACCGTGGGCAGGCTTTGCTCCTTGTGAGAGTTTAATCTCAATCATTTTGATATCATCATATTGTGCCTGAGTAGCAAACTTTTCCGGATCAAAGTGGCCGTTTTTAGTTCTAAAGCCAAAGTAACCTGTACCAATCTGAAGACAAATATCACCACCTTGGCGATGGTATGTTGTTAATCCGCCTTCGCCAGTATTATGACAAAAACCACCAAGTTTAGCGCCTTTATTGAGCGCGATAATCGCATTTTTAGACAAAGCCCCATAACTCATGGCAGAAATATTTAAGCGTGATGAAATATAAGGCTTTGTACATTGATGATTGCCTATTTGAATTTTAGGGTCAACATCTTTTGGGTGAATGGGAGCAAGTGAATGCAAAACCCATTCATAGCCTGGTCGGTTAATATTCCGTTCGGTACCAAAGGGTAGGGTGTCCTCAATGCCTTTAGCGCGCTGATATACTAAAGAGCGTGTTTGTCGATCAAATGGCCGTTCACTTTCATCCGTAGCAACAAAATATTGCTGAATCTCAGGACGGAAAAACTCCAAGATAAAGCGCATATGCCCAAGTACGGGGAAATTGCGTAGTATAGTATGTTTTTTTTGTGTCACGTCATAAATTGCAACGATAATCAGAGCAATAATAACAATACTCATCGTGACCTCACTGTGCAATAAAGCTAAAAAAGCAAGAATGACGAGTAAGACAATACCAAATCCAATATACCATTTTCTACGTTCTGAAATATGAAACATAAATAGTTCCTTAGCGTTTAGTCCTATGCTCATAGAATAATAGTGAGAAATATGAGAAATTCAATTTAAAACTACCATTGCTATAACTTGTAACATAACTGTAACAATTGGCATTTATACTTAAACAGTATTTAATTAAGCAGGAAAAATAGGTTTTGCGGCGAAGTGGAGATAAAAATTTTTTGAGATTAGTGATAGCTTTAGCATCGCTAACGCTGATCATTTTTGTGTTACTGTTAATGAGCCTTGTTGTATTTAGCTGGCCAAGTATTCGTGAGTATGGCATTTCTTTTTTATGGACAGATGCTTGGAATCCAGTTACTGAGAAATTTGGTGCCTATTCAGTTATTATTGGTACTTTAGTGACATCTATTTTAGCTCTTGTGATTGCGGTGCCTTTTAGTTTAGGAGTTGCTCTTTTGATCGATGAGTTATTACCTCGGCGCATTGGTAGAATTCTTGCACGATTAATCGAGTTGATGGCTGGGATTCCCAGCATTGTCTATGGTATATGGGGACTGTTTGTGCTTTTGCCGTGGATTAAATCTATACAATTGAAATTGATGCCTTTATCTATGTCCTGGCAGGTTAAGTTTGCAGCTCTTGCCAAAAGTGGCTCATTCTGGGCACACTTTGAACCTTTGGTGATGTTCTTTATCAAAAGCTTACCAACTGGAAGTAGCATATTTGCCGCTAGCATTATCTTAGCTATTATGGTTATTCCTTTAATCTCATCGGTGATGCGTGATGTTATCAGTGCGATTCCGCAAGTAACAAAAGAGGCGGCATTTGGTATTGGTGCAACCAAGTGGGAAGTGACCAAAAATGTCATTTTTCCGTATGCATTGCCTGGCATGATGGGTGCAATTATTTTAGGGTTTGGACGTGCTTTAGGTGAGACGATGGCAGTGACCTTTGTTATTGGTAATGTGCATAGTTTACAGGGGTTATTCATGCCTAGTGCAACCATCTCATCTGCTATTGCCAATGAATTTAATGAAGCTTTGGGCACACTATACCCTGCGGCATTGGTCGAAACAGGTTTGATATTGTTTTTAATAACCTTGGTGGTTTTGGTAATATCACGTTTGGTGTTAAAACGTTATAAAGTGGGTGTGGCATAATGAATACGATTGGACAAGTTGCACTTAAACGACGTATTAAATCAAATATATTTGTATCTCTTTGCTGGCTAAGTGCAATCATTAGTGTGTTTTTCTTATGTAGTATTTTGTATGAGTTGGTGATGCGTGGTATGCATAGCTTTAGCGGTTATATCTTCACGCACGATACTAGAGAGCTAGGACTTAGAAATGCTATCGTTGGCTCGTTGATGTTAACGATTGGTGCAATAGTGATTGCGACACCGATTTCGATTTTAACGGCAACTTTCTTTGTTGAGTTTCGACAGTTTAGACGAACGATTAAAGTTTTACGTTTTATCAATGATATGATGTTAAGCACACCATCGGTCATTGTAGGTTTATTTATCTATACACTTATTGTAGTTAATACTAGCTTTTCAGGTTATGCCGGAATTATTGCTTTGGCGGTTATTGCCATGCCGATGATTACGCGTGCTGCTGAGGATGTTTTATATCTTGTCTCCCCCATGCTAAAAGAATCAGCGATTGCTTTAGGTGTTTCAAAGTGGCGTGTGATTGTAATGATTGGGTTTCGCTCAGCAAAGACAGGACTCATTACTGCAGTAGTGTTAGCTACGGCAAGAGTGATGGGAGAAAGTGCACCTTTATTATTTACTTCGGCGAAAAACAGCTTTTTAAGTTTCAATATGGGGCAAGCAATTGAGAGTTTACCAGTGATGATTTTTGAAAATGCAATGCAGCCTTATCCGGAGTTTCAACAAGTAGCATGGACTGCAGCTCTTATCATCACTGTATTAGTATTAGTGATGAATTTAACGGCGCGTTGGATTGCAAAAGATAAATAACACGTAAATAATAAGAGATGAAGATGCAACAATCTATAGAGTTTAAAAATTTAGAAAACAAAGCAAAATCTCAAATTGATAATACCCAATTTGAGTCACACAGGAGGGTGTTAAATTTGCCAAATCAGCAATACTTAGCGGTGAAAAATCTTAACTTTTATTATGGTGACAGCAAGACATTACATGATATTAATGCAAGCTTTGCGCAAAATAAAATTACTGCCTTGATTGGACCTTCAGGTTCCGGGAAATCGACTTTGCTTAGAACTTTAAATCGTATTTATGAGCTGTATCCCAAGCAAAAAGCAACAGGGCAGATTTTGTTACAAGGACAAAATGTTTTAGAAAAAAATATTGATTTAAATCAATTACGTAAAGAAATTGGGATGGTTTTTCAAAAGCCAACACCTTTCCCGATGAGTATTTTTGATAATATTGCATTTGCCATTAAGCTACATGAGAAGCTAGCTAAAGCTCAGGTGCAACAGCGTGTAGAAGAGGCATTAAAGCAGGCAGCCTTGTGGGATGAGGTTAAAGATAAATTACAACAACAAGGCACACGACTCTCAGGTGGGCAACAACAACGGCTATGTATTGCACGGACGTTGGCGGTGAAACCTAAAATTTTGTTGTTGGATGAGCCTACTTCAGCATTAGATCCCATTTCAACAAAGAAAATAGAAAGGTTGCTGACGGAATTAAAGACTCAATATACCATTGTCATGGTGACACATAATTTAAAACAAGCTGAACGTTTATCGGACAGCACAATGTTTATGATCAATGGCGAGCTTGTCGAGTATGCCCCAACTGATGTATTCTTTAATACACCAAAAGATCCACGAACGGTTGATTATATTCATAATGAATAATGATTTTAAAACTCAAAAGGTAAGGATAAATCAATGAAGTTAGCAAAATACAGTAAAATGAAAAAAACGGTGATGGTTGCTGCTTTGACAGGAACTGCTGCTATTGTATTAACCTTAGCAGGGTGCAGTGAAAAAGCGCATGAAAGTGATGGTAAATCTACATCAAATCAATCAGTGATTATGGGTTCAGGCTCAAGTTTTATCTATCCTGCGATGTCACGCTGGGCAAATGAATATTATAATCAAACAGGTGTGAAAATAAATTATCAACCGATTGGTTCAGGTGGTGGACAACGTCAAATTTTTGCAGGTACTGTAAACTTTGCAGCGTCAGATCAACCATTGAATAATGCTGAACTTAAAAAATATAGCCTACTGCAGTTCCCAGCAATTGTTGGTGGTATTGTGCCGGTAATTAACATTCAAGGTATTAAAACGAATGAACTTGTTTTAAATGGTAAAGTATTGGCGAATATTTATTTGGGCAAAATTCAATATTGGGATGACCCAGCAATTGTTGCTTTAAACCCAAAACTACATTTGCCACATAATGCGATCATAACAGTGCATCGAGCAGATGGTTCAGGTACAACATATAATTTTACGCAATATTTAGCATCAGTTGACCCTCTATGGCGAAAGCAAGTGGGCGTTGATACTTCAGTGCAATGGCCTGTAGGAATTGGTGCCAAAGGTAATCAAGGAGTGGCCGCACAAGTGCAACAAGTAAGTGATAGCATTGGCTATGTTGAATATGCTTATGCCAAAACTGCCAATATTCCAACAGTTAAACTAATCAACCAGAATGGGCGAACAGTAACGGCAGATTTAAATAGTTTTGCAAGCGCTGCAAAATATGCATCATGGCAGGCAAAGAATAATTATAACCTGCTATTGATTAATCAGCCGGGTGATAATAGTTGGCCGATTGTTGCAACAACATTTGTATTATTACCAGAGAAAGCAAAACAGGGTATCAATCAGGATATCAAGCAGTTTTTTAGCTTTGCCTATTCTGAAAAAGGGGATCAAATTGCTAAGAAACTTGATTATGTTGGTATTCCACAAAATGTGGTTGCAGATATTAAAGTCTATTGGGACAAAGTATAGGTAAGGCGATTAAATATGCTTGAAGTTTTAAACTAGAAGTCTAAAGCCCCAAGCATAAAGTGTTAATTAGATTACCCAGTTGTTAAGTTATAGACCACGTTTGCTAAGCTTTGTAGTTGTAGCTTCTTAGCAAAGAGTATGTCCCCCGTTTTGTATTAAAGTGGGCGTTTTAGCTCAAATCTTTATTTATTATTTCCCTAATTTTTATGTGTTATTTCCTACACACATTTAAGTAAATTTGCCATAGAAGATTAAAGTTTTTTCACTACACTTAGTCTTGCAGAAGTAGCACTGCATCAAGTGTTATTGATGAAAAAAATATAAAACCCCGAAATATTTATATGTTTAATTATAATAAGAAATAAAAGAGGTGATTCTATGAATTGTTTAGATAAAGATTCAGTAAAACAACAAGTAATGTATCAATTAAGATGCCATCAATCTCCAGCGCTTGTGGCAATGATATTACATTTATCGTACACTTATGTGTGTCAAGTGCAAAAAGAGCTTAGTGTCGAAAAGGAGATTAATTAACGTGAAATTGATGCTCAGCATAGCGCGAATAGGAGCTGAGCCTCATATAGGCATCGCTTGGGTATTTTTGTTTTGTGTGATCAAAAACACCTGCATGAATATGCAAGCTGCCGATATTCTAAAAACATATTTAAAGCACCAATCCAGCGATAAGCGCTGACAAAAAACTAACCATAGTGGCGCCAAATACCAAGCGCCAGCCATGGCGTGAGACAAATTTAGCGCGCTCACCATTTAATGCAGCAACGGCACCAACGATAATGCCAATTGAGCCAAAGTTGGCAAATGACACTAAAAAAATGGAGATAATGGCAATGCTGTGCGTTGAGAAATGTGCTAGTTGATCTTTTAACGATAACATGGCAACAAATTCATTGGAAACTAGTTTGGTTGCCATAATACCACCGGCTTCAACGATTTCATTACTTGGAATGCCAAGAAGCCAAGCAATTGGGGAGAAGACATAACCTAATAATGTTTGGAAAGTAATACCAAAAATACCATTAAAAATGCCATTTAGCATGGCAAGTAGAGCGATAAAACCAATGAGCATCGCACCAACAATAATGGCGACTTTAAAACCATCGAGAATGTACTCACTTAGCATTTCAAAGAATGCTTGTTTTTTATCAGCATGTAGGCTCATATCTTCAAAGCTTTGCTCTTGTGCATAGTCATACGGATTTAAAATATGTAAAACAATAAAGGTACTAAGCATATTTAAGATCAATGCCGCAATAATATATTTAGAATCAAGAATCTGCATATATGAGCCGACGATACCAAGTGAGACAGTTGACATTGCCGTGGCTGCCATTGTGTACATTCTACGTTCTGAAATCTCGGATAGAATGTTCTTATAGGCGATAAAGTTTTCTGATTGCCCTAAAATTAGCGAGCTTAATGCGTTAAAAGACTCAAGTTTGCCCATGCCATTGATCTTGGATAAGATCCAGCCACCACCGCGAATAATAAGCGGTAACACTTTGAGATATTGCAAGATACCAATTAAAGCAGACACCAAAACAATCGGCATTAATACATTAAAGAAGAACACGAAACTGTCAGGCACAACCGAGCCAAACACAAATTTAGTCCCTTGCATTGCGTATTGCATCACATAGTCAAATCCACTTGATATAACATTGATGATATCAGCACCAGCCGCTGATTGTAATAAGAAATAAGCAACGATGATCTCGATAATAATCAGTTGTATAATAAAGCGTAATTTAATATTTTTACGGTTCATGCTAGCAAAATATAAAATGATAGCAAGAATGATTAATGCGAGTAAAAAGTGCAAAATTTTTAGCATTGTATGGTGATTCCCTCTTTTAGTTGAATTTAGGCAAACGGGCGCATCTTAATACTTTTGGATTAAAATGTCATGTAATTTAGGAATTTCAAATTGAAGCAATTGACCAACTAGAGCAAACCATTTACCATTGTCTATCATTTTGTTTTATAGATAATAATTGCTTCATGTACATCACACTTTTTATAAAAAAAGATTGCCCGTATTCGCACAGTGCACGCATTGCTTTGGAAGAGAAACGCATGAGTTTCAAAGTTGTTGAATTGGATGAAACCATTGATAAGGAAATGATTTTATCTTTAAACCCCGAGGGGACACTACCAATTTTAAAAGAGCGTGATTATGTCATTTATGATCCTGAAGTGGTGATGCTTTATATCGATGAGCGTTATCCCGCACCGTCATTATTGCCAAACTATCCCGTTGAGCGTGCGCGTACGCGCTTAGCAATGACGCGTATTGATCGTGAGTGGTATTCGCTGCTTAATTTTATTTTGTGTGGCACTGATCAGAAAAAGGTTGAGGAGGCTAAAATTGCATTGGTTGATAGTTTCAGAGCAATTGAACCAATCTTCTCAGAAAATGAATTTTTTATGTCAGACTCAATGACTTTAGCGGATTGCTCGCTGGCGTCATTATTACATGCTTTGCCTTCGCAAGGTATTCCATTGGATGAGTCATTAGGGGATATTACCAAATATGCTGAGCGTATTTTTGCACGTGAGTCATTTCAGCGTACTTTACCAAAACAGGTTAAGAAAGTTTACCGCCGTCACTAGGAGTTAATAGTATGTGGGCAGATCATGCCATTAATTATTTATTTTTCGTGCTCGAAGCCGCGACGATTGTTATTGCAATTGTTATTGCTTTTGGATTTGTCTTAGCCTTGTCGCTAAAGGGCAAAGCAAGCAATAAAAAAGGGCAGCTTATCATTAAGTCATTAAATGAAGTTTACCAACAGCGTCAAGAGCAGTTAGCGCGTGAAGTATTGAGTAAATCAGCATTTAAAAAAATGCATAAGGCAAATCAAGAGAAGCGAAAGCTTGTGCAAAAAGCTCAAAGTGATGAGCTTAATAAGGTCTTTGTTATTGACTTTAATGGTGATATTAAGGCTTCTCAAAGTGAAGCCTTAGCGGAAGAGATCAATGCTATTTTGCAGATTGCTCACAAAAATGATGAAGTGGTCATCCGCTTGGAAAGCCCAGGAGGTGCTGTCAATGGTTATGGTTTGGCAGCAGCACAATTAGCGCGCATCAAAGAAGCAAACCTTAAATTAACAGCAGTGATTGATCAGGTGGCTGCCAGTGGTGGTTATATGATGGCATCGGTTGCTGATACGATTATTGCCTCACCTTTTGCGATTGTTGGGTCCATTGGTGTGGTGGCGCAATTGCCAAATATTCACAGATTTCTCACAGATAAGGGTGTTGATGTTGAGTTGCATACTGCGGGTAAATATAAGCGTACCTTGACGGTTTTAGGTGAAAATACTGATGAAGGGCGTGAGAAGTTTAAAGAAGAACTTGAAGTTGTGCACAAACTCTTTAAAGAACATATTGCTCATTTTAGACCGAATTTGGATATTGAGAAAGTAGCAACTGGCGAATATTGGTTTGGGCAATCAGCCCTTGAGCTTAATTTGGTGGATGTGCTTAAGACAAGTGATGCCTATTTATTAGATAAATATCAATCTGGATCATTGAAGCTATTCCATATTGAATACAAAACAAAAAAATCGAAACTATCCAGTATGTGTCATAGTGTGTTAAAACTCTTCCAACGTGTTGGACCATGAGCGTCAATAGATGTCTGATATTGACCTAAGTGTTTTCCACACTGATTTTATTGCGCAAATTAGAGTCTTTTTAGCGCAAAATCGCCTAGCACATGGCATCTTATTGAATAATATTGATCATTTGTCACTTGAGCCATTACTGACTAAAATTACTGCTATTTTATTACAGCGTGATATAGCTGATGAGTTGGCTACAGCAGCTGATGTTTTTTATCTAAAGTCAGACGATGGACAAATCAAGATTGATCAAATCAAAAATCTGTTAGAAGGTATTTATCTGACAAGTCATGGCGCTAAAGCCAAGGTGATTATCCTTTGTCCATTGGAAGCCTTAAATGCTTCAGCCGCCAATGCCTTATTAAAGAGCTTAGAAGAACCCCCAGAGAATACTTATTTTCTGATGACAACCAATCAATTGCGGTGGATAATGCCAACATTGCGCTCGCGTGTGCAGGTATTTGATCTGGCATTGACACTGGAACAAAAAAAAGCGTATTTAGCGCAAAAATATCAAATGAATGATGAAGATGTTGCCAAAGCATTAGCCATTAGTAAGGCAGATCTTCAGGTTATTGATCGGATTAAGACGGATAAAGGTTTCTGGCAACTGCGCAAAGAGCTGATGCAGGTGATTCAGCAGCAACGATCACCTTTAGGATTAACAATCGATATCAATGCCTATTATCAGGACGCAATTTATTGGTTATCAAGCTTGTTGATTGATGCTTATTATTATCGATTCAACATATCACGCACTACATTAATACAAGATCAAAAGGATTTATTAGAAAATCTGGTTAATCGTTATGATCATATGGCTTTGTACGGATTTTATCAGCATCTGTTAAAGCTCAAAGCCTATGAAGGTAAACACTATAATGTCAATAAGCAGTTAGCCATTGAGAGTTTTTTGATAGAGTTGAGCGTGTAACTTAAGAGCAATTATTTTGGCTAAGACTAAATATTCACCCACAAGTGCTTCCCGTACCCTGAGCGTAAGTCGAAGCGATGCACTGAGCATCAGTCGAAGTGGGGAAGCTTGGGAAAATCACACTTCATAGAGGCTTCGACACTGAACACAGCAAAATGATTTACAAGCGGTATATGGTCATAGCCATTATTTTTTATGCTCAATATGCTTAGCAAGAAAAATGCCTTGCCCGACCACAAATACAACTGTAATGCCAAGCATACCAAAGAGCTTAAAGTCAACCCAGATATCCGTTGAAAAGCTATAAGCCACAAATAGATTAATCGCACCTAAAAACAAGAAGAATACCCCCCAGATATTATTAAGACGCTTCCAGATTTTTTGAGGTAGTTCAACGCTTTCCTCCATTAGGCGTTGAATAATTGGTTTTTGCATCAAATAAGTTGAGAATATAAAGATCACGCCAAATAACCAATTGACAATTGTGACTTTCCATTTGATGAGTGCTTCATCATGGAAATAAACGGTTGCTCCGCCTAAGATGAGGACTAAGACAAACGTCACAACATGCATCATTGATACTTTGCGATAGCGCACGATTTCATAGGCAAGCTGAATCGCTGTGGCAATAATAAGTGCGATAGTGGCGGTATAGATATCATACATTTTGTAAACGACAAAAAAGATGATAATAGGGAAAAAGTCAAAAAGCAGTTTCTTCATGTTCTCTCCAGAGAGGGTTAGTGATACACTTAGCACAAATTTTTGGATCAGTATAAAGTAAGAAGCTGCTATGAGCCAATACATTGAAATAAATCCTTACTCTTCGAATAAGGCGGTATTAGCAGAAATTGTTAATGCCTTGAAAGATGGTAAGGTCATTGCCTATCCAACAGACTCAGGCTATGCCTTAGGATGCAAAATGGGATTGAAAAAACCACTGCAGCAAATAAAGAAGATTCGTCATTTGGACGATAAGCATAATTTTACACTTATTTGTCGTGATTTATCTGAGATCGCGCAATATGCTAAGGTGGATAATAGTGCTTATCGTTTATTAAAAAGGGCAACCCCTGGAGGGTATACGTTTATTTTGCAAGCAACAAGTAAAGTGCCAGGGTTAATGCTTAATAAAAGCAAAAAAACCGTTGGTATTCGTGTGCCTGATCATCCGGTGCCATTGATGTTAACTGAAGCTCTAGGTGAGCCATTATTGAGTACGACCTTTATTTTGCCAGATCAGGATAATGCACTTGTTTATAGTGAAGACTTTGCCAATGAGACGTGTGCGCAGATGATTGATTATATTTTAGAGTCAGACTATTGCGGTTATGAGCCGACAACAGTGATTGATATGACCGAAGTCCCTGCGGAAATATTGCGTGTTGGCAGTGGTGATACCAGTATATTTGAATAATTTAGGAAGAAAATGCAGGATCAATATTATAGTATTATTAATGAACACTTATTACAGCCATTTGATTTGAATTTGGAAAAGTTAAAATCTCAACTTAATCTATTAAGTCAAAAGCAGATTGATTTTGGTGATTTATATTTGCAAAAAATCATCTCTGAGAGCTGGATGTTGGATGACGGTGTGGTCAAACATGGTAGTTTTGGCATTGAACAAGGTATTGGTGTTAGAGCCGTTTTTGATGGAGAAACTGGATTTGCTTATGCTGATGATTTGCATCTAAACACGATTGAGAAACTCATTAAAACCGCGCTTTACTTATTAAAAGACAGTGCCAATCCCTACAAGGTTGAGAAACTCAACACACCACACACTATTCGTCATTATCCGGCACTATCTCCATTGGATAGCATGCCTGCGGAAGATAAAATTGCACTATTGCATCAAATTAAGACTTATGCTAAATCATTAGATAGTAATATTGAGCAAGTCGCGGTTTCGATTGCGTCGAATATGGAAATGGTGTTGATCTTAAATACCGATGGCTTATGTGTGATGGATGTCAGGCCCTTGGTACGTATGAATGTCAGTTTGATTATGGTTGCTGATGGGACAAAAGAGTGCAAACGCGAAAGCTTTTCAGCCGGTGGTGGTGGACGCTATGACTATCATTACTTCACTGAGCATAATCTATGGAAATCGTATGTTGATGAGGCTTATCATGGAGCTAAAACAAACCTTGACGCAAAGCCAGCGCCCAGTGGTAAAATGCCAGTCGTTCTTGGTGCGGGTTGGCCCGCGGTACTCTTGCATGAAGCTGTAGGACACGGGCTGGAAGGTGACTTTAATCGCAAAAAAAGCTCACACTTTTCTGGTAAGATCGGGCAAAAAGTTGCCTCAGAGAAATGCACTGTTATTGATGAAGGATGTATTGCCAATCGCCGTGGCTCCCTTAATTTTGATGATGAGGGTATGCCAACTCAAAGAACCGTACTGATTGAAAACGGTATTTTAAAAGGTTATATGCATGATAGAATTTCAGCTAAAGCTTTTGGCGTGCCAGTAACTGGTAATGGTAGAAGACAGTCCTATGCACATCTACCACTGCCTAGAATGACTAACACTTATATGTTGCCAGGAATGGATGAGCTTGAACAGATGATTGAAAGTATTGATTACGGGATTTATGCTACCCATTTTAATGGTGGACAAGTTGATATTACTTCAGGGCAATTTGTGTTTGTGATGGATCAGGCATATTTGATTAAACATGGTAAAATCATGTATCCAGTAAAAGGTGCATCTTTGATTGGTCACGGTCCGGAAGTTATGCAAAAAATCTCGATGGTGGGCAGTGATTTTGCCTTAGATAAAGGCATTGGTGTATGCGGTAAGGATGGGCAGTCCATACCTGTAGGTGTTGGGCAAGCTAGTTTAAAAATCGATGAAATTACCGTTGGTGGTTGTGAATAATCTTCTTTTTAAATGACTAATTAGTGCCATGTGGGATTGATAAGACATAAATTTAGATAAATGGATGATATTAAAAGTATGAAGCAAGATCAAAGAGCAGAAGGCGTAAATGAAGCAAAAGAAATAAGTAGGGAAGAAAATAAAAAAGCTAGAAAAGCTAAAAAAGCAATATTGTTGGTTAATTTAGGAACGCCAGATTCATATCAAGTCAAAGATGTTCGCAAATATTTGAAAGAGTTTTTGTCTGATCGGCGTGTAATTGAAGCATCCCCTTTATTTTGGCAGCCGATTTTACGATTATTTGTTTTACCATTTCGCTCGCCTAAAACTGCTAAGCTTTACCAAAAAATTTGGTTTGAGGATAAACAGTTTTCACCATTGATGTACTACACGCAATCTCAGGCATGTAAGCTTGCCGATAAGTTAGGTAATCATATGATGGTTGACTTTGCAATGCGCTATGGTGAGCCATCGATTAAAGCAAAGATTGAAGCTTTGAGTATTCAAGGGGTTACTGAAATTACTATTGTGCCACTTTACCCGCAGTACTCAGCAACAACAACAGCTTCAGTTTATGATGAGGTTTTCCGTGTGCTGCAAACGATGCGTTATCAGCCAAATATTGTCGGTATTGCTCCGTATTATCAGCATCCTGCCTATATCGAGGCATTAAAGAAAAGTGTTATAAACCATCTAGCAACTATCGATTTCACGCCAGATATTTTGTTATTGTCATTTCACGGTATTCCACTGGAATGTGTGCAAAAGGGTGACCCTTATCAAATGCATTGCTTACGAACGTTTGAGCTACTTAAAAGTGCCCTTAGTGAAACAAAACTAAATATTCAAATGTCTTTTCAGTCTCGTTTTGGACCTAAAGAATGGCTTAAACCATACACAACGGAGGTATTAGCAAATCTTGCCAAAGAGGGTAAAAAAAATGTGTTAGTGATGGCGCCGGGATTTGCAGCTGATTGCTTGGAAACACTGGAGGAGTTAAGAGAAACAGAGTATGAGACATTCTTAAATGCCGGTGGTGGGCATTATGCCGTTATTCCATGCTTGAATGATCGTGATGGGCATATTGAGATGTTAAAAACCATTATTGGTGAGTAATACCAATGACGTCTTACAAACCAGAAGTTCTTCTTTGGTTTCGCCAGGATTTAAGAATTATCGACAATCCAGCGCTTAATGCAGCACTAACAAACGGTGTGGTTTTACCGATTTATATTGTTGATAATAATGATGCACAAGACTGGCAAATCGGTGCTGCAAGCAAAGTATGGCTTCATTATGCATTACAATCCTTAAATCAGACACTCAATAACCGACTGCAATTTTTTATAGGGGATCCTTGTGAGATTATTGCAGCGCTTACGCATCGCTATAACGTGAAGCAAGTATTTTGGAATCGCTTATATGCACCATGGCAAGTTGCGCGAGATAAAAAAATCAAGGCACAACTAAAAGCACAAGCAATAGAGGTGCATAGTTTTAATAGTAGTTTATTGTGGGAGCCGTGGGAAGTATTAAAGAGTAATGGCGAGCCCTATAAAATCTTTAGTTCCTTTAAGCGTCAAGCATTGCAAGTAATGCCACCAAGAGCACCGTTGGATGGGGGTAAAGAGATACATAACTGCTTGACCGAAGTTAATGTCAGCAACAGTAATTTAGCAGATTTGAACTTATTGCCTCAACATCACTGGGCAAAGGATGTATTAGATAATTGGCAAATTAGTGAGAAAGCGGCGCATCATTATTTGGATAGCTTTATTGAGCACTCTTTAAATGATTACCAAAATAATCGCAATATTCCAAGCTTAAGTGCTACGTCTAAGCTCGCGCCGTTTTTACATTTTGGGCAAATCTCACCACATATTATTTGGGACAAACTACACCAGACAGAGTGTGATAATAAGCAGAGCTATTTATCAGAGATTATATGGCGTGAATTTAATTACGCCTTACTTTATCATTATCCACAATTGAGTGATCACAATTGGCAGCAAAAGTTTGATCATTACCCATGGCAAGACGATCAGGCGCTATTAATAGCATGGCAGCAAGGTCAAACAGGTGTTCCAATTGTCGATGCGGGAATGCGTGAGCTTTGGCAAACGGGATTTATGCATAATCGCGTGAGAATGATTGTCGCTTCATTTTTGACAAAGAATTGTCATATTCATTGGCGCCATGGTGCTAAGTGGTTTTGGGATTACTTATTTGATGCGGACTTAGCTAACAATAGTGCCAATTGGCAATGGGTTGCCGGCAGTGGTGCCGATGCGGCACCTTTTTTTCGCATTTTTAATCCAGTCACCCAAGGGCAAAAGTTTGATGGCGATGGTGAGTATATTCGTCGCTATCTACCTGAATTGAGTCAACTCCCTAATAAGTATTTGTTCTCACCGTGGTTGGCACCGGAGAGTGTTTTAAAACAAGCTGGTATCACTCTTGGTGAAGATTATCCTTATCCAGTTGTTGATCTTAAAGTTTCGAGAGAGGAGGCTTTGGCTTACTATAAAAATTTGTAGTTTTAGCGTGTTTAAAAGTCTATTTGTGAAATAAAAAAGTGCATTATTATTTTTTTAAAGCTCAAAGTAGTTATGCAGCGGCTTGCCGCTTAAGTACCATGGGTTTAGCCCGTGGGTATCTATAATTAGCTTAGGATTGCCTCATTAAAATTTAGCGCTTAAAATTTTATCTAAAAACATGTGATGTTAAATAATTTGCTAGATATTATTCCAATTTTTAATGAGGTTGCTTGGACTTATCCTTAAATCATTTGTTCATTTGCCATAAAAACAGTACACTGGCGACTTCAAAATATGACTAGATGAAAAAGGATAAAAGATGATTCCTACACCTCATATTGAAGCAAAAAGCAAAGATGATTTTGCCAAAACCATAATCATGCCAGGTGACCCGCTGCGCGCTAAGCTTATTGCTGAAACATATCTTAAAGATATTAAGTTAGTCAATAGTGTACGTAATATGCTTGGATTTACGGGGACGTATAAAGGGAAAAAGTTAACGATTATGGCACATGGTATGGGAATGCCAAGTGCTGGAATATATACGGCTGAATTATTTAATCACTATGATATTGATCAAATTATTCGTATTGGTTCATGTGGCTCTTATGTGCCGGAGATTAATGTATATGATGTGCTATTAGTTACTGAAAGCTATTGCGAGTCTGACTATGTTGAGATCGTGACAGGGGAAATAACCAGGGTAGTAAAGCCAGACGCTGAATTAACAGCACATATTGCAGTAACAGCGGATAAATTAAATTTATCTGTGACACAAGTAAAGGTACATTGCAGCGATGTTTTTTATCGCAAAAACTTTGATGATTATATTAATATTTATAATGACCATGGTTGTAAAGCTGTCGAGATGGAGACGGCAGCAATTTTTGCCAATGCTAAAGCCTATGGTAAAAAAGCAGCTTGTCTTTTAACCGTATCAGATTCATTGGTGACGAAAGAGGTTACCACTAGTCAGGAGCGTCAAAATTCATTTACTAAAATGATTGAAATCGCCTTAGCAAGTGTGTAAGGCTATACTACCCTTTCTAGCATTTTTTAAAAAAGCAACTATTCTTAGCCGTGTAGGTTCGCAGATATTAACATAGGAGAATAGTGATGAAGTGTTGCAAACAATCAGGTTCAATCATCGGCTGCTTAGTGATAGGAATTATATTAGTTATCTTGAGTATTGTGTTGATTATTGGTGCATTTAGTTGGTTTCCGCCGGCACATAGTCTATATGATTTGAGTGAATCTGTTATCACTGGAATGTTAGGATGTGCAAGTTTAATCATTGGTGCAATTTTTATTGTTGTTGGAATTGTTCTTAATAAAATTGAAAAAAATAGCCAATAGCATTTACTTATATCATTCGTTATGCCGACATAGCTCAGTTGGTAGAGCAATTGATTCGTAACCAATAGGTCAGCAGTTCAATTCTGCTTGTCGGCACCATTTATTTCTGTAAAAACAATTTGAGCTTCTTGTCATAGATGATTATGTTGCATTGTATTAATACGCTATCAAATGAGCGTTTTCTTTTTGTGTCAATGTTTATTGTTGACTAGAATTAGTGGAAACACAGGATATTATGATAATTATAAAAATGGTGGGTCGTGCAGGATTCGAACCTGCGACCAATTGGTTAAAAGCCAACTGCTCTACCGACTGAGCTAACGACCCAAAGACAGGGCACATTATAGGGAATATGGAGTCAATTGCAATATGAAGATGAAAAAAAATGGCAAAAAGGGCAAAAATAATAAGCGTGTCCGAAATCTAGGCTTCAGCCTAATAGAAGGGATGATTGTCATTGCAGTTATGGCAATTGTTATAGCAGTTGCGGTGCCTTTGATGGTTGGTACTTTTGGACGCGCTAATTCAGAAATTTATTTAGATAAAGTTAAAGCGGCTTTAGAGTTAGGCAGAATCACCGCAATGTCAGAAGCAACTTCTGTATTTCTATGCCCTAGTAGTGATGGTGCTACGTGTGCGACAGTACCAGCAAGTAACTGGGGTAATAATCGCTTGATTTTATTTACAAGCTCAGATGGAGTTTCTACTGATGTTGATCGCATAATTACAACGATTGAACCTCCAACCACAGGAGAATATATGTCAAGTAGCAATGGTGACACAGTGGAGTTTAGACCCAATGGGTTATCCTCAACTGCTGTATCTTTATTTTATTGTGCTATTGTTGATGGACAAGGTGCAGGACGTTATGATCGGGAGGTAGTGATTAATATGATTGGTAGAATTCGGCTTGATATTTATAGTGATTCACAAATCTGCCCTTAAGGTTATTAATGCAATTGACAGACCAGCTCAGTTAATGCTTGCTCTACATCACCTTCTTGAATCCCTTTAACGAGTAAATCAATGGCAAAGCATTGATTAAAAAGCTTAGCATAATGGTGTTGACTAAATTGCTTAGATAGACGCGCATAAGCGGGTTGTCGTGCTTTCCAGATATTATTGCGGATAAAGGTTTGTTGCTGTTGTTGTGGTGTTTGTGTACTTAAGTTATAGCAAATGCGTAGTTCCTTTAAAAGTGCCCAAAGAATAATGGCATTTTCAACCCGCTCTTTGAATAGATGCTGTAATATCACCAGTGAGCGATTCATGTTTTGTTCAATTAGGCTTTGTGCTAAATCAAACACATCATAATTCATCGCATTCGATAAATACTCAGTGAGTGTCTTATCATCAAAATGTGTTTGTGGTTGATGCTGCAATAAAGTAATCATTTGATTGGCGGCAAACAGATTACCTTCGGTTTTTTGTGCTAAAAGCATGAGCGCATCTTCAGTTAATGTGATTGGTTGATTTAGAGAATTCAGCTCAAGTTTAATGAGTTTAATCGCCTCGTGAATACTAACTGGCCATACTTGGATATATAAAGCCTCTTGAGCAATTAATTGAAACCATTTGGTTTTTTGTTGCGCGCTTGTCAGATCATCAAATATCAACAAGAAGCGATCACTTTGTGAGATGTTGTTAAGGCAATCAACAAGCAGTTTTTGTGCATTCTTATCAGGTGCTTTAGTGATGGTTAATTGTAGTAAGCGCTCTTTGGCAAACAGGCTAAAGCTATTAAAATTACTTTGCAAGAAGTCATATTGCTGATTGATGATTTGTGTGCGCAGAGTCTCAAAGTTCTGTGCTTTATATTTGGCATTGATTTTTTCAATAAGTTTGTTTTTTTGATAAGGTTCTTTGCCGGTGATGACATAGCAAGGAAAATCTTTTTTTTCAATGGCTTTTAGAGCCTCTAGATAGTTGGTTGCTTTGATCATTGTTTTTATCTTTATCTTATCTTTCTCTTATCTTTGACATTGTGGGCAATAGAACGTATTTCGTTGATTGATAACAATCGACTCAATAGGTGCTAAGCAGATCTGACACGGTTGATCTTTTTGCCCATAAACTTGTAAAGACTGAGCAAAATAGCCAGGTTTACCGGTGGCATTTTTATAGTCTTTCAAGGTCGTGCCACCGGCTTTAATTGCTTGAAGCAAAGTGGATTGGATGGCATTGACAAGCTTGTTTATCTCATTTTTTGTTAAGGTGTTAGCAGGTTTCAATGGCGAAATACCAGTTTTAAATAGACTTTCACAAGCATAGATATTACCAACACCAACGACGATTTTGTTATCCATAATCACACTTTTTATCGCTTGTGTACGTGCTTTAAGTACGCGTTGCAAATAGCTACTATTAAAGTGTTGCGTTAATGGTTCAGGACCATAATTTAGAAAGTATTTGTGCTCTAAAGGGTTACTGTCGGTAATATCCCAATAACCAAAGCGTCGTGGATCATGATAAAAGATTGTCTGACCGTCATCTAATTGCAAGATAATATGATCATGCTTTTTATGTTGATACATATTACTATCAATGATTTGTAAAACGCCTGACATGCCAAGATGAATAATTAAGCTATAATCATCTAATGCAATAATCAAGTGTTTGCCGCGTCTTGAGATATCACGAATGCTTTGATGAGTGATTTTCTGACTAAGCTTAGGATCTAGTGGGTAGCGTAATTTATCAATATAGGTATGGGCTTTTATAATCTTGCGCTTTAAACAATATAAGCTAAGACCATTTTTAACCGTTTCAACTTCAGGTAGTTCAGGCATTTTTCTTTTGACCTATTTTGCTTTCGCTACCATTGATAAGACGTTTGATATTTTCGTGGTGGCGTAAGATCACAATAATAGCAATAATGATAAACGGCAGTGCGCTTTGAAAGCTAAAGATAAAAATCACACAAATAGCAGAAACTACTGTGGCAACTAATGCAGAGAGTGAAGAGTATTTGGTGATTAAAGCGCATATCACCCATGTGGCAAGAAAGATAATACCAATCAACCAATAAAACCCAAGAATGACGCCAATTAAAGTGGCAACGCCTTTACCACCTTTAAATCCAAAGAACACGGGAAATATATGCCCAATGACTGCAGCAAGTGCGACATAACCAGTTTCAGTTGCGTTCAGATGTAAAGCATGGGCAATAAGTACTGGAATGATGCCTTTAAGTGCATCACCTAAAAGGGTAATTGCGGCTGCCTTTTTGCCGCCTAGGCGTAAGACATTAGTCGCCCCTGGGTTACCTGAACCAATACTGCGCGGTGAAGGTAACCCCATAAGCTTACAGGTGATAATTGCACTGTTAATTGAACCGAATAAGTAGCCAATGATAAGCATTAAAATAAGTATCATGATTTTATAATGTATGATTTAAACTGCCCATGAGTTTCTGAATTTTTGCGTGTTAAGTCAAGTGCTTATTAGATAAGTCAGCAGCTCCCGCTGTGTTTTTTATTGTTGATAGCCTTAATAGGTGCTTTTTGAAAAAAATAAAATGCTCTGCCATCTTTAACAGCATT
>NZ_QLIU01000011.1 GCF_003574425.1 Cysteiniphilum halobium | reverse complement strand
AACGTAAAAAACATGGTCGGTTACAGTCTAGCTATTTCCGGTATGGCTTGGATATGATTGCTAATGCTTATCAAAGAGCAGCTTTTAGCATAAGAGATTTTAAGCTCTGCCTTAAGATTTTAAATCGACCATTACAGGAGCTACTCAAATGAAAAAATCATCGTGTACAGAGAGCTCACTTGTATCTATATTGACTATTATTTTATGTATTATTTTTATTCCAGAACATTCAGTTCTAGGTACAATTTATGGTATTTTGACAGGTGTTTTTACTGCACTTTATCGCGTCTCATCTTTTGATTTTTCCAAAAAATATAAATTCTCTAGCGTAGCTATACTGTCTGTAAGGCTTTTCTTTCTTTGGTCTGCTTCATTAATACTATGGTTGATTAGTGATCATCATATTTTAAGTACATTTGTTTCTTTAAATTCAAGTCGGATTCTAATAATTTTTATTCTTATGGCAGTGCTTGGTATGATTTTACCAAGTTTTTTTGGTCAAATTGCTTTACAGAAGCTTAAACCTTATTTGTATTCGCGCTTTGTCACGACTGTGCCTGTTGTTGTTTTGCTTTTGCAGGGTTTAATAATTGGTGATTGGAGTATAACTGTCTCTTTTATCTGTTTACTTGCTACAATTATTTTAAATTTAGAATCACTGTTAAGTAAAAGATCTTAATGCCAAGAATTATTATATATCATGATTGAAACAAAGAACCTAATTCAAAGGCTTCTAAATAACGTATTACTCACGAAGATTTGCATTAGCATTTTCTTTTAGAGATTTAAGAATTTTACGCATGGCATTATTCATAAGCTCATCAGTTAAGGTTTGTGTTTTATCTTGAAATGTTAGGTTCAAAGCAATACTCTTCTTATTCTCTGGTAGATTATCACCTTGGTAAACGTCAAATAAATCAACTTGATTTAGTAAACTTACATCCGCTTTATTAACCGCGTCAATTAAGCTTTGGGCACTGATATGACAATCAACAATCACAGCAATATCGCGTGAAACCGATGGATACTTAGATATCGCCATAAATTGGGCGATATCTTTATTTAAAATTCTACTGGTTTGCAATTCAAACACCACCGGTGATTTACCTTTGATTTGCAATACCTTCATTACATTTGGGTGCAATACACCAATAACACCAACCTTTTCACCATTTTGATAGATATAAGCAGATTGCCCTGGGTGCAGCCAATCAATATCTTCACAGATAACATAATTTACTGTCTTTTTATTTAATTGCAGCAGAGCCTCAACATCTGCTTTAACAGAGTAAAAATCGCTTGCTGTTTTTTCCTGCCAATTAAGTGGATTAATATTGCCATATACAAGCCCTGCAAAATGTGAGTATTCATGCGCTAGCGCTTCAGCGGATTGAAAACAAGTACCCTCTTCAAAAAGACGAATACGCGATTGCTGACGATTTAAATTGGCTTTAAACGTTGCCACAAGTCCTGGAATCAGTCCTTGACGCATTACTGACATATCTTGTGAAATCGGGTTTTGCAAAACCAAACCTTGCGCATCAAAAAACAACGCATCCCATTTCGGATCGATGAAGCTGTAATTAATCACTTCATGATAACCACGATTAATCAATGTATTTTTTAATGTACTCAAAGTGATGACTTGCTCAGAAACTTGCTGTTGTGACAATGTCACCTTGGGCAAAGTCATCGGTAAGTTTTGGTAGCCATACACTCGCCCCACTTCTTCGATTAAATCTTCTTCTATCGCCATGTCAAAGCGATAACTTGGTGCAATTGCCACCCATTTCACCTCATTGCTGGCATCTTTAATTGTCTTTAGAATAATGTTAAGTGCTGTTAACACTTCTTCGACAAAATTAGCACTAAAATCCATGCCTAGAATTGAGTTTAGCTTATTTAAGCGTAAGGGAATCTCAATAGGTGTTTCCTTATAATAATCCGCTTTGACGACCTCTCCAATCTCACCACCGGCAATATCAATGATCAAACGCGCGGCATAATCAATCGCATACTGACATAACTTTGGATCAACACCACGTTCAAAACGATGTGATGAGTCAGTATGTAACCCATATTGACGTGCTTTTCCAGCAATCGCCTTAGGCGTAAAATAAGCACTTTCTAAGAATATATTCTGTGTATTATTAGTCACTGATGAGTCAAGCCCCCCTATCACACCAGCAATCGCTAAAACATTCTCATCATCGGCAATGACTAAAGTGTCTGATTTTAGCGTTACTTCAGTTTCATCTAATAAGGTGATTTTTTCATTACTCTTAGCCATGCGCGCATAAACAGTATTGCCAATTTTATCAGCATCAAATGCATGTAGCGGTTGACCTAACTCAAGTAAAACATAATTGGTAATATCGACAATTACTGAGATTGATCTTAATCCTGAACGCCGTAAACGCTCTTTCATCCATAGTGGCGTTTGGGCTTGTGCATTAATGTTATAAATCATCCGCCCAAAATATCGAGGACATGCCTCCGACACATGTGAAAGAACTTGTTTTTGTACACCTTTAGTGATATTAGGCTCAATATTGCTAAGCGATTTAAGTTTGCTGCTGGTTAAAGCAGCAACTTCTCTGGCGATACCGTAAACACTTAAACAGTCTGCGCGATTAGGTGTCAAATCTACTTCTATAATATGGTCATCAAGTTGTAAATATTCACGAATATCAATACCGATAGGTGCATCTTCCGGCAAATCCATCAAACCTTCGCTTTCATCACTTAAGCCTAATTCTTTTTGCGAACACATCATACCATCCGATGACTGGCCACGCAGCTTACTTTTCTTTATCTTAAAATCACCAGGCAAACACGCTCCAATCTTAGCAACAGGCGCTTTCATACCTGCATAGATGTTTGGTGCACCACAGACAATTGTAACAAGTTCATCCTCTCCAATATCAATTTCACAAATATTAAGCTTGTCAGCATCTGGATGCTTCTCAATCTTTTTAATTTGTCCTACGACAACCTCTGAGAAATCGGGTGCAACTGCTTCAACAGAGTCTACCTCTAAACCTGCGTTTGTAAGCTTTTCACTTAAGACGCTTACCTCAAGCTTTTTATCTAAATAATTCTCTAACCAACTGTGACTAAATTTCATTTTGTTATCCTGTAATCTTTTGGAGGGCAATGCATGGTTGGGACAATTTATGGTAGGGGCAATTCATGAATTGCCCCTACCGATTGTACATTGCCATCATTAACCGTAAGGGTAATTCACAAACCGCCCATACAAATCGTGCATTGCCATAATTAACCGTAAGGATAATTCATAAACCACCCATACAAATCATGCACTGCCATCATTAACCGTAAGGGTAATTCACGAATTACCCTTAAAAATATACCTATTTAAAATTGTTTTAAAAACCGTAAATCATTTTCAAAAAACAAGCGTAAATCATTAATACCATAACGCAACATAGTCAGACGCTCAACACCCATACCAAAGGCAAATCCGCGATATTTTTCACTATCAATACCACCAGCTGTTAATACATTAGGATGGACCATGCCGCAACCCAAGATCTCAAGCCAACCCGTTTGTTTACACACGCGGCAGCCCTGCTTTTGGCACATCACACACTCCATATCAGCCTCTGCTGAAGGCTCGGTAAATGGAAAATATGAGGGGCGAAAACGCATCTTTAAATCTTTCTCAAAAAAGGCATTTAAAAACGCATTTAGTAAGCCTTTTAGATCAGTAAATGAAGTTTTTTCATCAATCCATAAACCTTCTATCTGATGAAACATTGGTGTATGTGTCATATCAGAATCACAACGATAAACACGCCCAGGGGCTATCATGCGAATCGGTGGCTCTTGTTTTTCCATTGCTCTAATTTGCACACCTGAGGTATGCGTTCTTAATACAGTATTTGGATTAAAATAGAACGTATCGTGCATAGCGCGTGCCGGGTGATGATCAGGAATATTTAACGCTTCAAAGTTATGATAATCATCCTCAACCTCAGGGCCATACTCAATCGCAAAACCCATCTTGCTAAAAAAGTCTTCAATACGCTGCATGCTTGTTGAAACTGGATGCAACGAGCCTTGTTCATAGCCTACACCTGAAAGCGTGACATCAATTTTTTCAGCAGCAAGTTGCTGTGCTAACTCTATTGCATTTAATACATCCAAGCGTGCTGTAATTGCCATTTGTAATTTATTTTTCGCTTCATTAACAGCTTGACCAAGTTTTGGCTTTTCTTTATCAGATAAGCTACCAAGTTGCTTCATAATCTCCGTAAGCTCACCTTTTTTTCCTAAATACTGAACACGAATATGGTCTAAATCTTGTCTATTTTTTGTATTTTCGACGTCTGTTAATGCTTTTAAGCAGATTTCATCTACAATTTGCATGCATGCTACCTTTATTCAATAATGTCGAGCATTATATACCCATCACAAACCAGTTTACAGCATTTCTGCTATTGAATTTCTTGCACTTTTGAATGATTTGATCTTGCTAATAGTCCTAGCTATTACCTGCAGTCCAATCACCCAAAATCATCAAAAATTTCTTCAACATTAAACACTATAAAATGGTTTACGATGGGTACATACCCACCTCAAGCCATTTTACAGAACTTCTTGCCTTATATTTTGCGTGATTTACCTTGTCATACCATAGCTGTTTTATTAACATTCTTTACAGCTTTTTTAACGTAAACAAAGGATAACATTATGCGTCTAGCTCACATTATGATTCGCGTTAATAATCTCAAGGAATCGATTCATTTTTATCAACATATTTTTGGAATGAATTTGCTTAAAAAAATGGATAATGAAGCTTATCGATACACTTTAGCCTTTATGGGCTATGGCAATGATATCAACACCATCACTGCCATTGAGCTCACTTACAACTGGGATACTGATAGTTACGATCATGGCAATGCTTTTGGGCATCTCTGTATTGAAGTCGAGGATGTTTATCAAAGCTGCGAGGCAATTAAAAAACAAGGTGGCACAGTCACTCGTGAAGCTGGACCTGTCAAAGGTGGTACCAGTATCATTGCCTTTGTCAAAGACCCTAATGGTTATCAGATTGAACTGATTAATAAGAAAGTCCGTTAGATTTACTAGCTAATTAAAGCACACATCAAACTTAAATATCAATGCAGATGACAACTTCAATGAGAAAATCTTTTCCCCCGTAACATGCAATTCTCACAAAAAAACATTGCGTATTTTAAATGTGACCGTACAATCACTAATCAATTTACGCTAACTCTTACAAAGAATATAATTTTATGATCGAAAATTTACGTAATATCGCGATTATCGCACACGTTGACCATGGTAAAACGACATTGGTTGACAAACTATTACAGCAATCGGGCACATTACAAACCCGTGGCGCTGAGGTTGAGCGTGTAATGGACTCCAACGACTTAGAAAAAGAGCGTGGCATTACGATTCTTGCCAAAAACACCGCGATTAAATGGAATGATTATCGTATTAACATCGTTGACACACCAGGACATGCTGACTTTGGTGGTGAAGTAGAACGCGTGATGTCCATGGTTGATTCAGTTCTTCTTTTGGTTGATGCCGTTGATGGCCCAATGCCACAAACGCGTTTTGTGACTGAAAAAGCATTCGCACGCGGCTTAAAGCCAATCGTTGTAATCAACAAAATTGACCGCCCAGGTGCACGCCCTGATTGGGTAATGGATCAAGTCTTTGACTTATTTGATCGCTTGGGCGCCACTGATGAGCAGCTTGACTTCCCCGTTGTCTACACATCAGCGTTAAACGGCTTTGCAACAATGGATGAAAGTGAAACAACGGATAATATGAATGCCCTATTTGAGACGATTGTTGAACGTGTGTCACCGCCTGAAGTTGATAAAGATGGTGCGTTTCAAATGCAGATTTCATCATTAGACTATTCAAGCTTTGTTGGTACCATCGGTATTGGTCGCATTAAGCGTGGTAAAATCAAAACCAATACACCAGTAAGTATTGTGGATAAAAATGGCAATACAAGACAAGGTCGTGTATTGCAAGTATTAGGACATATGGGGCTTGAACGTATTGAAGTGCCTGAAGCCTCTGCTGGTGACATCGTTTGCATCACCGGTATTGAGGGAATTAACATCTCTGATACTATTTGCGCATTAGACTGTGTTGAAGCACTTCCTCCACTATCTGTTGATGAGCCAACGATTTCAATGACTTTCCAAGTGAACAACTCACCATTTGCTGGACGTGAGGGTAAATTTGTGACTTCTCGTCAAATCAAAGATCGCTTGGAAAAGGAACTTTTACACAACGTTGCCCTTCGCGTTGAGCAACTTGATGATCCGGATAAGTTTAAAGTCTCTGGTCGTGGTGAACTTCATTTATCTATCTTACTTGAGAACATGCGTCGCGAAGGTTTTGAAATCGCTGTATCTCGTCCACATGTAATTTTTAAAGAAATTGATGGTGAGATGTGTGAGCCATATGAGCAAGCTATTATCGATGTTGATGAGCAATATCAAGGTGCTGTTATGGAAAAAATGGGCTTGCGTCAAGGTGAGCTTAGAAATATGGAGCCAGATGGTAAAGGTCGAGTGCGCTTAGAATTTATTATCCCATCACGGGGTTTAATTGGTTTTTACACTGAGTTTCTAACCATTACCTCAGGTACTGGCATTATCAATAAAATTTTTGATCATTACGGTCCTATGAAAAAAGGAATTATTGAGTCACGTTTAAATGGTACGTTAATCTCAAATTGTGCTGGTAAAGCATTAGCCTTTGCGTTATTTAATCTTCAAGAGCGTGGCAAGCTATTTATTGGTCATGGTGTTGAAGTCTATGAAGGCATGATCATTGGCATCAACTCACGTGATAATGATCTTACTGTCAACCCATGCAAAGGCAAACAGCTAACTAACGTACGCGCTTCTGGCAAAGACGAGAGTATTGTTTTAACCACACCGATTAAAGTTACTCTTGAGTATGCACTAGAGTTTATCGAAAATGATGAATTGGTTGAAATCACACCAAAGTCAATTCGTCTGCGTAAAAAAATGTTAACTGAATCAGATCGTAAGCGCCATTCACGCTCAAAAGAATAATCCGCTATAAACATAAACGTTGGCTAAGCGTTAGTCGAAGCCACTCATCTTTGCATACCCTTCGACTTTGCTCAGGGCACGTTTGGAATGGCTGAACTTGGATCATAGCCCAAATAATTCACTACGATCTACGCTAACATCTTAATCGCTTTCTGTAATCCCTGTACCAAGATATCGACATCTTCTTTCGTATTATAAATACCAAATGATGCACGCACTGTCGATGGTACATTATAGCGCTGTAATAATGGCTGTGCACAATGATGTCCAGTACGCACACAAACACCTGATAAATCCAACAATGTCCCTAAATCATTGGCATGGAATCCATCAATGACAAAAGTAATTACTGCGGCTTTATGCGCGCTTTTACCCAATATTCTAAGCCCTGAGATACTCTGTAATTTTTCTGTTGCATAGTGAAGTAGCATTTCTTCATGTGCTTTAATCTTACAAATACCAATGCTTTGCACATATTCAATCGCTTTGGATAAACCAATTACCCCAATAATATCCGGCGTACCAGCCTCAAACTTATAGGGTGGATCAGCAAATGTTGTTTCAGTCATTGTTACAAGCTTGATCATATCACCCCCGCCTTGATAAGGAGACATGAGTTTGTGCCATTTCTTTTTGGCATATAATACGCCAACACCTGTAGTACCATAGAGTTTATGTGAGGAAAAAGCAAAGAAATCACAATCCAAATCAACCACATCGATTTTTTGATGCACAACAGATTGTGCACCATCGACAACAATAGCAATCTCGGGGTGTGTTTTGCGGATACTTTGAATAATTTCCTTAATGGGATTAATCGTCCCCAACACATTTGAACAATGCGTTAATGAAATAAGTTTTGTCTTGTCCGTTAATAGCGCGGGTAAAACAGATAAATCAAGCTCACCCTTATCCGTTACCGGAATATATTTAATGGTTAATGGTTTATGTTTACTCATCAACTGCCATGGCACAATATTGGCATGATGCTCCATCTCGGTAATAATAACTTCATCACCATCATTAAAATACTGATCCAATAACGAGCTTGCGACAAGGTTAATCGACTCTGTTGTGCCTTTAGTGAAGATAATCTCTTCCATTTTCTGTGCACCAATGAAGTGCTGCACAATCTTACGCGTGCCTTCGTATTTCTCAGTCGCTTGATCACTTAGATAATAAACACCACGATGAACATTAGCATAGTCATTGGTATAACTCTCTTTCACTGCATCAATCACGATATTGGGCTTTTGTGCTGAAGCACCTGTATCTAAAAACACCACCGGCTTACCGTGAATGGTTTGCTTTAAAAAAGGAAAGTCCTGACGGATTTTTTGTATATCTAACACTTCAAATGCTCTATTACTGTAGTTAATTAACTGTTATATTCTATACCTATCACAAACCATTTTACACTATTTCTGCTATTGAATTTCTCGTACTTTCGAATGATTGGCTATTGCTAATAGCGAATGTGTTAAGAAGCAATGGATAGTTTCATTGTTTTATCAAATCAGCTCCTAAAGACTCTGTCAAGAACAGCTATTACCTGCACTCCAATCACTCAAAATTATCAAAAATTTCCTCAGCATTAAACACTTAAAATGACCTGCGATAGGTATATGCCAAAATGACATCAATGAGATAGCTTAAATAATTAAGAATGATTTATATTTTCTTTAAATCCTATTAATAAATCCAATTTACTAAAAATTTCCCCTCTTTCTTTGTCTGTAATACTGGTAATTAATGTCGGCTCTAACCTTATCATTAAAATTGATCGACACTGCTCGGGCAACGCAAAACTATCCTGTTGCAAGTGGTCTCTTGCCGTTATTTTACGTGCAAAACTTGGCTCTTATCATATGACTGTGTACCCAGTGGGCAAATAAATATGGGAGAGATACCACTATCAAGAAAAGTTTGATGTGTTAATACGATGACTGGTCTTTTTTTACCAATTTCACTGCCCTTATTTGGGTTTAAATTCGCCAAGTATACACCCGAACTCTTAAGGTGTTTAATCATCTTCTAAACCTTTTTCAATCTCATTCATCTCTTCTTGATAGCCTTCATTCTCACTCATTTGCACTAAGAATTGGGCTATTTTCTTACGTTCATTTTTGCGTTTTATAAGTGCTATTTCATGCTCGATAGCATGGGTAATAAATTTAGTTCTGGATAAACCTAGCGACTTTGCAATCAACATGCTCTCTTTCTCAAGTGAGTCATCCAACTTTAATGAGATTGTTGACATAGTAGCCTCCATATTTTTAAATATTTTTTAGTATATTACAAAATACTTTTAATGCACCCCAAACGGTACACTTTGCTCAAAGGTTAAATCAGCAAAGCGACAGAAACGTCCTTCAAAATGCACTTTAATACTCCCTATTGGACCATTACGCTGTTTGCCGATAATAATCTCACCTAATCCTTTATTGTCTTCTTTATCTTTGTGATAGACCTCATCACGATAAACAAACATAATCACATCAGCATCTTGCTCAATCGCACCGGATTCGCGTAAATCCGACATCATTGGACGTTTATCCGCACGATCATCAACACCACGATTAAGCTGTGACAAAGCAACGACAGGCACATGCAATTCTTTAGCCAATGACTTTAAGGCGCGGGATATTTCGGAAACCTCTTGAGTACGATTATTTTCATAGCCAGGGATTTTCATCAACTGCAGATAATCAACAACAATCATGCTCAAGCCACCTTGCTCTTTATAGAGCTTACGAGCACGCGAGCGCATCTCAGAAGGTGACAAACCAGCACTATCATCAATATGCATATTGAAATCTTTCGATAGCACTTCCATTGCTGTTGTGATCTTTGCCCAATGTTCATCTTCTAAGCGACCATTTCTTAGTGCATTTTGCTCAACACGACCAAGAGATGAAATCATTCTAAGCACAATATCTTCTGATGGCATCTCCAAACTAAACACAAGTACAGGTTTCTCAGCTCCTCTGGCGACATTCTCCGCTAGATTCATGGCAAAGGTTGTTTTCCCCATTGAAGGGCGTCCTGCAACAATCACTAAATTCGCTGGATGTAATCCTGAAGTTAACTCATCAAGATCAGTAAAACCACTGGAAATCCCCGTAATACCATCACTTGCTTCCATCATTGCATCAATGCGATCAATAACACTAGGGATAATATCACGTACCGATTTAGGTCCATCACTGCGCTGCGTATGACTCTCAGCAATCGCTAAAATTTTCTGCTCCGCAACATCTAAAATATCTTCGGCCTTACGCCCATCAGGGACATAGACCATATTCGCAATATCAGTGGCAGTATTTAAAAGTACACGTAATTTTGAACGCTCTTTGACAATTTCAGCATAAGCAACAACATTAGCAGCCGTTGGTGTGTTTTTGGCAATCTCCGCCAAATAATGAAGTCCACCTGCTTGCTCTAGGAGCTTCTCATTTGATAATGAATCGCTTAAAGTGATAATATCAAAGGGCGACTCACTTTGAATAAGCTTCTGCATTTGACGAAAAACAATGCGATGTTGCGTGCTATAAAAATCATCAGGACGTAAGATTTCTTCAATCTTAAACCATGCTTCATTATCCAATATCAAACCACCAATCACCGAGCGCTCAGCGTCAATTGAGGATGGTGGCCGCTTGATATTTTCAAGTTGGCTATTCAAAGACATTACTTCATTTGGATGCATAAGATGTTACATTATTGGTTTTGGTGGTCAATGGAGATATCTGCCACTTCACTATCTTCCCATGGCGCACTATCTTCATCATATATTTGAGTTGTTTCTTCTCGACTTTCAACAGGACTCATATCAGTCATTATGTCCGTTGTATTAGAGCTTTTACTCTCTTGCGATTCTTTGGCAAAAATTTGCATAATAGAATTAATAAACTCACGCAAAGTTTCTGCCATAATGATAAAATCAGCATCAAAACGTTCTTCTTTCGTTTCAGAGACAATATCATTAGCTTTGTCTTGCACAACCTCTAAAAACTTCAATGATTTCAACATAAACTCATCATTAATCACAAAGCTTAGCTGATCTTGCCATGACAATCCCAATTGGATAACCTCACGCCCCGAGTCAATCAATGACAAAATATCATCAGTAAATAGATTCTGACGCTGACAACGAATAATACCAGAAGCGTCTTTATTATCCTGCAACACACATTGATCTTCAATCGTAAAATCCTGTGGATATTCGTTTGTTTTAAGCCATTGGGTTAATAGCATAGAAACTGGCAACAATTCAGGGATACGAATTTTCAAACTACCTAAGGCTTTACGTAAATTAACCGTTAACACCTCTGCTTTTTTTGCTGATGACGCATTAACAATAAGCCATCCTGCTTGCGTATCAATATAGGCATTAATAACGGTATTACGGGTAAAAGCGCGTGGCAATAAGCTTTGATAAATTTCTTCTTTTAAAGTGTCTTTTTCTTTCTTTTTGACTTTACGTGACTCTCTTAACTCAATCTCCTCAACCTTCTCATCCAACACTTCTTTGATAACACCTGCTGGTACCATTTTTTCCTGGATTTTAAATGACACCATCATAAAACCAGATGCCGCATGCACCAATGGCGCATCTGGTGCTATTGGCGACACCCAACCCATCGAAATTGGTGCACTCGTTGAACACGGACTAAATACATGCTCAGCTAATTGTTTCTCAAGTTCTTCGGCTCTGACTGTAAAGTTTTCTGTAAACTGAAATAATGCTAAATTTTTAAACCACATAATTATTACCTTTATTCATTAAAATAACACCTTAATAACCCCAGTTATTAGACGCTTCAGATCTATGTTAATCAACTTTTCAATGATTAATGTTTACTTAAACACAACCGTTGGCCGTTTTGCCGTATCTTCTAAAGATTTCAAATAGGCATTGTTTGGATAGTTTGTCTTTAATACTTCCATTGATTTATCAGCAAGCTCAGGCATTTTTAAAATATCATAACTTCTAATCAAAAGAACTAATGCATTCTCAATGGAGTTACTTTGCGGGTATTTCTCGACTACGACCTTAGCGCGATTAATTGCCGCAACATAAGCTTCATGCTCATAATAAAAATTAGCAATATTATATTCATACTCGGCAACAATATTATTAATATAAACCATTCGACGTCTAGCATCTTCAGCATAAGGTGCTTTAGGGCTTAATATCACCGCACGCTTTAAATCATTAAAAGCTTGTAAATATGATGCTGGATCATGTTGTGCCATATCATATGGCAAACGGCGTTGTAAAAACCCGCGACCATTATCATAATTAATCACCCCCATCATATAGCAAACGTACCCCAAATGCTTTGATGTCGGGTAAGCGCGCAAGAACTGACGAGCTAACCCTAAGGCCATCTCAGGTTGTCCATCTTCGTAGTAGGAGTAAATCAACTCCAAATTACCCATTTCAGTATAGCTTTGGAATGGATATTGTGAATTTAATGATCTAAAGGTGTCAATCGCTTTATAATAATCACCATCTTTAACCTGCTGGTGCCCTTTACTATAAATATATTCAGCACTTTCCCCTTGGTATGGCAATGCCTTATTCGTTGTTGTTGAACATCCTGTCATTAACAAAATCGCGCCCAAGCCGCTTAATGCCAAACTAATTTTTTTCATCGATTACCCTTTAATTTATTACCGCCTTTGTTATTTATTGTTTACAATGATGCACAATTTAACGGGCGTCTTGATAGGATTCTATTTGTGCCACATCATACCGTATCTAAAAACATTCAGCAAAATGTTATTGCACCTGAAAGCTGTGCTGGTCAACGTTTGGATCAATGTTTATCCAACGTTTTTAGTGATTACTCACGCTCGCAATTACAAAAATGGCTAAAGCAAGGTGCTATTCTTGTTAATGGTGAGATCAAAAAAGCCAAAGATAAAATCATTGGTGGCGAAGAAATATCACTTAATGCTACACTCGAGGATAAAAATCACTGGCAGCCAGAGGATATTCCACTAGATATCATTTATGAAGATGATGATGTCATTGTGATTAATAAACCCGCGGGACTGACTGTCCACCCAGGGGCAGGCAACTTATCTGGTACATTATCTAATGCGCTATTAGCACACGATCCTGCATTTGCCAAAGTACCACGCGCGGGCATTGTTCATCGACTGGATAAAGACACCTCTGGGTTAATGGTTGCAGCTAAAAGTCTCAAAGCGCATGCATCATTAGTTTCACAATTATCAAAGCGCCAAGTCAAGCGTGAATATGAGGCGATTGCCACAGGTTATATTACCGTAGGCAGTACCATCAAAACTAAAATTGGTAGAAGCCCACATAATCGCTTAAAAATGGCGGTGACACCGACTGGCAAAGAAGCGATTACCCACTTTGTTGTATTGGAGCGTTATCGCGCGCATACACGCATTCGTTGTAAATTGGAAACAGGGCGCACACATCAGATTCGTGTACATATGGCACATATAAAAGCGCCACTGGTAGGAGACTCTGTCTATAATCCCAGATTAAAACTCGCACGCGGCTTATCCGATGAAGCACAAAATCTATTAAAAGACTTTAACCGTCAAGCATTACATGCTTATAAGCTGGCATTTATTCATCCAGTTAGTGGTGAAATTGCTGAATTTAGTGTCAAGCCCCCTAAAGACATGCAAAATCTCATTCATACATTGCGTCAAGATGCAAAGAGCTTGTATAGCTATGAGGACGATGATTTTAATGATGATTATTTTGAATTTACTGATGACTATGATGACTTCGACAATTCTAGTGACGACGAAGACTACGATAATTATGAGGATGAAGAATAAGCTCCAAAGTATGCCTGATAATGCTCTGTCAAGGCATTAAGATTTGCAGAAATTTCAATGCTTTCTTGTTTCTTTTCAAGTAGGTTTCTTAAATGTTCTGGTACTTTAATTTTCTCTTTGACAATCGGCTCGATCACTTCTTCAAACTTCGCTGGATGGGCGGTTGCAACAACGATATAATGCGCATCTTCAGATAAGTTTTCACGCGCAAAAAAAGCTGTCGCCGTGTGTGGACAAATAGGCATATCATACTCACTCTTTACTTTAGCAATCATCTTTTTAATATCACTATCAGATGCCTTAAATGCTCTAACCTCACGGGCAAAAACTTCAAAATCAGGGAAAAGTGCATAAAGACGCTCAAAGTTACTTGGTTTACCAACATCCATCGCATTAGCAAGTGTTTCAATACTTTTTTTATTTGGCAATACTTTATGATCCAAAAACTGCCCAATGACATTGTTTTCATTTTGTGCAATCACAATATCGCCAATCGGTAAGCCCATTTTTTTTGCCCAAAAACAGGCACAAACATTACCAATATTACCCGATGGTACGATAAAGTTTGCCTTCTTGCCATGCTTTAAAAAATACTGCCAAGCAATATACGCATAGTAAGTTGTTTGTGGTAAAAGTCGTCCAATATTAATGCTATTTGAGGTATTTAAATATGTATTATTCTGCCACCAATTATCGGCAAATGCGCCTTTAACCAATGCTTGGCAATCATCAAATGTTCCATTAACCTCAATTGCGCAAATATTACCTTGCCAACAGGTAATCTGTTTTTGCTGACGCATTGAGATTTTACCCTTAGGGAAAAGCACCATCACATTAATGTTTTTCTTTTGATAAAAAGCCGCAGCAACGGCAGAGCCTGTATCGCCTGATGTTGCCACCATAATCGTAAATTTTTTATCGGTTTTAATATGACTTAAGGCATTGGCTAAAAATCTCGCACCAAAATCTTTAAACGATAAAGTTGCACCATGAAAAAGCTCAAGTACCGATGTTTTTTGGTCGATATTTACCAATGGCAAGGGAAAGCTAAAACTATCATGGCATATTGTGCTTAGTTTATTTTCAAGCGCATCTTCTTTAAAAAAAGGAGTTAGCAGCTTTGTTGCAAAGTCAGGGTAACTGATTGCACTATCCAAATCCCGCCAATCAAACAATGGAAAAGCTTCAGGCACATACAGTCCACCATCTTCTGCTAAGCCCCTTTGTAATGCACTTGATATAGATACAGCTTTTGCATCACCTCTTGTACTTATAAATTTCATAACTCCTCCTTTGCGATAACATGCCCGCCTTTTGCAAATAAGCTTGTGATATAGTGTTTGGCTGTTAACCCTTCTTTAATAAATACTTCAACTAATTCATTTGCAATCATTATTGCATCATTTTTATTGTCACTTAAAGCAAATATAGCAGGACCAGAACCAGAGATACCAAATCCAAACGCACCAAGCCTAATTGCTTTTTCTTTTGCTTGATCAAAGCCTTTGATCAGCACTTTGCGTTTTGGCTCAATTAATACATCTGCAAAATGTCTTTTAAAGCGCACAAGATCACCTTCAAAAAGCGCGCTAATTATCGCCGCAGTTTTGGCACTTTGTGCAACAAACTCTTTAATCGTAAAAGGCACATCAATTAACTTTCTTGCCTCTTTAGTTTCAACTTTCAGATCAGGTACAATCAAACTAGCATATAAACCTAAACTAGGCAGATGAATAAACTCACATGGCTTTGAGCTTTGTAATAATACTAAGCCTCCAAACATCGCAGGCACAGCATTATCCCCATGATAAACGCCCCCTGATATAAGGCTTTCACCATAAATGGCATAATCAATTAACTGCTCTTTTACTAACGGCTTTACTAAGAACTCATTAACTGCAAGTATTGCCGCAACTGAAGATGCGGCAGAACCGCCAATGCCAGAGCCTAAAGGAATGCCTTTTTCAATGGTAATATCCAAACCAAGTGATAGCTGATGATCTTGCAAGAATTTCTTTATTACCGCACCACAGACATTTTTATCAACATCCAAACTTAGATCTTTGTCTGTTAACACACCACAGATTTCTTTGATCACCAACTGCTTATCACTACGCTTTTGCAAGTGTACTTTGTCACCCACACCAGCTATTGCAAAGCCCATAAGATCAAATCCCACCGCAAAGTTCGCACTGGTTGCTGGCGCAAATGCGCTTACTTTAACTATCTTTTCATTTATTTTTATTTTCTTTATTCTTTTTATCATTTCATTCATTAATTAAATCCTTTACCTCTAAACGCACATTCCCCCTCACCCGACAGGCTTTGCCTGCCGACCTCTCCCGCAAGGGGAGAGGTAAGTTGTTTTCCAATACGCTGATGCATTACTAATTTTATATCTAGTTCCTCGCCAAAACAGTCTCACTACAACTCACTCCACTAGCTACCTCCCACACTTACGCGAAAGGTAAGTTGTTTTCCAATACGCTATACGCTAATTGCATTAGCAATCTTAGGTTTGATTCCTAATAAAAACAACCTCTCGAGCTTGCTTCCACCATTTACCTCTCCCCTTGCGGGAGAGGTCGCACTGCATTTGCAGTGCGGGTGAGGAGTGTTGTCATCTATCACTTCTGCAACTCCTTATAAATATTATTCAGCACATCTTCTGTTTTTTCCAAAATATCATGATTCCAAAAGCGTAATATTCTATATCCTTTACTCACTAGGTTCTGTGTTCTTACCTCATCCAAAGCCTTTTTCTCCATATTATTATACTGACCTCCATCACACTCAACAATCAGCTTCTTTTCAAAACAAACAAAGTCGACAATATACGAGTCAATGATAACTTGTCTTCGGAACTTATAGTTTCCTAAATGACGATTTCTTAAATAATACCAAAATGTTTGCTCAGCATTGGTTTGATTTGTTTTTAGCTGCTTTTGAAATATTTTAATATTCACAATTTCCCCTCACCCGACAGGGTTTGCCTGCCGACCTCTCCCGCAAGGGGAGAGGTGAGTTGTTTTCCAATATGCTGATGCATTACTAGTTTTATATCTAGTTCCTCGCCAAAACAGTCTCACTACAACTCACTCCACTAGCTACCTCCCACACTTACGCAAAAGGTAAGTTGTTTTCCAATACGCTAATTGCATTAGCAATCTTAGGTTTGATTCCTAATAAAAACAACCTCTCGAGCTTGCTTCCACCATTTACCTCTCCCCTTGCGGGAGAGGTCGCACTACATCTGTAGTGCGGGTGAGGGGTGTTTTTTACACTTTCACTAGAATATCGTTTAAACTTTGCCTTAATTAGAAATCGCCAAAACATCGCCAAAAACCCCAGCAGCAGTAACTTCAACACCAGCTCCTGCTCCTCTTATGACCATCGGTGAATGATGATAACGCTTGGAATAAATAAGTACCATGTTATCAGCATCATCTAAGCTGACAAATGGACTGTTTTGCGGCAACGGCATAACGGAGACTTTCGCCTCACCTGTATTTAACACTTCTCCGACAAAATGGATTGCTGAAGATTTGCCTTGCAAAGTTTTAAGCTGTTGTGTCAATTCCTTATCATAGGTTTTGATTTTCTTTAAAAATTCTTCTTTTGAGCATAATCTTAAATTTTCGGGTGTTAAATTTTGAACTTCAACATCAGTTAACTCAAGGCTTAAACCAATTTCACGCGCCAAACACACAACTTTACGTGCAACATCCATACCCGATAGATCCTCACGTGGATCCGGTTCTGTATAGCCTTTATCATAAGCTAATATCAGACTTTCAACAAAACTTTTACCTTTATTGACTTCATTGAAAATAAAGCTCAATGTCCCTGAAAAAACCCCTTGAATTTTATGCACCTTATCCCCTGTTTTTTGCAAAGTCTCTAAGGTACTAATTAGCGGCAATCCTGCACACACATTGGCTTCATATTTAAACGAAACATTATAATTGTGTGATACCTCACGCAGCTTGTGATAATAATCCATCGACTGGGTATTAGCATATTTATTTGGTGTCACTACATGGATGCCTTGTGCTAAAAAATCCACATAAGTTTTGGCAATGCCAACACTTGCTGTTGCATCAACCAATACCTTATGTGCACAAGAAATAGATTGTAGATATTGCGCTAAAGTATTTTTATCTGCTTTACTATCACTTACTTTTAATAGATTAAGTATATTATTTTCTAACAAAAGATCATCACCAGTTAATAATTTGGTTGAACTCATTACGGCAACTAAACGCAAATTAATATTTTGCTGTTGTAACTCTTTCTGCTGTTGTTTTAGTTGACGTATAAGCTCAGCACCTATTCCACCTACGCCAATAAGCGCAATAGATATTTCTTGTACTGGCGGATTTTTTGCTTGCTGATGAATTAAATTCAGCGCTAAATCTTCATCTTCTTTTTTAACCGTAACCGTAATACTACGCTCAGATGAGCCTTGAGTAATTGCATGAATATTAATCTTAGCATCAGCTAATGGTTTAATGACGCGCGCCAAAGCCCCAGGCTGCGCCCTTAATCCATCACCAACCGCTGTAATCATCGCATAACCCGTATCACAATGAATATGCTCGATATCACCACGTTCAATCTCCGCTTTAAAATGACGCTCTAACGCTTTGGTGGCACGCTTGGCAAGCTTTGTTTCAATTGCAAAGCAAATAGAGTACTCAGAGCTTGATTGCGAAATCATCATCACTGAAACTTGTGACTGCTCAAGCACACTAAAGACTTTCGCCGCCATACCAGAAACGCCAATAATACCAGCACCTTGCACACGCATTAAGGCAACATTTGAGATACTCGTTAAACCTTTGATAAGGTATTGTTCAAGGTTTGTTTTATCCAATGTACGAATAATCTCAGTGCCTGCCTTTTGTGGTTCATAGCTACTTTTTATCTCAATCGGAATCCCCATCTCCATCATTGGATTAATCGTTAAGGGATGAACAACCGACGCTCCAAAATAGGCAAGTTCCAACGCTTCTTTGTAGGATAACTGTTTAAGTTGACGCGCAGTTTTAACCACTTGTGGATTCGCGCTATAGACACCTGCAACATCTGTCCAGATTACAAGCTTACTTGCCTGTAAAAGTTTCGCAAAAATTGCAGAAGAATAATCACTACAATTCATCCCTAAAATACTGCGCACACCATCTTGGTTTTGTGCAATAAAGCCAGTAATAATATAAATCTTATGCTTGCAATCCCTAAATATTTGGTCGGCTGCTTGTTGACTTTTTTGCCAATCAACACTCACAGGTTTATGATTGTCATCAACAAATAGTACCTTTGATGCATCGACAAACTCAGCTGCAATACCCTTATGTTGCAAGGCGGCAGTTAAAATTTGTGCTGACCAAAGCTCACCAAAACCTAAAATAAAATACTCCAAAGCATCACCACAAATTCCACTTAATGCAATCGTCGTTAACATTTGTTTTAAATGTGCAATATCATGTTCAAACACACTTTTAAGCTCAATATTTTCAGGACATAATGCGGTAATAAGAGATAAATGATGGTCAGAAAGTTGGGCAGTTACTTTACTGGTATCTTTATTTTCCAAAGCAAGTTCAATTGATTTTTTCAATAAACTTGTGGTTTTGCCACTTGCAGAAACAACCACTGACTGAGGTGTCATGCCAATTATATTCAGTACACGCTCAATTTTCACCATATCTGCAAGACTGCTACCACCAAATTTATGCACGATATATTCCATCAATAACTCACCTTCAAAAATTAGCATGAGGTTTTATTATATAAAGATTATTTGGCAGAATTCATTATAAAAAATCAACTATTTGGCGATGTTGATATTAGCGCTTAATTTTAAGCAAGCAAGTACAAATCATAGCTTTTATTAATGCATACCCTGCGACTTTCTCAGGGTGCGGCAAGTGCTTTTAGATTCTGCGTGACTACTTATACCCACTTAGCAACATCGAGTGCACTATAGGTAAGAATGATCTTAGCTCCAGCGCGTTTTATCGCAGTTAATGATTCAAGAGTAACCCCTTTTTCATCAATCCAGTCCTTTTCAGCAGCAGCCTTGATCATTGCATATTCGCCACTGACATGATATGCCACGATTGGTAAAGTGCTATTGTTTCTGACATCCTGGATAATATCCAAATAACTTAAAGCAGGTTTAATCATTAAAAAATCAGCACCTTCATCTTCATCCATTTGTGCTTCTTTAAGTGCTTCTTTTTTATTACGATAATCCATTTGATAAGACTTTCTATCGCCCTTAGGCGTTGAATCACATGCACTTCTAAAAGGGCCATAGAAACTTGAGGCATATTTCACCGCATAAGACATAATGGCAACTTCAGCGTAATCTTCTTGATCCAAGGCATAACGCATCGCCTGAATCATGCCATCCATCATACCACTAGGTGCGACAATATCAGCTCCAGCCTTAGCATGTGAGGCCGCTGTTTTTTGTAATATTTCTAAGGTCTGATCATTATCAATTTCATCATGATGCACAATACCACAATGACCATCTTCTGTGTATGCACATAAGCAAACATCCGTGGCAATAATCAATTGAGGATAAAGCGCTTTGATCTTAGCAATTGCCTGTTGCACAATACCATTATCTGCGTAGTTTTCTGAGGCATATTGGTCCTTTTTTGCTGGAATGCCAAACAACATAATCGATAAAATGCCCGCTTTCTTTATCGTATCAATCAGTTCAGGTAACCGATCTAGTGACCAATGATATTGATTTGGCATTGCAGTAATTTCGCGCTTGATATTTTCACCATGCACAACAAATATCGGATACATTAAATCGCTCACATGTAAGCGTGTCTCAGCAATATGTTCTCTTAAAGCTTGAGTGCGACGCAATCTTCTTGGGCGCGTCACTGGGAAAAAGCCCATATTACGCTCCTTTTTTCTTTGGTTTTTTGCGATATAACACCGATATATTACCAATTAATTGCACCAGTTCACATTTGGTTTTCTCACAAATCTCCTCAGTCGTTGCTTGACGCACGTCTTTTTCAGTACCTGCTATTTTAACCTTGATGAGCTCATGTGCTGTTAATGCTAAATCAATCTCAGTTAATACATTGTTAGTTAAACCTTTTTCCCCTAATAATACAACAGGGTTTAAACTGTGTGCTTGGGCTTTTAGCTGCTGACGTTGTTGCGATGTTAATGCCATATTTTCCTCTGTATTTTTAATTGTATTTATAAACTTAAGTCATAATGAAAAAATAAGTTGCTTCAACTATTATCTCACCCTTTGAGGAAGAAGCAATATAGCATAAGCCACGCAGGTGAGAGGTAATTGAAACTCAGCCTATTTTTCATTAGCTGTTTAGGCAATTTTACACTTATTTGCTCAAGCTTAACTAGCTTTACTTTTTGTCCTATTGACTTTATTGATTACTCTGCCAACGCCAACTGTCGATCATCATCTGTTGAATATCACGTGTTGCTTGCCAATTAAGCTCTTTTTTTGCCTTTGAACAATCAGCCCAGCATTCATCAATATCACCAGCGCGTCGTGGTTTTATTTCAAAGGGGACTTTCTCGCCTGTAGCTTTTTCAAATGCATCAATCACCTCTAGCACAGAGTAACCATTACCGGTGCCTAAATTCCATACATAACAACCTTTTTTATCTTTAATATATTCATATGCCTTTAAATGCCCTAATGCCAAATCCACTACATGAATATAATCGCGCACACCTGTGCCATCGGGCGTATTATAATCATTCCCAAAAACTGACAATTTTGCCAACTTGCCACTTACAACCTGTGTCAAATAAGGTAATAAGTTATTTGGTACTCCATTTGGCAACTCACCAATCAAACCACTCTTATGCGCACCAACGGGATTAAAATATCGAAGTAATGCAATCGACCATTGATTATCAGCAAAAGCGAGATCTTGCAAGATTTTCTCGACCATTACTTTAGAAACACCATAAGGGTTAGTCGGTGTGCCAATGGGGCAGTTCTCGGTAATCGGAATTTCTTTGGGATTACCATAAACTGTGGCTGATGAGCTAAACACAAAGCTTTTGACATTATTTTGCTGCATGACTTTTAATAAATTAAGCGTACCTGCAACATTATTATCGTAATACTCTAAAGGCTTAAAAACACTTTCTCCTACTGCTTTTAACGCTGCAAAGTGGATCACCATCTTAATATCATATTGCCCAAAAACCTGTTGCAATATATTTTTATCACGAATGTCACCTTTAACAAATATTGGTTTTTTGTTGGTTATCTCTTTAATTTGATTAATAACCTTATCACTGCTGTTATAAAGGTTATCTAAAATAACAACGTCCAAGCCTGCTGTTAAAAACTCAACCACTGTATGCGAGCCGATAAAGCCTGTACCGCCGGTTATTAAAATCATGTTTGTCCTATTGATAACACTATTATATTTTCAATGCTGCTAATCTAACAAATTAGTAAAATAACGCCAATGAGAAGTTCTCTGTACACGATGATTT
>NZ_QLIU01000010.1 GCF_003574425.1 Cysteiniphilum halobium | reverse complement strand
GAAAAGAAGAGAATAAGAACAATCTAATCTTGATTTGTGCCAGTTAAAAATTTCCTTTAAACTATTTGTCAGCTGTTTGAGGTGCTTTTTCATGGTGTGCAAATCAAGAAAAAATAACGCTTCAAGCAGCAATTTGCAAATTTTTCTTCGTGTACAGAGTGTACAGAGTTGTTAACCTTTAATAGATTACTCATGACGTGTTAATATACATGCTTGGTTCTGCAATAGAAAAGAGTAATTATGTCAATGCGCCGTCATTCATTTTTAGACCAATGCATAGGTGAGCTTCAGCATTTTGTAAAGTCTGTTGTGTTGCCTGCAAAAAACCCAATGTCGACAACCCCTGCTTTTGATATAAATGAATCGGAGCTTGATGCGACAGAATCAAAACATGTAGCAGGGCTTATGCGAGTGGATCACACCGGTGAGATATGTGCGCAAGCACTCTACAGAGGTCAAGCATTTGTGGCTAAAGAGCACGAAACACGTGCGCATTTACATCATGCTGCAGAAGAAGAGTATAATCATTTGTCGTGGTGTGAAACACGATTAGAAGAGTTGGATGCAAAAAAGAGCCTTTTGAATCCCTTATGGTATGTGGGATCATTCTCCATTGGTGCAGTGGCAGGATTGCTTAGTGACAAAGTAAGTTATGGTTTTGTAATTGAAACTGAAAAGCAGGTGATGCGCCATTTAGAGGCGCATTTAAATGAATTGCCCGTTCAGGATAAGAAATCGCGTGTGATTTTAATGCAGATGTATAAAGATGAACAATCACATGCTGATGAGGCAGCACTTGCAGGAGGTGTTGAATTTCCGCTGTGGGCGAAGTTGATCATGAAAGCCCAGTCAAAGGTGATGACTACATTGGCATATCGTATTTAGAAAGACGATTGCTTACTATGGATGTGTTTTATCCCGATTGTAAATCATTTTGTGGTGGGTATAGCAATCACTGTTGATCCTTAGGGTTTAAAATGTATTTCTCTTTAAGCTCTTGTTTTAACACTTTGCCAACAGGATTCTTTGGTAATTCATCCAAGAACATAATGTCTTTTGGTGTTTTGTAATGAGCAAGGCGTGTATAGCAGAATTCAGTAATTTCTTTGGCTGTAATTGATTGATTATCCTCAAGTACAACAAAAGCAAAAGGCTTCTCACCACTAGAGTGTGATGGTGCACCAACAACAGCAACATCTTTCACCGCTGGAATTTGCAAAATGGTATTTTCAATCTCTTTTGGAAAGACGTTAAAGCCAGAAACAATCAGCATATTTTTGGAACGTCCTGAAATCGTTAATCGTCCCATATCATCCAAAAATCCAATGTCCCCTGTTTTAAGCCAACCATCAGGGGTAAAGTGCTCTTTGGTCGTCTTTTCTAAATGCCAATAGCCTGGAGATTGTTGTGGGCCTTTAACCCAGATCTCACCATTTTCATTGGCAGGTAAATCATTGTCTTGATTATCACGAATAGACACATCGGTGCTTGGTAGTGGGTAACCCACTGTGCCATTAAATACATCATCATCAAAGCGATTAATGGTAACTGCTGGTGACATTTCAGATAAGCCGTATGCTTCATGGATGGTGACACCTGTGATGGCTTTCCAATCATCAGCAACACGTTTAACAGTCGACATTCCACCACTTAATGTGTATTTAAAGTGAGGAAATGTCGATTGACGGAATGTGTCATTGTGTAAAAGTGCTGCATATAGAGTATTGATACTGTTAAAAATAGTAAAAGGTGTTTTTTGCATTGTTTTAACAAGTGATTTAATATCACGTGGATTTGGGATAAGTACCTGCTTTGAGCCTGCAAGGTAAAAGGTAAAAAAGTTAGCAGTCAATGCAAAGATATGATAAAGCGGTAATGCACCAATAACAATTTGTTTATCAAGATTAACATCTGTGCCAAGCCAGCTCCAGACCTGTTGAATATTCGCAACGATATTGCGATGTAATAATATTGTACCCTTAGGTTTGCCTGTGGTACCACTGGAGTATTGTAGACATGCCATATCATCGCATGTAATCTCAATGCTTTCTTCATCAAAACTACGATGATAATGAAGTGCGGTACTTAACTTATGGAACTGTGACGCATCATGTTTGCTTTTCATGCCCTTAAGATAGGTTGCAACAAAATGAATAATTTGTTTTTTGGGGAAGCTGTACAGATCCACTAAATCAGTTGCAATCATGTGCTTAAGATCAGGTAAATCTTTTTTTGCCTCTTGTACTAAATGAGCAAATGTGCTTAGCACAAAAATACCTGTAGCTCCTGAGTCTTGCATGATCTCTTTGATCTCATGTGCGGTGTATAACGGATTAATGTTAACAAAGATCGCCCCTATTTTGAGAATGCTGATAAGTACAATCGGGAATTGCAATAGGTTTGGCAACATAATCGCGATTTTATCACCTTGTTTAAAGCCTAGCTCATAATGCAAGAAAGCTGCGACTTTATTGCTGTAATGATCGATTTGTTGATACGTCATATCGTGATCATGGCAGGAAAAAGCGATGTTGCTTGGGAATTTTAATGCAGCTTGCTTTAGCATTGATACCAATGTTTCAGTTGATGCTGGGATGTCGCTAGGAACGCCATTTGGGTAATGTTTGATCCATGGTTTTTCTGACATAGTGTCTTGTCTCCGTTTTTATCAAAAATCCAAAAGTAATGAAGCTAAAAAGTAAATATACCAAAATTAAGCTTAGTCACATTCTAGACGTTGAATTTGCATGTTGTAAATAAATTCACTGCGAATTGCATAAATTATGTTGCTTTGCAATATTTTTTATATGATTTTAGCAATATTTTGGTTGGTGTAGCTTAATTTTTTACAAAATCGCTGTTATATTGCTAAAGAAATGAAATGGATTAACTGGCTTAAGGATAACTTTGTAGCATCAGGAAGAAAGTCATAGTTCAAGACTGTTTGCGGCAAAGATTGGTTAGAGTTGACCTTTAGAATGCTAGATTGAATAAGTGAAATTAAGGAAACGCGCATGATCAAGAAAATCTATAAATCAAGTAAGAAATCGATGCCACCTATTTCGGTAACTGAGCAAGTGGCATTAGATGCTGGGGATTGCTGGTATGAAAAACAAGTCTTCCAAGGTTTGCCTGATTTTGATGAGTTACATCGTTTGCAGAAGTTTCAGCTAAATGAAGAGGAGCAGTCTTTTTTAGATAATGAAACGACTGAGCTTTGTGCAATGATTGATGACTGGCAGGTGACACATGTCGATCGTGATTTGCCAGTGGCAGTATGGAACTTCATTCGTGAAAAAGGTTTTTTTGGTTTAGTCATTCGCAAAGAATATGGTGGCAAAGGTTTTTCAGCCGCCGCACATTCTGAAATTGTGATGAAAATTGCCACTAAAAGTGTTTCAGCTGCAGTCACGGTGATGGTCCCTAATTCATTAGGCCCTGGTGAGTTATTGCATCACTATGGTACAGATGAGCAAAAAGATATGTTCTTGCCAAAATTAGCTGCAGGCATCGATATTCCTTGTTTTGCACTAACTGGCCCAACTGCCGGCTCGGATGCAACTTCTTTGCCGGATAAAGGCGTTGTCTGCAAGGGGGAGTATAATGGTCGTGATGTCTTGGGTATTCGCTTAGAGAACATCAATAAGCGTTATATCACCTTAGCACCTGTTGCTACTTTAGTTGGTTTGGCATTTCAATTATATGATCCAAACAACTTACTTGGTGAGATGGGTAAAGAGGGTATTACTTGTGCATTATTACCACATGATCATCCGGGACTTGAAATTGGAAATCGTGCTTATCCTCTATCACAAGCCTTTATGAATGGTACAATTCGTGGAAAAGATTTGTTTATTCCAATAGATTGGATTATTGGTGGACAGAAAATGGCAGGTGAAGGTTGGCGTATGCTGGTTGAGTGCTTATCGATTGGACGTGCGATATCACTTCCTGCATGTGGCACTGCCAATACGCTGTTATCTAGTGTTATAACATCTGCTTACAGTATGGTCAGAGAGCAGTTTAAATCGCCGATTGGTTACTTTGAAGGTGTTGAAGAGAAGCTTGCACAAATGGGGGGACTTGCCTATCTTGCTAATGCGACTAGACAGTTTACCGTGGCAGCTGTTGATGCTGGCATCAAACCTTCAGTAGCGTCTGCTATTTCTAAATATCACTTAACCGAAATGGGGCGACATGTTATTAATCATGCGATGGATATTCACGCGGGACGCGCTGTTATTATGGGACCTAATAACTATTTAGCACGAGGCTATCAAGCAACACCTGTTGGTATTACTGTTGAGGGAGCTAATATCATGACGCGTAACTTGATGATCTTTGGACAGGGTGCCATGCGTTGTCATCCATATGTGCGTGATGAATCTGAAAGCCTAATGAATAAAGATGAGAAAAAAGGCTTTGAGCAATTCTCAAAACTAATGAAAAAGCACATTAGTTATATGATTAAAAATACAACACGAACTTTTTGGTATGGTATTAGTTGTGGTGCAACAGCAAAAGGTTATTCATCTAAATTTAATAAATACTATAAACGCATTACCCGTTTAAGTACGGTATATGCATGTGTTAATGACATTGCTCTTGTTACTTTAGGTGGCGCACTTAAGCGCAAAGAGCGCTTATCAGCACGTTTGGGTGATGTGATGAGTTATCTATATATGGCATGTGCTGTATTGAAATATTACAAAGATAATGGTGAACAAGCAGCAGATGATGTGTTTGTTAGCTGGAGTTTGCAGCATTGCTTATATGAAGCGCAAAATGCGTTATGTGAAATTTTTGCTAATTTCCCAAATAAAGCATTAGCAGGGACTTTGCGCTTTATTGCTTTTCCTTATGGTAAGCCATTTAAAAAACCGGATGACCGTTTGGATCATAAGCTAGCACAAGCTTTATTAAAAGATGAGAAGACACGTCAACGTATGAAATCAATGTGTTATGTCCCAGAGGATGACAAGGATCCAATAGGACGTGTTGAGCTTGCTTATCAAAAAGTGCTTGAAGCAATTCCGGTGCAAAAGAAAATCAAAGAAGCAATTAAAGCAGGTACGATACCAAAAGCTAGTTGGAGTAACTCTATTGACAAGGCACGTCAGCATAATGTTATTAGCGATGATGAGGTGACTTTACTTAAAGATCTAATGAAGCGTGTTAATGACGTGATACAAACTGATGAATTCTCGCCTTATGCTTTGGGTCCTAAAAATGCACATCCGGAATGGCGCGAAGCATATGAAGCGATGCATAAAATGTCCGATAAATCTGAAAAATTAAAGACAACAGCTGAGAGCATGTAAGATATACACCTATCGTAAATCACATTGCGGTGGTATAAAAAGTTAACATAAGGAGAACTTTTAGATGAGTGAATTGGAGCAAATAAGCGAATTAGAGCAGAAGTTTAACGATATGGTGCAGGCAGTACGCGATGCAACCATTGATTTTAAACCCGATAATAATCAAAAATTGAAATTATATGCTTTTTATAAACAAGCAACTGTTGGTGATGTTCAGGGCAAGTGTCCATCTGTTTTAAAAATGGTAGAACGTGCTAAGTGGATGGCATGGGACTCGATCAAAGGGTTGTCAAAAGAAGAAGCCATGCGTGGTTATTTGGCGGTTTTTGGACATGAATTTGCTGAGTCTCAAGATGCAAAAGTCACTGATCCTCCTCAGACAAGCGTTAAATCTGAGCCAGCAGTACAGCGCCAGCATGTGGGCATTGAGAAAGTAGCTATCCTTGGTGCCGGTGTCATGGGAGCGCAAATTGCCGCACATTTTGCTAATGCACGTATTCCTGTGGTACTTTTTGATTTAAAAGCCAAAGAGGGTGCGCCAAATGCGCTGATTGATGGGGCATTACAAAAACTTGTCAAACTTAACCCAAAACCTTTTGGGTCAACACAAGCACTTGACTATATTACTGCAGCGAATTATGAAGATCATCTTGAATTAATAAAAGATTGCGATGTCATTATTGAGGCGATTGCTGAGCGCATGGATTGGAAAAAGGATCTATATCATACAATTGCACCTCATGTTGCACCACATGCAATTATTGCCTCTAATACCTCAGGGTTAAGTATTGAATCTTTGACTGAAAGTTTACCAACACGATTGCATGCACATTTCTGTGGCGTGCATTTTTTTAATCCACCACGCTATATGCCCTTGGTTGAGCTTATTCCACATGGTGGTACTAAGGTAGAAGTATTGGATCAGCTGGAAAGCTTTTTGGTCCAAAAATTGGGTAAAAGTATTATTCGTGCGAAAGATACACCAAACTTTATTGCTAACCGATTAGGTGTTTTTTCGATGTTAGCAACGTGCCATTACACCGAAAAGTTTAATATTCCACTGGAAGTTGTCGATGGCTTAACAGGTAAGAAGCTTGGGCGTGCTAAGAGTGCCACATATCGCACAGCAGATGTGGTTGGATTGGATACGTTTGCACATGTTGTTGATACGATGAAAGATAATTTGCAGGATGGTTGGGAAAAAATCTACCAACTACCAAGCTGGATCCATGCACTAATCGAACAGGGTGCATTTGGACAAAAGACCAAAAAAGGGCTCTATCTTAAAGAAAAAGACGGACTTAAAGTGCTTGATCTACAAAGTCAAACTTACCGATTGTCTGATCAGAAGCCTGATAAAGCAGTGACCGAAATCTTAAGTGAAAAAGACTGGTCAGTGAAGTTGGCAAAATTAAAAAACATGGATCATCCACAAGCGCAATTCTTGTGGTCGTGTTTTAGAGATAGCTTTCACTATGCGGCATGTTTAGTTGGTGATATTTCCAATTATCCAAAAGATATGGATTTGGCGATTCGCTGGGGATTTGGTTGGAAAGAAGGTATTTTTGAAATTTGGCAACAAGCTGGTTGGCATGAAGTGATACGCTGGATCGATGAAGATATCAAGGCAGGAAAAACCCTTTCAAATAAAGCACTCCCTCAATGGGTATATGCGCTTAAAGAAGGTGTTTATGGTGATAATCAATCCTTTAGTTTTACTGATAATGCGCTAGTTGCACGTCAGGAATTACCCGTATACAAGCGTCAGTTACACAAAGACTATGTATTAGGTGAACATAGTACAATGCCAAGTGTTACTCTTTATGAAAATGACGGTGTACGCTTATGGAGTATTGACAATGAGATTGGCATTTTAAGCTTTAAGAGCAAGATGTGTGCAATTGGAGATGCTGTGTTAGCGGGTATTTCAGAGGCGATAAAAGTTGCTGAGCGTAAGCTCAAAGGCATGGTGATCTGGCAAGAGCAGGATATCTTCTCAGCAGGTGCTAACCTTGAGGAGTTTGGCTTTAAATTTATGATGCATGGCAAAGAAGCCGTTTATGATGTAATTCAAAAAGGACATCAAGTGATCACTCAAGAGTTGCGCTATAGCAAGATTCCAGTGGTTGCTGCTGTTAAGGGATTCGCCTTTGGTGGCGGTTGCGAGACGCTAATGCATTGTGATGCGGTGGTTGCCGCACATGAAAGCTATATCGGCCTTGTTGAAGCAGGCGTTGGAATAATACCTGGTTGGGGTGGTTCAAAAGAAATGGCAAAACGCGCCTCAGTTGCGCAAGACCCATGGAAAGACTTTGAGAAACGTTATAAGAATCTAGCAATGGCACAAGTAGCAACAAGTGCTTATGAAGCCATTGAGATGGGCTTCTTGCGTGAAAGTGACACTGTAGTTATGAATAGCAAAGAAATTTTAAGTATTGCGATCGAAAAGGCGCGATTCTTAGCATATTGCGGCTATGAGCCGCCATTAAAACAAAAGATTAAAGTCTTTGGTGAGGCGGGCATTGCCACCGTCAAAGGTCTTTTGGTTAATATGCGTGATGGTAACCAAATCTCAGCACATGATTATAAGATTGCAACCAATCTTGCAGATGCGATGTGTGGTGGTGAGATCGAAAAAGATACTTATGTTTCAGAGGATTGGTTACTTAAGCGTGAACTTGAGAACTTTGTTGAATTAGCACTTTCTGAGAAAAGTGCAGCAAGAATGCAGCATATGTTAGAAACAGGTAAACCATTGAGAAATTAGACTAAGTGAAATTATATATTTATTGAAATTAATACTATTCGTTAACCTGAATTTTCTCGTTTTCGAGGTGTAAAAATAAGGAGTTTTTATAAAATGACTGAACAAGCGGTATATATTGTTGCAGCGAAAAGATCAGCTGTTACTAAGGGTAAACGTGGTGGTTTTGCCAAGAAGCGTCCGGATGATTTATTAGCAGATATCTTAAAAGAAACGGTGAAAGAATCTAGAGTCAATCCTCTGGATATTGGTGATATCGTGATAGGTTGCGCTATGCCTGAGGGTGAGCAAGGTATGAATGTTGCGCGTATCTCAACACTTTTGGCAGGTCTGCCAGATTCGGTACCTGCCTTTACGATTAATCGATATTGCAGTTCAGGACTGCAGTCAATTGCTATTGCTGCCAATGAAATTGCTAAGGGTAATATGGAAGTTGCCGTTGCCGGTGGTATTGAATCAATGAGTATGATCCCATTTGGTGGACATAATATCTCATTTAGTAGTGAGATTTTTACCAAAGATGAAAATGTTGCTATTGCATATGGGATGGGGATCACCGCTGAGAATGTCGCTAAAGATTGGAATATCACGCGTCAAATGCAGGATGAGTTTTCATTAAAGAGTCATCAAAAGGCAATGCATGCGATTGAAAATGGTTACTTTAATGATGAGATTATTCCCGTTAAGGTGCATCATAGAAAGCCTGATGAGGCGAAAGCCGAGATCGTTGATAACGCAAAAATGATTCAAATCGATGAAGGTGCGCGCAAAGACACATCGATTGAAGCACTAGCCAAGCTTAAACCCGCGTTTGCAGCAGGTGGTTCAGTAACGGCGGGCAATAGCTCACAAGTCTCTGATGGCGCAGGAGCCGTTGTATTGGTAAGTGAATCTTATCTTAAGAAGCATAATCTAACCCCATTAGGTAAATTTCTAGGATTTGCAGTTGCGGGTGTGCCACCACGCATTATGGGAATTGGGCCGATTAAGGCGATTCCAAAAGTACTTGAACAAACCAATTTGACTTTAGCAGACATTGACTGGTTTGAGTTAAATGAGGCATTTGCTGCGCAATCTTTAGCTGTTATCAATGAGTTAAAGCTCGATGAAGCCAAGGTAAACCCTTGTGGTGGTGCAATTGCTTTGGGACATCCCCTAGGTGCTACGGGAACTGTGCTTACGGTTAAAGCACTGCACGGCTTAAGAAGAACCGGTAAAAAATATGGCATGGTCACTATGTGTATTGGTACGGGCATGGGTGCAGCTGGCATTATTGAGGCGTGTTAAAAAACGCTTAGATATTTTTGATGTCACCATCTTCGTTAATGAGCGTTTGGATATCGTTATCTACATAACGAATCACAAACTCTCCTGTCCAAGCACTTACTATGTTGTCTACAGTATTCATTCCAGTTTTGATTTGTTTGACTTGCCCTTTAGGTGTTATTAAAAGCATCTTGGATAATCCATTTTCTGAGTAATATCTCATCAATGCTTGACCATTATTTAAATTAATTAGATCAGGCTTCGTCGTGGATTTTATTGTATGTTGTATCCCGTCGATATCGACAAAAACTATTTCTTGTGCTTCTTTATAAAAAATAAGCATTGTAGGCGAAAAATATGAATGAAACTCATAAATAACCTCACCTGTTTCGTTGGCTTCTTTAGGTGGCTTAATATAGGTAGCTTCGCCTTTGGCTGTGATTAATGATATTGTAGGGGTTCCATGATAGGTAATCAGTAAGTTTTTACCTAAGCTTGGGTATATTTTATCAATACCCGAGGATGATTTGGGCGTGTCAACGTCAATTGAGCGATCACCTAATAGTAGGCGTAGCTTGCTACTATCAGTATATTGGATTACCACGTATTCTAAGGCCTGAGTAATGTTAGTTACCTTATGTACGCCACTATCAAAAGGGGAGTCAATTTTAGTTAAACTATCATTTGACTGCAGTTGATAGACTGTGTCCGTATCCTCATAAACAATAAATAATTGATCATTGGCAGCGAGCATTTGTTGGACACCTGAAGTAGCAATAGGTTTTTCTATATCAATGAGTTCGGCTTGTGCATTGATTAAGTTGATGGAGGAGCTATTATCATATGAAATAGCGATTTGAGATTGGTTTTTGATTAGTTCCTTAATATGCGCATTCTGAGGGGCTTTAACGTTAACAGATTTCCCATTTTCTTTGATTAAAGTCATATCTGAAGACTCATTATATTGGATGAGTGCATAGTTATCATGCATATGAACTATATCTATTTTATTGCTTTTTTCAGGTGCTTTGACGAGTGAAAATTCACCTTTTAGATTAACAATGCCAACATCAGCAGTTTTGTTATATTCAATTAAAAAATGATCTTTACCTAACCTTCTTATTGTATTGATATCTGCTGCTAGCTCTGTTTTTACAGGGATTATTTTATTATTTGTAATTAACTCTAGTTCGCCGTTGCCCTCAAATCCAACTAGGACCTCACCTGTTTTGGCAACACATGCTTTAGATATTCCGCCATGATGATCTGGGAAGCGAAATGTTGTAACTTCTCCTGTAGGAGAGATAAGCCTCCCTAATGACAGTTCATTTCGCAGTCTGAAATCATCTTTTGCATACTCACTGTAATAAGTAAAGATGGTTGGAGAGATAGAAAATTCATCATTATTAGCCACATAAGCAGAAAGTGTATATCGATCGGAAGATGGTTGTGGTGCGTCTACATAAACTTTATTACCGTTATGATAGAATAAAATAATGTTACCATCCTCGAAGTATAGTGGAGTGAAGTTCTTCGCTAAAAGTGCACCACTTTGTCTTTGGTATTCTTTTTTACCGGAGTCAGGCACAAAAGTGTCTACTCTATTGTTAGGATCCATGTGGGTTAACGCATTAGTGCCTTCATAGATATAAAATATATGTTCACCGTTTTTGGTAAGGTGTCTCAATCCAGTTGCCTTTTTAGGGGCATCTATGACGATGCTATCGTTGAAGCTAAACTCTCCAGTTCGAGTAACAAGCATTTGGTTATTGCCATAGGGAAATATTGCCTGTGCTTTACCATGCCTACTCTCTAAATAGAACCTAGCCTTTTGGGGGATGACTCTTATATTTTTTTGTGCTTGTTGACCATCTTGACCTTGGATGGTGATGCTTACTTCTTTGGATGTCATCTGATTGGCGCTAATACGGAATCGGCAAACACGGTGCCCTTCATCGATAGTACACTTATGGGGAGTTATCGCAAGGTCATTTTGTTCGGCAATGGTTAAGGTATAAGGGCGTTGCATATCTTCTGAAATGCTTGCATTTATATACGATGTTCCACCACCAGCGCGTAAGATATCTTGAGGCATGTTAAGTTGTATAGTTGTTTTTGGTGGGGTTATAGGGTTAACTTCATAAGTAGTCGATGAATTTGCAATATGAAATACATTGAATAGTGAAAAAAGGGCAATATATTTTAGATGAGCTCGTATTTTGATCATAATTTCTCCAATAGGGTCTTTTGGTTGGAAGCATTCTATCGAGAAATATAAAATCTGGCTGTTTCAGTAAGGTATTTGGCTGTAACAGTTATGATACTTCGCATGGCAATAAATTAAGGTGTTTGGCCTATGTACACGAAGAAAAATAAGCGTTCTTTCCCCTCTCAGTACTCCCTTGCTCCTGTTTTTGATTTGTTTTGTTTCACATTTATCAAAGCAGGCAGCCTTGCTCTAAGTCAAGGGCGGTGTCAGATCAAGTTTGAGCTACTACACTTGAAGGGATGATCTGTCATGCTTTCCCTCATTACTTTTGTGTTCATTATGAAATACGTTCAATACATTATTAGACGTGCTTTGGTTTTGTGCTAATGCATTTGTGAATGCACTGTTATTATCGCCTTGATAGTCGATTGCAATATTCTTGTGATGAGGTAATTTTTGCAAGGCTTCTGCGTATTCGTTCACGCTCAGATTAGGAATTTTTTTGAAGGTAATATGTACTGTTTTATCAGGCGTTACTTTCTGTTGTTCGTCTATTAGTTTTGATAGAGTTTCAATAAACTGACCAAAGGAAGATTGACGACTCTCCAAAGTGATGGCATTGGTAGTTTGATTCTGTGATAAGGTAAATTTACTATTATCTTTTGTAAAATCAATCTGCTGTTTTGTTATGCATTCATTTAGAGCAGTTAGGTTATTTCTAACTGTAGTTGTTGCGCCAATAGCGTTAACAAGTTCAAGAATATTGCACCAATCAATAAATTTCTTGCTACCATTTTTTTGATGGGTGCTTTTACAGGTACCATCAGTAGCTTGCGTTATGGCATCTCGAGCAGTAGGGGAAGATAGTATTTCGACAGAATATTGTTCTATCTTCAAACTTTTATCTAGATTGGAATCCTGTTTTGAATGTGAAAGTAAACTGAAGTTTCCGGTGCCAAAAATCAATTTACTGGTTCCGCCAATTTGTTCACTAAAATTATCAATCTTAAGTTCTTTCTCACCTTTAGGGTTAAGGTTTTTGTTCTGTTTAGAGATATTTTTACTGATCTTATTATTAATAACCTCAAATTCGCTATCCTTACCCACTTGTAATTGCGTGAATCCGTTATTGAGCTTTTTTTGTAGCTGATTAATTAAATCAGTTTTTTCTGCAATGTCATTTTCAAGCTTGGAAATTGTGCTTTTATCATTGTCCTGTAGCCGCTTTAGCTCCTTGATTTCTCCGTTATGTTGAATAAGCTCATTATCTTTTTTGTGCAAATTATCTTTTTGCTCAATCAACTGGCGCTGTAAGTTCTCCTGAGAGTCACTGCGATACTTTACAATTTGCTTGTAGCTTTCCAGTGTGTTTTTCAAACCCTCTATATGTAGCTTATAAGTCTCTACCATGGCATCAACATAAGCTTTATCCTCTGAACAGACTAGATTACGGTTAACCTCCTCTAAGTTGCTCTGAGCACTGTGTGATATATTGTCCTTCGCATTTAACCAAATGCCTCGAGTAGATGAGCGCATTTGGATGCTTACTTTCCCAAATGAACCCCCCTGTTTATGGCAGTTTGATTGAATATATTTTGGAAAGAGTTTTGATGCTTATCTAGCGATGCGTTAATTGACCTGTCCTGCCTGCTTGGAATGCTAGCGACTTTCATCCCTAATTTATAAGCGTCTTTTTTTCTAGCTTTTTCAAAATTGGTATTATCCTCAAGGAATTTGCTTGCACTTGCCTTAGCGTTTTTAGCGATTTTCTCAAAACGATTATTATCCTCTATAAATGCATTCTTTGACAAACCTTGATCATTAGGGTTGTTAGTATCTTGATTGAGGCTTTGCCGCTTAGTATCTGTTTCCGTGGTTTCAATCGTCAGGGTATTTGATGATGTCCTCTTTGTAGCACTATCTAAAGCAAATGAGTTATTTGTAAAATCTAACGTAATATTATTGTTCTGAGTTCCTAAACCATGAGATGAATTTTTGGTGCTTTCAAATGGTATCTCCCCAAATGTGAAGTCAGTATTCGGAACTTCAAAGTTATTAACTGGCTCTTTCTTACTGCTTTGAGTGCTGATCACTTTTTCTACCCCTTTAATTTGAGCGCTTGAGGGAGATTCAGGGGAGTTTTCATGACGACTGGAAAGCTCTTCAGCTAGCTGTGAGATATTTGCATTTAATCTGTTTGTTAACAACTGATCGAGCATTTTTAAGTCTACCTCACCTAAACTTTCCGCCATCTCTGGTTTATAAGCGCCTTTTTTTCGAGCTTTTTCAAAATTGGCATTATCCCCAAGGAATTTGCTCGCACTCGCCTTAGCGTTTTTAGCACTTTTCTCAAAATGATTATTATCCTCTATAAATGCATTTTTTGACAAATCTTGATAATTAGTGTTGATAGCATTTTGATTGAGGTTTCGCTTCTCGGCACTTTTTTTTGTGGTTTCAGTCATCAGGGTGTTTGACGCTGTATTTGCTGTTTTTGATGGCATTTTAGGTTCCTTTACTTGCTCGAGTTATATGCATTTGATGATAAGTTTAAATTTACCAATACATACCTTGGCATTCAATGTTTTGGAAACAATTCCATCAGTTTGATGAATGTGCCATTTTTTGTGTCGAATTTCATCTGTATTTGACAGGCAATAAATTAAAGGCTTTAGCACTAAATTTTGGTATACTCTGTGGCGATTTGTTTTGAATGAAAATGGAGTGACTGAATGTCCGACGTTAAAACTTATGATTCGTCAAATATTAAAGTATTAAAGGGTCTTGAAGCGGTACGTAAACGCCCAGGCATGTACATTGGGGATACTGATGATGGCTCAGGTCTTCATCATATGGTGTTTGAGGTGGTTGATAACTCGATTGATGAATCCTTAGCAGGATATTGTGACGATATCATTGTCACAATGCATACCGATGGTTCGGTATCAGTTAGTGATAATGGACGCGGAATTCCTGTGGATATTCACCCTGAAGAAGGGCGTTCAGCAGCTGAAGTAATTATGACTGTGCTGCATGCCGGTGGTAAATTTGATGATAACTCTTATAAGGTATCAGGTGGTTTACATGGTGTTGGTGTATCTGTTGTTAACGCACTTTCTGAGAGTCTTGAGCTACGTGTGTGGAAAAATGGCAAGGAATATGAACAGTATTATGCCCACGGTGAACCATTAGCACCATTAAAAGAAATAGGTAGTACCACAAAACAAGGGACAATGATTCGCTTTAAGCCATCTCCGCAAACATTTTCAATTGTCGAATTTAGTTATGAGATTTTGGCAAAACGCATTCGTGAGCTATCTTTTTTAAACTCAGGGGTTAAAGTTCAGTTGATTGACAAAATCAATGATCAACAGGTGACTTTCCAATATGAAGGTGGCATTAGCGCGTTTGTGGAGCATTTGAATAAAAGTAAAACGCCGTTGAATCAAAACATTATCAGTATTCAAGGGGAACGCAATGGTGTCATGGTTGAGCTGGCGATGCAATGGAATGAGTCCTATCAGGAAAATGTATACTGCTTTACTAACAATATTCCACAACGTGATGGAGGGACACACCTATCAGGTTTTAGAGCAGCATTAACGCGTACAGTTAATGGCTATATTGAGTCAGAAGGGTTAAATAAAAAGCTTAAAATAAGTACATCAGGTGATGATGCACGTGAAGGCTTAACTGCGGTATTATCCGTCAAAGTGCCTGATCCTAAGTTCTCATCACAAACCAAGGATAAGTTGGTTTCATCTGAAGTAAAAACCGCGGTTGAAGCTTTAGTTAATGAAAAGTTGCAAGAATTTTTATTGGAAAATCCGAATGAAGCAAAGTTGATAGCCAATAAGATTATTGATTCAGCACGTGCTCGAGAAGCAGCAAGAAAAGCACGTGAAATGACGCGCAGAAAAGGTGCCTTGGATATTGCGGGCTTACCCGGCAAGCTTGCCGATTGTCAGGAGAAAGATCCGGCCTTATCTGAGCTTTACATTGTTGAGGGAGATTCTGCAGGAGGCTCAGCTAAGCAGGCACGTGATCGTAGAACACAGGCTATTTTGCCATTAAAGGGTAAGATATTAAATGTTGAGAAAGCGCGTTTTGATAAAATGTTAAGTTCACAAGAGGTTGGGACTTTAATTAAAGCCTTGGGTTGTGGCATAGGTCGTGATGAATATGATCCAGACAAAACAAGATATCACCGTATTGTTATTATGACGGATGCTGATGTTGATGGATCACACATTCGTACATTGCTTTTGACTTTCTTTTATCGGCAAATGCCAGAACTTATTGAACGTGGTTATATCTATATCGCACAACCGCCGTTATATAAGGTCAAGCGTGGTAAGCAGGAAACTTATCTCAAAGATGATGCCGCTTTAGCACAATACTTGGGAAGTATTGGGATTGAAGGTGCGTCTTTATTTCCAGGTGAAAACATTCCCCCTATCTCAGGCGTTGGTTTAGAAAACTTGTATCAACAATATCAAAAAACCAATGCAAAAATGACTACTTTATCGCGTCGCTATCCAGTCAATGCGCTTAAGGCATTTGTTAGCTATTTGCCATATCCTGCTACTGGCGATGAATTGACGCTTAGTAATTGGTGGCAAGGCTTTGCTGAGCATGCTAATAAGCTTTCTAGTGGCTATGAATTTTATACAACAGTCATGCACAGTGAGCAACATGAAGATGAGAAAGTCATTAAACTGAAACTTTCGCGTTTATTACATGGTGTGAATACTGAATATAGTTTTAATTTAAGTTTCTTTGAAAGTAAAGACTATCAAAGCATTGTTGAGTTAGGTGCAGCCCTCAATGGCCTGTTAACCAAAGCGGCTTATGTTGAACGCGGCAGTAAGAAAGAGTTTGTTGATACGTTTGAGCAAGCGATGGAGTGGTTAATCTCTGAAGCCAAGCGTGGGCAGAATGTACAGCGCTATAAGGGTCTTGGTGAAATGAACCCAGAGCAACTATGGGAGACAACAATGGATCCTGCTGAGCGCCGTATGCTGCAAGTAACCATTGCAGATGCTGTGGCCGCTGATGAGTTATTTTCAACACTCATGGGTGATGATGTTGAGCCTAGGCGTGACTTTATTGAAAGCAACGCCCTTAATGTTGTAAATATTGATGTCTAAATATTATTCTTTGTTGACAGTTATACCTTGAGTTCTATACTTTAGTTATGTAGTACAAAATGTATTTCATTTATGGAGGCTAATTATGACATCAACTATCTCAGTGCGTCTAAATGAACAAGTCTTGCAAGCGGTTAAATCAAATGCGCACTTTCTACATGTGTCAAAAACTGAGTATATTCGCAAAGCAATAGATTATATGAACCATGAGATGCAACGTCAGATAAGTGCGGAAAAATTAAAAACAGCAAGTCTTAAGGTTCGAAAAGAAAGTATGAAGATAAATGCTGAGTTTGCTAAGTTTGAGCATGACCCAGAGTAGCCTTATGCAAACTGGTGAAATATGGCTTGCTAACCTAAATCCAAGTAAGGGCATTGAGCCTGGTAAAATGCGACCAGTTCTTATTGTGCAAAATCAGGTGCTGATTGATGTAGAGCATCCTTCGACAATTATTATTCCATTAACCACAAACTTAGTTGATGATGCATCGCCACTGCGTATTAGAGTGCATCGCCAAGATAAACTTGAGAAAGACTCAGATTTACTTATCGATCAAATAAGAGTCATTGATAATAAACGTTTGATCGCTGGACCTTTGATGCAATTGCCTTTGGAGCAGCTGGATGTTGTCTATCGTGCATTATTAGAAGTGATGGGAATGACTGGGTATCAACTACAAACACATTAAAATCTTAGAAAAAAGCATAAGTAAATGATACCATAGCGGTGCTATTTCAAAGTAAACTTAAAGATAGATTATCATGATAGAGAAATTTGATCCAAAAAGAGAGCAACCAGTGACGTTTACTAAGGCGGCTTTAGCGCATTTTAAGAACCATTTAGCGAAAACTAAATCGTGCGCTATCAAGATTGGTATTACAACAACTGGTTGTTCAGGCTTAGCTTATGTTGTTGAACCGATTAAGGAAATACCTGAAGGCTTTATTAAGATTAATGAAGAAGACGTTTTATTTTTCGTAGATCCTAAAGCATTACAATATGTAAATGGTCTTGAAATAGACCACGTCAAAAAAGAGTTAGGTTTATCGCAGCTTGTTTATAATAACCCCAATGAGTCAGCGCGTTGTGGTTGTGGCGAGAGTTTTACCGTGCAACAAGAAGGGTTAAAAGAATAATGAAAATGTCTGATGTTGCTATTTTACGCCGTGAAGTTGAGGTAACAACTGTTCCCTATGGTGAGAAAATGACTTTGTTACCTGGGCAAGAAGTACTTGTAACACAAGCAATGGGTGCAAGCTTCACACTAAATGTAATGGGTAACCTTGTCTATCTTGATGGCAAAGATGCTGATGCAATCAATCGTGAAATTATCCTTCTACCTAGTGATAAAGCCAATATTCAAAGAGGTGATGAAATAAATCTTGATCTTTTGTGGGATCAGCTACGCACGGTTTATGATCCTGAGATTCCTGTAAATATCGTTGATTTGGGATTAATCTATGATATTTCAACCACGCGTTTAGAGAGTGGAAACTATCACATCGGTGTGCAGATGACACTCACTGCTCCAGGGTGTGGCATGGGGCCGGTATTGGTGCAAGATGTTGAAGATAAGCTTAAACAATTTGCCAATGTTGATAAAGCTGATGTGGTATTGGTCTTTGATCCGCCATGGAATTCTGAAATGATGACGGAAGAAGCAAAGCTTGAGCTTGGACTTTTTTAGGTTTAGTAAAGGACTTAAACCATGATAAAAGTAGTTTATCCCGGGACATTTGATCCTATTAGTTTAGGGCATATTGATCTAATTAAACGCGCAAAGTCTTTATTTCATGAAGTCATTGTTGCCGTTTCAACAGGTAGTGGTAAGTCAACACTATTTACTGAAGAAGAACGCTTTCAAATTACCTATGAGGTCTTGGGTGGTATGGCAAATGTGCGCATTATGCGTTTACAAGGACTTATTGCTGACTTTGTTGATGAAGTAGGGGCTAGTGCGGTAATTCGTGGATTGCGAGCGGTTTCTGACTTTGATTATGAGTTTCAAATGGCAAATATCAACCGCCATTTAAATAAGAAATTTGAAACAATCTTTCTAACACCCGATGAAAAGTATACTTGTTTATCATCAACGATGATTCGCCAAGTAGCCAAAATTGATCCATATCGTGTGGCTGATTATGTCCATCCAGTGGTACTAAATGCATTGTTAAGAAAAATCAATCGTAATAGCTAAACTGATTATTGTTTAAGAAACCCTTTGACACATTTCAAGAAAAGTCTTGGCTGCACGGGATAGCTCAACTTTTTTATGATAAATACAAGCACTGTTAATATAAATAGGCGCATCGATAAGTGGCAATTCTTTGAGCTTATCCGACATCATATCCTCAGTTATAATTGACCAGCCAAAGCCTGATTCAACAATCCTTTTAATGATCTCAAGCATATTGATGTTAGTTAGTTCTGGTGAGTGTATCTCATGTTTGTCCAATAATGTATGTAACACAGTATGATGTCTATTCTCAGGTGCAGGAGATAACACAGGAACTTGACTCAATCGATGTGCAATGTTACCACTTCTTTGTTGCCAAAATGGATGATTTTTAGCAATAACGGCAATAACACGGCTCTTTTGCAGAATATGCCAGCTAATATTTTCGGGCATATTGTCCTTCATGGTAATTAAACCAATTTCTGCTTCTAGTGAGGCTACCTTTTCAATGATTGGCAATGAGTAGGTGGAGTCAAGCTTAATATTTACTTTAGGATATTGGCAAGTAAAGTCTTTAAGTATCTTTGGTAAAAAATGTAGCCCCATATGATAGTTGCAGCTAATGGCTAAATCGCCAATCACATCGTCTTGGAAAAGTTGCATTTTATGTTCAAGACTACTCCATGCTTGGATAAGCTTATTAGCGTAAGGGATAAGGGCTTTGCCAGCGGTGGTGAGTTGAACCACAGACCCCGTGCGATGAAATAGTTGATTATTTAACTGTGTTTCCAACTGTGAGATGCGCTTGGTAATCGTTGGCTGTGTCAAAAATAACCTATCAGCGGCTTCTGTAAATGACTGGGTTTCAGCAACAGCTAGAAAGGCGCGGATATTCTTCATTGATTCCATATTTGAATGACTTTAATTTATTTAATTCATTTTATCTATAATATAACGATTGTTAGAATAATGACATAGCATATTTTGCCAAAGGTTACTTTATGATAGCGTTAGTGATTTATTTAGTGGGTGGTGTTATCACAGGTATTTTGTCCGCATGGGTAGGAGCAGGTGGTGGTGCTATTATCATTCCATTAATGTTAATTGTCTGTAAATATCAAGGAATGTCAAATACGTTAGCCATTCATTTAGCAGTTTCAACATCATTGGCATTTATTACGATCAATGCATTTTATAATGCTTATAAACATTATAAACATGGGCATTTAGTGATGTCCATTTTGAAAAATGCAATACCAATGATCTTTCTTGGCGCAATTCTAGGCACCATAATTAGTGAATTTATGCCTGCAAGAGCCATTGAGATTTTATTTGCAGTAGTGTTATTAGTAAGCCTTATTAAAACATTTCGTTTGAAGGGAGCACAGGTTAATAAAGATATTATTATACCATCTAAAGGTTCATGTGTTTTCCTTGGAGGGACAACAGGACTGTTGTCTAGCATTATTGGTATTGGTGGCTCAAGTATTGTTAACCCATATATGAAACATTACAATTATCCGATGAAAAATTGTGCGGCAATGGCTGCAGCTACGGCTTTCCCAACGGGTTTAATCGCAACTATTACCATGCTGGTATCAAGCTATCATGTTGTTGGAATTCCTGCGTATAGTTTGGGGTATTTATATTTACCTGCTTTTTGCGGGTTACTGGTTGGATCAATTATTGGTACACCAATTGGCATTAGCATTGTTAAAAGATGTCCAGAAATGATATCACTGTGGTTATTTAGATTTATTTTAATCTATGTAATTATCGATATGCTCTAAAACTGAAGGTAGTAAGTTTTGACAAAAAATCATATTTATAGATCAAGAGATTAGAAAAATTCGTCCTGCTATTATTGTGAGTAACAATGCTAATAATAGAGTTTCGGAAATTGTTACGGTTATTCCGATTACCTTCAATGTTACTAAGGTTTATCCATTTGAAGTTTTTATTGCAGCAAATGAATCAGGATTACCAAAAGATTCTAAGGCGCAATGTCAACAGCTTAGAACGGTTTCAGTGCAGCGGATAATAAGTCATAAAATCGGCGCACTAAAAAGTGCAACCATTGGGAAGGTTAATGTGGGTATGCGCTTACACTTGAGTGTCTAAATTGTGTTTGTTTACCTTAGAGGCTAAGGGCGACAATAAAAATGCACTGGCAATGCCGATAAATACAGCCAAGCCAAAGTAGTGGATAACCGGTGTTTGGCTAAAGGCTAATAGTCCAAAGGAAAGGATGGTGGTAATTGCTGAGAGCGTGACTGCCAGCATTGTACTGTTTAAACTTAACTTGGTTTCAGCAAAGAACAACACATAATCAACGGCAATGCCAAGTACTAGAATCAGTGCTAAGATACTAAAGAGTGTTATTGGTACATTAAATATGCCAAAGACCGCGAGGCTTAATAAAGTTGCCATGGTTGGAGGTGCGAAGTAGCAGATTACTTTTTTTAGACTCTTGTAGCGTAAAAATAGCAATAGAAATAAAGCAATAAATACGATAATCAGTAGATAACTAATATATTGGCGATAAGTTTTAAATACATGCGAAATCTCATCTGCCTTATTGATAAAATTGGCATAAGGGAAGTCTGAGCAAAGTATTTTAATATCACGCATATTCAACTTTTGTGATAACAAAATGACCGAGGCAAATTGTGCATGAGAATTTCTTGAATTGTCAAATTTACCCATCCATAAAAACTTTAAATCTTGCGATACTGGTGAGTTTAACCAGTCGTTGATAGTAAGTGGTTTAAAGGGAATATTACGTAAGTTTTTCTCAATACTCTGGATTTCTTTATTATCAACACCGATCTGATTTAAAAAGTTACTTAATCGATGCTGTAATAGGTTGTTGCGTACAAGGTTATAATTCTGCTGTTGGCTGTTAAGACTTGGCAGATATTGACTAATAGCTATAACTGGTTGTGCAATATTTGGGTTTTGTACTTTGATTTGGGTAATTAATGTATGCTCATGTGTAATGACATCGTCAGGTGTCTTACCTGTGATGATGACAAAGTCAGTGCTGACATCACTACCAATAATAGATTTTAATTGTTGTTCGTTGGCTTTTAAAGCTTTAGGTATTGACTCTAAAATGCGAATGTCATCATTACTGTGGAGTTTTGAGATGCCAGTTGCAGCGAGAATGGCAAGGATCATATAGATGATCATGATTTTCTTAATACTTAATTTTTGCCAGAGTTTTAGGTAAAGTGTGGCGATATGACAGATAAAAGAGTTAAATGCTCGCTTATGTGGTTTAAGTAAATAAGGAAATAAACATACCACTGTCAGATATGACATAAATAAACCACTAATGGCAAAAGTTGCAAGTTGTCGTAGTCCAGGAAAAGGGGCAATCGCGATGATCAAATAAGCAATGATAACGTTTAAAAGGCCTAAGGTAATGCCAGAAAAAATGCGCTTTAACCCAGCTCTTGGCTGCCATATATTGCCGCCATATAATCTGTCAGCATAGTAGAAAAAGGCGTAATCGACTGAAATACCAATTAAACTGGCGCCAAACACCAGTGTAAATAAAAAAACTTTACCAAATATAAGATAAGTCACTATAAAGGCAAAAATAAAGCCGATGGCACTAGAGAATAGCGTCAATAGCAATGGTGATAATGAACGAAAACTAATAAGCATTAACAGAATAATACCAATCAATGAGCCAACACCAATAATTGAGACATCATGGCGTGCACTATCCGTACCTGCTTTGGCATAAAAAAGCATGCCAGTCATTAAGAAAATACTTTGGGGATAATTGCTTTTAATGGTTTGCTTAATGTCACTAAAAAGACGGGTAATGTTATTTTGATTACTTAAGGAAAAGCTATCATCCTTTAATGTGGCATTAATCATACTGTACCAGATGCTATTATCTTTAGTCATCAGATGATTCTTATATAAATCAAGCTTATTAGATGGTTTCGGCAATGCTAAAATGAAGTGCTGAAAAAGTGAAAAAGGATCATTTTGTAAAAGTTTAGAATTACTTATACCGATGGGGTTGTAGATGTTAAATAAAGCCTGCTGCGCAATCACATCAAACTGATGTTGTGTTATAAGCTTTTGATCTTTATCCGACAGTAAGGATAAGCGGTAAGGGAAATAAAACGTTGCCCAAGCTTGTTGCTCATCGCTGTTAACGCCATTACTCACACTAGAAAAATAACCAGATTTTTGCAGTGTATGACTGAACATATCGGATGCTTTTAGTGCTTTGTCTTGATCAGGATTACCAACTAAAATGACAACCTGTTTGCCCATTGTGTTGGCAAAATTATCAGCAATTTTCTCCACGCTATTAGAGTCTTTGGCACCTGGTAACAGTGCAAGCATGTTGGTATTAATAGGTAGACCTTGGAAAATCAAAAGTGCAAAGCTTAAAACACTTAAGGTTGAAAGTATGAGCCATAGATATAAACGCTTGTTGAAATGATTCGTCTGAGAGTGCATGTTTTTGGGATTAATTACGATTTCCCGAGAACATGCCTAAGAATTGTAGGATGGTTAAGAAGATATTTAAGATAGAAACATAGATGGTGACTGTTGCAACGATATAGTTTGTTTCGCCACCACGCACGATTTGGTTGGTCTGCCATAGAATAAAACCACCTGAAATAAAAGCAATAATGACAGAAAGTGCTAAGTACAATGCTGGCATTTGCAAGAACAGGTTAACGACAATGGCAACTAATGCGATTAATGCACCAATGCCTAGAAAAGAGCCTAACCTTGAAAAATCACGTTTTGGATTTAAGGCAATAGCTGAAAGACCTAGAAAAATTGCGCCAGTTGCACCTAATGCCATCATGATAAGCTCAGAGCCATTACTAAACGTTGTAATATAGTGGTTTAAAATAGGTCCTAGTGTCCAGCCCAAAAAGCCTGTTAATGCAAAAGTTAATACTAATCCCATGGGGCTATTGCGCGTTGCTTGTACGCCAAAGAGTAGTGCAAAATAAACAATTAAGGTAATGATGGGATTGATCACAGGTGCTGCAACCATCATTGACCAGCCAGCGGTTAAAGCGCTAAACAAAAGTGTTAGTGACAATAGCAAATAAGTATTTCGCAACACTTTGTTAGTTTGGATGACTGAGCTACCACGAACATCAATCACGCGCGCATTTTGTTGATAGTTAAAACGATCGTTCATATTCTCTCCATATGATATTTAATTAAAAAGCCCAAAATCGTTGTTAAGTATATGGGGAGAGTTGCTGAAAAAACAATAGTCAATGGCTTAAATTTAGACATTTTTTTTATGGTAGTGCATGAACTTTGTCAATAGATAAGCAATCAAGGCGCATAACAAGCCGGCAATAAGCAATATAACATAAAGGTAAGATAATGATTGATAAGTATCGGTTAGCGTCTGCGAGTTAAGAATGTGTTGATTAAGAGAAAAGACAAATACGCCAATAGCTGCGGTAATGATAAAGAAAAATCCCATGACGATAGACTCATATTTGCGTGGGGAGAACTTACCAACCATTGCATAGTACAAAGGTAGTAATAGTACTTTAGCGACAGAGTTCAACATTAAGGTGACCAGTAATAAGTAGTTTCCAGTCATTGCAAAGTGGTTTAAAGATTGTGAAAAGAAGCTAAACAATAACAAACCACAAGACAGAGCCATAAAAAAAGTAGCCAGACTAAATAAGCGAATTAATCGTTTCATATGTTGTGTATGTTTATTTTTATTCCACAGTACTGCGGAAACAAAACCAATAATAAGTACTAAAGCAATATTGGCTTCGAAAAAGAAATCAGCAGATAAACTCTTAGCACTAAAAAAACCATAGTTGCGATTAAACAATGTGAGGTAATTAAGAAAAATGGTAATAATATTTTTATCGGCAAGCCAGAAGAATATGCTAAGTGCCAATAAAGTCAGCAGTAAGCGATTACGTTTGCGCTGTGTTTCATCTTTTTCAAGATAGGCATAAAGTAGCATAATCACAATAGCAATAAATGCTAAGATGATAATAAGGACTTGCAATACACGTTGATAATGTAATAAAAAATCAGTCAATGAGGACAGAACAATTAAAATAAATAAAACGCTGTAAGTGGATGGTGTATATTTTGGCTCAATACCATCAATCAGACCAATATTGCGATTAAGATGAACGCCACCGGATAAAAAAATAAGTACAGCAAAAAGTGTTACTATTGCCATAATGATAAACCAGCTCTCATAGCTTAACTGTTGTAATGCGCCACCAATCGATAATGACAGTGCTGCTCCAAAAACGGTAGTCATATACATTAAGGTAAAGCCTGCGTGACGTCTTGGATCATCCTGAGTGTAGAGAAAGCTTAAAGTGGTAAATAGATTAGGAATAACTAATCCCACACCGATGACATAAGAAGAAAAACCAATCAAAGATAAGTTGTTAAGTGATAATAGAATAAGTGCAACAAATGAATAAAGCGTACCTATAACCACTGAACGTCGGTGACCGATCATATAACCTAAAATCCCACCGATTAATCCTGCGGCACTATATAAAAAGAGATTGGTCACAAGGTTAAAGTGGATCGCTAAAATATCAGGTGTTAATCCTTCTTGTGTACTATCGACAATGCTATGAATATAGCTAGAAAAATGTACTGTAATGGCAGTTGTGCCCATACTATAAAAGAGTGAGGCTAATAACAAAAACCACAATCCAAAAGGCTGTTTGGTATTAAGTAATAGTTTCTTAGGTTTTAATTGCATAGCATATGCGCTTCAAATGAGTCTTTGGCTATTATGACAATAATCTGATGATGGGTCTAACTTAAAATTAAACTATCTAACTTTTCAGTCAGTATTTGTGCATAATCATGAAGTACATTATCGATATTGATCAAGGTGTTATGTGCGTGAATTTGTGTCATTTTTAAGCCCTGGTAGCCACAGGGATTAATATAGCTAAACGGTGTTAAGTCCATATTTACATTAATGGCAAGACCGTGATAGGTTAAGCCTTTTTTAACGCGCAAACCTAATGAAGCAATTTTAGCCTGATCAACATAAATACCTGGTGCATTCTCGATTGTGTGGCTTATAATACCATAGGTTTCTAGCAAGCGCATACATGATTTCTCAATCGTACAGACAAAGTTTTTAACGCCCAAATTAAGGCGTTTTAAGTCAAATAAAAAGTAAATAACCGCCTGACCTGGTCCATGATAGGTCACCTGCCCACCACGGTCGCTTTGGACAATAGGAATATCTTTAGGGTTAATAATATGCTCAGGCTTACCGTGGCGTCCTTGGGTAAAAACAGGGAAGTGCTCCACAAGCCAAATTTGATCTTGAGTATTATCAGTACGTGATTGCGTAAAATCAATCATCGACTGATAAACCGACTCATAATTTTGTAACCCTAAGTTTTTAATAATAATTGGCATCTGTTATAGCACCATGTGAATTTCAGGGTGACCACTTAATGCCTGATAGATATTATCAAGTTGTTCCTTGCTCGTCGCTTCAAAGACTGCAGTGATGGAAATGTATTTACCCGTTTTACTTTCACGCGTGGTAAATTCAATCGCTTCAGGATTTTCAATATGTTTTTCTAAGATATTAAGGACAAACTCTGCGATCTCTTTTTGTGGGTTTGCCATGATTTTAATCGGGAACCTGCAAGGGAATTCAAAAAATGTTTCAGGTTGTTTTGCCTCATTGTTTTCAGAGTTAACTGTTTCTTTGGGAAGCACTTTATCTTTTTTATTTTCTTTATCACTCATCTTTAGTAGAACTCATGGATTGTCAATCAAACATTACGCCCAAGTGTAATGTAAAGCGTTAAGAAAATCATCTTGAAGCGCCATATTTTTCTACAGAAGACGATGGAGTTTTTCTTTTAGTTTTGCCAGTGCGCGTGCTCTATGGCTAACACTGTTTTTGATATCATTAGCTATTTCAGCCATCGTTTGTTGATATTCAGGCAGTAAAAAAATTGGATTATAACCAAAGCCATTATGACCACGACGCACATAAGTGATGCTACCATTGATGCGTCCCTCTGCGATGACTGGCATTGGATCATCTTCATGCATTACAAGAGCTAAAACGCATTGAAAATGCGCTTGACGTTTATCATTTGCAATATCTTGCATAGCATCAAGTAGTTTATTAATATTCGCCTCATCATTACCATGCTCTCCAGCAAAGCGCGCTGAGTAAATTCCAGGCGCACCATTTAAGGCATCAACACATAAACCAGAATCATCGGCAAGTGCAGGCAGCTTAGTAACCCGTGCACAATGTCGTGCTTTTAAAATTGCATTTTCAACAAAGCTTAGGCCAGTTTCATCTGCATCAGGGACATTAAATTTCGTTTGTGGGATTACTTTAAAACCTAAAGGTGACAAAATATCGCTGACTTCTTTGATTTTTCCTTTATTACTCGAAGCAAAAACAATTTCTTTCATGTGTTTAGTGCGCCTTGGTATTTTGTTAGATTAGTAAATTGTATGCATTTTAATGGGAAATAAAAAACTAAGCAAATTGCTGGTCAGTCCCGAGCTTCTTAAGTTAGTATGATGCATTAAAGTAAGAAAAGGGAATGTATGACTAACGAGAAAAAGGCACTTATAGCACTGGTCATCACCGTTATTTTATGGGCATCTGCTTTTGTTGGTATTCGCTACGTGATGGAAGCATTCTCAGCAGGTGGCCTGGCATTATCACGTTACTTTGTGGCATCAGTTGCAGCTTTTATCCCATTTTGTCTGATCAAAAATAAAAAATTGCCACGATTTAAAGATTTAGTGATATTTACGATTCTTGGCTTTTTTGGTTTTTTTTCCTATAACATCTTGCTTAATGAAGGTGAGAGAACTGTAAGTGCAGGATTAGCGAATCTTATTGTTGCGCAATTACCGATTCTTGTCGCTGTTTTAGCGATGATTTTGTTTAAAGAGCGCATTAATCGTTATGGTGTTTTGGGGTTTGTAATTAGTTTGTGTGGTGTGTTGGTCATTCTCTTAGGCAGTCATAATAGCGCCGGATTTGGCGGTGTATTATTGATCTATGGAGCTACCTGCTCAGGTGCGATTTACTCGTGTTTGCAAAAGAAGTTTCTAGCACGCTACCATCCGATTGAAGTTGTATGCTACTGTATGTGGCTAGGCACTTTAATATTGATAATATACGCACCAGAGGCAATACACTCAGTAATACACTCGGACTTGTCACATGTCTTAACCATTGTGTATATGGGCATTTTCCCAGGAGCAATTGCTTATTTATTGTGGGGTTATGCCTTTAAACATATTAAGGCAGCAGCGGCATCAAGTGCTTTGTATCTAATGCCTGTCTTTACGTTAATTTTAGCGGCTATTTTTCTTTCAGAGATTCCAAGTGTCCTTTCAATAGTAGGAGGCATTATTGCTGTTACTGGCTCGATTGTGATTAGTAAGTTTGGTATTGGTGTCATGCAAAAAGATCACTGAAGTGGTTACAAAAACTTGAGTTTGAAGAGTCAATTTGAAACAATACGCCACATGAAAATATTAAGAAAGTTAAGAGAAATAGGAAAAAGGATTTAAGAATGGTCAATGCGCAAATTTGCTTTTTAGGTGGTGGTAATATGGCAAGAAGCATTATTGCTGGATTGGTTAATGATGGTGTTGCCGCTCAATCTATCATGGTGGTTGATCGTAACCAGGAAAAATTGGATTTACTTAATCAATTGTTTCATGTTAAGACAACACGAAGTATTGAAGATGCAGTCAAGTGTGCAGATATTGTGATGCTATGCGTTAAACCACAATCTCTAAAAGAGTTAATGTTCACAATCAGAAGTTCATTACATAAGCAGAATAAACCCTTGTTTATATCGATCGCAGCAGGCATTACCTTAACGCAAATTGCGCATTGGATGGTTGGTAATTATGCAATTGTGCGGGCTATGCCAAATACCCCAAGTCTTATAGGTTGCGGTGCTAGTGCGTTGTTTGCCAATGAATATGTTTCGCGCCAGCAAAAGGAAATGGCTGAGCAAATTATGCGTAAAATAGGAGTGATTACCTGGGTTGATCATGAAAACTTGATTGATGTTACCACAGCAATTTCAGGCTCGGGACCTGCTTATTTTTTCTTGATGATGGAGCATATGATTGATGTAGCAGTTTCTCTAGGGTTAAGTGAAAAACAAGCGACCTTATTGGTCACTCAAACGGCATTTGGTGCAAGCAAAATGGCATTAGAAAGTACACAAACCTTGTCAAGTTTACGTCAAAACGTCACTTCAAAGGGAGGGGTTACTGCTGCGGCATTAAAAGCCTTTTCGGAAACTGGCTTTAAAGAGAGTATTGCTCATGCAATTAAAGAGAATCTATCGCGTTCACAAGAGCTGGCAAGTCAATTTGGTCATGCATTAACACATGATGAACAAAAAGATAAAGAAGGGATAAAGTATGATTAATGCGATCAATAATGTTGTACTTTTCTTAATAGAAATTCTTTTTAGCTTATTTGCCTATGCTGTTCTTCTTAGATTTTTCCTGCAATGGGTAAAAGCTGATTTTTACAATCCGTTTTGCCAGTTAATTATTCGCGTAACTAACCCCTTATTAAAGCCATTACGTCGTATTATTCCTGGTTTTTTTGGCTTGGATTTTGCTGCCATTGTCTTGGTATATGTCGTTTTATTATTGCAAATTATTCTGGTGCAAATGCTTACTGCAAAAAATTTTTATATCCCATGGGGTATTATCTGGCTTGTGGCAGTGGTTAAGTTTATTCTTACGGTGATCTGGATGTATATTATCTTGATTTTTATTCGTTCCATTGCCAGCTGGTTTGCTCAAGGCTCATATAATCCAACCTTGATGGCATTGCATCAACTGACTGAACCACTACTTAGAAAAGCGCGTAGAATTATTCCACCGACGCAAAGTGGTATCGACTTCTCACCGATGCTGGTACTAATTGTGCTTATTTGTTTACAGATATTTATATCATCGATTTTTGCAATGTAGCGTACTTTTTAGTTTGTTTAAAACACAAATAGCGTCTTACGGTTGTCTTGGCTCAAACATTGAAATCATTTATGGCGGCTAGCAAAAGGTATTAGTGTCTTTAAGATCATCTTTATGACAGTAGTAGAAATTTTGATTTTTGCTGATTTATTCTCGTTGTTGGGTTTATTTTGGTTATATTTTATTTGATACAGGCATAGTATTCACATAGACTTAGGACGGTTTTTATGTTGGAGTGTGGGTAATGCAGGTATTGGATTCATCGATGGCTACGATTCGTCGTGTAGTACCGCTTATCGTTGCGGTAGTGATTTTTATGGAGTTTTTGGACCTTACCATCATTAACACCGCGATTCCGAGTATTGCCAGAGATTTTAGCATTAACCCCATTTTATTGAAATTTTCGGTAGCAAGTTATTACATTAGTCTCGCGATTTTTATTCCGATTAGTGGTTGGTGTGCTGATCGTTTTGGCACAAAGAGAGTATTTTTATTTGCGGTGATGGTTTTCACTTTATCGTCACTTGCTTGTGGACTATCAAACTCAGTCGTAATGTTGACGGTTTGTCGCTTCTTACAAGGTGTTGGTGGTGCTTTTATGAATCCAGTAGCACGGATTATTATTTTGCGGCTGTTCTCACGTAAAGAGCTGATTAAGGTGCAAAGTATTATTTTCACACCTGCGATGCTGGGCTATGTATTGGGCCCTTTTGTTGGTGGTGTAATATGCGATAGCATGAGTTGGCATTGGATTTTCTTTATTAATTTACCGATTGGCTGTCTTGCTTTGGTCTGTGGATTTATTTATATTCAGCAACACGTTGCAAAGACCTTTAGACGCTTTGATATGGTCGGTTTTTTAATTGCAGGTTTTGCTTTGGTTGTTATCACATTTGGCGTTGAGATGATTGGACACTATGATATTGTCAGCAAAGGGATTGTATATACAAGCATTGTGATTGGCATATTGTTATTGCTCATGCTCGTAATGCACTGCTTAAAGAAAGTCAATCCTGTGCTTGATCTAATTGTTTTTAAAGTTAAAACATTTAGAACAGCGGTGTCAATCAATGCAGTCTCATTTGCATTAACAGCGGGAGTTTCTTTATTGTTACCGTTGATGTATCAAGAGGGGTTTGGTTTTGATGCAGCGACTTCAGGGCTTCTGACTTTACCGATTGCTGTGGGCTATTTAACATTTAGAGGGTTTGCTAATCATATTATTTCTAACTTTGGGTTCAAAAACGTTTTACAAGTGAATTTAATTTTGGCTATGATTTGGCTTATAGGTATTGCGCATATTGAGCAGCATACGTCAGTTTTCTATATTGTGGTTGTTGAGTTTTTATATGGTTCCAGTACTATTTTGATCGGCTCAGCAATTGGAGCGTTAACCTACATGGATTTAAATGTTGATCAAGCAGCGAATGCTACTTCAATTGATTTGACGATTCGTCAATTTGCTGCATCCATGGGGGTGGCATTAACCGCAGTTATTTTGAGCAGTATGTTACACATATTTGACTTATCACTCTTTAGTCCAAATGCCGTGGTATATCACTATAGTTTCTATGCAATGCTGCTGCTTTTATTGGGCGCGTTAATCATAAGCCTTACCTTGACAAAAGCTGATGGCATGGCAGAGTTAACGACGGCCAAATGATTTACACGCGTGCGACAGCACGTTTGAGTTTATCCATTGCAAGTTCTTCAATTTGACGGATTCTCTCGGCAGAAACATCATGTTTTGACGCCAAATCATGTAATGTCAGTTTTTCATCGGCAAACCAGCGCGATAAAATGATATCTTTACTACGCGCGTCAAGTTTATCAATTGCTTCTTGTAATTTGCCTTGGACTTTTTCTTCATAGTCCTCTTCAACAGCTGCCTGTTCTGGGTTGTTGGATTGATCTTCAAGATATAAAGCCGGGTGAAAGCTTGACTCATCATCGGACTCTTCAACAGGTGCATCAAACGCCATATCATAGGCATTCATGCGCTTTTCCATCTCAAGGACGGTTTCCGGTTTAACCCCTAACTCTTTGGCAACGCTTTGAATTTCTTCGTCACTAAACCAACCAAGACGTTCTTTGCTGCTTCTAAGATTAAAGAAAAGCTTACGTTGTGCTTTGGTTGTCGCGATTTTAACAATACGCCAGTTTTTCAAAATATAGTCATGCATCTCAGCCTTAACCCAATGCACAGCAAAAGAAACAAGGCGCACACCTACATCAGGATCAAATCGCTTTACCGCTTTCATCAAACCGATATTACCTTCTTGAATCAAATCGGTAATCGGTAACCCGTAACCAGAAAACCCACGTGCGACTTTAACCACAAAGCGTAAGTGTGAAAGAATGAGTTTTTGTGCAGCATCAATATCATTTTGTTGTCGTAAGCGATGCGCTAATTCTTTTTCTTCTTCCTCAGAAAGCATTGGGATACTGCTGGCAAAACGGATGTAGCTGTCTAAGCCATCCGTGTCAGATAGTGCTGGTATTGGTAAGGTATTTTTTTTAGGAACGAGTTCTTTACCCATTTGCTGCTCGTGTTGTCGATAATGCTCAAAAGTATAGCATATATATACCCATCACAAACCATTTTACGGTTTCTGTCATTGGATTTTTTGCGATCTTGGGTGATCAGATTTTGCCAATAGCGAATGCGTTAAGAAGCAATGAATAGTTTCATTGTTTTAGCAAATGAGCGCCCAAAGACTTTGTCAAGGGCAGCTATTATCTGCAATATGATTATCTAAAAGCATCAAAACTTCTTCGACATTAAACACTGTAAAGTAATTTATAATGGGTATAGAGCATTGCTAAAGATATTTTAAGCATGAAAATATTTGACCCTAGAAACAAAAAAACCGCTTAGCACGGTTTTAATGATGGCGTCCCCAAGGGGATTCGAACCCCTGTTACCGCCGTGAAAGGGCGATGTCCTAGGCCTCTAGACGATGGGGACACAAACTTGTGTCACTGTTCTGGTGGAGCTAAGCGGGATCGAACCGCTGACCTCTTGCATGCCATGCAAGCGCTCTCCCAGCTGAGCTATAGCCCCGAAACTGAAGCTGCATTCTAGGGAGGTTTTAAAAGGCTGTCAAGCGCTTAAATTTAAATATTCTTAAAATTTGAGTTTTTTGTCAGTTGATGATTGAAAGTCTTCTATACTAGAGAGCATAGACATGGATAAAGAGTATGAAGATGTATCTTAAAAAAATAAATGACAACCATAGAGCACAGGGTTTTTCATTGATTGAGCTATTGATTGTCATTGTCATAATTGCGGTTTTAGCAGCTATTGCCATTCCGATGTATAGTAACTATGTACTAAGAGCACATCGAGCAGATGCGGTGAGTTCACTAAATCTAATTGCGATGAATGAGGAAGCATGGGCATTAAGCTCAGGCACCTACACTGCAGATTTGAATGATGTATGGGTAACCTCTGGTGGTATGGCGTTTTCAACACGTGGTTTTTATGATATTACTTTATCTGGTGTCGATAGTAGTGGTTATACCATAACAGCTACACCAAGAGGATCACAAACGGCGGATAGTGGTGATTGCCCTAATTTAACTTTAGTTGCCGATGATGGTGCAATTACACGCACACCCATTGCCTGTTGGGAGTAACGATTTATACTGGAATAAGTATATTTTTCTCAATATACGATTGACAGAGTGCTCTGCCACTTTGCAATAAGTCCTCACTGACAGGTAGCGATAAATTGTGTGCTGCAGTAGTGATCGCTTGGTCGATATTTTGCGGTTCTGTTATTAGAAGCTCTAATAAGTGTGCGCTTAAAAGATTGACTTCCATAAACAATACCTTAAAAGCACTATTGCGATAAACCACGAGAAAGGTTGGATTAACAGGTGGCTGTTCAGGGGTGAAATCTTTAGATATCTGGTGCACTGGATAGCGATAAACAAGGACGCGGGTACTATTATTAGTGATATAGTTATCACTTAGGTTTTGTCTTTCGCGATCAATTGATAACTCAACATCTAACTCAATCCATTCATAATGCATAAGCTCATGCAAAAAAGACCAAGGTAATTCCTCTAGGGTATTGATATATTCAACAAATTGCTTAGGCAGGTCATAAAAATAAGGACTTTGACTGTTGTAATAGGCTAAAAAGTCTAAGGTTAATTTACGCCATTGTGCTTTAGATAAAATGCTGACACTGACAGGAAAGGCACGTTTTAAAGTATTATTGATGTTATTGTAAATAAGGTTTTGATAAATTTCCATTTGCTCATGACTGATATTAGGAATATTTTTTGATGCATTTTGCTGGCGTAAATTACTGGTAAAATCAGTCATTATCTTATAACTCATACGCTTTCCCTTGAATAAACCTGTTGCTGAATTTGGGCAATAGTTTGAAGCTCTGTTTTTAAATTCGCCAAAGGAGGTAAATTAAAATCCCGTTCAAGCAAGGTTGGAAAAAAACCATGTGTTTGGTAGCAGTGCGCAAGAAGCTGCCACACTGGATCGATAACATCCTCACCATGAGTGTCGATAATTAATTGCGGTGATTTTTGCCAATGTCCAGCAATGTGCATATAGTGAATTTTGTCACGAGGTATTTGCTGGATAAATTGCTGTGGGTCATAACCGTGATTAACACTGTTGACGTAAACATTATTTACATCTAATAGTAGTCTAGAGCCAGACTCGCAAACGATTGCTCGAATAAAATCAATCTCACTTAATATTTGTCCAGGAGCAGCATAGTAGGAAGCATTTTCTAAAACCAATGGGCATTCTAGAATATCTTGTACTTGCTTGATACGTGTAGTGACATACTTAACCATTTCATCACTAAAGGGCAATGGAAGTAAATCATATAAGTATCCTTGATGATCTGAGCAATAACTTAAATGCTCACTGTAAATGCTAATATGGTACTCACGCATAAAGGCTTTAATGCGTTTAATAAAATCGATATTTAAAGGTGCCGTTCCACCAATCGACAAGCTTAATCCATGCAACACAATAGGAAATTGTTCACGATACTTTTTAAGTAAGTGTGCGCGTCGACCCCCTATACCAATCCAGTTTTCAGGAGCTATTTCAATAAAATCTACACCCTGAGGGCTTTGTAATAACTCATCAAAAAACTCCTGACGTAGTCCAAGTCCTATGGCTTGGTGATCTAGCATGCGTTTGTCCTTGTTACTCTTTGATTAGTCGCTATCGGTATTATCACTGCTATCATCATCACTGCCACAGCTACCAGCGCCACATTTCATGTCACTGCTTTTATCAGATGAAGTGCCACATGAACCTGAGCCGCATTTACCATCTTGTGATTTGTCCATGGCATGATCACTACCACAGCTACCACTACCACATTTCATATCGCTTGATTTCTCTGACGCTTTAGCACTGCAGCTACCAGCACCACATTTCATATCATTCGATTTATTGTCATTAGCATTTGCCGAGGTCTGCATATTTTTACCATTAGCATAGCCATTATTCATATCACTGCTTTGGAAATTACCATCGGCAAAGGCATGTGTGGACATGCCAAAAGCCAAAGCTGAAGCAATGATTAGTGATTTTGTTGTTTTCATAAGGTTTTTCTCCTTGTTGTGGGTTTAAAATCCTTCTTAGTGCGTCTTGCAACAGCATCCAAGTTTTATACTCATCAAAACTCATTTTGCAGCATTTATGTCATTGAATTTCTCGCATTTTTGAGCAATTGGATTTTGGCAGTAGTCCTAGCTATTACCTGCAATCTAATTGCCCAAAAACATCAAAAACTTCTGCGACACTAAGCACCGCAAAATGATGTACGATAGGTATATTGAGTATTAGCATATCGAAAATAATAAAAAATGCACGTGGTGAATTGCAAATAAAATTTTTCTTTTTGGCATTGCTCTTTGGCTAGTATAAACTAGATATCAGTGATAATGCTAAAGTCTATAAAGATATCTAGCTATGAAACAAATATATCTTGATTATGCTTCAACTACCCCGGTGGCTGATGAGGTGGTGGCACAGATGCTGAAATATCTAAGCTTTGATAATGCCTTTGGTAATCCGGCATCAAATACCCATGATTATGGTTGGCAGGCAAAAGAAGCTGTGGATAATGCGCGATTACAAGTTGCTAAATTGATTAATGCGGAGGCGCGTGAGATTATTTTTACCTCAGGTGCTACTGAGTCGGATAATCTTGCGATTAAAGGAGTAGCTGATGCTTATTTAAATCGTGGAAAACATATTGTGACATCAATGATTGAGCACAAAGCAGTGATGGATACATGTGCTTATCTTGAGACAAAAGGTTATGTGGTAACTTATCTTAAGCCGGATGCTAAAGGTCAAATCTCGTTCGAACAAATTAAGGATGCATTAAGATCTGATACGATTCTTGTTTCTATAATGGCTGTGAATAACGAACTAGGCACGATATATCCTTTAACTGAAATTGGTGCTTTATGTCACGAGCGTAAGATTTTATTTCATGTTGATGCTGCACAAGGTGTTGGCAAAGTATTTATTGATGTAAAAGCAATGCATATTGATCTACTATCCATTTCAGGACATAAGATCTATGGCCCTAAAGGTGTTGGCGTGTTATATGTCAGAAGAAAGCCTAAAGTAAAGCTTACGCCAGCGATTCACGGTGGAGGGCATGAGCAAGGTTTTCGCTCAGGGACGTTGGCAACACATCAAATTGTAGGATTAGGTAGCGCCTGTGAGTTGATGTACTTAAAGCAAAATGAACTAAATGAGCATGTGAGCAAGTTGCGCAACCAGTTTTTACAAGGAATTAATGTGTTACCTAAGTTAATCATTAACACGCCGTTAGATAATAGTTATGCCGGAATTGTTAATATTACCTTTAAAGGTGTCGATGGTGAGTCACTGGTGGCAATGCTTTATCAACTAGCAGTATCAATGGGTTCGGCATGCAATTCAGCAAGTGTTGAACCGTCATTTGTATTAAGTGCCATTGGTTTAACACAGCAAGAAGCACATGCCAGTTTGCGTTTTTCATTTGGACGCTATACCACAAAAGAAGATATTGATATTGCAACCGTGGCAATTGTTGACGTGGTCACGAAATTGCGCGCACTATCACCAATATGGGTAGGTGATCAAAGTCATGATTAGTGAAAAGGTCTTAGCTCTGCTTAAAGAGATTACATTGCAAGACTGCCAATATGATGATAATCCAGATGTTCAAATCATCGCACATGCTGGCGACTCCGGGCAGCAAGTTTTCATTTACAGTGATCAAGTCGATTACTATTTCAAAGCGATTGGTAGTCCTTATTTATTGGCAATGACAAAATGGTTGGTAATACAACTGCAAGATCAACAGATGAGAGAGTTTGCTAATATCACTATTGGTCAGCTGCAACAGGCATTTGATTTACCCGCGCACAAACGGCAAGATGCCTTAGTGATTTTGCAGTTGATTGAGCAGTTACACCCATCGTAAATCATTTTGTGGTGTTTAGTTGTAAAGCAGTTTATGAGGGTTTTGACAAGTTGGATTGCAGGTAGTAGTTAGGACTACTGCCAAAATTCAACTTGGTAAAAGTGCGGAAAATGCAAAGCAAGAAACTTTGTAAAATGGTTTATGGTGGGTATAGAATGGCTACGCTAGAAAAAGCAGTAATTTTACATAGTCGTAAATACAAAGAGTCATCGCTGTTATTAACATTATGGTTAAGAGAGCATGGTAAGCTCAATGCAGTTGCGCGGACGAACAAAAAGAATCATGGCATTTATCAGCCATTTAGCTTGTTGAGTGTTGATATAAAGATCATGCCTGCAGCGGAAAGCTTAGCAAATATTCGTTTTGCCGAGTGTGAAAAGAGCTTTAGCATGGGAAGTTATTTATCACAATTAGCACGTATGTATCTTAATGAGGTTTTATATTGGCTTTTGCCACATGATCATCATGATACAGCACTCTTTGATAGTTATTCATTAGTAATACAAGAATTGGTTAGCGATGATATTACGAGATTATTACGGTATTTTGAGCTGCAGCTATTAGAAAGCTTAGGTTATGGTTTTCAGGTGGATCATGATGAACAACATAAAATGATTACTGAAAATCATTATTATACAATGGCGCCGTTATCCGCCTTTTATCAAACAGCCGTTGAAAGTGGTATTAGTGGCAAATATATCAAACAGTTGCAACAGCCTGTTTCCAGTTGGGATAATGATACACTTCAAGTGCTACAAAAACTCATACGTATTAATTTAAATGCCTGTCTGCAAGGGAGAGTGCTTAAAACCCGTGAGCTTTTAATGAGTTTTTTACGAAACCAAAATGCTTGATGACGCTTAGATGATCATTTGCTATGATGTGATGAGTTTAACGTCTTAATTTTTAACATATGGATCAATTAAGCCTTTCTTTTGAAGATAATGAAAAGCAGACGATTAGTGCCTTTAGTCGTCAGGCATATTTGAATTACTCGATGTATGTGATACTTGATCGTGCATTACCACATATCGGAGATGGCTTAAAGCCTGTGCAGCGTCGGATCATTTATGCGATGAGCGAGATTGGCCTATCGGCATTAAGTAAACACAAAAAATCGGCGCGTACTGTCGGGGATGTGCTTGGTAAATATCACCCGCATGGTGATAGCGCATGTTATGAAGCGATGGTGCTAATGGCGCAGGATTTCTCATATCGCTATCCTTTAATTGATGGGCAAGGTAACTGGGGTTCTCCGGATGACCCTAAATCATTTGCCGCAATGCGCTATACTGAGTCGCGTTTATCTAAATATGCTGAAGTGTTATTAAATGAATTAAAGCTTGGCACAGTCGATTGGCAACCAAATTTTGACGGCACATTACAAGAGCCAAAGATGCTGCCGGCACAAGTGCCTAATGTCTTATTAAACGGTAGTATGGGGATTGCTGTGGGTATGTCTACGGATATTCCATCACATAATCTCACGGAAGTTGTTGATGGCTGTTTATATTTATTGACGGGTAAAGATCACGATTTAGATGGTTTAATGACGCATATTCCAGGGCCTGATTATCCAGGAGGTGCTGAAGTCATAACTTCATTTGCGGAGCGTAAGAAAATCTATGAAACCGGCACCGGCAGCATTCGCTTGCGTGCGGTTTTTCATACTGAAGAGGGTAATATCGTGATTACTCGCGTACCGCATCAGGTTTCTAGTGCTAAAGTGATTGAGCAGATTGCTGCACAAATGCATAGCAAGAAAATCTCGTGGTTGAGTGATATACGCGATGAATCCGATCACAATGATCCTGTACGAATTGTTTTGGTCCCTCGTTCAAACCGTGTGGATACGCATCTGTTGATGAGCCATTTATTTGCAACAACTGATCTTGAGAAAAGTTATCGCGTGAACTTAAACATGATTGGTTTAAATGGCAAACCACAAGTAAAGTCACTGATGGAGATCCTAACGGAGTGGCTTCTATTTAGAACACAGGTGACCACGAAACGTTTAGAGTTTCGTTTGGATAAGATCTTAGAACGCTTACATATCTTAGATGGTTTTTTGATTGCATTTTTAAATATTGATGAGGTCATTGCAATTATCCGTTATGAAGACGAACCAAAAAATGAGCTGAAAAAGCGTTTTGATCTTACTGACACACAAGCTGAAGCCGTACTTAATCTGCGCTTACGCAATTTAGCCAAGCTTGAAGAAATGGCGATCAAAAAGGAAAAACACGAGCTTGAAAAAGAGCGTGATGGAATTATGGGGTATTTGGATAATCCAACTAAATTAAAAAATCTCATCAAAAAAGAGCTCAAAGCAGTACAGCAGAAGCATGGCGACCAAAGAAAATCAGCCCTGGTAGTGCGTCCTGAAGCCAAAGCCTTAAAAGAAGCAGATCTACAACCGGTTGAAAGTGTTACGGTTGTTTTGTCAAAACAAGGATGGGTGCGTGTCGCTAAAGGCCATGATGTCAATGTTGAAGGTTTAAGTTATAAAACAGGTGATAGTTATTTTGCCTCAAGTATGGGTAAGAGTAATCAGCACTGTCTATTCTTCTCAAGTCTTGGTAAAGCCTATAGCTTGCTAAGTGCTGATCTTCCTTCAGCAAGAGGCCAAGGCGAGCCAATTACTGGACACTTGAAGCTTGAGCAAAATGAGCAAATTGTGGGGTTGACATTTGTGAAATCAGAAGAGCAAATAATATTAGCCTCAAGTGTCGGTAACGCTTTTTTAGCGAATGTTGATGACTTGATTAGTAAGAACCGCTCAGGCAAACAAGTGATTACATTAGGCCGTGACAAAATGGTCCCACCTGCTAACGCACATGACTATGCGCACAGTTTAATTGTCGCCATTTCTAATCAAGGGCGCTTGCTTGCGGTTGATAAAAGTGAGCTGCCAAGTTTGGCAAAAGGCAAAGGTAACCGTCTTTTGAATATGCCAAGCGCATTAGCTACAGGAGAAGAGCTTAAATTTGTTGCCGCCATTACTAATGGACAAAGCTTGGTAATCTACTCGGGTAAACGCCATATGCGTTTAAGCTTTAGCGATCTAAATGACTATCAGGGCAAACGTGCCTCACGTGGCAAGATTTTGCCACGTGGTTTTCAGAATGTTGATCATGTTACTAGTGCATAATGAAGAAATTAGGTTTAAGCTAATGGCTTGTAAATTAAAACTACTAAAATTTAGGAAATAAAATTATGTATAAATTATACTCCATTGCAGGCTCATGCTCAACAGCAATCACTGTTCTTCTCAATAAACTAGGTGTTGAGTTTGAGGTTGTTCAGCGTGATGACATTAAGAACTACAGGGATATGGTAGCAACTAATCAAGTTCCCGCACTAGATGATAATGGTCAAATCATCACAGAGGGGGCAGCTATCGTATTATATCTACTTGAGAAACATAACAGCAGTATGCTGCCAAGTAACATAAGTGAAAAAGGTAAATTTTTGCAATACATTATGTTTAACTACGCGACTTTACATCCGTCTTACTCTAGGATATTTGCAGTTGCTAAAACTCTAGACCATGGAGATAGCAATAAGCAAGAATTAATGCAAAAGATGGCTGATAGCGTTTCGTATAATTGGAATATACTTAACAACAGGCTTGTTGGTAGACGTTATATTGTAGGTGATCAAGTGACAGTCATTGATTATTTAGTTGCTGTTTATGCGAGTTGGGGTAAGTATTTCCCAGAGTTAAAAATCACATTTGGAGAGAATGTACTTAGATTGGTCAATGAGGTTTCAGCGTTACCAGAATTTAAAGCAGCATATCAACTAGAAAAAGTAGAGTATAAAATTTTAGACTCTACTGCAACTGCTTAACAAAATAAAGTGCCGGCTTTCTTGGTATGCCTAGGCTATATGTGTCAAGGCATAATTATAATGGCAGATCACAGTTCAATGTGGATTATAAGGGTAAGCAACAGCTATTAAACCTACGCTAGAATTATACAAATATGCTAACATTTTTTGTCATTTATAGTTGGTAACGTAATACAATTGTATAACAATATTGGAGTTATAATGGAAGTTTACGAGAAATATCTTAAGAATTGGAAAGAAAGAGTAGCATCAAATAATTCTACATTTGACATTATTAACCCAGCTTTGGGAGAGGTAATTACAAGCTTGCCTGAAATGGGGAAGATTGAAACAGTAAATGCTATTGATAAACTTGAACAAGGATTCAGTGCGTGGAGTTCTTCAACTTTTGCTCAAAGAGCATCGTTGCTTTTAAAATGGGCAGAGATTATTGAAGAAAATAAAAATGAAATTGCTACGTTGCTTACAATAGAGCAAGGTAAGCCATTATCTCAAGCACAAGGTGAAGTTTCTTGGGCAATTTCACTGATTCGAAAATATGCAAATGTTGCTGAAAATACACATGGCTATACACCCATTCAATCTAATCATTACAGCGAAACAATGATCACTAAGCAGCCTATTGGAATCATTGGTATTATTACTCCTTGGAACTTTCCGGTTGGAATTAGTGTTAGTAATATTGCAGGTTCAATCTCTGTTGGCAACGTTGCTCTTTGTAAGACTTCCGAAGAAACACCTTTAAGTGTTGCAGTAGTAATTGAAATGGCATATCAAGCAGGGATTCCTGATAATGTAATTCAATATCTTACTGCTGGAAATCCCCAGCATATAGGTGATGCTATTTGTGCAGATTACCGTGTGCGTATGCTTAGTTTTACAGGTTCTACAGCTACAGGTAAAAAACTCTACGAAAAAAGCGCAAGCAATGTTAAGAAGCTTCTCCTTGAGCTTGGAGGCAACTCACCTTTTATTGTTTATGATGATGCTAATATAGATAAGGCTGTTAATGATGCTGCAATACTGAAATTTAAAAATTGTGGACAAGTCTGTGTTAATGCAAATCGTTTTTTTATCCATGAAAGGGTTTACGATCAATTTGTAGAAAAATTAACCAAAAAGGCGAAGGAACAAATTACAGGAAATGGTTTAGACCCCAAAACTACTATGGGTCCACTTATAAATAAAAAAGGCTTAGAAAAGGTTCAGTCTCTTGTTAAGAATGCTATTAAAGGTGGTGCGGCACTTATGTGTGGTGGAAGTCTTTTACGAGAAGACTCGCTTTTCTACGCTCCCACAGTTTTAGCAAATGTTTCTGATACTATGGATTTATTTTGCCATGAAATCTTCGGCCCTGTTGCCGCCTGTTATAAGTTTAGTAGTGAAAATGAAGTGCTCAATATGGCTAATGATACAGAATATGGTCTTGCTGCTTATTGTTATACAGAAAATTTATCTAGGGCATTTACTTTTTCAAAAAACATTCAATCTGGTAATGTTGCTATTAATAGTATTGAATTTAACGGTGGACCATTTGGTGGATTTAAACAATCTGGAGTGGGGAGATCAGGTGGTCACATTAATCCGCTTGAAGTATTTTGTGAAACAAAAACCATTAACATAAAATTTTAAAAATAGTTAAGGCTATGAAGCTATCAATACAAGAGTTAAGCGCCTTAGCGGACGAGTGCTTAGGCTATAACCAATAAGAAAGGGAAAAGAGCTAATATATGCTTTCAAAAGAAATTAGAAAGAACATACTACCGGCATTAGTTGGGAATATCGCAGATTGGTATGAGTTTTACATGTATGGAATGTTTGCCGCCCCAATTATCGCTAAACTATTTTTACCACAAGAAGAATATTTTATAGCTTTACTATATACATATTTAGCATTTGCTATAGGTTTTTTAATTCGTCCTTTGGGTGCATTATTTTTTGGATACTTTAGTGATAAATATGGGAGGAAAAAAATATTATTTTACTCACTATTACTAATGGGCATTCCTACACTACTTATGGCTTTACTTCCAACTTATACTACAGCAGGAATCTATGCTCCTGTATTATTAATGGTTATTAGAATATTACAAGGCTTTGCTGTTGGTGGAGAAATTGGTGGGGCAGCTGCATTTATTCTAGAAAGTTCTAAGCAGACTAAGAAGAATATTTCTGGAGCATTGCTTGTAGCATCTTCATTTTTTGCACTTTTACTTGCAAGTAGTATAAGTTATTGCCTATTAAAATTCACACTACAGGACACTAA
>NZ_QLIU01000009.1 GCF_003574425.1 Cysteiniphilum halobium | reverse complement strand
CAAAAGTAAAGGCTATTCAATCATACAGTTTGAAAAATTAGGAATTTAAAAAGTTGAACATAGCGTTGATATAGGTTAAAGATATATGGGTATTTATTAGAATGACTATAATTCTAAGCTCTTTTGAGTGATTCTATTTGGGCAATAGTCCTAGCTATTACCTGCAATACAATCAATCAAAAGCATCGAAAACTTCTTCGGCACCGAAAACTGTAAGATGATTTACGAGCGGTATATCACTGCTCAACAATGGCTCTTTGGTAGTAATAGATATTCAGGATAAGGCCAAGAATCCAAAAGTATCCGATAATATCTTCATCATTACTTATATTCTATATTGGATAATATTAAGGCAAATAAATTTAAACAGAAAAAGAAGATCCACAACCACAGGTGGTCTTAGCATTTGGGTTACGGATAATAAAATGAGCACCCTCAACATCTTCTTTATAGTCAATATCAGCGCCGACAAGATACTGAAAACTCATCGCATCTACCAACAGGTAAACACCATGATTCTCAAAGATCATATCATCTTCTTTTTGCTCCTCATCAAAGGTAAAACCATATTGAAAACCAGAGCAACCACCACCGGTGATGTATACGCGTAACTTTAAATCATTATTATCTTCTTCTGAAATCAACTCTTTGACTTTCAAAGCAGCTGCATCAGTGAAATTAAGCGGTTGTGCTTGTTGAACGCTCATTTTTCTTTCTTTCACTCCCTTATTTTTACTATATAAGCAAGTTGAGTTTCAATTACTTTTCACCGGCGCAGCTTGGCGCTACGCGATCTCTCCCCATAAGGGGCAAGGTGAAAGATGACACAACTTAATTTATTGGACCGGCACAAGCTTAATTTTGCCCATACGATCAATATTTTGCACCATAACGTTCATGCTTTTACCTTCTGCCATCGTGTTTGGATTAACACCGACATTTTCAAGCTCAGCAAATGGCAATAACCCATCTTTACCAGGTAATATATTAATAAATGCGCCAAAATCTAAGACTTTAACAACTTTACCGCTATAGGTCTGACCCACTTCAGCACTTGCAGTTATTGCCAACACTTCTTCAATTGCGGCATTTAATGCATCACGACTCTTAGCAAAAATCTTAACATCACCATTATCTGAGGTATCAATTGAGGCACCTGTCTTCTCAGTAATCCCTTTGACCGTCGCCCCACCTTTACCAATCACATCACGGATTTTACTTGGATCGATCGTAATGACTTCAACTTGCGGCGCATTGTCAGAGGTTTCTGTTTTATATTCAGAAATAACCTCATTCATAATGCCCAGAATATGCAAACGCCCTTCTTTGGCTTGTTCAAGAGCTGCTTGCATGATCTCACGCGTAATACCTTTGATCTTAATATCCATTTGCAAAGCAGTTATACCATAGCGTGTACCAGCTACTTTAAAATCCATATCACCTAAGTGATCCTCGTCTCCTAGGATATCTGATAACACCGCATATTTATCACCATCTTTGATAAGTCCCATTGCGATACCGGCGACAGGAGCCGCTAATGGCACGCCTGCATCCATCATCGACAAGGATGCACCACAAACGGTTGCCATTGAACTTGAACCGTTTGATTCCGTAATTTCAGAAACCACACGAATAACATAAGGATAGGCATCTTCATTTGGAAAAACTGCTTGTGTCGCACGTTTAGCAAGGTTCGCATGACCGATCTCGCGACGCTTAGGTGTGCCAATCATACCGGTTTCACCAACTGAATATGGTGGAAAGTTATAATGTAGCATATAACGGTTTTTCTTGTCTCCGCCTAAGGTTTCAATAAATTGTGCATCACGATCATTACCCAAGGTTGTGACCACTAAAGCTTGCGTCTCACCACGCGTGAACAAAGCCGAACCATGCGCTTTAGGTAGGACACCTGTGCGCACATTAATCGGACGCACAGTACGTGTATCACGACCATCAATACGTGGCAAGCCACTTAAAATGTTTTTACGAACAACTTCTTTTTCGATATCGTGGAAAATTGTTTTAATCTCTTCAACGGAAACTTCTTCTAATTCCGTTTCATCAGCAACAATGGCTTCGACCACTGTTTTGCGTAAACGATTGATTGCCTCAACACGTTTTTGTTTTTCGGTTTCTTGATAAACCGCTTTAATCTCACTGTAAAAACGCGATTTAATCTGCTCTTTTAATGCTTTATTTTCCGCTTTTGGCGTAAAATCCCAGCGCGGTTTGGCAGCATATTTTGCCAAGTGATTAATCGCTTCAATGATCACTTGCATTTCTTTGTGACCATATAAAACAGCGCCAAGCATCACGTCTTCTGGTAAGCTTTTTGCTTCTGATTCAACCATGAGTACCGCATCTTTCGTACCGGCAACGACTAAATCCAATTCTGAAATATCTTGTTTGGCAAATGATGGGTTTAAGACATATTGCCCATCGATAAAGCCGACACGCACACCAGCAACAGGACCCTCAAATGGTACGCCAGATAATACCAACGAAGCCGAAGCACCGATCAGCGCTGGAATATCCGGTGGTACCTCAGGGTCATATGATAATACTGTTGCTACAACTTGAACTTCATTATAAAAGCCTTCAGGAAATAACGGACGCAATGGACGGTCAATCAAACGAGCCGTTAGTGTCTCGTTTTCACTTGGGCGTCCTTCACGACGTGGAAACCCGCCTGGAATCTTACCTGCTGCATATGACTTTTCTTGGTAGTTGACTGTCAATGGGAAGAAATCTATACCTTCTTTAGCCTCTTTTTGCGCTGCAGTTGTTACCAATACAACGGTGTCACCCATAGTGACTAGAACAGAGCCTGCCGCTTGACGCGCCATTGATCCAGTTTCTAATGTCACTTGATGTTGTCCTAACTGAAAGCTTTCTTTAAATATTTTCACTTGTATACCTTATTATCATTGTTTTGCGGTGTGTCGTATCTTTGAGCTTATCTACGTAAACCTAAACGCCCGATCAATGCGCGATAGCGCTCGATATCTTTGCTCTTTAAGTAGTCAAGAAGCTTACGACGTTGACTTACTAAACGCAACAAACCACGTCTTGAGTGGAAATCTTGCTTATGTGATTCAAAATGCCCCTGCAACCCGGTAATGCGTGCTGTCAATAAAGCAACTTGTACTTCTGGTGAGCCAGTATCGCCTTCTGAACGTTGATATTCAGAAACGATCGATTGTTTTTGCTCGGTGCTTAACATAGTTTTTTCTCCTAAGATTTATTGCATGTGTAAACTTCCCATAGCGATATTTCAGACATTTAACCGCATAAAATACCGTGACAGTTTAGCAACGGCCGTATGATACATGCTTTTTAGAGAAACAACAAGCAAAGCCAAAGCTTATTTTTGCGCAATCGAATACTTTTGCTGATAGGTTTTCATGCGCTCAATTAACGCATCTTCGATCTGCCCATGTGCTTTAAGATAATCAATTAAACCGCTCAAATTACCAATTGCGTAAACAGCAAACTGATACATTTTCTCGACCATTTTAACGGCTGATATTTCCGCATTGGGTGCAACTTCTTGACGATCTAAAGCCACACATACACCTTTAATTGTGCCGCCGTGGTTGTTAATAATATCAACTGCTTCCTTAATGGCAGTACCCGCGGTAATTACATCATCGATAATCAATACTTTTTTGCCTTTAATGTCTGCGCCAACAAGCATGCCACCTTCCCCATGGTCTTTTCTTTCCTTACGGTTATAACAAAAACCCACATCTTTACCATAACGGCTATATAGGATGGATGCAACAAGTGCCGCCAAAGAAATACCCTTATAAGCAGGACCAAATAACACATCAAATTGAACATTGACCTCTATTAACTTAGCTGCGTAACATTCTGCGAGTTGATGTAAGGTTTTACCATAATGAAACAATCCTGCGTTAAAAAAATAAGGACTAATACGCCCAGACTTTAATGTAAATTCACCAAATTTAAGCGCTGACGCCTCAATAGCGACGTCAAAGAAGTTATAATCTCTCATCTTCAATAACTTACTTACCTTAGTCATAAAGTATGTTTAATATACTTATCGCTAATCATTTTGCAATGTTTAGTTGCCAAACAATCCATAAATCTTTTGACAGATTGAACGACAAGAAGTATGACTTACCAAAAACAATTAATGTATCAAAATAAATACATAAAATTACACCCTTGAAACTGCATTATTCCATTTCAAATCAGATAATATACCCAGCACAAACCATAAGGATAAAATATGTTCTATTATATGATACACAAACTTGTTCAAAGTCAAATCGAAATCGAGTTAAAAAAGCAGCAAGGAAAACAAAATGATACACAGTAGTTTCTATTGGTTAACGATAAACCAGTTAAATGATGCAAAAAATAAAACCAAATTCAAATAGTTTAATTTAGGTTAAAACCCAGTAAATTCAAGCGCCATACCCAAATCATCTGCCACGATGCGTCCATGATCATATTTCAAAATGCCATTGACAAAGGTTTTCTTAATTGTGGATGAAAAAGTCAAGCCACTAAACGGTGACCAGCCACATTTTGACTTTGCCTCAACATCACTCATATGGTTTTGTGTATTAAGATCAACTAACACGAAATCTGCCCAATATCCCTCACGAATAAACCCTCGCTTTTCCACCTGATAGATTGTTGCTGGTGCATGCGCTGTTTTCTGAACAATTTTTTCCAGTGAAAAAACACCTTGGTGATAATGCTCAAGTAGTGACAATAATGCATGTTGCACTAATGGTAACCCCGATGGCGCCTTAAAATAACTTTGGTGCTTTTCAGCCCAGGTATGCGGCGCATGATCTGTAGCAATCACATCTAATACATTGTCGTTAACTGCTTGCAGCAACGCCAAACGATCTTCTTCTTCTTTCACCGCTGGGTTACATTTTATTAAAGCGCCTCGCGTGTGATAATCCTTGCGTGAAAAAAACAGATGATGCGCACAAACTTCTGCAGTAATACGCTTTTCTGCTAATGGAATATCTTTATTCTCGGCAAATAATTGCAATTCATCTTTTGTCGTAATATGCAGCACATTGAGCTTAGTGTTATACTTTTTCGCTAAACTGACTGCTAAAGTAGATGATTTAATACAGGCCTCTCTGCTTCTAATCAAAGGATGTAAATCAAATGGTATATCTTCGCCATACTGCGCACGATACTTCTCCTCATTTTGTGTGATCATGGGCGTATCTTCACAATGTGTTGCAATAAGAATTGGCGAGTTGGCAAAGAAGCTTTCTAATGTTTTGACATTATCAACTAACATGTTACCAGTTGATGCACCCATAAAGATCTTAACCCCACAGGCATCTCCAGGCCTTAAACGTTGAAGCTCATCCACATTATCGTTAGTTGCCCCCAGATAAAAAGCATAATTGGCATGTGACTTAGTTGACGCCAATGCTTTTTTTGCATTTAGTCGCTCGATTGTCACCGTCGCTGGGTTACAATTGGGCATCTCCATGTAAGAGGTAATACCACCGGCAACTGCGGCCTTTGACTCACTTTCGATATCTGCCTTATGCGTTAACCCTGGCTCACGAAAATGCACCTGGTCATCAATCATACCAGGCAATAAATGTAATCCTTCGGCATCGATGATTTTAGTATCCGGCGTAGCAGTAATATCTCGTGCAACCTCTACAATTCTACCGTCTTTCACTAACACATCAGAGACAAATATCTTATTTTCATTGACAATGGTTGGTGATTTTATTAAATACTTTGACATCGCTTTACCATCCTTTTAGCACATTGTATAACGTTTCCATTCTATAACAGCAAACTTCACTTTTATAGTAATAAATCAAAGAATAAGTTGCGTTTTAATTCCCCCTCACCCGTGCAGCTTAAGCTACACGAGCAATCCTACAAGGGGAGAGCTCCTAGCTGATACAACTTATTTATACATCGTTACATAGTAAACCATGTAGCAAAGATTCAATTGTGTTAAGTCCACCTTTACCCTAAAATACCTGCGCATAAATGGAGGATCAAACATGCTAACAGCATTAGATATTCAAACGATAGACAACTTTCTAACTTACCTAAAACGCTTAGATAATGCGCCTATGTTTATTTATCAAGATCAAGTATTTAGCTATGGCAACATGTATGAACATAGCCTCGCTATTTCTAACTGGTTAAGCAAAAACAAAGCACGCAAAGTGATGTTTGCAATAAATAACTCACCTTTTTCTGTCGGGCTTTTTTTCGCCAGCTGGCAGCAAAGACTTAAATGCATTCCAGTTAATCCGCGCTTTATCGCCAATGAATTATTTGGACTCGTGAAAAGAGCGAAGCCTGATCTGTTAATTATTGAACCACAACAACATTCTGACTTGCTCAATGATTACTGCCAAGCCCAACACATTAAATTAATTATTATTCATGATGCTTTGGATTATTTGCACAACGTAAAGAAAACCTCCGGCAATATCACCACAGGTCTAGCTCAAGCCAAACATGACGGTATTACGTATCATATAAGCTCTGGCACGGGTGGACATTATAATTTTCACGGGCATTATACGTATCAGATTCTAGCCTATGCCTATGCACGTCAATTTGATTATGGTCTTAAGAGAGGTGATATATCACTGATGCATTTATCATTCAATCATGCTTATGCCTTCTCGTATCAGCTGTTACCAAACATAGCCTTAGGCAATTGTATGGTATTAGCACCAAGCTTTGATGCAACAACCTCACTTAAACTAGTTGAAAAATATAAGATTACGGCATTGGCATTACTACCAACGATGTATTACCAGTTAGCACTTGAAGCTAAAAAAAATCCAATCGATCATAAACTTAGACACTTAAGTGTTGCTGGTGACCAACCAAGTGAAGCCTTATCCTATTTAATTAAAGAAACATTTAAAACGCCGCTACTAAATGGTTTGGGCATGACGGAAGTTTATGGCTATGCACAGAACTTAACAGAGTATAGCACTTATAATAAAATCAAAATTTTTGATGATGTCGAGATAAAAACTAAACCCATTGAACATGATCATCTTAATAATACTCAACAAGGCATTGGTGAACTTTATATCAAAACACCAATGCAACCGATCTCTCACCAGGGAAAGTGGCTAGCCACGGGTGACTATGGTTATATTGATGATGAACATCATTTGTATTTTTTGGGTCGTATCAAAGATATTATTGTCAAAGGAGGTTCTAAAATTGCGCCTTTGGAGCTTGAGCATTATCTTTATCAACTATCTGACATTGAACAAGTTGCAGTTATTGGCAAGAAAGATGACATTTGGGGTGAACTCGTCTGTGCCTGTGTTGCCACCAAAGAAAATAAACCACTTGCTCTAAATAACATTAATACCTTTTTAACACCATTTCTCGCAACATACAAACATATTGATCAGCTCTATTTATACCCCCAATTACCACTTAATATCACGGGTAAAATCGACCGCTTTCGCTTAAAAACAGAGATCAACCATGCTTAAGAATCATCTGCCACCATTTGCCTATCTTGAAAACACCTTAGATAGCAATGACAAGAGTTTTTACTTTAGCCAGCCGCATAGTGAAGTACTATGTACTGATTTTCAGATGCTCAAATCCGCATTTGAGAAATTAATAGATTTACAACAACAAGGTTTATATCTTGTTGGCTTTATTAGCTATGAAGCAGCATATTATCTAAACCCTGACTTTTCTTCCTTAAAAACAACGCTTAAGGAACACACCATACCATTATTACACTTTGTCGCCTTTGAGAAATGCGCATCGAACCCATTTAAAAACAAGACCAATACCTGTAAAAGTCCAGCAATTGAGCTTATTTATGACCCATTATCGAAAGCACAGTATGCTAAGGACTTTGCTTGCGTACAACAAGCACTAAGCGATGGTGAAAGTTACCAGATCAATTATACCAAGCGTATTCAACTGCGCTCAAACTTAACCGCTGATGGACTTTATACTCAACTAAAGTCCCAACAACCGGTTAGCTATAGTGCCTTTTTACCTTTCAAACCGATGACTGTTTTATCTTTTTCACCTGAGCTGTTTTTTAAAAAGCAAGGTGAAACCATTACGGTGAAACCAATGAAAGGTACAAGCAAACGTTTTGAAGATCAAAATGATGATATAAAATCATACCAGTTTTTGCAGGAAGATCCCAAAAATAAAGCCGAGAACTTAATTATCGTTGATCTATTGCGTAATGATTTGGCACGCATTTGTCATACTGGATCCATTGAAGTTAGCAATCCCTTTGTTATTGAAACTTATAAAAGCGTTTATCAAATGACCTCAACGATTTCTGGCACAGTGGATAGCAATATTTCTTTTGCACATATTATTGAACATCTATTTCCTTGTGGCTCCATTACCGGTGCCCCAAAAAAACGCACGATGAAAATCATCCAACAGATTGAACCGCCACGCGGTCTATATACAGGTTGTATTGGTTATATTATGCCAAATAATGACATGTGTTTTAATGTTGCTATTCGCACATTAACTCAACAGAATAATCAATTATGGCATTGTGGTGTTGGTGGCGGCTTTACCATCCAATCCACACCAGAGGATGAATGGCAAGAAATGAACGCTAAAATCCAATTTATCAAACGCTTGTATCGCCCCCAATTTCAACTGATCGAGACCATGCTGTATAACAAAAATGGACTTACATCTTATGATTTACATCTTGAACGTCTTGTACAATCAGCACAAATCTTACACTTCATGGTGGATATAATTCAATTGAAAAATGCATTATTAAAATATTGTAATACTCTTAGCACTTCAAACAGTGAACAATATAAATTAAGAGTTGCTATAAACTATCACGGGCATTTTACGATCACGCATCAACAACTTGAAAAACCACAAGCTACTCATAGCATCGAGCTTTTTATTTGTCCTGAGCCAATAGATTCAAATAACCCACTATGGCAACACAAAACAGACGATCAAACTACACGCGGATTTTATACACAGAAACATATGCAATATATTGGTGACAAGGCAAATAGTGAACTTGTTTTCTTCAATGAGCAAAATCATCTAACAGAGGCACGTTTTTATAATATCATTATTGAACTTAACGGTATTTTATATACACCACCTATTAACGATGGCTTACTACCAGGCATTGCTCGCGCTAAACTGTTGCAATCAGGGCAAATCCATGAGCGTTCAATCAGCATAAAAGATCTTAAACGTGCAAAGAATATTTACCTTATTAACGATGTTAGAGGTAGAATACCATGTTTTGTAAGCATACAAACAATCACACAAGAAGTATAAATTAATATGTTGCTGTTTATTGACCATTATGATTCATTTTCACATATTCTAATGGATTATTTTGCCCAATTGGGTGAAAAAGTAACTCTACTTAAATCAGACCAACTAGGTAAAACCATTAACTACAACAAATTTACTGCAGTAGTTATAGGACCAGGACCCGGTCACCCCAATGAATTAAGTCATTTATATCCTGAAATCAAACGTATGATTGATAGTAGCGTGCCCATTTTAGGAGTTTGCCTTGGTCATCAATTATTAGCGCAATATTTTGGCGCCAAAGTTATTCATTCAGCTAACATCATGCATGGACAATGCAGCTCTATCGATTTTATCAACCACCCATTATATCAAGGGTTGCAATCTCCACTCTTGGTCACACGTTATCATTCGCTTATTGTAGATAAGAATAGTTTAGCTGATGATTTACAGCCAATAGCGCTTACCAAAGAAGGCGAACTGATGGCATTTGCGCATAAGCAGTTACCCATTTATGGTATCCAATATCATCCTGAGGCTTATTTAACAGAGCATGGATTAAAGACATTACAAAATTTTCTTTTAGCGAATAAGCACTTGTACTTAAAGCAAAAGGCGCTATCCTAGTTTAATCAATTGATCTAATGGCTTTTAGCTCTATTATCATGACACCAAAACATCACAATTTACGTGCCTTTGCAGATATTAACCTTTCTCATCTTTTGACTAATTTAGCCAACATTCGTGCATTGCATGCAAATAAATCCATCATCATTATGCTAAAAGCAAATGCTTATGGTCATGGTGCCGTTGAAATTGCTAAAGTATTAGATGGTTTATGCGATTATTTTGGCGTTGCTAGTGTCGAGGAAGGTATTGAACTTATTTTAGCAGGAATCAAGAGAACCAAGGTTATTATTTTTTCAGGTTTTTTCTCCAAAGATATGGTGAGAACACTGATTAAATACAAACTGATTCCGGTTATCCACAGCGCCTATCAATATATGTTACTGCACGAATACTTTCAAAGTGAACAAGCTGAGATATGGCTCAAAGTCAACACCGGCATGAACCGCTTGGGATTATCTGAAAATGAGTTTGAATCACTTTATCACAAAGCGCAAGCTTATAATAAACCAATGAACACATTAACACATTTAGCAGAATCTGAAGCTCATGATAAAGCTTTTACTTTAAAACAATTACAGCGCTTTCAAGTGTTAGTCAAAAATAAATCCTTTATCCATATTAGCGCTTTTAACTCCGCAGCCTCTCTCTTAAATAATGATGATTTTGGCACCAATACGATCCGTATTGGCTTAGCACTCTATGGTGCATGTGCGGCAGCACATCAATTATTAAAATGTTCACTCAAGCCCGTAATGGCATTACATAGCCATATCATCGCCATTCAGTTGATTAATAAGGGTGATTCAGTTGGATATAACCGTCAATATATTGCTAAATCAACAACAAGAATTGCTATTGCTGCGATTGGTTATGGCGATGGCTATCCACAGTCTGCACCTAATGGCACAATGGTGTCAATTAACAATAAACTCTACCCAAGTGCTGGCAAGGTTTCTATGGATCTTATGGCAATTGATATTGGCAATCATGCAGATATTACTATTGGAGATACTGTGACTTTGTTTGGTATCAATCATTTATTAGTGGACGATGTCGCCAAACAAATTGGTACATCCAGTTATGCCATGCTAACTGCTGTTAACCCACGCGTTAAACGATTTTATTTAACGTCAGAAGATGCCAAAGCCTCATCAGTCATTAAAGACACAACAGCTTCAACCAAATGATCTATGCCTAAAGCAACTTCTGCAATACTTTGACCAAGCATATATGCAGGCGTGCTCACAACTTTATTTATTTGATCAACACAAACCTCAGTGACACATTGATTGACGTGTTTAGCCCCTTTATGCTCAATAATATCAGCCGTTGCTTGATCATTACCAATGGTTAACTTAGCATTTGGATAAAGCTCAGCAGCAATAACTGGCGAAATACAGATAAAACCAACGGGCTTGTGTACATTTTTAAACTTATTAATAAATTCTGCTACAGCGGGTTCTACACTAAAGCTGCTGTCTTGCTTAAAGGCAAAATCACACAGATTTTTAGCCACACCAAATCCACCTGGAATAATCAATGCCGCATAATCATCCGGATAAGCTAATCTTAGATCTTTTATCTGACCACGTGCAATACGTGCTGCTTCAACAAGAACATTGCGTGTTTGAGACTCTTCATCACCCGTTATGTGATTAATCACATGGCGCTGCATCATATTGGGTGCGATCATCTCATACTTAATACCACGCTTTGATAAAGATAATAATGTTAAAACCGCCTCATTAATTTCGCTGCCATCATAAACACCACATCCAGCCAATAATATTGCCACTTTTTTAGTTCCCGCCATTTTGTGCTCCCTTTTTATTGTTCAACTGAAATACGATATCACAGATAATCGTAGAATCAATGCAACAAATACCACAAAAAATCACTATAATTTCGTCTACACTATAAATTAATATAATATAATTGGCATATTGATATGATAGAACATTTCAACGATCACGCTGCTAATGAGCGAACCTATCTATCGTGGGTTAGAACTGCCATTGCACTCATGGCATTTGGCTTTTTGATTGAAAAATTTGATATCTTTTTGCGCATAATGGCCAAAGGTGTAGGCGTTAGAACAAGTAACATGATGTCACAGTCCGCTGAAATCATTGGCATTTTGATTATGCTTATAGCAGTTGTGATTATTATCATTTCATCCATTCGCTTTGCAATGAATCGAAAGAATATCACCGCTGTTGAAACCATCAGCTACAAAACACGTGTCCCAGATATTTTTCTAGGACTACTGTTATTAGTGATTACTATCTTTATGGTTACCTATGCGTGGTATATGTTGCTTTATTAAGTTCAATTAACATTTGTTGAGATATATGCAAACTGACGCTTTTTAACACCCCAGCAACGACTTAAAACATTGTATTTATTCAAACTCTTTTGATTAAACATTTTCATAAAACTATCCCGTTTCACTGTTTTTTCAACAATGCCGGATTTTAATTTAATATCAAAACGGTTTGCCCATTTGCGAATTGTGCCATGCTTAAACCCAAGCATCTTCTCAGCATCCTGATAGGTCATCCCCTCATCCGCACAACGCTCTAAAACTTCTCGTGCACTGCAGTTATATTTTTGTTGAATAATATGTTCAAAACTTCCTGTATACTGATTTGCCATGACTTATTCCTCTTTTGTCTAGGTTTATAAAATATCAACAATACCACATATTCTAAAAGTGCAAACTTAAGTCAAGCTTAAGATTTCCATTCATTTTTAACTTTCTTCACCAAATCTATCTTGGATAAGTACCCTGATAGCATCAAGTGCTTCTTCTTGATCATCTCCTTTAGCACTTAAACGAATCGATGTGCCACAACTGGCACCAAGCATCATCAATCCCATAATGCTTTTACAATTTGCCTTAACACCGGTTTTAACAACCTCAACTTCGATTTCACTACTAAAACGCAAAGCTAAGTTAACCAATTTAGAAGCCGCTCGCGCATGTAATCCTAACTGATTAATCAACACTAAATCAATCTCTTTCATGTGTGTTTCTTTCACTTATTACCTTCTTCTAATACAATGCATGCTTTTGATGCATCATAAACTCTTTCTGCAAACTCATCTAAAGATAGCGCTTGCTTATGATATGTCAATGCCTTTAAAAGCATCGGCATATTAAGCCCTGTAATAACAGCTAAATTATATACTCGCATAAATGATTGTGTAACATTAGTTGGCGTTGCGCCAAAAAGATCCGTTAATACCAAAAAACCATCACAATTGGGCATATTCTTAAAGGCATTTTCAACGCGCATTAATAATTCTGGTTGATCATATGAGCAGGATGATACTACTTGAATATACTCTTTTTGAATCTCGACCAAACGCGTTGCCACCTCAAGCATTGATTGACCAATCTGTCCATGCGTAATCAATACAACTCCAATCATCCTTTTAACTCCCTATGGCTCACAATCACATGATTAAAATTCGCTCTTAATCGGCCCGCCAGCTGTTCCACAATATACACGGATCGATGCTGTCCACCAGTGCAACCAATCGCCACATCAATATAACTTTTGCCTTGCTGTTGCTGCAACTCACACCACTTCAGAAGAAACTGACTAATGTCATCTATCATTGCTAATACTTGTGTCTGCTTCTGCAAATAAGCAATTACATCAGCATCAAGTCCTGTCTGCAAACGCAAGCGCTTATCCCAATATGGATTAGGTAAGCTTCTGACATCAAAAAGATAATCTGCTTTTTGCGGCATCCCATATTTAAAACCAAATGAGAAAACCTTAATTTGACTGGATAGTTTCCCCTTACCTAAAAGTTTTTGGCACACTATTTCTCTGAGTTCTTGTAAACTTAAATTCGTTGTATCCAAGGTATAATCAGCAACACTTGCATAGCTTTCCAAAACGTTAAACTCTGCATCAATTGCATTTTCTAAAGTAATTGTTTTATCCGAGAAAGGATGACGTCTACGTGTTTCATCATAGCGTTTCATCAGTACATTTCTACTGGCTTCAATATACCAATAAGTAAGGCTCGCCTGATACTTGTTCTGCAAATGTTTCACATGACAGTTTTCATTTTCCAAAAATGAGTGTGGGGCCAATGAGATAACAATATTTTGTTTATACTGCGGATGACTTAAAACATATGCAAGGGTTTCTTCTAATAAAAATAAAGGCAGATTTTCAATACAAAAAAATCCCTGATCTTCCAATATACTCAAAACGGTTGACTTACCAGCTCCGGAAACACCAGCTAAAAGCACAACCGATTTGGATGTACTATCCACGCAATTTTTACCATTTTCACTCATCATAATTTGCTCAGTTTACCAAAGCTTTTGTATTTACCCTAATATATTTTGCAACTGCTTAGCACACTCATACCAGGTTTTCTCAAAGACATTGATCTCAATTAAAGGTAAAGCTAAGGTACGTGCTTTACTAACATACTCTAGGTCTTTTACCTGACAATATAAATACACAACATGGCTAATCACAGACTGCTTTAATGCTTTTTCAACTTGAATAAAATCCTTTTTTTTGTGATGCATGACGCCAAAATACTGATCATTACACAAAAACCCTTGATAAATACTATTAATTTTAATGATTTTTACCAAGTCATCCGCCACTAGATAATAATTTAAGTGCTTAATCATATGATAACAAAGTTCAGTTTTCCCAATATTTGGTGGTCCGATGACTAATAATCCAGTATTAATGTTGTTTGTTATAAAGCTTGCATGCCAGTATTGCATTTTTATTTTCTGTCATTTATCCACTTAGGCATTACCTAGAAAAAGCTGGTAAAGAGATTCATTTGAAGTAGACGCTTTAATCTTTTCAATCACTCCTTCTTGTTTTAGAAATTTCACCAGCTCAGCCATAAACTTAATATGCACATCATTGACATTTTGTGGAAAAATTACGGCAATCACGATATTGACTTTACGATCTTCTTCACCATAATCAATCGCCTCCTCCAAGGTTAACACAGCTAAACGCGTCATTGTTAAGCCCTTAATTCGACAATGTGGCACTGCAACCTCTTTGCCAATAGCCGTATTACCAATACGCTCACGCTCAAAAAGTTTCTGATAAATTGTATCAGCACTGATATCGATATCATCATCTTTTAACAACTGGCTTAATACCTCAAAGACGCGCTTTTGACTCTGTAATGCCGCCTTATTAATAACACGCTGTGGAGAAATAAATGAAGATAGGAAATTCATAAGGATTATGGTTAATTACTCAACGAGATGGTGTGTTATTCTATCAATGTTCCTCATCAATATCCACTACTTCATCATCTTCCATCAAGGCTTCAGCTTCAGGACGCTCAGCACGGTGATCTTTTAATTTTTGCTTATGTTTTCTTACTTGAGCATCTAATTTATCTTGTAACATATCAATGGTTGCATACATATCTTGTGAGTCCGACTTAGCTACAAACTCAGTCCCTGGCACGTTAATCACAGCTTCAGCCATTTGCTTTCCTTTCTCCACTGACAAAATAACGCGTGCAGCAATAATATGATCAAAATGGTTATCAAGTTTACTTAACTTTTCTTCCACATATTGTTTTAATGCAAGGGTAACTTCTAAATGACGACCTGTAATTTGAATTTGCATAGTGCAGTCCTCCATTGTATAGCCACGAGTGTCGTGGTGGTTTGTAAGTCAACTTTGAATAATTAAAAGATAGCGCCTACACGCATGAATTACCAGCAAGTTCAGCATAATTTTATCAATTATTTTATTGTGACTGTACTTGATTTTTTGAATTCTTTGGCTCTTGTGCTTGATTTTTATCACCTTTATTTGCATTAAAGTATCTGTCTACTTTTTCAGCACCTTTTTGTGCAGCTTCCTTGGTATTTTGCCAACCTTCAGCAGCCACTTTTTTGGTTTTTTCCCAAGCCTCATTGCTTGCATCTTTGGTGTTCTGCCAACCCTCTTTTGTAGTCGATTTCGTTTTATCCCAACCTTGTTGGGCATAATCGCCTGCCTTATTGGCAGCATCTTTAGCTACTTGTGCGCCTGAGCTAGCTGCATTTGATACATTTTGTTTAAACAGCTCCCAATTGTTACCAAAATTGCAATCACTGGTTTTTGCTGAGCAACTTTGTGTTACTGGACTATCGCCTACCTTAACTTGATCATTTGTTTTACCCGTAGTGTCTGCAGCACTTAAGTCTAAAACTAACAAAACAAAAAACGGAATCATAAGATACTTTTTAATCGTTTGCATGATTTATCGCATGTTTTTTAGAGTCAGTAACTAATCTTTTAGCAAAGCCCTTGCTAGAAAGCAAACATAGATCACGCTTCTTTACGTCATTTTTGCAAAGAATATATTTTTTAAAAATTATTTGCATATCTTAAGATTATCTTAATGTTGGCTTGTGATACTGGAGTCACTCAAGGGGATCACGATCACAGAGCAGACTTTTTTCTCTCTCCCTTCTCTTTCAGTGTGCTCTATGATCGAAACCTTGAGACCGTGAAATTGCCCTGCAGTATACTCCCCCCTTCTCATCATTATATATACTGCAGGGTGATCTCTTTTTACTCTGTAATAACCTATAGACTGGAATGGCCATATTGCTCACTTGCATAATGACCAAGAATGGTATTGTATTGCTAGACACCCTTAGCCTAAGCTAGTAGTGGCATATATTTTAGAAGTTGTTGACACAATACTATTATTATTGATTCCCACCCTAGCTCTTTAGTTATCCTATTGACTAGGGAATTAAATGTGCAAATCTTCCTTGCGACAAAGCCTCCTTGATTAGATTAACCTGTGATGATAATGTATCACCAAAACCACTGGCAACATGCATCGCAGCAGCTGCATTTAAGATTAATGTATCCTGTTTAGCCCCTAACATTTCATTATTTAATAATGCTTTTGACTCTGCAATATTCTGATACAAATCACCTGCCTCTAAGTAATCTAACTTGCCACGCACAAACCCAAGTTGCTCTGGGTGTAAACTAAACTCAGTCACTTCTTCATAATGTAGCTGAATGACTTTATTTGCACCACAAACCGAAAACTCATCCATGCCATCACCATAAACAATATAAGCATGCGTAACACCTAGATTTTTCAGTGCATAAAGATAAGGCTTAAGTAAACGCTCATCATAAACACCGGCAACGATTCTTTTGACTTGCATAGGATTCAATAAAGGACCCAGCACATTAAAAAAGGTGCGTTTACCCTCTTTGGCAAAGCGCTGGCGCACATTAATCACTTTGGCAAAAATCGGATGGAAAAATGGCGCAAATAAAAACACTATCCCCTGCTCTTTTAGTAAGTTTAAAGCAGCCTCTGGGCTATCTGGAATATCAACATTAAGCTGTTGTAGAAAATCAAAACTACCACATTTTGATGTTGATGAACGATTACCATGCTTGGCAACTTTGGCATCTAAGACATGTATCATTAATGCACTGAGCGTTGAATAATTTAAGGTTCTGCAGCCATCTCCACCAGTACCCACAATATCTATTGTTTGAGCAAAAGGATTTTCCACCTTAATGCTATAATTCAAAAAGGTTTTTGCTAATGCAAAAAGCGTTTGCTCTTCATATAACTCACTATCTATTTTCTGAATAATTTGATATTGCTCATCTTCGTTTGTTTCATCACTTAACAACTGATTGACTAATGATTCAATCTCCACAATCTCACCTTCTTTTATTTTTTCATTCTTTATAAAATTAAGTTTTTAAAATTTGGTTTTGCCTGTTTTTGGGCATATGCAATACGCTACTCCACATTTATTTTTCAAAAACAGCAATGGATTCGACATGCGTGGTATGTGGAAACATATCCATCACGCCAGCTGAAAGTAGCTTATAGCCTTTTTCATTGACCAAAATACCTGCATCACGCGCTAAAGTCGCTGGATCACATGATACATAGACGATACGCTTAGGATTGATTATTTCAATCTGCTGACAAACCATCTCGGCACCTGCACGCGGGGGATCCAATAGCAGCTTATTAAATTGATGCTCTATAATCCACTGATGTTTTGAGATATCTTCAAATAAATTCACCGGATAAAAAGCAACATTATCTATTTTATTACGCTTAGCATTCCTCATAGCACGCATGGTCATCGCTTCATCACCCTCGACACCAACGACAAATGTCGCTTTCGTTGCCAATGGCAAACTAAAGTTACCCAAACCACAAAAAAGGTCCAGTACCGTATCATCTTTTGATACTTCTAATAATTCAATCGCTTGTTTTAACATCTTGCGATTGATATCGTGATTGACTTGTGTAAAGTCATTTGGCTCAAAATAAATACGCACACCATAATCTACCAAATCGTAGGATAGTGATTGTGGTTCTTGTGTTACTTCTGGATATAGGCGCGTTACCGTATCAGGCCCCTTAGCTTGTAAGTAAACCCAAAAATGATATGCCTTCGCAAAATCAGTTAATTTCAATAGATCTTCATCAGTGAATGGGCTTAAATGTCGGATAATCAGCGCTGTTACCTGATCATCAACGGCTACTTCAATTTGTGGAATCTCTTTATAGTTAGATAGACTAAACACTAGGTTCTGCAGTAATGTTAGATCTTTACCAACACTTGAATGCAATATTTTACAGTGATCAATATCGGCAAGAAAGCGTCCATCTCGTTCTCTAAATCCCACCAAAACTTTACCTTTCTTATGTACATAGCGCACACCAAGACGCGCTTTTGTCCGATACCCCTCATGTGAGTTTGATCGCAAAGGAGCAATACGCGTAAGTGGTTGAAGCCCTCGTCCGAAATGCTTGAAATGATTAAGCAAAGTTTCTTCTTTAAAGGCAATCTGTGCATCAGGCGCCACATGTTGGAAAGAACAGCCGCCGCAAATCTCAAAATACGTGCACGGTGGAAAGACACGTTTAGTACTTGGCGTAAGTACGCGCACCAATTTCGCTTCATCGTAATTTGATTTAGATAAAGTATATTCAAATGCTACTTCTTCATCTTCTAAAGCAAATGGAATAAAAGTTGTTTTACCATTGATTTTAGCAATTCCTCGTCCCTCATGTGATAGGCTAGAAATGGTTGTATTAAATACACCACTAGGACAGTTTTTCTTAATTCGTCTTGGCATTAGGTTACGATAAGCATAATTTTAAATGAGCGATAGTTTAGCAATTGTATATTAAATGTCATTGTTTTTTGATCTTTTTAATGCTTTTCACTGTAAAACGCTTGTTCTTTGCTAAGGTGCTGTTTAAGCTAGTGAAGTTCGATTTAACACATTAATCATTAAAATGGAGCAAATATGAAGAAATTAACCACTATTGCATTTTCACTTTTAGCCGGCAGCGTATTAGTTTCTGGCGCTTTTGCTAATGCCACGCCAACCAAAGCTGAACCGGCAAAAGCAGCGGCAACAACCAAAAACAACACCGCGGATGCAAGCTACACAATTGGTTATTCGATTGGTAAAAACATGACAGAACAATTAAAGCAGCAAAATGTCAGTCTAAATACTGATGACCTTCAACAAGGCTTTGTTGCTGGTATTGAAGGTAGCAAACCTAAGTTAAGCCAAGAGCAAATGGAGCAATCAATGCAAGCTTTCCAAAAAGAAATGGAAGCCAAAATGAAAGCACACGAAGAGGCAGCAGAAGCCGAAGCTGCTAAAGCTAAAGCCAAAATTGATGCAGCAAAAGCACAAGCTACAACAACTGCTTCTGACACAGCAAAAACATCTGCTGATAGTGCTAAAAAGGCAGTTGATGCAACAAGCGCTGCTGCAAACTAAGATCACCCGTGATCAGTATACAAAACCATTATTAATAGACACAAGCCCCGTTATTGGGGCTTTTTTGTGAAAAAAATTTACTATTTGAGCATGAACCTTTTTCTTTTTAGAAACAACTTTGCTATAGTTCGAAAATATTATTTTATTAACTGAAAAACATGGAGCTTTATTTACAATGGGTATGTCAAAAAAAATTATCGTAAGCACGCTTAGCGCTACTCTTTTTGCTACTGTTTTAGCTGGTTGTTCTCAATCAGACTCAAAAGACTCAGCAAAAGCAACGCCAGAAGTCACAAAAACAGTTGCAACAAAGCCAACAGCTGAAACAACTGCCGACACTCAGCAAAGTGGAGCGACACTTATCAATAACGTAAGCTATACATTAGGCTATAGAGTAGCAGGCAATGTAAGCGCACAGTTAAAAGCACAAGATGCAACTTTAGATAACGCTCAAGTTTTAGCTGGATTTAAAGCAGGTATTGCAAACAAGCAAAGTAAGTTCTCGCCAGAGCAAATGCAAACGATTATGCAAACATTCCAAAAAAATCTAATGGCAGCACAAGAGAAAAAACAAGTAACTTCTGTTTTAGACAATGTCAAAGCGCTACTTTCTAATGAGCAAACGCCAACAATCGGACCAAAAGATGCTAAAGTTGCTGTGATTGAATTCTTTGATTATCAATGTGTATTCTGCCATAAAGTCGCCCCTATTATGGAAAAAGTGATGGATGCTAATCCAAATGTAAAATACATCTTCAAAGAATTTCCAATCTTTGGTCAACGCTGGGAGGCATCGCAATATGCCGCTGAAATGGGTATTGCCGCCTATATGCTAAATGGTGCTGAAGGTTATTTGAAATATCACAATGCCGTCTTTGCAAGTGGCATTGATGAAGGAAAATTAACGGTTAAAGATGTTAATGATATGGCGAAAAAAGTAGGTATTGATGTTGCCAAAGCTGAAAGCTTAATCAAAGAGAAAAAAGTGACTGACAATATTGCTGCTGATATGAAGCTTGGTTTTGATAAACTAGGTATTAAAGGCACACCAGCAATTATCGTTATGCCTCTATCAGGAGCAACAACAGCCAACACAACCGTTATTCCTGGTTTTGCACAGCAAGATGTTATTCAAGCAGCAATTAATAAAGCACAAGGCAAATAACTCTATTGGGCGTACACCATACGCCCCTATATTTTTCAATTACTTTCTCATTACGCATTTTGTATAGACTTTGAGATTTCACTAGCATTTTCACACAAAAACCGCTACCCTATTTTGACTTTTTGTCAGGCTAATAAACAATCTATTTCAAATCAAATACGCTTGGCAATAAATGCAAATCATACAATAAATAAAATCAGGTGAATAAAAATGACAGACAGCGTGATTGAAAAGCCCTTAAAGCAACATAAAAAAGTATATATCAAAACACTTGGCTGCCAGATGAATGAATACGATTCATCACGCATGAATGAAGTTTTAGGCGCGCATTTTAATACCAGCAAAACTGAAGATTATACCGAGGCAGATATTATTCTTATCAATACCTGCTCCATTCGTGAAAAAGCTCAAGAGAAAGTATTTCATGAATTAGGACGCTGGAAAAATCTTAAAAATAAAAATCCTGAACTTGTCATCGGTGTTGGTGGATGTGTTGCTTCACAAGAGGGTGAAAACATCATTAAACGCGCCCCTTTCGTTGATATTGTTTTTGGTCCACAAACTATTCACCGTTTACCTGATTTAATTAAACAAAAACAAAAAACTGAAATCTCCCAAGTTGATATCTCCTTTCCTGAAGTAGAGAAATTTGATCACCTCCCGGCACCTAAAGCTGAAGGTGCTAAGGCATTTGTTTCGATTATGGAAGGTTGTGATAAATACTGCTCTTATTGTGTCGTGCCGTATACGCGAGGGCCTGAGGTTAATCGACCATTTGAAGATGTATTAGCAGAATGCGCCATCTTAGCCGAGCAAGGCGTTAAAGAGATCACACTTTTAGGTCAAAACGTTAATCACTATCTTGGCAAAATGGCCTCAGGAGACACGGCAGATCTGGCGCTACTTATTCACTTTATAGCTGCGATTGACGGCATTGAGCGTATTCGCTTTACCACCTCTCATCCGGTTGAGTTTTCAGATAATTTGATTAATGCCTATGCCGAAGTACCACAATTGGCAAATCACTTGCATTTACCAGTACAACATGGTTCAGATCGTATATTAACAGCCATGAAGCGTAATCACACCATTTTGGAGTTCAAACAAAAAATCCGTAAACTAAGAAAAGTTCGCCCAGATATCACTATATCTTCTGATTTTATTGTTGGTTTCCCAGGAGAGACTGAAGAAGACTTTGAAAAATTAATGGATCTTGTCAAAGACGTACACTTTGACCAATCTTTTAGCTTTATCTATAGTAAGCGCCCAGGAACTCCTGCCGCCAACTTAGCCGATGACACACCCATTGAAGTTAAAAAAGAGCGCTTAAAGCGTCTGCAAGATCAGCTTAATCATAATGCCATGGTCATTAGTCGTCAAATGGTCGGCTCAACACAGCGTATTTTGATAGAAGGAATTTCTAAGAAAGATGATAAAGTGCTTGCCGGACGCACAGAAAATAATCGCATCGTTAATTTTGCTGGTGATTCTAGTTTAATTGGTCAATTAATTGATGTTAAAATTATTGAAGCCTTACCACATTCACTGCGCGGAGAAATAATTTAGCTTCATGAAATCAATACAGTTTCACCTTGAACCAGATAGTGCACAAATGCTTGCTAAGTTGTGCGGCAACCTAAATGAAAATTTACACTTAATCGAAAAATACTTAGCCGTTGAGATTATTCAACGTGGCAATAATTTTCGTATTGTAGGCCCAAAAACTGCAATTAAAGATGCCCAAGATTTTTTAGAAGAACTTTATCAAAAACTTGTCAATGATGCTCAGTTTGAACTTAGCAATAAAGAGCTCAATATCGCCCTAAATAGCCTTGCTAAAAGGGAACAAACAGATAAGAAAGAAAAGTTTATTCCTGAGTTTCAGGTCATGATTGGCTCACGCCCTATTAATCCACGCACTATTAATCAAGAGCGCTATTTAAAGCGTATTCAAGAGAATGATATTAACTTTGGTATAGGCCCCGCTGGTACCGGCAAAACGTATTTGGCGATGGCGTGTGCTGTTGCCGCTTTTGAGAAAGGCCTTGTTAAACGCTTGGTACTTGTACGCCCTGCGGTTGAGGCTGGTGAGAAGCTAGGCTTCTTGCCAGGGGATTTAGCACAAAAAGTTGATCCTTATTTACGACCTATGTACGACGCCTTATATGATTTGATGGGTGTTGAGCATGTCAGCAAATTAATCGAGAAACAAATTATTGAGATCGCTCCTCTAGCCTATATGCGTGGGCGCACGATTAATGATTCTTTTATCATTCTTGATGAAAGTCAAAATACCACCAAAGAGCAGATGAAAATGTTCTTAACACGGATTGGTTTTAACTCAACAGCTATTGTTACGGGTGATATCACCCAAGTTGACTTACCTAAAGGTGTGACTCCTGGGCTTCGTCATGCAATTGAAGTGCTTGCTGGTGTTGACGGAATTAGTATGACGTTCTTTGAAACGATTGATGTGGTACGCCATCCAATTGTCCAACGCGTTGTAGCCGCCTATGACGTCTATGAACAACATCATAGTCAAGATTATTAAATTAATATGATGCTTGAGATTGATATTAACAACCCTAATGCCCTTTATTTACCTACTGAAGATAAACTGAAAACTTGGGCCGAAAATACTTTAAAATTCCTTAAAAAATATCATGCAATTATTAGTCTTCAAATTGTTAGTGCTGATGAAATGCAACACTATAACAATAACTATCGCGCTAAGGATAAGCCAACTAACATTCTTTCCTTTCCTTTTGATGCGCCTCCTGGGTTACCAAAAGACGACGAAACTGCGTATTTTTTAGGTGATTTGATTATCTGTCCTGACGTTTTACAAAAAGAAGCAAAAGAGCAAGGTAAATTGCTCGATGCTCACTGGTGCCACATTCTAATCCATGGCATACTACATTTAGTTGGCTATGACCATATCGATGAAAAGGATGCCCTTGAAATGGAGAGCATAGAAATCGCTTTATTGGCAGAGCTTGGTATTGATAACCCTTATGTTGAGAAATAGTAAACAATGGATGAAAAACAGACGAAAAACGATAACGCTGAACATTCTCAAACTTGGCTTGAAAAAATAGCCGCCACCATTTTAATGCCGCACAGCCCTTCTGACTTTTTGAGTCTTGTGAGTCTTGCTGTTAAGAAAGGTACGATCGATAGCGAGTCGCGTGACATGATCAAAGGGGTACTAAATATTGCCTCATCATCGGTCGGTGATATTATGATTCCGCGCACACAAATGGCAACAATTCATGCTGGTATGACTAGCAAAGAGATCATTCAAACTATTATCAACTCGAGTCACACACGCTTGCCTGTATTCTCTGAAAATCGTGATGACATTCTGGGCATACTGCATACCAAAGACTTATTAAAAGTTGTACTTGAGCACAAAGATCTTTGTGTTGAACATTTAAAACCTATATTGCGCAGTGCAATTTTTGTACCTGAAAGTAAAAAGCTCGATGCACTCTTGCGTGATTTTAAAACGAGCCATAACCATCTTGCCATCGTTGTTGATGAATATGGAGTGATATCAGGGCTCGTCACCATTGAGGATATTTTAGAGGAGATCGTCGGTGACATTGAGGATGAATTTGATCAAGAAGCAACACAAATTCTTAAAGTCAATGAAAACGAATTTAGCATCGATGCATTAACTGAAATTGAAGATTTTAATGACTTCTTTGATGCAAATATTGACGATAGCGAATTTGATACCATTGGTGGACTGATCATCAATAAACTAGAACATCTACCTGAGGTTGGCGAAGAGGTGACTATTGGGCAGTTTACCTTTAAAGTAACCGCTGCTGATAAGCGCCGTGTACGTGCACTTCACGTTATGATCAGTCAAGACTAAATTAAATTCATATGTTTTTTATTCCAATGAGTGTTTTAGCATTGATCACTGGTGTAATGCTTACCCTGTCATTTTCACCGATTGGCTTGAGTATTTTTGCGTTTATTTCACTTATACTACTCATGCAGATTCTGCAAAGACAGCAGCACATGCGTCGATGCCTTTGGCTAGGATTTTGTTATGGTATCGGTTTTTTTGGCTCGAGTATTTCGTGGATTTACGTCAGCATTCACGCCTTTAGTCAATCCATCTTTTTGGGTGTAACACTCACCATTGTCTTTATCTTATTTTTAAGCTTATTCTTTTTAATATTTGGCTATGCCTATGCCAAACTCAAAGATCATCATTTTTTTTACAGAATTTTGTTATTACCCGTTGTATGGTTGATATTAGAACTCTTACGTACCCATCTTTTTACTGGCTTTCCATGGGTATTACTTGGTTATTCACAAACACATACTTTCTTAGCAGGCTTCGCTCCCATTGGTAGTGTTTTTTTAGTAGGCTTTATCGTATGTTTTATATCAACATGCATTAGTGAGGCTATCAATCATTTCCGTCAACCAAAGATTATAATATCAATGCTTATTAGCATTATTGTTACCTTAGTGATTGCTTTACTTTTGCAGCAAATAAAGTGGACGAAAAGTGATGGTATTGAAAAAAGTGTTAGCATCCTACAAGGCAATTTTATTCAGGATCAGAAATGGGATCCAAGCATGCTACAAACAATTATTAACTATTACTATACCACCACAAAAGACAATCCAGCCGATCTGGTTTTTTGGCCTGAGAATTCGATTCCCACATTTAAAACTTTTATTGCGCCTTTATTACGTCAAGTAGATGACCTGGGTGATAAACAGCATAGTGCAATTTTGGTTGGTACTGTCGCATTAAATAGTAAAAAGCAATACTTCAACTCCGCCTTTGTTTACGGTTTAGGCTCCGGTCATTACTACAAGCATCATTTAGTTCCGTTTGGTGAATACTACCCTTTTGCCTATTTTCTTGAACCATTTATGGCCTACTTCAATATTCCAATGTCGAGCTTTACCAAAGGTGATGAAGTGCAACCCTTACTTAAAATGAATGGTTTAAGTGTTGCGTTATTTATCTGTTATGAAATCGCTTACCCTTCAGAGGTACGCGCGCAACTGCAAAATGCCAATCTTATCGCTGTTATCAGTGATGATGCGTGGTTTGGTGACTCTCTTGCCCCTTGGCAGCACGAGGAAATTTCACAAATGCGCGCAATCGAAACCGGACGCTACGTTATTCAAGCGACCAATAATGGGGTTACATCAATTATTAACCCTAAGGGGCAAACCATTGCCAGCCTTCCGCGCAACAAACAAGCCATATTAAAGGGTAAGGTTTATGGCATGACAGGACAAACGCCGTGGACGATATATGGGTTATTACCCATTACCCTCTTATCTTTGTTGTTTATGGTGATTGCTTTGATTATTTGTATTTATAAAAGAAAGCGTACTAAATAGCAGAAAGCCTATTAAACTTTTTAAGACTAATATAGACTTAATACCATTGATTGGTAAAGTTTATATTTTTGATGAACCAACAAGAATTTTGTGATTACTTTCATTTACATAATCTTAAACCTGATCTTTTAAATAAACTCTTTATCACCTTTAATAGCAGTGCTTTTTTTGCTCGATTTTTCACACAAAACCCTCAGTTTCTGAATGATATCAACTGGTTTGAAACAGATGATCTAAAAGACATCACCACTGAGATTACTACGCTATTTTCAGCGCATACCACTCATAAATCATTGCCAAAAAATTTACGCCTTTTTCGCCAACGTATTCATGCCAAACTTGTTTTTCAACAACAACATCAATACATTCAATTTGAACAAATTGCTGAAATTATTTCATTTACTGCTAAAGAAATTCTGCGCCAAACACAACACTATTTATTACAACAAATCACCTTAGAGCGTAGACTTATTAATATACCTGATCGTTTGGCGATTATAGCTATGGGTAAGCTTGGTGGCAATGAGCTTAACTTCTCCTCAGATATTGATCTTGTATTTATTCAAACAAGCAATATAACATTACTAAGACAATGCGGTAGAGAATATAGCACCATGCGCTTTTATACTGAGCTTGGACAGCGCTTAATTACACTACTTAATGATGTCACAATTGATGGCTTTGTTTATCGCATTGATATGCGCTTGCGCCCATTTGGTGATGGCGCACCCTTGGTCACCGAGCTTGAGAGCTTTAAAAACTATCTTATTCATCATGCACGCGATTGGGAACGCTATGCTTATGTCAAAGCAGATATTTTACACGCAGATGCTCACGTTATCCGTGACTTAAAACACAATATTTATCTATTTGTTTATCGCCACTATCACGACTATCGCATGCTCAATGCTATTCGTGATATGAAGCAAAAGATTTTGACTGAGATGAAATCTACTACACTAAAAAACAATATCAAACTGGGTCGTGGTGGTATCCGTGAAATCGAATTTATCTGCCAGTGTTATCAACTTGTTTATGGTGGTCAAAATATTACCTTACAAACGAATCAACTAGCAACAGCACTACATGCTTTACAAAATGCAGATATTCTACCTAAAACCAAAACCCATGATTTGTATGCCCACTATGTGTTTTTGCGTGATGTCGAAAATGCGTTACAAATGTTTGATGATCAGCAAACACATCAACTGCCTGATGCAGAGTTTACACAAAAAAATGTCGCCTGCTTAATTGGTTTTGATCACTGGCAAATATTGCTTAACAAAATAAATGATACGCGCGCAAGAGTCAGTACATTATTTGATGAGTTAACACGCTTTAACACATTAACTTCAAACAATGTCCTAGTAACACATACAGCAAACTATAAAAATACACCTGACACAACAGCTAGTATTAACAATGATCAGGATAAACAGATTGAAATAGATCACTTCTTTTTGCACCATCAAAACCAGATATCCAAAGATGTACTACCAGCAATTAAGCACTTATTACAGCTATGCTTAAATACCCACCCTCACCTTATTCACGATATTTTGGGACTGCTCAACAAATTAAGTAAGCGCCAAACTTACTTGTTTCTGCTGTTAGAATACCAAGCACGTCATCTAGATTTCCTACAACTTCTTAATAAAGGGCGACGCATTATTGAAATGTTGACTGAGCACGCTTTTTTGTTGGAACACGCATTGATTTATAAAGCGCCTGATGATGTTTACTTAGATGTTGATTATTTGCGTAATAACCTACGTATTTATCTACAGGCGATCGACATTGAGGATATCGAAGCTTTTTTAGAAAGCCTGCGGCGTTTCCGCTTAGAGCAAGTATTTAATATTATTGTCAGTGAAGCGCATGGGCATATTTCATTAATGGAATCTAGTGATCTTTTCAGCCACCTAGCAACAGTAACTATTGAAGCAGTGCTTGATGGTGCGTGGCGCGAAGTATTTCAATACAGTAACATCTCCAAAGCTTTACAAACCGCTTATAAACGCTCTTTAGGTGTCATCGCCTATGGCAAACTAGGTGGACTTGAGCTTAGTGTTGCTTCTGATTTGGACTTAGTCTTTGTTCATAATCGAGTAAATGCTGAGTTATCACCTTACTTATTTGTACGTGTCGTACAGAAGTTTATCCATTTCATGCAAATAAAAACATATCATGGCACCTTATATGAGATTGACCTACGGTTACGCCCTGAGGGTGATCATGGATTTATTGTACCGAGTTTTGAGTCTTATCAACAATACTTAACAACATCTGCCTGGACATGGGAACATCAAGCCCTAACCCGCGCACGGATGATTTATGCATCTGACGATTTAACACATAAGTTTAATGCACTAAGATCTGCTATTATTTGCCAACAACGTGATATGGAGCAATTGAAAAAGGATATTGTGGATATGCGTCATAAAATGCGTGAACATTTACTTCAAGTTACGCCCCAAGAGTTTGATCTTAAGCAAAGTGTTGGTGGAATGGTTGATATTGAATTTATCGCCCAATTTTTTGCACTTTGTTATAGTTATAAAGTTCCCTTTGTATGCTACTATAGCGATAGTATTCGCATCATACAGACCATGGAAAGCGCAAGTTTAATAAACACTGAAATAGCAAATGCACTGATTGAACATTATTGCTACTTTCGCGACTTAGGGTTTAAGCGTTATCTTGATAAACAATCTTATGTTGTGCCGCTTGATAGCTGCCAACAACAAGCTAATGAAGTCAAAGCAATCTGGCAACAGCTTTTTTGTTGATAGAATAAAAAGTATAATAATATCAGGCGTATGCAATACGCCCCTAAAAGATCGTATAAATGAAGATTATGAGCGTGATGTCACTTCAACCAAATGATAACCAAATTGTGTTTTGACTGGACCATGCACTTTGCCGACCTCTTCAGAAAAAACCACTTTATCAAACTCAGGAACCATTTGACCTGGCCCAAATGATCCTAACTCACCACCGTTTCTGCCTGATGGGCATAATGACTTTTCTTCAGCTGCTTTTGCAAAGTCTGTACCTGCTTCAATTTCTTTCTTTAAAGCTTCACATTCTGCTTCTGTTTGAACGAGGATGTGACGTGCTGACGCTTGTTTCATATTGTTCTCCATATTGGTTGCTACTGATTAATACGCCTTGGAGTGTACCGAATCAATCATTAAAAAACAATGAAAAAGCATGTAATTTGTTCATTACGTTAATTGGATATCGCTTAAGCGATGTGTTTGCTGACAAAAAAATAAATAAACACCTGTTATAAACATGCCTAAAGCACAAAAAATCATAACATAACTAAAAGCATGCAGTGTAATTACAGAATGCACACTTAGCTCAAATACATTCGAAAACGTTGCTAACAAGTTTGCAACCCATGCAACAGCAAAAGCACTAGATAGCTGGATAACCGCACTCATAATAACGCTGCTGAACCACAAAAGGCTTTTGATTGCTCACAACACGCCTTCAAATCCTAATTGTCGCCATGCTTCAAATAGCATAATCGCAGTAGCATTGGATAGATTTAAACTGCGACTATTTGCCAACATCGGCAATTTTATTTGCGTTTGACTCAACAGATCCCTGACTTCTTGCGGTAGTCCTCGACTTTCCGGTCCCAAAAGCAAAATATCATCTTTTTGAAATGACACCTGATGGTAATATTGATTTGCTTTTGTCGTACATGCCCATATCCGCTTATCAGCATGCATATCAATAAAGCTTTGAAAGTTTTTGTATCTAGCAATTGCGGCAAATTCATGATAATCAAGCCCAGCACGACGTAACTTTTTATCATCAAGATCAAAACCCAAGGGCTCAATTAAATGCAGCTTTGCTCCGGTATTGGCACATAAACGAATAATATTTCCGGTATTGGGTGGAATTTCGGGCTCATACAACGCAATATGAATCATTTTATCAACACTCTAAAGATACATAGCGCATTATTGTATATCAGACACAAGACTTTTGCAGGCTTTACATGCACTAAGTAATGATGAAGAAATACTGTGAAATGGCTTATGATGGATAGATATTCAAGGAAACGCTTTCTAGCTTATTTGCTGCCATTAACTGTTTAGGTGTAGTAAGGTAAAATATGATACGATACTCTTGCTTTATATATTTTTGATTTAAGGATCGTGATTATGACAATAATGGTCATTGGTAGTGCTAATATGGATCTGATTATTCAAGTTGAGCACATTCCAAACCCAGGAGAAACTATATTAGGAGGTCAATTTCTAACGGCTTCTGGCGGTAAAGGTGCCAACCAAGCAGTTGCTGCAGCACGTTTAGGTAGCAATGTGCACTTTATTGCCTGTATCGGTGAAGATGGCTTTGGTAAAACGCTTATTAATAACTATCACAAAGACAACATCAATACAAAGCACATTAAACGCACTTCTGATCCTTCAGGTGTTGCTATGATTTATGTTGCCCAAAGTGGTGAAAACTCGATTGCAGTAGCGCCAGGTGCTAATGCCTTATTAACTCCCGAAGATCTGGACAAGCTCACTGAGCAATTTGCGCATACCAAAATCGTGCTTACACAATTAGAAACACCGATTGAAACCATCATGCATGCTGCACAACTGGCAAAAAACAACCAGTGTTTATTTGTGCTTAATCCAGCCCCTGCACGAAACCTACCAGAGAAACTTTACCCATTAATCGACATTATTACTCCAAATGAAACTGAAGCTAGCCTTTTAACTGGGATTAAGGTGACAGATGAATCGTCAGCCCTCAATGCTGCTAAAGTGCTTTTTAACCGTGGTGTTAAAAACATTATTATCACCATGGGCGCCCAAGGCGCTTTCTTCTATGACGGTTATCACCCACAACTTATCGCCACCCATAAAGTCACTGCAATTGATACTACTGCAGCAGGTGATACCTTTAATGGCGCATTAGTCAGTGCACTTGCTCAAGATCATTCATTGCTTCATGCTATTGTATTTGCCAATACCGCCGCAGCTCTTTCTGTAACTAAACTGGGTGCGCAAACGTCCATCCCCTACCTTGCTGAAATCAACCATTTAATGAGTCCTATATGATCGATCAAAAAGAACTTAAAGATCACCTTAATAACCTATTGAATGTTGATATGATAAAAGACTATTGCCCTAATGGTTTGCAAGTTGAAGGCAAAAAACACATTCATACCATTGTCACGGGAGTAAGCGCTAGCCTTGAGTTAATAGAAGCAGCTATTACTAAAAAAGCAGATGCCATTATGGTACATCATGGCTATTTTTGGAAAGGTGAAAATCAAGTAATTACTGGGATAAAATATCGACGAATCAAATCATTGATTCAACATGATATCAATTTATTTGCTTATCATTTGCCGCTTGACATCCATCCAACACTTGGAAATAACGCACAATTAGCTCAACTTCTGGATCTTACAGTAACATCTGAATTTGATACAAGGACAACACCTAATTATGGGGTTATCTGTGAAAATCAAACGACATTAACTGAGCTTACTAACACTATTACACATAAACTTCAACGCTCACCAGTTATTGTTGGCAAAATGCATCAGGAAGTTCAAAAAATCGCAATTTGCACCGGAGGTGCACAAGACTTTATTGAACATGCTTATCATGCAGGTGCTGATGTTTATATCTCAGGAGAGATTTCTGAGCGTACGACTTTAATTGCACGTGAGCTAGGTATTACCTATATTGCCGCAGGTCACCATGCCACTGAACGCTATGGCATCAAAGCACTTGGGCAGTATCTGGCGCAACACTTTGACTTAACACACCATTTTATTGATATTGATAACCCGGTTTAAGTCATTTGCGTTTCTTAAATATTCTGCCAACATTGCCTAAAAAATAAAAATAGTGTAAATTCGCAGGCTTATATTTACGAGAAAATACAACGGATTTCACTTATGAAATTAGGACGCATTTTTTTTGGCGACCCTATCCCCAAAGCCCAAGCCGAAGAGCATGCTTTATCAAAAAAACATGCACTGGCGATCTTTTCTTCTGATGCATTATCATCAGTGGCATACGCAACTGGTGAAATTCTAACAGTACTTATCCTAGCAGGAACTGCGGCCCTAGCAATGTCAATGCATATTGCTATTTTTATTGCAATCCTAATCGTTGTCGTTGGTGTGTCTTACAAACAAGCAATTGATGCTTACCCGGAAGGTGGTGGCGCATACATTGTGGCACGCGAGAATTTAGGCACCTTTATGGGGCTTCTTGCTGCTGGCGCGCTCATGCTTGACTATATTTTAACAGTTGCTGTGAGTGTTTCTGCTGGCATCTTGGCAATCACTTCTGCTTTCCCCGAGACACAACCTCATGCAGAGCTCATGGCAATTATCGCGATTATTTTTATTATGTGGATGAACCTGCGTGGCATGAAAGAATCAGCTTCTGCCTTTATGTGGCCAACCTATGCGTTCGTTGTTGTTATATTATCTATGGTTGGCATTGGGCTTTATCGCTATCTTACTGGTAATTTACCTCCGGTTGATTATTCACATGTCACTGATCTTATGACACCGTTAACTGGAGCATTAACCTTAACACTTATTCTACGCGCCTTCTCATCTGGATGTTCCGCCATGACAGGGATTGAAGCTGTTGCTAATGGCGTGATGTCCTTTAAGCAACCACGTGCTAAAAATGCATCGATTACCCTAATGGTTTTGATCGTGCTATTGATCTCAATGTTTTTAGGTATTTCTTTTTTAGCCTCAAAACTTGAATTGCAACCACTAACTGATGAAAGCTTGTTATCACAAATCGGACACAATATTTTTGGTGGCGGTTTATTTTATTACCTTTTGCAGACTGTAACCTGCTTGATTTTATTATTAGCAGCTAATACTTCTTTTGCAGGCTTCCCACTACTAACCTCAATGATTAGTAAAGATGGTTACCTGCCAAGACAACTACAAAACGTTGGTGATCGTTTGGCATTTAGTAATGGCATTCTAGCACTTGCTGTTTTTGCTTGTGTGTTAATTATTATCTTTCAAGCCAATACCAGTGCACTGATCCCACTATACTCAATTGGTGTATTTTTGGCATTTACCTTATGTCAAGCAGGTCTTGTGCGCGTGTGGTATAACCGTCGTCGTGATGTCAAAAGCTGGTGGATCAAAGCCTGTATCAACAGCTTTGGCTGTCTTTGTACTTTTATTGCTGTTATTGTCGTTATTGAATCCAAATTTTTTGAAGGTGCTTGGATTATTATCATCGCCTTACCAATATTAATTTTAATATTTTACCGCATTGCACACCATTATCACTTGGCTGATCAAGAACTCTCATTAAGTGCGGATACTGGTTTGATTGAAACCTCATTACAAAAAAATACACAGCTAAAAGTCATTGTACCTGTGTCTAAACTACATAAAGGGACAATTGCAGCTCTTAGCTTTGCACGCAAGATATCGCCTGATATTACACCAGTGACAATCAATATTAACCCTGAAAGAACCTCACGCTTACAAAAACAATGGAACGAATTAAACTTCCCTGAAAAGCTAGTTGTCCTAGACTCTCAATATCAATCCCTATCAAGACCATTGATTAAATTTATTCGTCGTACGGATTTAACAGAACCTGAACGAGGACTTGCTGTATTAGTTCTGCCTAAAGCTGAAACAACCAAGCTATGGCATACATTCTTGCATAATCAAAAAACAGCTCTTTTACGTTGGGGTTTAAAAAGCGTCAGTAAAACTGAGACCAAAGGTCAAGCACGAATTATTGTAGAAGTTCCTTATCAGTTAACTGTTTAGAGCAGATCAGCTATAATCTGAGTCATCTTTTGACTTCGTATTCTCATGAGGCGGATAAAGCATTTACTGCCAACATAAATAAGATAACACCTCCAGTAACTTTTACTGCTGCAATAGCTATCCGATTATACTTTTTTCAGCAATTTCCATTAACCTCGCCAGGCTAGATAAATCAAGGCTTCCAGAAAATTATTTTCGTAATCTTTTTTCTAATAAACCTCTCAACCATAGGCTTTCAGAGAGTTTTTCAGTGGGAACTACTGTATCCATTATAATTACCTTTCAAATTCCCTTGATCATCATAATATTTAACAGGAGTAAAAATCGCAGTTTTCCATAACTTGAGACCAGCTTTTAAGTTAGCTACTACATCGCATTGCAAAAAAATAAATATAATAACTACTAGTAATTGTCTTAACTTTATCCTTAACATATAAAAACATCCTTTGTCTATTATCAATAAGCACTCAATGACAAAACACTTTAAACTATCACCCTAGGTTAGGGTTAAGAGTGAATACTAAAAATATGAAAAAAAACACAAAATAAGTTTAACAAAAAACGCAGAGACATTTTTAAAAAATGCTACTCTTTTTGGCTCTTAAAATTATATGGTAAAGTCCTTTTTAACATCAGAAAAAGCTAAGCTTGCAAGAGTAATTAATCCTCAATTATACGATTGATATCACCATGCTCCCTACACATTCCAACATAAGATTTAGTAGTGATTAAAATATAAAATATCACCGATATAATTGCGACAAACCAAATATTTGGCACAATATACAACAACCACAAGTAAGCAATAAATGGCAAAATAAATAATAAAAGCTTTTGCACCCCCACCTTGTGCTGCACAAAAGCATAAATAATCAATAAAATCGTTAATGAGCTATTCACCATCATTAGATCATTACTTGGGATGGTCAACATAATAAGCCCTAAAATAACAAAAACAATCAATCCTAACCAGCGTGTTTTAGGGGAGATTGCACCCATACTAATCGGCGCTGCCATGTACCCGACAACATGATAACCTGTTACGACAACCATTAAGGCTGCCCAGCTTTCGGCATTAAATAATACAATTGCTGCTAATACCCAGTTGATCATCATCGAGCGCTTAGAGAAGTTGTATACCGGATCAAGCTTAGCAATCCAACGTGGCATTTGCCCTTCTGCTGACATTGCATAAAGCATACGCGATGATGCACCAAGATAGGTATATCCTGTGCCAGATGGACTCACCACACTATCTGCTAATAATAAAATAGCCAAAAAGTTCAAACCTAGCAACATTGCTAAATTCAATAGCGGTGATGAGAAGTTCATTCCCTGCCAACCACCATTTTTTACTAAAACATCATGCGGAACAGCTGCCATAAAGGCATATTGCAACCCCATATATACAATCAAAATAATGAGTATTGATAGTATAATCGACAACGGTACATTGCGTTTTGGGTTTTTGATTTCACTGGCAAAGGATACACTGATTTGAAAGCCATTAAATGAATAAATCAAGCCCGCACCAATAATTGCCATTACAGCACTACTAAACCCATAATGACTATTTGTTGGTAAATTAAAGTTGTTACTCAATCCTGAGTGATCAAATGCTGCAATAAGAAAAACAATAATTGCAAATAGTGGGGTGAAAACCTTAAGTACGGTTACGACATTATTCACACGTGTTAGTAATTTAATACCATAAAAATTCACCACCAGATAAACAAATAAAATACCTAAAGCTAAAAATTTACCACCATAGGTTAGTGCATGATTCTGCATTAATGCTTCAGAGCCAATCGCTGCTGATAAATACTGGGTTGTCGCCTGCGCCTCTGTGGCAATAACGACCATAATGCCAAACCAGTTGGCAAAAGCAAACGGCATACCAAAGATACCATTGTGTGATAAGGCACTAGATCGTGTTGTCGCACCACGCACTGGGTAAATGGCAACAACCTTTGCTAAACACAAGCCAACTAACAGTACTAAAACAGCAGCTAAAATCCATGCAACAAATGCCCAGTTACCCGCGATTTTCGCAGTTAATTGCGCACTAAACAGCCAGCCTGAGCCAACCATACAAGTTGCACTCAATAAGGTTGCACTCAATAGTGACACGCCTGATTTTTTTGGTGTGAACTCTGCACCCATATTCCTCTTCCCTCTTTTGGTTCTTTTATTGACATTATTTTACACTTCACAACCACCACAAAATGATTTGCGATGGGTATACATGTTTAAAAATAAAGCATTATTTTTGTTAAATACTTGCCGTCATAAGACGACAGACTATAGCGTCATTTTTAAAGCTTGTAAATATATAACTTAGTTTTATACAAACTGGCCAGCAGCCCAACCTGATGCCCATGCCCATTGAAAGTTATAACCACCAAGCCAGCCAGCAATATCAACAACCTCACCAATAAAATAAAGTCCCTTAACCTTGTGAGATTCCATTGTTTTTGAAGAAATTTCATCACAACTTACCCCACCTTTTGTGACTTCAGCTGTACGATACCCTTCGGTACTACATGGTTTAATCTGCCATGATTGTAAACACTGCATGATATGCTCTATCTCATTATTAGAAAGATCGGCGAGCTTTTTATGCAATAGTAAATTATCAATGAATATGGCTAGTAATCTCTTTGGTAAGTAATTTTCTAACAATGTTTTAAGTTGACACACTCCTTGCATTTTTTTATGTTGTTGAAGCACTTCACTTAATATATTTATTTCTGGCAATAAGTTAATGTGCAAATATTCTCCAAGTTGCCAATAAGATGAAATTTGCAACATCACAGGCCCACTTAAACCACGATGTGTAAACAATAAATTCTCACAAAAAATTTGCCCATTACAACTGACTTCAGCAAACACTGAAACACCTGCAAGCTCGGCATATTTTAATTTATCATGCGCAGCAAGAACAAATGGTACTAATGCCGCTGAGGTTGGTAAAACTTCAAGACCAAACTGACGCGCTATCTCATAGCCAAAACCCGAGGCACCCATCGTTGGAATTGAAAGACCACCTGTGGCAATAACGACAGACTGAGCATGATAATCACATGCTGTTGTTTTAATGTAAAATCCATGTGTAGCTAAGGCATCTTGATCATATTGAAGAATTTGTTTAACCACCGTATTAAGTTTAATTTCAACCTGATATTGTCGGCATTCATTAAGTAGAATATCAACGATTTCATGTGACTTTCCATCACAAAAAAGCTGCCCCAATGTTTTCTCATGGTAATTAAGCTGATAAGTGTCAACCAATGCAATAAAATCCCATTGCGTATAACGCTTTAATGCAGACTTACAAAAGTGTGGATTTTGCGATAGAAAACGCGCCGGCTCAACATAATAATTCGTAAAATTACAACGTCCACCACCTGACATTAATATTTTTTTGCCTACCTTATTGGCATGATCAAGAACGAGTACTTTACGCCCTCTTTTACCGGCCTCAATGGCGCACATAAGCCCTGAGGCACCAGCACCAATAACAATAACGTCTACTTTCATTGTAATGCTTTAAACACTTGTTTGATCTGAAAATGTTTATCAATAACAACTAAATCGGCATCCGCCCCTGTTCTAATATCCCCTTTATTGCGATGTATATTAAGACTCTTCGCGGCATTATAGCTCGTCATCTTAATAATTTCAGATAAACTGCAGTCACTAAATGTGCACATATTTTTTAATGCATTATTCATCGTCAGCACACTACCTGCTAATACACCATTTTCTAGACGTGCTTCATTATTTTTGACAATGACTTTTTGACCACCAAGATCAAATATACCTTCGCCATGAGCTTGTGCTGACATTGCATCAGTGACTAAAAGAATACCGTCAGCTCCTTTAATACGATAAACCATATCAACGATTTCAGGCGCTAAATGTATACCATCAACAATAAGCTCCGCCACAATATCTTCCGACATTAAAAGAGCAGTTGCAGCTCCTGGTTTACGATGATCTATACCACTCATGGCATTAAATAGATGTGTTGCTTGAGCGCAACCTTGAGCAATTGCTGCTAATGCTTGCTGGGCTGTGCAATTAGTATGTCCAATAGAGGCGATAACCTGTTCACGCACACACCAATCAATAATATGACTAGCACCTAATATCTCCGGCGCAATCGTAATTTTTTTAATAAGATTATTGGCTTTATCTTGCCAACTTTTAAGCTTAGCAACCGAAGACTCCTGCAAAAACTTTGGGTTTTGCGCGCCAATTTTATCCGGTGAAATAAAAGGACCCTCTAAGTGCACACCTAAGATATTGGCAAAGTGTCGCCCATAAGCATGTATCTTATTAAAGTCAGCAACATTGCTAAGCGCTTTACTAATTGCTGCTTCCGTCTGCGTCATTGTTGTTGCTAAAAACGAGGTAACACCTTGGCGATATAAGGATGATGTAATTACTTTTAAGGATTCAATCTCAGCATCCATCACATCACAACCACAGCTACCATGAATATGTGTATCAATAAACCCAGGCATTACACGATCACTAGCATGATATTCAAACTTTGGTAAATGTGAAAAGTCTGGGTTTGGATCCCCAATTGACATAATTTTACCGCATTCAACAGCAATCTCACCTGCTAAAACAGCGTCTTTGGTGATAATTTGCGCATCAGTTATTCGATAGCTTTGCATTATTACACCGTTTGTGTAACTTTGTTAAGATTCTCTGGCTGATCTGGATTTAAGCCACGCGCTATAGCAAGTTTTGCCGCCATCATATAAAAGCTTTGAATCAATAGAATTGGATCTAGTAATGGATGCAAACTTTTCGTTGTTTTAAGATTATGTGTGACATTTATATTCTGTGACCCAGGCATAGCAAACATCACATTAGCACCCATTTGATGCATTTTTTGTGCCAACTCAATTGTACTCTTAGCTGATGCATCATTTTGTGCAAACACCAAGGTCGGAAATGCCTTTTTAATTAAAGCAAATGGACCATGCAATACTTCAGCTGAGCTAAATGGTTCAGAATGTAAGCATGCTGTTTCTTTAAGTTTCAAGGCTGCCTCTTGGGCAATTGAATAGCCATAGCCCCGTCCAATAACATAGGCATCTTGTTCATCTTTTAACGCATCAATCAACACCTGCCAATCAAGACACGTCGCTAACGTCAAATACTCAGGTAATGCGTTAAGTGCTTCTTGCAATACTTTATCTTCTGTATAAATCGCAATAAATTGCGCTAGTGCAGTCAAAGCACAAATATAGCTTTTGGTTGCAGCAACGGCCTTCTCTTCTCCTGCCAAGAGAGGAACTACAAATCGTGCTGCATTTGCTAATGGTGAACCTTCGACATTAACCAAAGCAATAGTAGTTGCTTGATTTGCTACATTTAAGAATGACTGAACTAAATCAGGACTTTTACCTGATTGTGAAATACCTAAAAATAAGCTGTTTGTTACCGCTGTTTGACTTTGATAGATCGTATAAATTGACGGGGCAATAGATGCGGTAATCAATCCCGCTTTGCTTTCTAATAAGTACTTGGCATAGGTTGCTGCGTGATCCGAGCTGCCACGGGCAACCGTTGCTGCAAATGCTGGCTTATATGCCTTAAGATAAGTACAAATTTCTTGCCAAATACTCGCGTTGTATTGTAATTGCGCGGCAACTTTAGAAGGCGTTGATAACGCCTCTTGATACATAATAGTTTCAGACATAAACGGTTCCACACTTAATGCGTGAAACTATTGTAGCAATATAAATATACCCATCACAAACCATATTTATAGAATTTTCACAACAGCTATAGCATAAGCAATCCTTTATCTTAGTTATCCTTGGGTCTGTTGGTTTTTAAGATTAAAGTAGTATGATTTCTATCGTTTAAAATGGCTTTTTAAGCATCTTTTCAACTTCACCAATATGCGTCTCTTCTTCAACAATAAGATTACGTGCATATTCTTCTAAAATAATTGAGTTTGCTTCTTCTGCTAATGCCAGAAGCTCACGATATAGTTTCAATGCTCCATGCTCATGCTCTAAGCTTTCAGTTAAAATTTCATCAATATTATGCTTATGTGTTTCAGTCAAAGTTGCAATTTTAAGTGATGGGTGCTCACCAAAATGCGTAATCATCTCACCGGCTTGTGTTGCGTGCGTTAGACTCTCTTGCGCTTGCGCACGCATCCAGCTCACAATTGGAATTCTACCATGACCAATTATCATTAATGAATAATGTGTGTAACGAACTACCCCTGCCATTTCATGCTCAAGAATTTTATTTAAAGCATGGAAAACTTTATCTTTATTTGCGGCAAATAATTCCATTGTATTTCTCCTAATATATTGAATTTGTATTCTCATTCAAAGTCTGCCACAGTCACGCTGCTAAAAACAAGTTAAAACAACTTAAAAAATAATTGCCGTAGCAAGTTTACATTTATTGCTGTATGCCTTTATTATTTGTAACGTCATTATCGATTTAAGAGGATACCTAGATTGGACGTTCCGCTGGAACTTATTACAAGCTTTTTAACCATCACCGCACTAGAGACGATTTTAGCCATTGATAATTTGCTGTTTATTTATCTTGTAACCGCTAAACTTCCTGCTTATCAACAACGAAAAGCTCAAATAACAGCTATATCATTGGCTGCAGTAATGCGCATCATATCATTACTGTTCATTAGTTTAATTATGCAATGGACAATACCGCTTTTTTCAATTTTTGGTAATGGCATTAGCATTAAAGATATGATTTTAATCATTGGTGGGTTATTTTTACTCTGTAAAGCACTGCATGAAATTTATCTGCTGTATCGTCCTAAAAGTATTTCAACACAGGTTGCCAAAAATATATTGAGCGCAATTGCTCAGATTATTTTAATCGATGCCGTTTTTTCAATCGATAGCGTTATCACTGCAATTGGCTTAAGTGACAGTATTTATGTGATTGCAGCATCCATCCTTGCCTCATGTGCCATTATGCTATTGGCTTCACGATTTCTAATGAAATTAACACATTCATTACAACTTAAATTAATTGCATTAACCTCACTGATTTTTATAGGATTAATATTAATGGCTGCAGGCATTGATATTGTGATCGACAAGTCTTATTTATTGGTGGCACTTGGATTTTCTGTCATTATCTTTATTTTTCAAACATCACTTAAAAAGCGACTTTAAGTCAAACTCGTATAGATTTATCTTATATCTTTGCAAAATATGCTCTGATCTCTAATGGTTAATTAGAAATCAACGACTTGCATTAAGCATGTAAACACTATAGTATTAGCTACCGTAGGTGGCAGGAAAAACAAGCAGTAGCGCACTCCCCCTAGCGTGATTCACACGGATGTTTTCTGACTTGCTGCGCCTACGCTTTACACTTCTTTAAATGATTTACACATATAAACAACCAATGACATTAGTTTAAAAGCTACTTATAATACATTTACATCATAAGTTTATCCAAATAGGAACCAATAAAATGGCCTATAACTTAACCTACAAACAAATTCAAATTTTTTTACAAGTAGTTGAAACAGAAAACTTAACTGAAGCAGCTAACTTACTTCACTTAACACAACCTGCTGTCACTAAACAAATCAAAAGCTTAGAAATGGATGTTGGCAAGAAGCTTTTTTATTTTAATGGACGCAAGTCACTCTTAACCGTCGAAGGTGAGGACTTTCTCCCCTATGCTCGTGAAATTCAAACCTCATTTAAAAAACTGTTATATCATTTATCAGACGAAAATAAAGACTACAAGTTGAACCTAGTTGTCTCACCTATTTATGATGAATGGATTATTCAAATTTTAAAACAAGTTAAAAAATCACACCCCAAACTAAATTACAACATTAACTTTACAACACTTGATTACACTACACTTTATGAACGTTACGATGGCGATTTAATTATCGCCTCACGTGACATTATGGATAAAAAGTATTATAACGAAAAGGTCTGCAACTTAGAAAACTCTCTGGTTTGCTCAAGTAGTAATTTTGAGTTACTGAACAATCTTAGCCTTGATAATATCTTTAAACAAACCTTTATCACACTCAAACTGCAATCTCTAATTTATGAACAAACCATTAAATCTGTACCCAAAAACACAGATATTTCAATTTTCTCAAATGCACAAGTTGCTAAAAAAGCCATTGTTGCCAATTTAGGTATCGGCTGGTTGCCTGACTTTATTTTGCAAAAGGAAATTAAAGATGGCCGACTAATTCGGATTGTGGACGCGTTAAAAGCCAAAGGAGCCTCTGCCAATGATTTACAAAAAGTCACAATGAAAGGATTTACCGCCTATTTAGCCTATCATTTAGATAAGCCGATTAACAAAGTAATGCGTGAGTTTATTCAAGCACTGTTTGATCTTTCAAAGACTGCCAATCTAGACTCGTGCAAGGCAAATATTTAACATTCTTCTTAAAGGCTCAGCAGCCCCCCACAACAACTGATCTCCTACAGTAAAGAGCTGAATATGTCTATCTGAGAGATTGGTTTTTTTAAGGCGCCCAACAGCAATATCCAAGGTATTACTCACCGCCATAGGTGTTAAATGCTTGGCGGTAAGTTTTGGATCATTATCAACAAAACGTACCCATTCATTGGCTTTTTCAAGTTTCTGCTGTATGTCATTCAGAGCAATCGATTTTTTCAGCTCAATCGTTAGTGCTTGACTATGTGCTCTTAACACAGGCACACGCACACAAATGCCATCAATTGGTAAGGCAGGAGTTTTTTGTAAAATCTTATTCATTTCCGCTTGTGCTTTCCACTCTTCCTTGCTTTGCCCATTTGCCAATGGCGCATCAATAAATGGCAGAATATTATATGCCATTGGTGTCAGAAATTCAGTGCATGGGAAATCACTTGAACTCACTTTAGTATGAATATCACGCTCAAGCGTCAAACTATCTGTAATATCCACATTACCAGCTAAAGACATTTGGTTGACCAATTCAATCATTGCCTTGGCACCAGCTCCAGAGACAGCCTGATAACTCATCACCGAAATCCAGTTAATTAAATCTTCTTTAAGTAAACCTTGAATCGCCAACATCATAAGACTTACAGTACAATTACCACCAACGAAGTTTTTAACACCCTTATCAAGGGCTTTTTGAATAGAATCCCCATTGATTGGGTCTAATACAATAACACTGTCATCATGCATTCGCAGATGTGAGGCAGCATCGATCCAATATCCCTGCCAACCACTGTTTCTTAACTTTGGCAGGATATCAGCAGTATAATCACTGCCTTGACACGTTACAATAATCTCCATTTGCATCAAAACATCAATGGCATACGCATCTTTTAACACACTAGCCCCGACACCAAGAATATCAACCTGCTGCCCTTTTTGCGATGTACTAAAAAATACAGGTGTTAATGATTCAAAGTCATTGTTCTTATACATACGTGTCATAAGTACCGACCCGACCATGCCGCGCCAGCCAATAAAGCCAACTTTCCTCATTTGTTTTTGAGTCATATTTTCTTCACCTGATTTATCTATGTCTTTGCACTATAGTATTACTTTCTTATACCAATTAAACTGCCAAAATGCACTGTCTTGTTGTAGTGTATTATCAGATTGATTATACACCCAAGCTAAAAATGTTAAAGCAGGTGGAAAGGCATTTATTTTTGCTTTAGTGCTTTGTGATAACGTCAATTGATAATTAAATGCGTTCTCTGTCGTATGCTTATAGTTATCGACAATAAAAGCACAAGCATATTGCTGATCATAGTGGCAAGCATATGGTTTATAGCACGCTGACAATGGCTCATCATAGATGACCAGCAATACTTGCGAATGCGGATTAAGCTTTAAATAAGTCAATGCCTCAAAAACCGCCATAAAAAATGTATCTTTACCGCCAGCGATTGAGTTGATATTGGTTTTGATGCCCTGAGCTAATGACAAAAGACCGGACGCTGTATTATGCACCGATTGTGAAAAATCCATCGGTGATAACAGCTCTTTTTGTGCCACTTGGGTCAATAATGACTGTAGGCGATTAACCTCACCATGTTGCGATGCAAACACCGTATAATCAATAGCTCGTTCATCTTGAGATTGCGCAAGACAATTTAATGCAACTTCTAATGCCTGTTTTACACCTAAGCTTGATCGACGTTTTAAATTGAGAGGTACGTGTGTTATTTCAATATTACTAGAGTTTGGCAGATTCTTTTTATGTTTATACCATTTTTGCCATTCATCCACTGTATTAAGCGTAGGTGCCATACCACTAAAGTGGCGAAGATTAAAAGTAAAGCTTGTCATAAATCCTTAAAATATACCCATCGCAAAATGATTTACGACGGGTATATGCTATATACTTACTGTTTTTCGATAGTCTACACGATTTACAATTAAATCTTTAACACAATTCTCATCTGCTAAGGTTGAGGTGTCACCAATTTGCTGTTCCTCAAAATGTGCAATCTTTCTTAAAATACGACGCATAATTTTGCCTGATCTTGTTTTTGGTAGCACTTGGGCCCATTGAATCACCTTAATACTTGCAATAGATCCATAGGTTTGCCGCACCCATTGAATGATCTCTTTTTTAAGCGCATCATCAGGGTTAATGCCTTTTTCTAAGGTAATATATGCATAGATGACTTCTCCCTTGATGCTATCTGGGATACCAACAACAGCAGTTTCAGCAACAGCTGGATGTGAATCAATCACACTTTCAACTTCAGCCGTACCAATTCTATGTCCAGCAATGCTAATGACATCATCTAAGCGTCCAGAGATCCAATAATGATTATCTTGATCGCGATAAGCTCCATCGCCTGGAAAATAATACCCAGGATAAACATCAAAATAACTTTGCATATAGCGATCATGGTCCCCCCATAAGCTACGCATCATACCTGGCCATGGTGTTTTAATTACCAGTGCACCATAATCATGTGCCTCTAGTGCACCTATGACTTCTTTACCTGATGTTTTATCTAAAATGGCCAACTCAACACCCCAAAATGGTGTCATCGCTGAGCCTGGTTTCTGCTTATGACTAAAATCCGGACTAATCATAATGCCACCGGTTTCAGTTTGCCACCAAGTATCGATAATGGCACATTGACTTTTACCAACTTGCGCATAATACCAATGCCATGCTTCCTGATTAATTGGCTCACCCACACTACCTAAAATACGTAAAGAATCACGTTTAGTTCCACCCAATACAGCATCATCACCTTCTGCTTGTAGCGCACGAATTGCCGTGGGTGCGGTATAGAAAATACTGACTTTGTACTTATCAACCACATCAAAGAAACGTGACTTTTTAGGATAGCTTGGTACGCCTTCAAATAACACACTCGTGGTTGCATTTGCTAGTGGTCCATAGACAACATACGAATGTCCTGTAATCCAACCCACATCTGCCGTACACCAATAAATATCATTGCTCTGGACATCAAAAATATGCTTATGCGTTGTCGCAGCATAGACTAAGTAACCACCGGTGGTATGTACTACACCTTTGGGCTTCCCAGTTGATCCTGAGGTATACAAGATAAATAATGGATCTTCAGCGTTCATGGGTTCAACAGAGCAAATTGCCGGAACCTTATCAGAGACTTTTTTATAATCAACATCAATAGCATTATTCCAGTTGATTGGATTATTAGCATATTGAATGACTAACACTTTTTTAACACTTGGGCAGTGCTTTAATGCTTCATCAACATTTGCCTTAAGAGCAACGGCTTTGCCACCTCTGAAACCACCATCTGCCGTAATAATAAATTCTGATTGGGCATCATTGACTCTATCAGCAATAGCAACAGGTGAAAATCCACCAAAAATAACCGAGTGTATTGCACCAATACGTGCACATGCCAACATTGCAATAGGCGCTTCAACAATCATTGGCAAATAGATACAAACCACATCACCTTTTTGCACACCCATTGACTTTAACACATTAGCAAAACGATTGACCTGATCGTAAAGTGTTTGATAGCTTATGGAGCGAGTATGCTCAGGATTGTCACCCTCCCAATAGAAAGCAACTTTATCAGCATGCTTTTGCAGATGGCGATCAACACAGTTATAGCATGCGTTTAACTTGCCCTCTTCAAACCATTTAATATTTCCTTCTCTAAAGCTACCACTACTAATGGTTTGCCAAGGACTTATCCAATCTATAATTTTACTTTTTTCTGCCCAGAATGCTTTAGTTTGCTCAATACTTTGTGCGTATTCTGTCAACCAACCTTTTGACATAATTAGTGACTCCTTAACCTTCTGATTTAATCCCTTTAAAAGAGTATCAAAAAACCTATGGATTTCCTATCACTTATACACAGAATATCCCTTGTTATGCCATTGTGATTTGCCTTAATTACGCTTAATCTATCATTGGTGATCAACCAATTTTAAGGATAATAGATGATGAAACACTTATTACAATTACTAATCATAACCACTGCTATCACCCTGACTTGCTCTGTACAAGCCAACAATACCAGCAGTACACAACACGACTTAATAAACAACAACACCGAAACCTATGTTGTCAAAGCAGGCGATTCACTCTCCAAAATTGCGGCAAAACAATTAATTGGATTTAAGGCATATATGGCATGCATTCAAGCGAGAAACCATATCAATAACCCTAACCATATTACCCCTGGTCAAAAGCTTGTTTTGCCAAGCATTAAAGAGTGTCAAGGCAATGAGGCTACATATCAACTGTGCAGTGGGGATATATCACATCAAAGTTGCCAGCCATTTGCTAATAAAAATGCTTGTGAAAGTGCATTAAAATCCTGTCAGAATGCTAAAAACCAAGTCAAACCATGGCTCTGTGGTAGCTGTCAACAACACTACGTAGTCAACTGACTGTTGCCTATGTTATGTTCTTACAAAGGTATAATCATTATTAGTATATCTTATATTACCATAACAACGCTTGATGCTCATTTTATCGACTAATTGTATCTTTCAACTTATGCTTTCCCTGTCAAAAACAAATCAGTTAAACCATCTACGGAGGAAAGTATGAAAAATAAAAAAACCTTATCTAAAGTCATTATTGCTAGCATTATGAGTGCGGGATTAAGCGGTGTTGCCCATAGCGCACATTTTGCTTATCCTGAGAATATCGCAAGCTATCAAACAGGAGATACCGTTACGAATAATGGCAAAACCTATGAGTGTATTGGTGGTGCTTGGTGCACACAGTCACATAATGAGCCAGGTGTTGCTGGACTTGAGCACTGGTGGCAATCTGCCTGGCAAGAAACAGACACACCAAGCCCAGACCCTGAGCCAACACCTGATCCAGATCCAACACCTGATCCACAACCTGACCCAACACCTACACCAGAACAATGTATAGGTGATATACCAAACAACCCACAAGCATATAAAGGTAGTGATAGTGGGTATTGGAGTGGTTACAGTAAAGGTGATTTTGTCCTACATGAAGATCAAATATGGCAAGTAGCTAGTAACACTTGGTGGACAAATGATGTCCCTGGCACTTCAAGTGCTTGGCAAATATGTGATGGTCATATTGTTGCTGACCTTAAAGTCACCATAAGTGGAGATACCCATGGCATTGCTGATGATCATCAAATTGCCTTAATGATTGATGACAAGCTTCATATGATCCCACTTTCAGGCACAACCATTGGTTTAAGCAAAGGTGAGCATAGCTTTACCGTTAATGATATTATTGACTTTGAAGATGGGCATATCTATGTTGCACAATTAAGTACACCAAGTGTTGACGCCAAAGACAAAGAACACTATACACTTGATATTAGCTTTGATGTTCAAGAAATACCTTATAGCACATTTAATATCGATGTTAATTTTAATGGTGCAGCGCCAGCGGCATATCCTAAAGCATCGATAGTTGGCACTAATGGCAATCAATATCAATCCGATGCGCAGTACTTACAAGCAGGCAATAATGCATTTAAAGTGCCAAGCATTGGTAGTTATCAAATTAAAGCCGCGGGCTTCACCATCAGTGGTTTAAAATATAGTGCAACCCCTGTTACAATTATTGATGGAGCTATTCAAGGGGATGCTAAACTAGAGTATCAGGCAAAAGCAGATGAGCCGCTGATGGTTGGTTATTTAACGCCTTGGAATACGCAAGTCAAAATAAGTGACGCCGTTGAGCGTGGTTATAATACGATTGTACTTGCCTTTGCTGTCGTCAATGGTGCAAACCCAGTAACGATGACCGACCCTTGGAATATCTATGCTGACTGGCAAAATGAAGGCGCTTGGCAAGATAATATGCAAAAAGATATTGAACAAGCAAAACAAAGTGGCAAATTAAAGCATGTGATCTTATCCGTTGGTGGCGAACATAATACCTTTAAACCAAATGGTACAGATCCAAAACTTGTTGCACAAAATATTGTTGAATATGCCAAGTCAATTGGTGCTGATGGCATTGATTTTGACCTTGAAAATTTAGGTGGTATTGATGAAAAGAAAATGGAAGCCGATATCTATGCAACGATTCAGGCTATCAAACAAATTGATCCTGATTTTGTCATTACTGCTGCACCTCAGTTTAACTTGATCAATAACGGTGAGGTGCACCTAGTAAACACAGGCACACAACGCATCTATGAAAAATCAGTTGCCGCAGGAATGTTTGATTACATATTTATCCAAGAATACAACACAGGTCATTACTGTATTGATCAATTTGGTGTCGGTTCAATCTGTAATGGTGCCAGCGAAACCAACATCAATCAAATGCATCCGCAATTCGTTGTGAACAGTTTTGTGCGCTTAAAGCAAATTATTCCTCAAAGCACTAAAATTGTCCCAGGACAACCATCGGATAAAACTGCAGCTGGACTTGCCACTGTCTACAACGGATTTTATGAAAAACGTGCCTACAGTGAGCTATGCAAAGCATACCAAACACCAAGTGTCTTTAATGATCCGCAATTTGGTGGCGCGATGAGCTGGAGTATTAACCAAGATGCGGCTAACGGTTATAAATTTGTTAATGCCATCTTTGCTGATAACTGTGATAGTGTCCAAAATTAACTGATGAAAAAAGACTATTATTATGGATGATTTCTAACTGTATAAGTGGTAATGTTGGTATTGCCTATCGTATTAAACAGGAAGGAAATATAACATGGAAGGTAAACAACGATTTCAACAATACCTTAAAAAATATCTAAAAATAATCGCTCTTGGCATATGTGTCATTCCTATTCTAAGCCAGTCACAAGAGAATCACTCAACACTGAAGTTTTGTGCAGAGCCTTGGCCACCATATGATTACAAACATAACAATACGGTACTAGGCTCTGATGTTACTTTAAATAAACAAGTGCTAAAAAAACTCGATGTCATAGCACAAGCCTATGTCATGCCATGGAAGCAATGCTGGCAACTTGTAAAGAAAGGCAAAATGGATGGTGCTTTTATGGTTTCTAAAAAGAAAGTCCGCGAGGCTTATGTCTATTACCCTGACACACCCACAGCACATGTCAATTACACCTGGATTACTAATCAAAACTACCAAAGACAATACTTTGATCTATGCCCAAACCTAGGCGCACTGAATATTACCATTGGGCTTGTCAAAGACAACAGCTACTCAAGTCAGTTATTAAGCTGCTTAGCTAAATCATATAACACCAAGCATATCAAAACATATAACACCCTTGAGCAAGCATTAAGAATGTTAATCATGAACAAAATTCAACTCATTCCCGCAATTCCAGAAGTCGTAGAACATTTAGATAAAGACATTAAACTTGAAGGTATTGTCATTCATCCAACACCGATTTTTAGTAAAACGTATTACACCGTATTTTCTAAAAAATCTAAGTTTAGTAATCATAAGTACAATAGTATAGAAGCACTGACTAAAGACTTCGCTAAGACATTATCCTTAGTCAACAAAAAGCATACGAGCTAATACACCCAGCTTATCAAAATCATCACAAACTACTTTACAATCGAACACCGCAAAATAACTTATGATGGGTATAACTATTTAACCCGCGGATCTAATTCACCGGTTTGATATCTTTGGAACATTTTCTCTAAAGACATTGGTTTGATTTTATCTGCCATACTCGCAGCACCAAAAGCTTCATAACGCGCCTGACAAATATCACGCATTGCATCTTTAGCAACAGCATTATACTTGCGTGGGTCAAATTCAGCACGATGTGTCGCCATAAACTTGCGAATCGCACCAGTTGCCGCCATACGTAAATCAGTATCAATATTGACTTTTCTGACACCGTATTTGATCGCTTCAACGATTTCAGCAACAGGCACACCATAGGTTTCACCCATATCACCACCATATTCATTGATGATTTTGAGCCAATCTTGCGGTACCGAAGATGAGCCGTGCATTACCAGATGGGTATCAGGAATACGTGCGTGGATCTCTTTGACACGTGAAATGGCTAACACATCTCCTGTCGGTGGTTTAGTAAATTTATACGCACCATGACTGGTACCAATCGCAATTGCTAATGCGTCAACCTTTGTTGCTTTAACAAATTGTGCAGCTTCTTCTGGATCTGTAAGTAACTGATCATGTGACAAGGTACCAACTGCACCCACGCCATCCTCTTCACCGGCTTGTCCTGTTTCAAGTGACCCTAAGCAGCCAAGCTCACCTTCAACGGATACGCCACAAGCATGTGCCATTTCAGCTGTACGCTTTGTAACATCAACATTATAAGCATAATCTGCGGGCGTTTTACCATCTGATTTTAATGAGCCATCCATCATTACTGATGAAAAACCCAACTGAATAGAACGTTGACAAACATCTGGAGATGTTCCGTGATCCTGATGCATACAGACTGGAATATCTGGATATTCTTCAATCGCAGCTAACACTAAGTGGCGAATAAATGGTGCACCTGCATATTTTCTAGCCCCTGCTGATGCTTGTAAGATAACTGGCGCTTTGACTTTGCTTGCCGCTTCCATCACAGCGCGGATTTGTTCTAAGTTATTAACATTAAATGCAGGAATACCATAACTATGTTCTGCTGCATGATCCAATAATTGACGTAATGATACTAATGCCATTTTCTTATCCTTTGTTTTTATTTAAACCACATTACCGGCTTGAATAACCTTAATCTTATTGGTGCCACCATGAACACCCATGTGATCACCACTGGTTAATACCATCCACTCACCCGGCTTGACAATACCACGCTTTTCAAGCTCAAGAGACGCCTCACGGTTAACATAAAAGCGTGCCATGCGCGTTGAGTCAAACTCAATGGGTACCACTCCGCGATACAGTGTCATTTTACCTAAAGTCAAACGATTGCGTGATAATGCATAAATCGGCAAATGGGTATTAATACGTGACATCCATAACGCGGTAGAGCCTGATTCAGTTAATGAAATAATCGCTTTAGCATCCACATGATTTGCTAAATAAACCGCAGCACTTGCCACTGCTTCATCAACGCGATCATGGTGACGCGTAACATTATCTTTAGATACGATGTGTACTAAGTTACTATTCTCAGCTGCTTCACACACACGTGACATTGCTGCAACTGTCTCAACCGGATACTCTCCTGCTGCTGATTCAGCCGAGAGCATAACCACATCCGTACCATCTATCACGGCATTGGCAACATCGGATACTTCAGCACGTGTCGGTGTTGAGCTTGTAATCATCGACTCCATCATTTGCGTTGCAGTAATAACGACTTTATCGAGTTCACGCGTTAAACGGATAATCATCTTCTGAGCTGCTGGGACATTCTCATCCCCTATCTCAACGGCTAAATCACCACGGGCAACCATAATTGCATCAGATGCTTTAATAATCTCTTGTATATTAGTCACAGCTTCAGTGCGTTCAACCTTAGCCACAACACCCGCTTCTGAGCCAGATTCTAGCAATAACTTACGCGCATACTCCATGTCTTTAGCATCACGCGGAAAAGATACTGCAACATAGTCAACCTCAAGTGCTGCTGCCGTTTTAATATCTTCTTTGTCTTTTTCTGTTAGCGCAGGTGCAGTTAAACCACCCCCCTTTTTATTAATGCCTTTGTTATTAGAAAGCGTACCGCCAACGGTAACTTTACAATGCACTTTGGCACCCTCTACTTTGACAACCGTTAACACGATTTTGCCATCATCTAACAGTAAAACATCACCTTTTTTAACATCATTTGGTAATTCTTTATAGTCAATGCCAACTGACTTTCCATCTCCTGCTGCCTTATCCATTTCAGCGTCAAGGACAAATGCATCACCATTTTTCAGGATTACCTTACCATCTTTGAACTTAGCCACACGAATCTTTGGCCCTTGTAAGTCCGCCAAAATACCGATATAAACACCTTTTTCTTTGGCAACTTCACGAATCAGTTGCACACGTTTACGGTGATCATCAGCCGTACCATGTGAAAAATTACAACGCACGGCATTTAATCCGGCATCCACCATTTTACTTAGCACTTCTTTGGATTCGCTGGCTGGTCCTATCGTTGCTAAGATCTTTGTTCTTCTCATGCTTTCACCTCTTGTGCACGTTCACATAACACCTCAACACCTGGCAGTGTTTTGCCTTCAATAAATTCTAAAAAGGCGCCACCCGCGGTTGAAATATATGATACTTTGTCTTTGATATTAAACTTCTCAATTGCAGCAATAGTGTCTCCACCACCGGCAACTGAAAAAGCATCTGAATCAGCAATTGCCTTAGCAATCGCTTTGGTTCCCGCCGCAAACGCATGAAACTCAAACACACCAACCGGACCATTCCATAAAATGGTTTTGGCTTTGGCAATCGTTTTGGCAAGCTTCACTTCCGTCAAAGGACCAATATCTAAAATCATATCATCCGGTTCAATTGATTCGATTGTTTTAACCTCAGCTTTGGCATCTTCACTAAAGGTCTTTGCAACACGAACATCAACTGGTAACGAGATCTCAGCACCCTTTGCACGGGCTTTATCAATCAAAGCACGCGCTGTATCAACAAGATCTATTTCTACCAATGATTTACCAACATTAAAACCCGCGGCTACTAAAAAGGTATTGGCAATCCCACCACCGACAATTAGTTGATCAACTTGATCGATTAAGTTCTCAAGTACCGTTAATTTGGTTGATACCTTTGAGCCACCGACAATTGCTGCTAGTGGTTTTTGCGGACTTTTTAATACTGCTGTGAGTGCGTTTAATTCCTCAGTTAATAGAATACCCGCACAGGCAATCGGTGCGTATTTGGCGACACCATAGGTAGAGGCCTGTGCTCTGTGCGCTGTTGCAAATGCATCCATTACAAACACATCACAAAGCTTAGCAAGTTTTTGTGATAGTGCATCATCTGATTTTTTCTCACCTTTGTTAAAACGCACATTTTCAAAGATCACAACCTCACCGGCATTGACATTAATACCTGAAAGATAGTCTTTGACAAGGCTTACCGATCTATCTAGTTTTTGTGATAAGCATTCGGCTACAGGTTTAAGTGAATATGCTTCATTATATTCACCTTCCTCAGGTCGACCTAAGTGTGACATAAGCATAACACTCGCACCTTTATCTAGTGCATATTTAATGGTTGGCAGTGCTGCATCAATACGTACGAAACTTGTAACTTTGCCATCTTTGACAGGAACGTTGAAGTCAACGCGCATCAGCACTTTCTTGCCCTTTAAAGGCACATCCGTTATTGATAAAAAGTTCATTATTAATCCTTAAAAAACAAAAAAGGCGTCTTAACGCCTTAACTACTTGTTTACTTAGCTGCAAACCATGCTTTTGTGGTTCTTAACATCTGGTTTGAGAAGCCCCACTCATTGTCATACCAAGAAAGAATTTTAACAAGATTACCAATAACACGTGTTTGTGTTGCATCAAAGATTGATGGATGCGCGTTATGGTTAAAGTCCATAGAAACTAATGGCTCAACATTATAGCCTAACACACCTTTTAAATTACCCGCTTCAGAAGCTGCTTTTAATAAGCTATTAACTTCTGCTACAGAGGTATGTTTTTTTGCGGTAAAGGTCAAATCAACAACGGATACATTAATGGTTGGCACACGCATTGCAAAACCATCCAAACGCCCTTTAAGGTCAGGCAACACCAAACCTACAGCTGCAGCAGCTCCTGTCTTAGTTGGAATCATATTATGTGCTGCAGCACGCGCACGATGCAAATCACTGTGATAGCTATCAACGATTTTTTGATCATTGGTGTAAGCGTGAATGGTTGTCATTAACCCTTCTTGAATACCAATGCTATCGTTTAATACCTTGGCTATAGGCGCTAAGCAGTTTGTGGTGCATGATGCGTTAGAAATAACGGTCATATTAGAGGTTAATACATTGTGATTAACGCCATAAACAATCGTCGCATCCACATCATTGCCACCAGGAGCTGAGATAACAACTTTTTTTGCACCTGCTTGAATATGCGCGCCACATTTCTGTTTTGAAGTAAATAAACCAGTACATTCAAATACCACATCGATATCCAAATCTTTCCATGGCAAATCTGCTGGATTACGCTCAGCTAATATTTTAATGCGATCGTTATTGATTACCATTTCATTATTTTGCAAAGAAACATCCGCATGAAATCGTCCATGTGTTGTGTCATATTTTGTTAAATGAACATTGACTTCAGGACTACCCAAATCATTAATGGCAACGATTTTAAATTCGTTTGTTAAACCTGCTTCATAAATCGCGCGTAATACACAGCGACCGATACGACCATAACCATTAATTGCAATTTTAATTGCCATCTTTCATTTCTCCTTTTTTAAACTAGCCATACCATATATGACTTATAAACTTTCAACCGTTGTTTTGGCTAGAAGCGCTTTGGCTTTAGCAACAGCATTTTGTGCCGTCAAACCAAATGCCTCATATAACTTTTCAGCTGGAGCAGACTCTCCAAAGTGGTTTAAACCAATCACATCACCGCCTGCTTTTGGTAATAGACGATACCATAAATCACCTTGTGCAGCCTCCATAACTACTGCAGGAATATGCTCATTTATCACTGACTGTTGATATAAATCATCTTGTTGCATAAATTTTTCAACACATGGTATAGATACAACATTCACAGCAATGCCTTCTTTAGCTAACCTTTCCGCTGCATCACACATGATACTCACTTCAGAGCCTGTGGCAATGAGTGTAAGCTCCGGATGTTGTGTTTCTTTTAATAAATAACCACCCTTTTTAACCAATTGAGCTTGCGTGCTACTCACTACCAAGGTTGGTAGATTCTGACGAGAAAGCGCTAATAATGATGGTGTATTTTGCTCTTCAACCGCACACTGCCAAGCAATAGCGGTCTCTACAACATCCGCCGGACGCCAGACATTTAAGTTCGGCATTACACGCAAGCTAGGGACGTGTTCAATCGGCTGATGTGTTGGTCCATCTTCACCTAAACCAATCGAGTCATGTGTCATCACATAGACAACTGGTTGCTTCATAATCGCACTCATACGAATGGCGTTTCGCGCATAATCACTAAACACCAAGAAAGTACCACCATATGGTCTAAAACCACCATAAAGCGACATACCATTCATCATCGCTGCCATGCCAAACTCGCGTACCCCATAGGATAAGTAGTTGGCATGCTGTTCGTGATTATTAAGCCACTTGCTGCCTGACCAGTTGGTTAAGTTAGAGCCCGTCAAATCTGCTGAACCGCCAAACATATCCGGTAATACTTTGCAGATTTCCTCTAATGCCATCTGTGACGCTTTACGTGTTGCTACTGTTGGTTTGTCATTGAGTAGTTTATTTATATAGCCATCGACAAGACCTACGAAGCCTTGTGGTAGGCTTTTGGTTAAACGCGCATTTAATTCGTTAAACTCATTAGGATAAGATTTTTGATATTGGGTATATTGCACATTCCAGCTACTTTCTAACACTGAACCTTTTTCAACATATGACCAATCTGCATAGATATCATCTGGAATCTCAAAAGGTGCGTAATGCCAATCAAGTGCTTTACGCGTATTTGCAATCTCTTCATCCCCTAAAGGTGCACCATGCACGCTATGGCTACCTGCTTTATTTGGTGAGCCTTGTCCAATCTTAGTTTTGCAACAAATCAATGTAGGTTTTGAGCTTTCGGCTTGTGCCTTAGCAATGGCAGCATCAATCGCATCAAAATCATGCCCATCAACATGTGTAATAACTTGCCAACCATAAGCTTCATAGCGCTTAGCAACATCTTCAGTAAACCAACCCTTTACATCACCATCGATTGAAATGCTATTATCATCCCAAAAAGCGATTAATTTGCCTAGTTTCAAAGTGCCTGCTAAGGAGCTCACCTCATGTGAAACTCCTTCCATTAAACAACCATCGCCCATAAATACATAGGTAAAGTGATTAATAATCTCATGGGATGATTTATTGTATGCATTCGCTAATAATTTCTCAGCCAACGCCATACCTACGGCATTAGCAAGACCCTGTCCCAAAGGACCGGTCGTTGTCTCAATACCTGGAGCATAGCCATACTCAGGATGGCCTGGCGTTTTTGAGTGTAATTGTCTGAAATTCTTTAAGTCATCAATTGATAGGTCATATCCTGTCAAATGCAATAACGAATACAGCAACATCGAGCCATGGCCATTTGACAATACGAAGCGATCACGATTAAGCCAATGTGGGTTTTTAGGGTTATGTTTGAAATATTTACGCCATAGTACTGTCGCGATATCTGCCATGCCCATGGGCATACCTGGGTGTCCTGATTTTGCTTTCTGTACAGCATCCATTGAGAGAAAACGAATAGCATTTGCAAGTGTTACGTTTGAATTCATCTGCCTTCCAAAAGTTAATAATGTTTGCGGGCAAAAGTGTAACATAACTATTTGCTAGATGCAGTGGCCTTAAGCGATTAAATATGCTTCGCCATAGTTGTTAATGCAACATTATGTACACGCAGATAATCAATATCTTTTTTGATCAAATCACGCGAAATCATCGCTGTGGCAAGATCTTTTTGGGTGTTGTCTTTATTAACAACATATGGCATCACAGATGCTTTACGTGAGTGTCCGACGAGTATTTTAATACCAAGACTTTTTTTAATTTCAGCAATATTCTCAAGTAAACATTGTGCTTGATACGATGTTTTACCAAAACCGATACCAACATCAAAAATAAGCTTTTCTGTATGCATACCAGCATCTGTTAGCATTTTTATTTTCTTTTTAGCAAAAGCAATGACTTCAGAGATAGGATTACTGTCACTTGCTAGATACTTACTACCAGCAATACCTAACTGATGCATAAAAACATAATCAATCGCTTTGTCTTTAATCAACGCTACGATTTCTTTTGCTTCAAGACCGTAAACATCATTAATGATTTTGACACAGGTGTAATTTAGTGCTTTTGCCACAACTTCAGCATGATAGGTATCAATACTCACCTTAAGGTCAATAGGTAAAACACGCGCATTAACAAGCGACTCAACAATCTCCAAATAAGGTCTTAATCTCTGCCAATAAACTTTCGCCGTTAGCGGACTCACACCTGGTTTGGTACTCTCAGCCCCTAAATCAATCACTTCGGCGCCTTCTTCAACAAGTTTTCTAATATACTGCGCAAATGCGTCAAGCGAAATAACACACTCACCATCTTGCGAAAATGAATCACTGGATAAATTCACAACTGCCATAATTTGGCTACCTGATAAAGTAAAAGGAGCTATCTTAAGCGCTGGCATTGTTTTTGAATACTGATACAGATCATTTGGATACTCAGGATGATGCCAACAAGGATAAACGTCTAACAAGGGCTTTAGCGCAAAGTTGCGTTTCAGCAATTCCTTATGCGGAATCGTTAAATAATCACTTTGATAGATTAAATTTGCACAACACAAAATATCAATATCGATCTCACGTGGTGACCAAAAGGCATGATCAGGATCACGCCCTAGCTTTGTTTCAATACCTTTAATTTCATTTAACAGTGCCTCTGGATCTAAATCCGTCTGCACCAGTATCGCCAAATTATAATAGTCAATATCCCAAGTCGACGGCGCATTTGGTGGCAATAATGCTTTACTTTGGTAGATGGGTGAGACTTCTTGCACCTGACCAACATGTTTTGTAATCAAATCAACAGCTTGACGCAAATTAGACAGCTTATGCCCAACGTTACTTCCCAAACCTAAAACTACCTCGCGCATATATGCTCCACACAAAAGCTTGCCAATGCAACATTATCAAGTGGTGGCTTTTTATGTAGTTCAAGGTAAATATCTACCTCATGTGCTTTGAGCATATTTTTAAGCGCATTAAGGAGTGATTGCGCCAGATGCTCGATCAATTGATAGCGCTTTTGTCGCGCGGTTTTTAATAATAATTCATTGATTGTTGCGTAGCAAATCGTTTCATTAAGATCGTCACTCATACACGCTGTTGGTGCTTTGTGATAGCTAATGATTAAATCCAGTTTAACTTGCTGCAATTGCACTTGCTCAAAATCATAGACACCAAGGTAAACATCCAGGATGACTTCAGTTAATTTCAATTTATACATATGTACCGCCCATAAATATCAAAAACCTCTTCGACATAAAACACCATAAAATGATTTACAAGTGGTATATGCCAATTCAGTAATTACATTCACTTCCAAAACTTGGTATTATCGACGACATCGTTAAATATCGATAGTTTTAAATAGCATTCACTGTGAAAAAATTTATTTTATTTGCTTGTGCTTTAATCAGCACCATTATGGTTGCGCACGCCTCCGTGCGCAGTGAGATTCAATCACTTGTTAAGATGTACCGCTTATCTGATGCCTCTATTGGCATCGCAGTTGAGCGTGTTAACTCAGGGCAGCTCCTTTATCAATATGCCAAAGATAGACCCTTTACTCCAGCTAGTAACAACAAAGTTTTCACAGCAATTGCTGCGTTAACAGCACTGCCAAAAAACTTCCAGTTTACAACATCAGTTTTTTATAAAAAAGCACAATATAAAAACGGCACCTTAAATGGTAATTTGTACATTGAATTCACAGGTGATCCAAGCCTCACCGGAGCTGCACTATACAATCTTATCTCACAGACTAAGCAGCATGGGATCAAACGTATTAATGGTGATGTTGTGTTAATTGCCAATCACTTCTCTGGCAATTACGTTCCTAACGGCTGGTCTAAAAATGACATACCTTACTGTTTTGCTGCCCCTGCTTCCAGCTTAAATATGAATAAAAACTGCTTTGTGATAAAGCTTATCAATACCAGTGGCACAAATACCAAGGTCAAAGAAATTGCTAATACAACCAATATTACAATTAACAATACAACGCGATTAGCCACAGCAAAGGATCGTGGCAAGTGTAAATTTGACATTGATATGACCCGAAATAATGTACTTAACCTTTCAGGTTGTATTCCACCAAAAGCCGAAACTTACCTTAATCTTGCAATTGCTAATCCAGCCTTAAAAACCAAGCAAACAATTGATGATTTCATGTCACAAGTTGGCATCAAGCATCGTGGTAATACTTTATTTGGCAATTTACCTAGCAAATCAAGCTTAATTGAAGTTGCGAGCATCTCATCCGACTCTATCGATGCTTTGCTTACGCATATGCTATTGAAATCTGATAACCTATATGCCGAGAGCTTTATGCGTACTATCGGTTATACGCAAGCAGGTCAAGGCACTAATGATACTGGTACCAAAGCTGTTGAATCACTCATTCGTAAAACCTATAAAGTTGATACCGGTGAATTGCACATGGAGGATGGCTCTGGTCTTTCTAAGCTTGACTCTGTAACACCTCAGTTTATGGTATCCTTATTAACTAGCGTCTATAACAGCAGCATTGGCAAACGCTTATACAGTGCATTACCTAGCTCTGGTGAAGATGGCACATTGGCTTATCGCATGGGTGGCAAACTACAAGGCCGCGTACATGCCAAAACAGGTACATTAGCTGGTGTCTCAACGCTTTCTGGCTACCTTTTAACAAAGCGTAATCACCTATTAAGTTTTTCAATTATGTTGAATAATCTCACACACTATCAGCGCATCAAAGCACGAATGCTAGAAGATGGCATTATCAAAGTGTTTTATGAAAACCTTTAGCAGAATATCAGTGACACAACCACTCAATCGCACACTTTGTATCGCACCAATGATCGATTGGACGGATCGACATTACCGTTATTTAATGCGTTTAATTACCAAAAAAACTATGCTCTATACCGAGATGATTACAGCTAACGCAATCATTCACGGTCCTCGAGCACGTTTATTACAGTACTCACCAGAGGAAAACCCTCTCACATTACAATTAGGTGGCAATAACCCAATCGATCTCACCTTTTGCGCTAAACTTGCTGAAGATTTGGGATATAGTGAAATTAATTTGAATGTTGGCTGCCCTAGTGATCGTGTCTGTCGTGGTGATTTTGGTCTGTCATTGATGTATAAGCCTGCGCTGGTTGCTGAGTGTGTCAACGCTTTAAAACAGGCTGTCAAAATCCCTATTTCAGTAAAATGTCGGATTGGTGTTGATGACAAAGATAGCTTTGAAGAACTTGTATACTTTATCAAAGGCATTGTCGATGCCAAAGCAGATTTTATTTGTATTCATGCGCGAAAAGGCTGGTTAAATGGCTTAAGCCCTAAAGAAAATCGCACGATCCCGCCTTTGCAATATGACACAGTTTATCAAATTAAAAAGTTGTTCCCCACACAGTTAATCGGCATTAACGGCGGTGTGACGACCTTAGCTGACATTAATCAACATCTACAATATGTTGATAGTGTCATGATTGGACGCGAAGCTTACCACAATCCCATGCTGTTTAAGGATATGGATCAGTATTTTTATAATGCACCAAATCGTGATCTCACACCCTTTGAAGTTGCTGAAAGCTTAATTCCCTACATTGAAGAAGAACTTAGAGCGCCTGATCGCAAACTAAACCACATTACCCGGCACACGCTTAACTTATTTAATGGCTACCCTAACGCACGCCTTTATCGCCGATTTTTAAGTGAACATGCTACTTGCCCCGAGGCAGACGTTCATACATTCAAAGAGGCATTACGCTATGTCCAAGATTAAAACTCACAATGAAATCATACTTTGTAGCATAACACTTAAACAGTCATTTATTGGCAATAAGCAATTATTTAATGGTCTATTCAGAATAATGAGATTACCTAGAAAAACCACCATTATCCCATCCTATCCAATGTTATAACATCTGCTAAAGTATACTGGTTTAGCTCATTAAAGAATGCTTGAAGCGCATTATTTAGAAGACCTTTTAACTTACAATCAGGCAATAAAACACAATTTTTAAGTGATTGGTTAAAGCACTCTGCAATATAGAAATTTGGCTCTAATTTAGCTACTAATTCACCAATATTGATTTCTTTAGGTGTTTGAGCCAAGGTGATTCCACCACCTTTACCCTTTGATGAATTTATAATACCTAACTTTGCCAGATTATGCACGATCTTAACCATATGATTCTGTGAAATATGGTAAAACTTGGCAACCTCTTTTGCTGTACATAGGCGCTGTTGATGCATACCTAAATAAACCAAAGTACGCAATGAGTAATCTGTAAAGCTCGTCAGTTGCATATGATTGATCTTTCTCAACTTTTATTAAACTTTTGCTAATATGCTTTTGACATGCATATTTGTAAATATGTATATTTATCACATATTTAATTTCATACGTCAAACAAGGCCAAAATATGCTATCACAAAAAACTATTGATATCGTCAAATCAACGGCGCCAATCCTGGCTGAAAAAGGGCTTGAGATTACACAAACCATGTATAAAAATGTCTTTGCCAATGAACCCGAGATCAAAAAGCTTTTTAATCAATCACATCAACACTCAGGCGCACAACCTAAGGCATTAGCCAATGCCGTTTATGCATATGCGCAAAATATTGATAATCTTGCTGTCTTATCACAGGCGATTGAAGTAATGGTTACTAAGCACGTTGCCAACCATGTTAAACCAGAGCACTATCCAGTTATTGCTAAATACCTTATCGAAGCAATCATAAAAGTTTTAAACCCAGAGGATGAAGTGCTTAATGCATGGTCTGAAGCCTATGGCTATTTAGCTAATTTGTTGATTCAAAAAGAAAGTGAGCTATATACTAAACAAGTAAATCAAATAGGCGCATGGCAAGGATTTAAACCTTTTATAGTAGTTCCAAAA
>NZ_QLIU01000008.1 GCF_003574425.1 Cysteiniphilum halobium | reverse complement strand
ACTTCGCACAACAAATAATCCTAAAATAATGTAAGTTAGGCATTCTAAAGTATGACGAGTATCGTTAAAATAATGCTTAAGTAGCTGCTGAAGTTCCTTTGCGTGTTCCATGCTTCTTTTTATTACGTTTTTAGCAAAACAAAAATGACATGAAAACACTTAAAAATAAAGGGCTTCAGTGGCTACTGTCCTGTAGTGTGGCATAAAGTAGATAAATTCTAGCTACAACAATGCTTGGGGTTACTAAATTCTCTAATATATCTATTCTACCTGCCTCTAGTATTTTTGAAGTAACCTCAACACAGTTATCTCCGTTGTACTGATATAACTGATAGTTAGGAGGATTGCTAGTCAACGAGTCTGCCATACGTTTCATCATTTCATATCTCTGCTTAGAAATGAATCCTGTATAGGATTTCGACTCTCGTTCTCTATCTTCTGGTTCATGACGACTCATATGGCCCGGCACTGCATAAGGTAATAATAACTCACCTAAAGAAACATCACCCAAAGGTCCAAAGCTATATGTGTAAGTATTGGTGCCATTTGAAAGCTTTATCCAAGTGTGATATCCGTCATAGCCTCCTAAACCATCAGAGTATAATGAAAAACTATATTTGGAATCACAATTTTCTTTTTCAGAACTTATCTCTAACATTTTTATCTCTCCTCATTAATTGAATTAATTAAACTTAATATCTTTCTTTAGCTTTCTTAATATTTTTTTTACCAAGAATATACAAAGAATTAATAGCCCAATAACCAAGCTTACTAGTAAAATGACAAAGGAACCTACTCCTAAGAACATAAGGAAACTGGCTAAAGTTGATACAGGTCTTTTAAAACTACCAGCCATTAGACGCACTTCAGGAGCTAACTTATTTAAAACCTCAAGCCCACCCAAGTATTTAACCTCCATTCTTTGAGATCCAAATGGCAGAATGACCCTAGCCACTGATTTAGCAATATGACTTCTGGAATATCTCCCACCAAACGGCTCACTTAACAACGTTTTGACTCTACAATTAACCACTTTCAGTTGTTGATATATGCACCACTCAAGTTTAAACTTTTGGCAATTATTGCACTCATCTAAATAATCAGGGATATGACCGTCAATGAGTTTTAATGATTCTTGACTTTCTTTTTGAAAACGAATATCAATTTCATACCGCCCAGGAAACCAAATAAAATAATCCAGCGTCACTTCAGAAGGTTTGGATAAATCAATGGGTGCACTGGCAAAAACCCCTGTTGCCAATTTGTCTGATATATACGTCACTACACAAAACAAGAGCAAAAATCCATAAAATAAAATTATTATCAATTTGAAACGCTTGTGCTTTCTATTACCTGTATTTGCTAACATATACGTTGCCTACCCGCCTTCATTTGGTTAAATGCGTTTACCAATGAGCTCTATCAGTTTCATTAGTTGCTTATTTTTTCCAAGCCTTCAAAAATCAGCTTTTAGCATAATCAATCCATATGATAAGAAGTTAAGCGCGGGGGATATAAAATAGAGTTGCCTCGGATTAAGCCTAGATCATTATCTCTAAAGATCAAATTTTATTCTTTAATTTTTGGAAAATCCTTCTTACGCATAAGCGCACTGCAAACAGCAATATTGCCCACAACTGTATTACATAAACGTGGGCTGAGCGTCAGTCGAAGCCCTTATAGAGATCTTTGCATTCCCTTCGACTTCGCTCAGGGCACGAGATAGACTTCCCTCAGGGTGCGGTGTCCTCCCTGGCTTTGAGCTAACAGTTAATTTATGTTTGATAACCAATTATCCTGCTTGATAATTCCGCGTTATAACATAAGGAATCACTAACGCTATGATAATCCCTGTGAGCAATAATAGATCAAAGTTTAATGCTGACATCGTAACATCTGAAGTTGGGATAAAGCCAACACTAACAGCAATAACACAGCCAATAAAACCCAAAACTGCCATTGTTATAGTCCCTTTTACACCACCAAAAATAACATATTGTCCAGGTTTTGGTTGATTTTGGCGACGTAATTTAATCGCCGCGGCAAACATGCCAATATAGGCTAATACAGCAAGTTGTGCGGTTAATGCACTTAAAAACCAATAAGCCGAGTTGACGCTTGGCATCAAGACATAGCTTAAACAAAACAGTGAAAAGATAATGCCTTGCAAAATAAGTACTTTACTTGGCGCTTCATATTTATTAGTTCGTGCCAATCTTTTACTAATGAGTCCATCCTCAGCAGCAACTGTAAAAGCACGTGATAACCCCATAATCCAAGCAGCAACTGTTGTAAAGGCACCAAGCACCAAGGTTAATGCGATAACATCTGACATCCATGGCATATTAAACTGCGTAAAGAAATAATTAAACGACGCCATAAGCCCTGTAACAATATCCACCTGACCACCGGTATCACTATTAACGGTAAAAATCGCAATATTGGACAAGATAAGCGACAGCAAAATAACAATACTGGAAATCAGTAGCGCTTTAGGGAAGTTTTTCTTAGGATTTTTAACATTTCCCGCATGAATGGAGCTCATCTCTAAACCAAACAAACTAAACATTACCGTTAAGAATAATCCCCAACTGCCAATATTTGCAAAGCTTGGTAATACATCAGAGATCGTTTGTGGCTTTAAAATAGGTTGTCCTGATAGCACCCAAAATAATGCCAAACCAATAATTAATAGCATCGGCATTAAGGTCCCTACAATTGCACCAATTACACTTAAGGTACTTGAGGTTTTAATGCCAAATAAATTAATAATAGTTGCTACCCAAAACATGCACAAACTCATGCCAATCATATACGATGGACTCATGACAAGTTCATTAGGGTTTAAGCCAAACCAAGGTGCGATAATATAAGCAATAATCCCTGCAAAGAAACCACAGATTGAGGGGAACCACACAAGGTTATAAACCCACTGCAGCCATAAAATAACAAAGCCTGTTTTGGCACCAAAGGCTTCTTTTGTCCAGAGATAGATTCCACCATTTTTAGAGTAGCCTGTTGCCATCTCTGCCGTTAATAATGCACATGGAATCAAAAAAACAATCGCCGCCAAAATATAGAAACTCACCACGACCCAACCGGCTTGCGCGGTAATTGAAATATTACGTAAGCTATCAACGGCAATAATATTAATCATTACCAAACGCAATAGCGTCAGCGATTTTGAGGATGAAATCTGCATATTTTCACTATAATTTTATCTAAAACGCCAAAATTATAACGATAACAGAAGCAGTTGAATAGCGCTTTTTTTACACAAACTAAAAACTGACCCGTGCTTTAAAGGCATGGGTTAATGTCTGTTGATCAAGATACTCAAGTTCACCGCCAAATGGTACACCAAAACCAATACGTGAGATCGTACATCGATATTCTTTTAACATATCTGAAATAAAATGTGCTGTTGTTTCACCCTCAACAGACGGACTCAATGCCATGACAATTTCATTTACTTCAAGGCTTGCAACAAGCGCTTTAAGTTTAGGCAGTTTAAGCTCATTGGGGCCTATTCCATCCAAAGGTGAGATCCTACCATGCAAGATAAAATATTTGCCACCATACACACCCGCTGATTCAATCGCCATCATATCAAGCATATTTTCGACGATACATAGCTGTGTATTATCGCGTCTTGCACTACTACAAATATGGCAAAGTTCCTCTTCACACAGCATATTGCATTGCTGGCAGTGCTTTATGGCAACAAGGGCATTCTCAATCGCTTGAGATAACTCATGTGCTGCTTGTTGTTTTTTATCCAACAACTGAATGGCCATGCGTTGTGCGGTTTTTTTCCCGACACCTGGCAACACTTTAAGCGACTCGATCAAGCTTTCGATTCTGGGGGAAAATAACTTTTGCATAGCAAATTAAACTTAAAAGCGCATGCTTAAAATGGAAATTTAAATCCAGGGGGTAAATTTAAACCTTGAGTCATGTCTGACATCGAGTCTTTATTGTTTTCCTCAACACGACGAACGGCATCGTTAACGGCAGCAGCCAATAAATCCTCAAGAATTTCTTTGTCTTCTGTTAACAAGCTTGGATCAATCTCAACACGTTTAACATCATGTTTTCCTGTCATGGTGATTTTAATAAGACCGGCACCTGATTCGCCTATTACTTCTAGCTTTGCTTGCTCTTCTTGCATTTTTTTCATCTGATCTTGCATTTTCTGCGCTTGCTGCATGAGCTTACTCATATTCATATTCATTGAGAATGACCTCTTTTTATCTTTGACTTTTATTGTTTAGAAAACAAATTAAAACAAAACAGCCGCTAGCTTAAAATTTTACCCCTAAGATTTCAACTGCTATTTATGACTCATTGTTATTTTTAGCGGTGCTTTGACTATCTTTTACAAGGGAAGTTTTTTAGAATGACTAGCATTAGTACCGTTAAAACACAGTATTGGAGATTGAGGATGAAAAATTACAAACATATTTTACTGGCAACCGACTTGCACGCTGATAACAAACCCGTGATTGAACAAGCTGTTGCCTTGGCGAAACGTAATAATGCCAAACTAAGTGTCGTCAATGTTTTACCACATATCCCTTACTATATGGCATCAGGGGTGCCCTCTATCTCAGATTTAGAAGATTACCTAGAAGAAGAAAATCTCAAGCATTTAAAAGCACTTGAAGCACAAATTGACCTTGAGGCAGACTTTCATTTATTACATGGCTCACCTAAGCGTAAAATTGTTAAGCTCGCAGAAGAACTTAATTGTGATATTGTTGTTATCGGTAGCCATGGTCGTTATGGTGTTGAGCGCTTTATTGGTTCAACAGCAAATGGTGTGTTACAACGAGCACATTGTGACGTACTCGTTATTCGCATTGGGCAGCCAAAATAATTTCTCTTTTTCTCCTTTTCTATGCTAAAACTCCCTCCTTTAAGCCTTTACATTCATTTTCCCTGGTGTGTTAGAAAATGCCCTTATTGTGACTTTAACTCACATCACTTAAAAGGCAACATCCCAGCCGAGACTTACTTACAAACGTTATTACTTGATTTGCAGAGCCACATGAGTGATCTACAAAATCGACAATTTGAAAGCATTTTTTTAGGAGGAGGAACGCCTTCTTTATTCCCCAGTGTTGAATTATCACAACTTTTTGAGTATTTATTTAAGCACAAATTTATTGCAAAAGGTGCTGAGATTACCATCGAAGCAAACCCTGGCACGATTGAACACGGTAAATTCACCGACTATAAAACCATGGGCATTAATCGCGTCTCACTTGGCGTGCAAAGTCTACAAAATGATAAATTAAAGGCGCTTGGTCGTATTCACAGTGCACAAAATGTCTATAACGCCGTTGATGAATTAGTTCATGCCGGATTTGATAATTTTAATATTGATTTAATGCACGGCTTACCTGACCAAAGTGTTGATGATGCACTATTTGATTTGCGCGAAGCGTTGGCATTAAAGCCAACACATTTATCTTGGTATCAATTAACTTTAGAGCCCAATACTGCATTTGCTGTCAAACCGCCAAAATTACCTTGCGAAGATTTATTATTCACTATTGAGCAACAAGGCAAAGCATTGATTAAATCATCTGGGTTTACACAATATGAGACTTCTGCTTATTGTAAGGATAATGAGTATCAAGCCAAACATAACGTAAACTATTGGCAGTTTGGTGATTATATCGGTATTGGCGCAGGCGCCCATGGCAAGATTACTTTGCCTGAAACAGGTATTCTCAGACGCCACTGGAAACGCAAAAATCCAAAACTGTATATGATCGAACAAAAATTTCCCTATGGTAGCTGTGATATTGCCACTAATGCGCGCCCTTATGAGTTTATGTTAAATGCGCTACGCTTACAGTGTGGTTTTTCAGTCATGCAATTTGAAAAGACCACGGGACTTAGTATTAAGGATATTACAGCACAACTCAATGAGGCAATTACTCGTAAGTTACTCACAAGAGAATCAGGATACTTTATACCGACTGAGCTTGGTCAGCGATTCCTAAACAATCTTTTGCATATATTTCTGCCTTAAACCCCATTCTCTTCAGTACATTTCATGCAAAAAATACCCGCACAAAATTGATTGTTTTATATACATGTGAATTTTTTTATAAAAATTTAATGCTACTACACTGGACATGGTTATAATTATTTATTATGATCTAAGCACTCCTCAGATTATGCTTTGTTATCACGACAATACCCCAGTTAAGTGATAGCAAAGGCAGCTGAAACTCGACCCCCATTTGAGTATCAACAAGGAATATAACAGCAAGGATAATCTGAGGACTTGCAATCTTTAATCTACTTCAAAGACGCATTAAATTTTTAATTAAGCTAAAAACTCTTACCCAAAATTACCAGTTTGAATTTGCTAAGCTTACTATCGAGAGTTTTGGATTGCTTACAGGCAAGTCAACAATCTAGCTTGCCAGGATCGCGACCTTTAAAATTTGACGATGATACAGCTTATTTTTATTATTAATTAGCGATGACATCACTTGATGTAGGCTCTTTTGGCGGCATCGACTTCCTTGCATTAGCACGTTCAATTGGCGTTTCAAAAGAAGTGCGTAACACTTTAAACCCGTGCTCTTTTAATAAAGGCTTGATTTCTTTTAACATTGTTTGGATAGACGTTTTTTGTGTTTCAATATCCAAAACAATCTCACCGATTTTATGATTAATCGTCACATTATAAGCATGCAGCTCATCAGCGATCATTTGATTGGTAAATAATGCCTTGCCCAAACTTGCATAGTCTTTATGTGATACATTATCTCCTTGCTGCGAGGTAAATAAAATATTAATTTGCTCCTTGCCTGAACATGCCAGTGCAGCATTCACTGATAACAATAACCCGATTGCTAATAAAATTGTCTTCATCTTCCTGTCCTTTATTTTGGTTAAAATAACACAAACCATTATGTCAAACCTTACCCAAATTCGCTATACTCCTTGGCATACTTTTCTATATCTGATGAATTAAAATCATGCGACAAATATTTTTGGATACTGAAACTACAGGCTTTGACTTTAAATCAGGACATCGCATCATCGAGCTTGGTGCCGTTGAAATGATCGATCGCAAATTAACCGGTAATAACTTACACTTTTACTTTAAACCCGACATTGAAGTTGAGGTAGGCGCCTTGCAAGTCCATGGTTTAAGCAATGATTTTTTAGCTGACAAACCACTATTTAGTGACAAAATTGATGAGATTATGACGTACCTTGGTCAGTCTGAACTGATTATTCATAATGCAGGATTTGACGTGCCATTTTTAAACTGGGAGTTGCAATTATTATCTCCTAATAAATGGGGAGAGCTTGAACGCCACTGCCATATTATTGATAGCTTAATCATGGCACGCCAGAAGCACCCAGGACAAAAAAACTCACTCGATGCACTGTGCTCACGCTATGGCGTGAATAACAAACATCGCACACTGCATGGCGCACTTCTGGATGCTGAGATTCTTGCAGATGTCTATTTGATGATGACCGGGGGACAACTGGATTTATTTAGTCTTATGACGCCAACTGCTGAAGATAATAACAATGCAAGCACATCGACTAATAAAGATATATTAACTTCTGCAGATAAAACGCTTAACTTGGTTGATCTATTGACCCTACATCCACAGTGTGAAGCACATGATGACTATCTAAAACTTCTAGATAAAAAATCAAAAGACCAAACCTTATGGCGGTGCTTATAACAAAGACAAAATATGCCGAGTAATAAGTAAAAACAAATTGAGTTTTAACTCAGTTACTCCCGTGCAGCACAAGCTGTACGAGCGTCCCCTCAAAACCAGAGGTAATAACTCATACAACTTATTTACGCATCATTACCTACCTTAAGCACGTTTCATATTGAACTTTATGTTAATGTTGTCTATGTTTATATGGAATATCTATTACACAGCGATCTCACCAACACTAAGGATAGCTTATGCCAAGGTTAGCACACCTTTTCAAAGAAAGGCTCATGCGCTTCAACATTCCCTTATTCTTTGCTATTTTACTCTTTTTAAATGGTATATTCGCCATTTTGGTTGGTGTCTTTCCTTTTATTGAAGCAGCCATTCATGATGAAGGGGTGCAATTAGTTAACCATATTATCGCAGGACAAGGGTTCAAAGAGTTTAATACGGTTATATCCTGTTTTATTGGCTATTTAATGTTACTGATTGGTCGTGGGATTTATCGGCGCTTACGTTTTTTCTGGATATTAGCATTATTAATGCTAATTACTCTTTTCTTGACCAATATCTTTGTGCATTACCGCTCAGGTTTTTTGACTTGGTTTTATTTTGTTGAGATTGTTGGACTTAGCATTAGCTGGAAAGTATTTAATGTTCGCTCGCAAACCATCAAACTCAGTTACGCCCAATTTATCGTTATTTTGTCCTTTATTTTGGCATTCCTATATGGCGTGGTTGGTGCTTATCTACTACGCGATCAATTCAATAGTATTAAAGATTGGCCAGATGCTATCTACTTTACTGTAGTCACTTATAGCACTGTTGGTTATGGCGATATTACACCGATTACTGATGAGGCACGCCTTTTCGTTGTTTCAATGATTTTTATAGGATTAGGTGCATTTGCTGCTGTTTTAACCTTTATCGTTAGTGCCTTTATCGATCGCTTGCAAAATCTATTTCAAACATTTAACAAAGGGAAAAAGCATATGAAAGATCATGTGATTATTTGTGGCTTAAATGATTTAACGCATATTATTATCAGTGAATTGCAACAACAAAACAAAAGCTTTCTCATTATCGATAGCGAACACAGTGAAACCGCTGATAGTGCTGCGCTTAAATCTTTAACACTTCATGGTAATGCCAACGATCCTGATATTCTCGATAAGGCAAGCATTGTCGATGCCCATGCAGTGATTATCGCTTACGAAAAAGATGCTGATAATATTATTACTTTATTGAGTATTAATGAGTTTTTAAATGATCATCAACCAGCAAAGGCAGCTAAAATCACCATTCGTATCAATCAAAAAAATAATATTAACAAAGCAAAATCTTTGGGTGCTGCTGAAGTTATCTCACCACTGGTGATGGCAGCTAATGCAATGATTAATAGCAGTCTTGCCAAAATATAAAATGAAATATGCAAAATTCACTTATCATTTTGCTAAAACAGAGTGTCTATCAGATCAAGTTTGATCTTCTAAACTGAGCGCTGCAAAGCGATTTACTATCTCATCGAAATCAAGTGTAGGATTGTTGTTAACTGCACGTCTTATCCCTATTGTTGAGCTCTGCAAATATTTTATATCTATAAGCTCTTTGCTTCTGGGAGAAATAGGAGGAAATTGCACAATTTGATCCGCATCAATAATGACAATTTCGTCATTATCTCCATAGCGAGCATTTCCCGGGACATAGTAATCGTACATATACATCCCACCTTCATTAGTTAATGCATCCCAAAAGTATTCAAATATTTTTTGGGGTTCAACCTCTTTACCTTTGACATATCTTGTTACTAAATGCTCTTGACCTTTATATTTCACAGCAAAGGCAAAACCATCTCCGTTTAACTTATTTAAAACCTTCGCATTTCTTTCTGGTGTATTAAGTTCTGTACGATCAAGATTATTATCATGACTCTTCATTATTTTTAGAGCCCATTCATTATTCTGTGCATCTTTAAATATTCGTATCTCTTGTGCATAGCCTCCTCCTTTTAATGTGCGGATAAAGCGGGTATCTTCCGGAAGCATTTGGTCTCCTGGTGACCATTGAGTTGATTGTGCAGTTTGTTGGTCAACATTAAAATCATCATTATTTTCAACAGGCTCTGTTTTACTTAGATCAACCCCATCTATAGTTAAGGCAGTTTTAGCAAGTGTTTCAAAAACATGCCCACTGAGATCAATCCCCATTAATGGATTGTTATTACCATAGAAATAACCATTGATTAACCCATCGCTATTAAAAGCATAACTATCCGCTTGCATAAAGCTTCTTAAACTTGGATCGTAATCACGCGCTTTGAGATAATATAAACCGGTTAATGGATCAAACATATAGCCCGAATATCGAAGAGGATTGGTTGCAAGATTTAATGATTCACTGCCATTTTCCGCCTTCTGTCCTCTGCCCTCCGTCTTCTGAACACCATACACTCCATACTGATAAAACTGTGGCTTATTACTTAACTGACCAATCACCGAACCATGACGGTTATGTAGCAGAGTTATTGCAGTGCCATCAATACTACGCACACTCACCGTATTTGCAATTAAATACGCGGATGATTGTATCCCATCGGTGGAATTTAGTAATTGACCATGACGTGAATAATAATGCACAAGTGTTCGATTATTACTGTGAATGACTGCACGCAAACCATTAGAGTAGTAGTAATAGCTCTCGCCACTACCTGATGCTAATTTTATTTGTGTTAACTGGTTAGCACTGTTGTAACTATATTGTATATTTTTATTATCTCTTGCCAGATCACCAGTAGCATCATACTGAATTGCTGATGCTGCTAAAGCATTTGAATGGTTATCTACACTCATGTTATTAATTGAATCTACACCATGCATCGAATAAGCCATGCTTTGCGTTAGCAAAAGCAATGACATCACCATGCCAATAAATAGCTTTGTTTTAGTTGTAAACATTTTTCACCCCATAATGAATTGTTAAATGAGTTATTAATAAACCAAAAAAGAATAAACAGTATACAGCAACGTAAGGGGAAAGAATAATTTTAATTTTTTGACATATCAAATTTAAATCAACAGAAAGAAACGCTGTAAAATATTTTATGATGGGTATAAACTGCCACTTTATCAAAGCTTAATAAGTCACACAAACTATCGTATGAATGTTTATATTGCTACAAGTCATAACCCTTTTTATAACCTTGCCGTTGAAAACTGGCTTTTTCGTGAAATGTTGACGGATACGCCTATTTTATATTTATGGCAAAACGCCCCTTGTGTAATTATGGGACGGGCCCAAAACCCTTGGCGCGAGTGCAATATTGATGCTTTAAACAATAGTAATATCCCAATTGTCCGCCGCCAAAGCGGAGGGGGTACGGTTTATCATGATTTGGGTAATTTAAACTACACTATTATGGCAAAATCCAAAGATTACGACAAAAAAGCAAATCTGGCACTGATTGTTAATGTACTTAAAAACTGCGGCATCAACGCTTATGCTTCCGAGCGTAATGATATCTTAGTAACACATGAAAATACTGATTATAAAATCTCAGGAAGCGCTTTTCGTGAGACCAAAGACAAATCCTTTCATCATGGCACCTTACTGATCAATGCTGATACCAGCAAGCTATATCACTATTTGCATCATAACATTGATAAGTCATTAACGGCCAAGGGGGTGCACTCAAAGCGCTCAAGCGTTATTAACTTGGCAACAGTCAATCCAAACATTAACGTTGAGAAAATCCGTAATTGTTTTTTAAATCAGTTTAATCAACACATCACCTATATCCCCGAATATATGGAAAATAAACAGGTTATCAATGAAAAAAACACCTTGCACACTTGGCAATGGCGCTTTGGCAAAACCTTGCCCTTTAGTCGCAATTTTGTTTTTGAAGGTGACGACATCACGCTTGAAATTAAACATGGACAAATTGTTGCATTTAAAAGTAATGCCAATAAATATTTTAATCTAAAAACTTATTTCGAAAGTAGAAATCCAATCTACACCCAACAAAACTTTAGTCTTTCTGGTCAAGAAGCACTAGATTTTACAGCACAAGAACAGGCACTATTAACTCACCTTTATCAAAACACTGCCAATGTAACGGGAGAATAATCATGGCCCAGCACCAAGGTGATAACAGTGGCATAAGCTATTTTTTCGCGGGACTAACACTTATTTTTAAGAAAGGAATCAAACGCTATACAATTGTGCCACTTATTATTAATACCATTATCTTTATTGCGCTGTGGTGGTTTAGCCTACATGAAGTCTCTTTATTAATCAGCTGGGTGGATACTCATCTACCTAGCTGGCTCACATGGTTTAGCTGGTTGATTTACATCATTGCTATTTTGGCGCTATTATTATTTAGTGCTTATCTCTTTACTGCGATTGCTCTTATTATTGCTTCACCTTTTTATAGTTTTCTTGCTGAGAAAATCCAAAAAAAACTCACAGGACGAGAGGTTGGTAGTAAGCTTACATTTGCTAAACTTATGCTTATTGCACCTAGATCCATCGCACGCGAATTTAAAAAGCTATTATCCTTCTTACCATGGGTTTTGATCATTTTCTTATGTTACTTCATTCCAGTGATAAATCTTTTTACCAGTGTTTTATGGTTTGTACTGTTATGTTGGTTTAACGTTGTGCAATATGCTGATTATGCTTTTGATAATAATGAAATCAGCTTTCCACAAATGAAAAAGCAACTCTCTCAACAAAAGTCTCTAAGCTTAGGCTTTGGTTTTATCACCACTGTATTTTTGATGATTCCTTTTTTTAATATTCTCGTTATTCCAGCAGCCATTGCAGGTACTACTAAGATGTACGTTGACCATTGGCATCCTGCGCGCTTAAGTCATGTCGAATAAAATTGTTCTTTAAAAAAACCTTTATATTTTTTCAAAATTGGGTATATTCTCTAAGCAAATTTCAGCAATCAAATTTTAGGATAACGCCATGTCAGATCTGATGCTTTTTAGTGGGCGCGCATGCAACGCGCTAACTGAAGAAATCTCCCACTTTTTGGGTGTACAAGTAGGACGCGCTACAGTTTCCACCTTTAGTGACGGCGAATCTCATATTGAGATCATTGACAACGTTAGAGGTCGTGATGTCTTCATCGTACAATCTACTTGCCCACCAACTAATGATCACATCATGGAGTTGATGTTTTTAACCGATGCATTGCGGCGTTCATCTGCCGGACGCATCACCGCTGTTATTCCCTACTTTGGCTATGCTCGCCAAGATCGCCGTGTACGCTCATCGCGTGTACCGATTTCAGCGCGTGTTGTTGCTGATATGTTAACCGGTGCTGGCATTGATCGTTTATTAACGGTTGATATCCATGCCGAGCAGATTCAAGGTTTTTTTAATATTCCATTAGATAATGTCTATGGCACACCGATTTTATTAGACTATATTCGCTCATGCCGTTTAGAAAACCCGATTGTCGTCTCCCCTGATGTCGGTGGCGTGGTACGCGCGCGCGCCATGGCAAAAGCACTTAACACCGATTTGGCAATTATTGATAAGCGTCGTCAAAAGGCTAATGAATCCGAAGTCATGAATATCATTGGTGATATCAATGGACGTCATTGCTTGATCGTTGATGATATCGTTGATACGGCGGGCACACTATGCAAAGCTGCACAAGCACTTATTGATCATGGTGCTAAAAAAGTTTCAGCTTACTGTGTGCATCCTGTGTTATCTGGTAAAGCAATTGAGAATATTGAAAGCTCGGTCCTTGAGGAGCTAGTTGTCACTAACTCTATTCCCCTGCATAACGCAGCCCTTAAATGCAAGAAAATCAAAACCCTATCATTAGCACCCATGCTCTCAGAAGCTATTCGTCGCACCAATAATGAAGAATCTATTAGCTTAATGTTTTGTGATTTGATTTAAGTCTTAACTTTCCTTAGCTTTTTTGTTAGAATCCACGAGCTTTCTCATCAGGGTCGCATGATAAGAAGGTTTTTTTAAAATAAAAATTAACTTTAAATATAAATTTTAAGGAAATTAAAATGACAGAATTTACGCTACACGCGGAATTAAAAACTGAAACAGGTACAGGTGCGAGCCGCCGCCTACGTAAAGCAGGAAGAGTTCCTGCCATTATCTACGGCAACGGTTCTAAAGCAACTGCTATCACGCTTGATCATAACAAGATCTTACATGCTACTGAAAACAAGGCATTCTATACAGCAACGGTTACTATCGATATTAATGGCAAAGCTGAAAGCGTTAAGATCAAAGCATTACAACGCCACCCATTTAAGCCAAAAATCCTACACGCTGACTTTGTTCGCGCGTAATTAAAACGAATATTCTTACAACAACGTTGGCTGAGCGTGAGTCGAAGCCAAACGCATTATTTTATTGCTAATTCAACTCTTAAAGACCCTTCGACTTACGCTCAGGGTACTGTAACACGTTCGAGGTAGCGTAATACTTCAAGGCAGTGTGTTTTCCCTTTTCTTCAACATCAAAATGAAATTGCAGGACCTGTGATTAAATCATCTAAGCTTTGCAAGGGCCCAAGCGGCCTAACCTCATCAATATATGCTTTGCGTTTAGGCTCACCCGACCAAAGCTTATAAACAACTAGTTGATCCTGGATAATAAATACCGCTTGAAAGCGCCAACCTTTTTTTAGTATCTCTTTGCGAAATCCGGTTAAATCTAAAAACGCATTACCAATGCGATCTTCGTATTCATAATCGACATTAACAACATATGCCTGACAGCGCTTATATAGGCTAAGACACTCAGCTACAGGCTCTGGAATGTTCTTACCCGTACTTAGCGGGTCAAAACGAAGGCGAATATCTAGATAGTTTTCAATCTTCACATTATTAGCAACATACGGATCAAAGCCCATATGATTCAGCTCAGGCAATGTTGTTTTATTTGGAAGCACCTCATCATAAACCGTTTGAATACTATTAAAGCTCTGCCAATGATCATTGCGCTCAACCTTTTTTGATGGCAACAAAAAACTACATCCAGACAAAAAGGTTGCAATTGCACAATATAGTATAACCTGCCGCCATTGCATTGATTAACCCTTAGCTCTTAATAATCCGTATTATAAGTATAGTTTATATTTTAGGATATAATTGCAAAACCTAGCATTTAATAGAGTGGAAAATTACGAAACTCAACAAAAACCAGAGAAAAATCGATTAACTTCCCTTTGAAAACCTTGTAAAATTCGATCATCTGATAAGGGGAACTTATGTTTTTGAATAACTAAAAAAAGGGGGAACGAATATGTTTAGCTGCATTGGTCATCAAGCGCATGGTTGTACTTTTTTTAACGAAGCCTAATAAACCTTTACTCAAAGCTCATGTTGATGGCACCGGAAAAGAAACTTGATCTTTGAGGCATGGTGTATTTCTTATCTAATAAACTATAACTATTTAATTGTTTTGAAAGGTCTTTGCAGTGTAATGGCAACTCCTTTAGCAGCAATACATCATCGGTCTTTTGAAATGTATTGGGTCGATCTGCTATGACAGAGAATTTAATAGATGACAGTTTTTGCAAAAGCACGCCACCTCCCACAATTGGGATATTACTTAACTCGCCTGAGTATACACTAATTAAACGTTTGACATTAACGCAAAGCTCCACAATATTGGCAATGTGCTCTGGGCGATACATCATCGTATGGTACGGGATACTAAAATAATGTATATAATCTTGATTAATCGCAAAATTGGATGAGGTCAAAATAAAAGGAGGATTCTTAGGCCTGTAGAACGCATGATATGCTTGCTGAATCTCTTGTAATGGTAACGTCATATCATTATCCGCTAATCTATGAATCATACTATAGCCACAAACTGCATCAAGCACATGATTTATAACATTACTTAAGTAATAAAAGTTCTTAATACTTGAATGATGGACTTTAATGTAATTTAAAATAATATCTTGATATAAGCTCTTTGTATTTGACGATAGATTGCTTCTCATTAATTTCTTTAGTATATATTCTCGTATATGCCAAGTATCACTATTACTTTTTAACAATGCCGTTAACTCATCAGAAAATCCAATATAGACAAACCGCCAATCACTCTTTAACCCTCTAGCAATGTTTCGAATAACAGAAAAGTCAGTGCCATCATTAGAAGGCGAGTAAAGCTCTTCAGTTACACCCATGGCACTTTGCATCCTAGCATACTTTGAATATTGCTTATAGATACTAACTATAATTGGGACTCTGGTTCCTGCGCACATACTCCATGTTGATAATATATTAATTTTTTGTGTATAGGAGAATTGACTCATATAGGCAAAATCCCCTGGCACTATCAACTCACCAGGGATAATATACTCCCCTAGCTCCATAAAAAACTGCATCGACTTTTTAACAACCATGCCAAAAGGGATATTATCAGAGACAGTATTACCATCCGGGTCGTAGAAATAATTAGCATCACCGACTAAATCACCATAGCGATAGCTGTATTTGGTAAACGCATATTTTTCAATGCCATCTACAGTATCTAGCAATGCTACAAACTCTGGATTGGCTTTGTGCATCAAGATGCGCGCATCTGACCAGTTTAATTTCTCAACACTCATTTCTCTTTTGCCCGCCCCATTTTTATTATTATTCTTTATTTACTTAATATTAAGCTTATGATTAAACATTTACCCCAGGTTATCGATCGCACCCTCGACAAAGTCAAAGGGCAACTCTAGAAACAACCAAGGAACTTCAACTTATGCTCAGTCCACGCTTACATAGTATACCGCTCATAAACCATTTTACAGCATTTCTGCCATTGAATTTTACGCCCTTTTTGGTGATTGAACTTTGGCAATAGTCCTAGCTATTACCTGCAATCCAATCACCCAAAAGCATCAAAAACTTCTTCGGCACCGAACACCGCAAAATGATTTACGAGCGGTATATAATTTAGTTATAACCAACATTAACAACACATAATAGCTATCCACTGACGAATGCTCTAAATGCGCTATAAACAACGCCTAAACATTATTCCATAAATTTAATATTATTGTATAGTTTAAACGTCCAAAGAATAATAAAAAACCAGCAATACGACGAATTATTATAAGATATTTTTATTTCCAAGAAGAATTAACAGAGAAAATCGAATTATATAAATTATCATTTTGCCGGTGCTGGTGCGGTTTTTACTACCGCAGGCAAATTGGAGGAATTAAAGTAACTAAAGAACTTCCCTTCTGGTTTTAAGATAAATACATCCTCTTTTTTGCCACTAAAACTAATCTGATAAGCCTGCATGCTGCGCCAGAAATTATAGAAACGCTCGGATTTGCCATAAGCATCCGCATAAATTTCAGCCGCTTTTGCATCGGATTTGGCTTTGATTTCTTTAGCATCGCGATCGGCTTTTGCTAGAGTGATCGTCACGGTGGCATCGGCATCGGCACGAATAGATTCCGACATCTGCTCACCTTGCGCGCGAATAGATGCAGCTACCTTTTGACGCTCTGAGCGCATTCTTTGGTAAATCGACTCAGTCACTGTTTCCGGTAGATCAATCTGCTTAATACGTACATCAACAACATCGATACCAATCTTTTTAGCTTGCTCTTGTACGCTTTTGGTTAACGTTTGCATCAGTTGATCGCGTTCATTATTGATCAAACCTTGAATATCGATCTTACCGACCTCAGCACGCAACGACGCTTCTAAGAATTGCCTTAATAACAATTCAGCCCTTGAGTCATTACCCGAGACACTACGATAGAACTGAGAAATATTATTAATCTTCCACTCTAGATACGCATCGATGATCACATCTTTTTGCTCATTGGTCACCACGCGCGATGAATCCACCGTTAGTGTGCGTAAACGCATATCATAGATTTTGACTTGTTCAATCAGTGGAATTTTAAAGTGCAGCCCTGGAGTGTATACTTTAACCTGGCCATCACTGGTTTGGTTTAGTTCGCCAAGCTTTAAGATCACAGCTTCATTTCCTTGGTTGACACGAAACATCGAACTGAATATTAACAACAATACAATGATTACAACGACGATCAAACCCATTGATTTATTGCTCATCGCTGACCTCCTTGAACGGTTGAAGAAATTGCCAGCGGTGATAATGTATCACCATAGAATAGATTTTTAGCACCATCGCCATCGACGATATAAAGCTTATTGTTTTTAAAGATATTTTCCATTGTCTGATAATATAATTGATTTTCAATAATTCTTGGATTTTGCTGATACACTGGCAACAATTGACTGAAGTTAGCTACGTTACCTTGTGCTTCAAGCACCACTTTTTCCTGATAGGCACGTGCTTCATCCATGATCCGCTGCGCGCGACCCTTAGCCACTGGCACAACCTTATTGGCATAGCTTTGTGCTTCGTTTTGTACGCGCTCACGGTCTTCACGTGCTTTAATTACATCATCAAAGGCACTTTTGACTTCAGCCGGTGCTTGCGCTGGTTGCATGATCACTTCATTGACCAAAATGCCAGTTCTGTACTTATTCAATAGCTTCTCTAATTCTTTTTGCACTTCTAAAGTAATTTGGGTTCTTGAGGTGGTAAGTATCTTCTCTAGTTTGTTTTCACCAACGACTTGACGTACCGCACTTTCAAGTGCTTGACGCAAGATAAGTTCAGGATTATTGGTGGCAAATAAGTAATCTTCTAAATTACCAATACGATATTGCACTGAGAATGACACATGTACAATATTCTCTTCAGAAGTCAGCATTTGCTTATCAAGCTTAATCGTATTTAATACTTCGACATCTTTTTTAATGACACTGACAAAGCCCGGGGCATGCCAATGCATCCCAGGACCCTCAATACTTGAGAATTTACCAAAGGTCAGTACAGCGGCTTGTTGCGCCGGTTGTACAACATAAATGCCCATACCTGCCCAGATAATAATGATAGCAGCAATCACACCAATGGCGATTTTTTTCACCGGCAATGGTTTTTGATCGGCACTACGCGAGTAAATGCTTTTACGCTGATGATCATCCTTGCGTGGCGGCTCATTATTATCATTATTGTTGTTACTGTTGTTATTATGGTCACCACCGTGATTATTGTCAGATGCGTTATTACCCTGTTTACGTCCCTTGCCCAGAAATCGACGAATCGCCTCTTCCAAGTCCGGTGGACCTTGATTAAAGACCTTATGTCGTGACAAAAATTTCAATGCCATAGATACTACTTTTGATTTGCTCTTTCAGTGCTTTTAATGGTGACTAAATTTTGCTATTAACTCAAGTTTATTATGTCGACATATCGCATCAAAATCACTTTTGGCAATGTGGATTGTCAGTTGACATTCACCTGAACTATTGATCTGTTCTTTTTCAACCACACCAAGTTGGTAAAAGACTGCACGGATCTTGCCTTCATGTGGCATTAAAGTTAAAACACCTTTGAGCCACTCTTGGTTAAAGTGCTTAGCAATCGATTCATATAAATACTCAACACCTCTACCGGTTTGTGCTGAAAGATAAACATCAGCAGGACGATCCTTATGATAGACAATGTGTGGTGACAAATTGTCTAAGCAATCAACTTTGTTATAGACATTAAGTATTGGCTTATTATCGGCATGAATCTGCTTTAGCACTAATTTCACTTGCTCGATATATGCAAGATGATGTACATCAGCATAATCAATAACATGCACCAGAAGATCTGCTTCAATCGCCTCTTCAAGCGTTGCACAAAATGCCTCAACCAAATCGTGTGGCAAATTGCGAATAAATCCTACGGTATCGGATAACACAACTTCACCTAATTTAGGCACATTAATTTGACGCAAAGTGGGATCCAAAGTTGCAAATAATTGATCTTTGGCTAAAACATTTGCACCACTTAACTGATTAAACAATGTCGATTTTCCGGCATTGGTATAACCGACAAAGGCAATCGTTGGCACGTCATTTTTTTGACGTGATGCACGACTTAATCCGCGTTGTTTCTTAACTTTTTCAAGACGATTCTCAATTTGAGCAATTCGTTGACGCAAAAGTCGTCGATCTAGCTCAAGCTGGGTCTCTCCTGGACCTCCCCTAACACCAATACCACCCTTTTGCCGCTCCAAATGCGTCCAACCACGCACAAGACGCGTGGCTGCATAATTTAACTGTGCCAGTTCTACCTGAAGTTTCCCTTCATGCGTTTGCGCGCGCTGTGAAAATATCTCCAAGATCAAACGCGTACGATCAATTACTTTGCAGTGTAATGCTTTTTCAATATTACGCTCTTGAGATGGTGTAATACTATGATTAAAGACGACTAGATCAATCTCATGCTTTTCAACTATTGCTTTAATCTCTTCTAGTTTACCTTTACCACAAAAGTATTTAGGGTCAGGTTGCGCACGCCTTGCACTAATAGTCTGCACAATTTGCCAATTGGCAGCATGTACTAAACCATTGAGCTCAGAAAGTTCGGCGTTTAATTCAGGTTTGGATGAAAAATTGATATCAATAAGCAGGCAGTTCTCACCTACCTCATGTTCTTGAAAGATCTCCAAAGAAAGATCCTCTTAAATTGTGTAGTTAACTATTATTGTTGTTGTGCAGATTGCTGGCTATAGTGGTCATTTGCATCGTTGACATCATCATATGACTCTTCAAATGCGCTCTCATCCATAGACTCAAAGTCATCTTCTTGATCTGAATTGTGGCTTTGCTGACTATGATTTGGATTGTAATTACTATAAACCAAACGTACTGCTTTAGCAGGAACTACCGTTGAGATCGCATGCTTATAAACCATCTGATTGACGCTGTTGCGCAACACGATAGAAAACTGATCAAACGCTTCAATAACGCCTTGCAATTTGATACCGTTTACCAAGTAAATTGATACAGAAATTTTCTCTTTTCTTAACGCATTTAAAAACGGGTCTTGCAAAGATGCGATTCTAGACATAGTAATATCCTCTTTATTGTTCTTTAATAGTTATAATAATTTTAGTTAAGGTTATTTACCTCGCAGCTTACGCCGCTGGCAGGCATTCTATCACTATCCTTGGCTATAACAAAGGACAATAGTTGGATTTTTATACGCAAACTACGTTTTTGATAAAGGTAAACAGATTCGCCACGCAACTGATGATTCCTTTTATATCATTTTTTCGGCATAATGCTCGCCATAACAAAATATCTACTACACAAGCTGCTATGCAACACATCCGAAACTTTTCCATCATTGCGCATATTGACCACGGCAAATCAACGCTCTCTGATCGATTTATCCAAGTATGTCAAGGCCTAACTGACCGCGAGATGAAAGAACAAGTCCTTGATTCAATGGATATTGAGCGCGAGCGTGGTATTACCATTAAAGCACAGAGTGTTACTTTAAACTATACAGCAAAAGATGGACAAACCTATCAGCTGAACTTTATCGACACACCAGGACATGTTGACTTCTCCTATGAAGTATCACGTTCTCTAGCTGCTTGCGAGGGTGCGCTATTGGTGGTTGACGCTGCCCAAGGCGTTGAAGCACAAACAGTTGCCAACTGCTATACCGCGATTGAGCAAAACCTAGAAGTAATCCCAGTACTTAATAAAATTGACCTCCCTTCAGCTGAGCCTGAACGTGTCTGTGCTGAGATTGAAGATATTATTGGCATTGAAGCCGTCGGTGCCACAACTTGCAGTGCCAAAACCGGCTTGGGTGTAGAGGATGTTTTAGAGACGATTATTGCTAAAATTCCAGCACCTGTTGGTGACTTAAATGCACCATTACAAGCATTAATTATCGATTCGTGGTTCGATCCATATCTTGGTGTTGTTTCATTAGTACGAATTCGCAATGGCCAGCTGCAAGTAGGAGACAAAATTAAAGTGATGTCGACAGGACAAAGCTATCAAGTCGATCAACTTGGCGTTTTTACACCCAAAATGCATAAACAACAAGCACTAAAAGCTGGTGAAGTTGGCTTTATCGTTGCCGGCATTAAAGATATTCATGGTGCCCCTGTAGGGGACACGTTGACACTTACCAAAAACCCCACGGATAAACCTGTTCCAGGATTTAAGCGTGTTCAACCTCAAGTATACGCTGGTATGTTCCCGATTAGTGCAGATGACTTTGAAGCATTTCGCGAGGCATTGGAAAAATTAAGCTTAAATGACGCCTCTCTTTTCTTTGAACCTGAAGTCTCTCAAGCACTTGGCTTTGGCTTTCGTTGCGGATTTTTGGGACTTTTGCATATGGAGATTATTCAAGAGCGTCTAGAGCGTGAATATAATCTTGATCTTATTACCTCTGCACCAACGGTTATCTATAAAGTAACCCTTAAAAATGGTGAAGAAATTGAAGTAGATAACCCATCAAAGCTACCTGAACCTTCCGCCATTGCTGAGGTACGTGAACCAATCGTTCGTGCGTCTATTTTAGTACCTCAGGATTATGTCGGTGCAATTATCACACTTTGTGTTGAAAAACGTGGTACGCAAGTGGATATGAACTATTTAGGTCGCCAAGTATCTATTGTCTATGACATCCCGATGATTGAAGTGGTTTCTGATTTCTTTGATCGCCTAAAATCCGTTAGTCGCGGCTATGCCTCGCTTGACTATGAATTACAACGTTATGAAGCCGCCAATATGGTGCTATTAGATATTCTCATTAATGGTGAGAAAGTCGATGCTCTAGCCAGTATCGTTCATAAAGATCAATCCGTTTATAAAGGACGTGAGTTGGTGGAACGCTTAAAAGAGCTTATCCCAAGACAGATGTTCGAAGTTGCCATTCAAGCGGCGATTGGCGGCAGCATTATCGCTAGAAGTACCGTGAAAGCGATGCGTAAAAACGTTCTTGCTAAGTGTTATGGTGGCGATGTATCACGTAAACGCAAGCTACTTGAAAAACAAAAAGCCGGTAAGAAACGTATGAAGCAAGTCGGTAACGTTGAAGTGCCACAAGAAGCATTTCTGTCTGTGCTTAAAAAGAATTAATAATTGCTTGTTGTTACTAGATTGGAGATTTTTTGAATTTTGGCTTGATAAAAACTTATTCGCTTTCCAACGTTAAAGAATGAAAGTTGCCTAAGACATTTCTAAGCCAAATGAAACGCATGCCACTAGAGCAGACAACATGTAATCACCCAAAAAAAAACGATCATATTTTAGAATAAAAACACCCATTAAATAAAAAACCATCTACACTTCTAGTTAGATAACCCCGCATATCTGACAGATCGATATAACAAGCTTATAGAATAAGCAATGGCTTTTAAATTCTAGAGCTTAACCTTTAAATAGCGGGGTATAAAATTATGCGTCTTCTACTGTTAATATGTCAGGCTATCTTGCTCATAAAAGCTGCTTGTGGAATTAATATAAATTATACACATCAAATCCTTACTAACTGGAAATTTGCTCAACAATCTAAGGCATTTAAATATTTCTATGCGGAAAATAAAAATATAACCGTTTTTCCATTAATGCCCATTATGCACCAAAATGTATATACTGATCATAACTTACTTCTTCCAATCGGCTATTTCCTTAATACAGACAATAATGTGACAACTAATATGTTAACTAACTTTGCATTATCACAATGGCAGCTCTCAATCCCCTTTATTCACTATGATAATGGCAAATATATGTTGCATTATTTTGGTGATACTATTGTACTTCATGGCTTTCAAACGAATCTATCTAACAATACTATAAGCATTACACACCAAGATATTACGCTGCATTTTTTAAAAGATGAGCAACATATAAATATTTATCAGCTTAAAAGTTACCAAATAGATCAACAAACTATTAACATAGACTACAATATCGCACAAAAGATAATTACTATAAGCATAAATAAGAATGTACAGCCTGCCTATCAACTGCAGAAAAAAGGCAATACAGTCATATTGACAAATAACCTGGTGATGAATCCGGAAAAAATAAAACTATCCGTAATAAATGATCGACTTACACTAAATGGTTCTATTATTACCGTACAAGAAATCAAGTTTCCAAATACATCTGCTACTGAACCAAGAGAAGTTCTATGGCTTAAGCCCACAACTTATCTCCAAAAAATACTTATGCCCATTAGTAGTAGCACTATCATTAAACTACTTGAATATCTTTCTTTATATTATTGTAGCAATCATTTCACATCGACTCCTGATCAACAGTTAAATGATTATACTGCTGCTATACCATCGTTTAACACCTTATTGCTAACGAATAACCTTTCTTGCATTTACAGCAAAGAAGATAATACTGTTAATGAAACCATGGAAGTTGAAGGGTCTCTACGCAACGTATACCGCTTTGATCAGCTAGATGGAGAGCGCTACTATTACGATAAGAAAAGCGGTCTACTACTCTTAAATGCAGATACTGATCATTGGGATGAATATGATTATCAGGCCTATGCGTTAACCAAAATTCATACTGACTCCAACATAAGTTATGACCTTGTCTATCACAAAAATTTAATTCAATTGAAGCAATCCATTGACCAAAGTGCAGAGATTATTGCCAAGAAAGATGCTTTAGATCGCTTATCGCTTGTTAGACTAACACCATTTAATGACGATATAACCATCCATGTTCAATTCAGCTATAAACATCATCAATTAACACATATTGATTATATCGTTGAACAAAAAAATCAAACACAATATTTTAGTGAACAATACTTCTATCATAATAATCAAATTATCATGATCAAAGAGCTAGACAACACAATCAGTGGCTTTGCTTATAACGAAAAAGGGCAGCTGTCACTACTTTATGCACTTCAACCAGAATCTACAACACATAACAATCAAAAGCCACAACATTACCAATTAGTTAAACTCTTAAGTCCTACGCTATTTATAGCAGATAATCACCAAACATTTTATGATATGTCATTTACAAACGACAGACTAACCGATTCTACCATCACGACTTTTAATCAAAAGATTGTAAGACAGCTCATGTCTCATCTAACCGCTAACACATTATCCCAAGAAAGAGTAAAACCTAAACGTCATCTTGTGTCGACAAAGAACATACCACTTCTTCATACCATTTTTCAACGCAATAAAAATAATCAAATGCAAAATAGCGCTTTTAGCCAACGGGTCAAAGCAATAGAAAATACACTTGCTGATACGACAGTAGAGCTAAAAAATGCTATAACCAAAGTCCAAACTAACACAATGAACCTTAAGATAACTGCATTTAATGCACTTAAACTTAAGCGTGATGCAGAGTTGTTCAAAATAAAAAGTCATCTACTTAAATACGGACAAACTGCAGACTTTTTAGAGAAGCCTATTTCCTCTTTGTCTGACCGTGAAACCAAAATTCTATCTGATAATTTTAAAAAAGGCGCTTTAGACCCAGATTACCCACGAGAGATTCAATCTGGCCTTAAAAACACACCATCTAGTAAACGTGATATTCACAAAATTGCATCAGCAAAAATGGAATACATGCAAGATTTAGGCGAACGCTCTATATTACGAGCACACACTTGGCGTGATGATTTGTATGGACAATTGCTATATGAGATTGAATCAGGGAATATATTATCTGATCGATATCTTCAGCTTGAGAATGAGTTAAAGCTTGCAACTGCCCAAGAAATCATTGTCCATGACAATGCTAATAATATCCTAAAAGCAATCACTCGAGAATATGGCGTTAAAACTGCTGATGAATTCAAAGAAATATTGGGTGATCGTAAGGTTGTTTTCCCTAATGATATTAAGCTTTTTTCTAAACATAAAAACCTAGATCTTTTTAAAATAAAAGAAGTTGATATTGAGATGAAGATCTTAGGATATCGTGATCATATTGGTTTTAAGTCTCCCTTTCAATTAAATTATACTAAAGCACACATTCCTTATCCTGACTTAAAGCAATCATATCTTAACACCTATGATAATTATCTATCTATGCAGCAGAAACTAAAAGGTTTATATCGCGGCAGTAAGAAGTTACTTAATCAAACTATTGAAGATCATATGAATCCCGCTCAAATTTTGCCTGATGATTTAGCTGACTTAGCTTTAGCACACGAACGTACTCACCCAGGCGTACAAGATAATTTTTTAAGTCGCTGGATTAAAAACCAATATGGGCACAAGATTATAGACACCAACTATCAAACATTGAGAAATCTACTCAAGCAACGTATTCAAAATCAACATCCTAATTTTTCACATTTATTAAAGGATAAAGTATTTAATCAAGACGATATCAGGCAATGGCTTAATGATCCATTTAAATTTGAAAGTGATTTTCTGATGAACATTTACCCACAACTTCAACAAGCACTTAAAGATCGTTTAATTGCAAAATACCCAGAATTAAAAACACAAATTAGCCAATTAACTCCAAGTAAACATACATTAAGGTTATCTGCAGACGAATTACAACAATGGGAAAATGAGACCATTGAAATATTAAAAGCAAGATTACCTAAAAAACCAGCACCCTTAACTTATGAAAATCTTATCCAATTTAATCAAGAAACCACGCACAAAATAGCTACAGAGAATATTGATGGTGCTATTAGTGCTTCTGATAATAATGCATTTAAATCTGTAGAAAATGCTTCTCAATCTGACTACAAAACGGCAAAATCAACCTCAGATTTTGATTATAAAACAGCTAAAAATACAGCCAGTGAGATCGATAGCTTAGAGTTTCGCTCTGTTGTTAGCAATTTTCATCAACCAGATAAAATTACTTCTCTTACAATAGCAGAAAATATTGCGCCTATAAGTACGAAAACAAGTCAAGTTTTAAAGTCAGAATCTATCGCAGTCAAAGGAGCCAAAATTGCAAAGGCTGCAGGTAAAGCAGCTGATGTTGTCATGATGGTCGAACTAGTAGATAAGTCTGCAAGCCTAGCTAGAAATACACGAGAAAATATAGAGCGTGATGGCTTTATCACAGGAGTGGCTGAATCATGGGTGGATAACCAAAAAGCACTTGCGCATTATACTGCAAGCTTTATTGATGGGATTACAGATTTAGCTTGGCTATCAAACCCTGTTTCTTTTTGGTCTTATATGTTAGCTGACGTTGAGAACCCTCTAACAATAAAAGACAAACTTCCCTTTGATGACCCAAGCAAATCTCACTTTGACTCAAATGGTATTCTGGAAGAAATAGAAAACTCGGGTAAAAATTTTATCAACAATATTCACTATGCGGCATCAGGAAATACCCTTTATGAAGAAAATAATACTGAAAACTTAGCGCAAGCAATACTTAATCTAAAAATCACTAGCCGCTGCGAATTAGGGCTTGCAACTGATCATTATTATCTGGGCATAAAGCGTCTTTTACAACAAATTCAAGCAATCGACTTTAGTCCAACGTTAGTAAGCGAAAACGATATTGCAGTTGCTGCGTTAAGCCAGATAGCGCTGCAAGAAATATATAATAGCACTCTATTGATTCAAGATAGGCAAAAAGCGCTTGGTATTAATGCAGTTAACGTGTACGAGCTTGTTTTATTTAACCAAAATGATACTACAAAAATGAGCGAAACAGCGAAACTACATATTTCCACTTTAAATGACAACATCTATATACAAATGACACCCGTCAAAATCTCAGTTGATTATCTTACTTGCCAGTATACCGAAAATGCGTTTATTTGTTATTGCGACCTTAATGTAAGTGAAGAAACTTACTAAACATCATCATAAAAACAAATATCCATTTGATTTTTTACGTCAGATTATATCCAGACCAATACAGATTATGCATAAAATAAAATCATCAATTCCCAGCAAAAAACTCTTTGACATTATCAAACCAGGATTTTGATTTTGGTGAATGCGTTTGATGCTCACCAATGGACTCACCAAAAGCCTCTAATAATTCGCGCTGTTTACTATTGAGATTAATTGGTGTCTCTACAGTCACCTTACACATCAAATCTCCCATGCTATTGCCACGCAAGGCTTTAACTCCTTTGCCTCGTAGCCTAAACATTTTACCTGTTTGTGTTTCAGCTGGAATCTTGAGCTTCACTTTACCATCAATCGTTGGCACATCAAGCTCACCACCCAAGCACGCTGTCATAATGCTAATTGGCACTTCACAATACAGATCAGAACCATTACGCTCAAAAATCGCATGCTCTTTAACATGCACCTGAACATATAGATCTCCCGCAGGTGCGCCATTTTCACCAGCCTCGCCCTCACCTGATAAGCGAATTCTATCACCTGTGTCAACACCTGCTGGAATTTTCACAGAAAGTGATTTAACATCTTGCTTGCGTCCTTGACCATGACAAGCGCGACATGGATCTTTAATCGTAGAGCCGGCACCGTGGCAAGTAGGACATGTCTGCTCAACTGAAAAGAAACCTTGTGACATACGCACAGCACCCGCGCCATGACATGTGCCACATGTTTGCTTACCAGAGCCACCTGAGCCATGACAGCTATCACACGAAACATAGGTTGGCACTTTGATCTTCTTGGTCGTGCCGTGTACTGCTTCTTCAAGTGTAATCTCTAGATTATATTGCAAGTCATTGCCACGCCTGCTTTGTGCACGCGATGAACGCCCTGATCTTTGACCACCGCCACCAAAAATGTCACCAAAGATATCGCCAAAGATGTCACCAAACCCTTGCCCGCCACTAAAGCCACCGTGGCCACCGCCTTGATTGACACCAGCATGACCAAATTGATCATAAGCGGCACGCTTTTGTGGATCACTTAGAACTTCATAAGCTTCAGACGCTTCTTTAAACTTCGTTTCCGCATCTTTATCATTAGGATTTCTATCCGGATGATATTTCATGGCTAATTTACGATATGAACGTTTAAGCTCTTGCTCTGTTGCGCTTTTAGATACCCCTAATATTTCATAATAATCTCTAGGCATAGTACTACCATTATTCTAGTTCAATTCAAAACGCTATAAAAAATGCGGGACATGCCCGCATTTTTCAAGTTAAAAGTTATAGTTTATTTAAATCAATTATTTTTTATCATCATCTTTAACTTCTTCAAACTCAGCATCCACGACATTATCATCTGCTTTTTGCTGCTTTGGCTCTTCCGTTGAAGCTCCGGATTCAGCATTCGCTTGACCTTGTGCCTGCTCATAGGCTTTTTGCGCAATCGGTGAAAATGCTTCTTCTAATGCTTTAGTCTTTGCTTCGATGTCATCTTTGTTATCTGTCTTTAACACAGCTTCCAATTCAGTGCATGCAGCTTCAACTTTCGCTTTTTCATCTTCAGAGATTTTATCTTCCAAATCCTTTAACGATTTACGTGCACTATGTAATAAGTTATCCCCTGTATTGCGTGCTGAGACTAACGCGTGGAACTTCTTATCGGCTTCAGCATTTGCTTCAGCATCCTGAACCATATTATTAATATCATCTTCAGACAAACCGCTTGATGCTTTAATCACGATATTCTGTTCTTTGCCTGTTGCCTTATCTTTTGCTGATACATTTAAGATACCATTGGCATCGATATCAAAAGTGACTTCAATTTGTGGCATACCACGTTGTGCTGGTGGGATATCAGATAAGTCAAATCGACCCAATGACTTATTCGCAGACGCCATTTCACGCTCACCTTGCAACACATGAATCGTAACCGCTGGTTGATTGTCTTCTGCTGTTGAGAAAATTTGTGATTTCTTCGTTGGGATCGTCGTGTTGCGCTCAATCAACTTAGTCATCACACCACCCATAGTCTCAATACCTAATGATAATGGTGTTACATCAAGAAGTAACACGTCTTTCACATCACCGGCTAGGACACCACCTTGAATAGCTGCACCCATAGCAACAGCCTCATCAGGGTTAACATCACGACGTGGCTCTTTACCAAAGAATGCTTTAACCTCTTCTTGCACTTTAGGCATACGTGTTTGACCACCAACTAACAACACATCGGTAATTTCAGATACTTTTAAACCAGCATCTTGCAATGCTTTTTTGCACGGATCAATCGAACGTTTAACTAGGTTTTCAACCAGTGATTCAAATTTAGCGCGTGTTACTTTGATATTTAAATGCTTAGGACCGCTTGCATCCGCTGTGATATATGGCAAGTTAACATCCGTTTGTTGCGCGGATGATAATTCAATCTTAGCCTTCTCAGCTGCTTCACGTAAACGCTGCAGAGCTAGCGTATCATTGTGTAGATCAATACCGCTTTCTTTCTTGAATTCGTCAATGAGATAATTCATTAACGCAACATCAAAATCTTCACCACCTAGGAAAGTATCACCATTGGTTGCTAATACTTCGATTTGGCTATCGCCATCAACATTAGCAATCTCGATAATAGATACGTCAAATGTACCACCACCTAAGTCATAAACGGCAATCGTTTGATCTGCTTTTTGCTTATCCATACCATAAGCAAGTGCCGCTGCTGTTGGCTCATTAATAATACGTTTAACATCCAAGCCAGCAATGCGACCTGCGTCTTTTGTTGCTTGACGTTGCGCGTCATTAAAGTAAGCAGGAACAGTAATTACGGCTTCTGTGACGGTTTCACCTAAGAAGTCTTCTGCGGTTTTTTTCATTTTACGCAATACTTCAGCCGATACTTGCGGGGGAGCCATTTTTTTATCTTTTAACACTTCAACCCAAGCATCACCATTATCGGCTTTAATTACTTTATAAGGGACTTTTTTAACGATGTCATCTTGCACCACTTTCTCGTCAAACTTGCGTCCTATCAAACGCTTCACGGCAAATAGTGTATTGTGTGGATTCGTTACCGCTTGACGCTTAGCTGCTTGCCCTACTAGAATCTCACCACCTTCAGTATATGCTACGATGGAAGGGGTTGTACGCGCACCCTCTGCATTTTCGATAACACGAGCAGTTTTGCCATCCATTACCGCAACACAAGAGTTGGTTGTACCTAAATCTATACCAATAATTTTACCCATTACGATCTCCTTTTATTTCAACGCTCAAAAATATGTTGACGCGTTTTTATTTTTCAAGTTTTTATTTGTTTTTATTTTGATTATTTCTTAATTTTTAACCACCAATACACGTGCCGGACGAATAACACGATTATTTAGTTCATAGCCCTTTTGAAACACATTCATCACCATATTGTCATCCATTTCAGGGTTAGGTGACATTGCCATCGCTTCATGTTTATTCGGATCAAACACCTCACCCTGTGGGTCAAGCTGTGTCACACCAAATTTCTCTAGCGTATCCACTAACATTTTCATCGTCAATATGACACCTTCAGACATTGCTTTGGCTTCCTCAGACTCAGCTGAGACTTCAGCAGCTTTCTCCATGCTATCAAGCACAGGCAACAATGCATTAGCGAATTTTTCTAAGGCAAATTTATGTGCATTCTCAACATCTTTTTGTGCACGACGACGAATATTCTCCATCTCAGCATGGGCACGCAATACTTTATCATCGGCAGTGGCAACCGTTTCCTGCATGTTGTCAATCGTTGTTTTAAGCGACTCATTTTCCTTGCGAAGTGCAATGACTTCATCAACCATATCTTGAGATTCAGTCGTCTCTTGTTCAGCAGTTTCTCCTGCCATCAACTCAAAATCTTCTTCGTGCTGCTTTGGATGTTTGTGTGACATTGATACGCCTTAAATTATTTTTTAGGTTTTTTATTACGGCGTAACAATTGCGGGCGCTTTTGCGCTTTTCAAGGAATTATTTTAAATTAATTATAATCAACAGCAGATTTGTATAACAAGCGCATAAGTCCATCTGAAATAATACTAGCAGCAGACATCCTTATCCAAGCTTAATCCATAAAGTTTTTATCAAAGTGAAGTTAATTTGTCACTTGCGTTAAGACATTATTATTGATAGCAAACTTGCCATTAACGACAGGGATAGTTAGCTTATTATTTTGATACTGCCAATAGGCTTTCATTAATTTTCCATTTGCTGCATTTGTTACTACCAAGGTACACAGCTCATGCTTCTGCGAATTATTAACTAACTTGTATACAGGACTATCTGATTGACTTACTTTTGTCAGCGAGCAAAAAGATTGACTTTCTTGTGATAAAGCCAATTGTGCTGTCGCATTATCTACTGCAAAATACATTGGTGCATTTGCTTCTTCGACATTGGTATACAGAGTAACTTTTAGATTATTGCCATTTTCAATGGTAAATCTCGTACCAATTAGCTCATAGCCAATATTCATACTTTGCTCAACACCATTTATGGTGATTGTACTAGTGTATTCCTGTGTAGTGGTGCCTTCATTAGGAGCATTATTTCTTGTAATTTGTAACTGACACTCACCACCTTGAGCTTGTAACTCAGTGCCACAATTACCATTACTAATCGTAAAGTATTTCTCAAAGTCAGAGCCAACCAACGTTCTGATACTTGATATCACTTTTGCAATATTGACAGGCTGATAATTAACACCAACTCTTGAGACATCCGAAGAAGTCTGCAAACTGATTTGTGCTGACTCACCAGGTGCTAAAGCCGTATCCAAATTCACACTCAAAGATGTCAGTGAAGCAGCAGAACCACCAGAACTACCACCACCGCCACAAGCACTTAGTGCTAAAGCTGTAGCAGATATACTTAATAATGAAAATGCTTTAAAAATCATTTTTCTATGGAATTTCATAAATATATTTAGTTCCTATTTTATTTAACCATTGAGTAGGGGGAAGGTGAAAATAATTTGTCTTATTTTCTCGCAAGAAATTAGCGCAAAAAGCATACTCAGTCAAATAAAATTTTCATAAATTCTATCAATGCCATTGAATTGAGTAAAAGGGATGCATTACTCTAAACTTCTACATACAAATTCTATAAATCTGTTTCTTGAAAATATACCGTTGCTTTTTGTCGCTGTACAGATGATGATTGAAAATCTTTTTTCATTAGCTTATTACCCATAACAGAATTTGCTGGAAAATCAGTACCAGCTGCAAAAGCCATATTGCCACTTAAAAATATTCCTATAACGATAATCGATAACATTTTTTTCATAACTTATCTCCTTTAGGTTGCAAACACATCTTAGTTGTATTTAAGTCTAGTAGGAGATTTTAAAAAATAAAATGTTTGCATTAAAAATCAGCAATATCTCACATCAATTAGATAATCAACTCATATTTAGACGCCATAAACTTAATAATCTGATAGTGATCATCCATAAGACAATCTGACATCTTCTCAAGTACTTCACTTAATTCAATCCACTTTGCCGCCTTTGCATCATCTTGCGCAATAACATTTGGCAAATGCTTTTCAGATAATATAATCAGCCCCAGATGTGTTATAACACGTCCGCGTAGTGAACGATCAGGATGGTCAAAAACCTCTTGAGCAAGCAAGGTTTGATTTATTGTTTCTAAAGAGATAGACAGTGTTGTTTCTTCTTCGAGCTCACGCAATATACCATCAATAATACGCTCATCTTGATCTAAAAAACCACCGGGTAATGCCCATAGATTTTTGCCTGGTGCTTGTTTTCTTTGAATAAGTAGTAAATGCTTGTTGCATAGCACCATCGCATCTGTAGTGACAAAGACAGGCTTAAATGGTGCATCCTGCCAAGAAGCTTTGTAATTTGCAATATAATTAAACTCATCACACAACACTTTATAGCTTGGTGTTTGCATATAGTCTTGCAACACTCTTAAACTCCCTTTGCTATCCTCATTGTCAATCAGATAATTCAGGTCCAGTACATGATCCTTGAATAACTTCACACGAAAATCTGTTGCATTAAAGTTATCAAAGTTAGTGACATCGATATGCTGCCATAATGGAAAGCATTTCAGATAATAACTACTGGCATCTTTTTGATGCCCAACAATAGCCACTTTACTTCCTTTATTTGCATGTTGTTCAACCCGCTCTTGTACTTCATTACGCCAGCCTGCTTCATTATAAAACCAATCACTAACAGGCTCGATAATAATACGCTCTAGATCAATACCAGAAGCTTTCAAATCAGACAGAATCATTGTCCGTCTCTGTTCATAGGAGAAAGGATTTTTGATACTTGGCGCCCTAAAAGCTGAACCAATTAAAATAATAATTTTTTTCGCATACAACAATCCGTAACGTATGTTGTACAAATGCCCGACATGAAACGGCTGAAAGCGCCCAATAAACACACCATAATCATATTGAACTTCGCTTTTTTCCTTTCGTTCTTTTCTCTTTATTTCATCCTGTCCTTGCATTGAATGACTCATTCTTCTTTCCCTATTGCTTGTTTATCCGCTTTTGGCGCTTCAACTGGATAAGACACATAATCATACACTTCAATGACTTTTTTAACCCCAGAAACATTCGCAGCTATACGTGATGCTTTGTTACCCTCTGCTTTGGTCACAACACCCAATAGATAGACCACGCCTTTTTCGGTTACTACTTTGAACTTCAAACTGTTTACACCGCTTGAGACCAAAGACGAAATCACTTTAGACGTAATCCAGCTATCTGCCAAATAATCACCAATATCAACTGGGTCACCAATGGTTAGTTGATTATAGACGACTTTGACACCTGGAATTTTAGCCATGCGATTGGCAATCTCTGTTTTAAGTGTCTCGGTTGGTACCTGTCCTAATAGCAATACGATATGATTAAAGACTACCGGCTCAACATTGGAATTACCCTTAAGCGCTGGGTAATCATTTAATAATGAAATCGCTTTGAATTGAATTGATTTATCCGAAGCATTGGTTTTGCCATCGACACTACTGCCTGCAACATTACTACCAACAACTGCGGCTCCCGCTCCGGCGATCACAACCGGTGCACAAGCACTTAGTACAGCAGTTAAAGTGATACCTAAAATAAGTGATATGACTTTAATACTGCTTGATGCTTTTCTTGCAATCTTGCTTTTCTTTTGTATTTTCTGTTTTTGCTGCTTTTGCTGTTTGATTATATTCATCGACAAACTCCTGAAATACCATGAGCGTATCCGCCAATACCTCACATCCGATGGATAATCTTAGCAACCATGGCGAGACTTGTAATTGAATTTGTTGCAGTTTTTGAACATCCTTGTGCGACATGCTTGCTGGATGGCTTAAAGATGAGTGTACCGCACCAAAACTCACCGTTTTTGGGAAATACGCTTTTACTTTTTGATAAAATTGCTCAAACTGTGCCTGATCAAAACACTCAACTGCCAAAAGCCCACCCAAAGATTCACAATTTTCCTTAAGCCAATGTGCGTTTTTTTGTGTTAAATCACCGACATAATAGATATTTTTAAAACATTTACTTTCTTTTAATAATGCATAAATAGCAGCTGTATTCTTGGTTATTTCAGCCATGCGCAAATGCACTGTTTTTAAACTTCTGGATAACAACCATGCTTGAAATGGATCCAGCGCATAGCCTGTTTGGCGAATAATCTTAGCAATTTTTTCTCTAAACTGTGCATTAGTAGCAATCACCCCCGAGGTAACATCTGCATGTCCAACGAGATACTTAGTAGATGACTGCAAAGCAATATCAGCACCATGCAAAAGTGGCATAAAGCCATAAGATGACATTAAAGAATTATCAACCACCAAGCAAATATTGTTCGTTTGAGTGATCTTTGCCAAATCAGCAACAGGCGTTATTTTCTGTAATGGATTAGACACCGTCTCACATAACACCATCTTGGTTTTTGTACTTATTGCTTGAGATAAATTATTAGGCTCTTGTAAGTCAATTTGCGTAATAATAATACCACGATCCTCACACATTTCTTCCAAAATAAATGACAATCCTGCATAAAAATCACAACCAACAATAAGCTCGTCACCTGCTTTTAGCATGCTTAAGACGATATTAAGTGCTGACAAGCCACTACTAACTGCAAATGCCGCATGCGCTTCATCCAAAATAGCCAGCTGTTTTTCTAGATAATGACGAGTTGGATTGTGCACACGCGAATATTCAAATGCACTACTACTATGCTGGTCAAAAGTGCTCACTTGATAAATCGGCATACTCATCGCCTGATATGCATCATCGTTTTCAAGGTGCAATAAGCGCGTTATTCTACTGTTACTCATAGTTTCTAAATCATTTATTCTTTATATTTTTTATATCACCCAACAAGACTCAACCCAACTCGCTGGCGTTCAAGGTCAATACTAATGACTTTAATCTGTGGCAGTTGCTCATTTAAACTGACCACTTCATTTGGGTGACTGACGCGCTTAGTGCTTAATTTAGAAATATGAATCATACCATCATTTTTTAAACCTATATCAACAAACACCCCAAAGTCTGTGATGTTACGTACAACACCTGAAACCATCATACCGACTTTAAGCGAGTCTATATCTAAGGCTTCAGCACTGAAACTAACCTCAGGCAATTCATCACGTGGGTCAAAGCCTGGCTTTTGTAACTCTTTGATAATATCTCTTAACGTTGGCTCGCCAATATTATGCATTTTGGCAAAACTTACAATATCGATCTGCTTTAGCTCATCATTTGATTTTGTTAATAGTTCTCTAGCAATCGCATAATGCTCAGGATGCACACCAGTATTATCCAAAAGATCATGCGCCTCAGGAATGCGCATAAAGCCTGAGCACTGCTCAAATGCTTTATCACCTAAACCTTTGACTTTCTTAAGCTCGATAATATTTTTAAAGCCACCGACTTTATTGCGATATGCCACCACTTCTTTTGCTAAGCGTGGACTTAAGCCTGCAACATATGCTAATAACTGTGCTGATGCTGTGTTTAAATTAACACCGACACTATTCACAGCCGCTTCTGTAACATCACTTAGTTTTTGCACTAGTTTCTTTTGATCAACATCATGCTGATATTGACCGACACCTAAGGCTTTAGGATCAATTTTCACCAATGCTGCCATCGGGTTCTGCAAGCGCTGTGCAATTGAAATTGCCCCTCTTACGGTAACATCTAACTGTGGATACTCCTCTTCGGCCACTTCAGAAGCTGAGTAAACTGAAGCACCAGCTTCAGAGACAACGGTATAGCGAAGCTTCTGTTCTGTGTCTTTGTTATAATTAGCGAAAAAATCTTGTAACTCACGCGATGCCGTACCATTACCAATTGCCACGGTATCAATGTGATATTTTTTAACTAAATCATTAACGATCTTTTTAGCTTCTATTGTTTTGTTATGCGGAGGTGCTGGATATATAACAGCTTCTGCCAAATACATGCCCTTTTCATCAATAACTGCTAACTTAGCACCCGTTTTAAACCCAGGATCAACACCCAACACAGCATGTGCCTTAACTGGTGGCACCATCAGCAAATGACTTAAGTTATCAGCAAAAACATAAATGGCTGAAGTTTCTGCTTTCTCTTTTAGGGTACTGATTACCTCACGCTCAATTGACGGATATAACAATCGCTTGTAGCCATCATAATAAGCCTCTATCAACAATGTTGATACGCCCGCAGCGTGCCTTGGTAGCTTAAAACGTGTGATCGTTTCTTTATAGCGATTATGGTCTATGTCAATCTTAATGCTTAGCTCTTTTTCAGCCACACCACGAAAAATCGCTAACAAACGATGTGCAGGTATTTTATTAACATTAGATTGATACTGGTCGAACTGTGCAAAATTACCTTGGTCATTACATGTTTTGGTGGCTTTAACCTGTAAGCTACCAAAACGCGATACTTGATCGCGCACATAGGCGCGTTCCTTGGCATTATCAGCATAAATTTCCGCGACAATATCCATCGCACCTTGCACTGCCTCGTCAACGGTTTGCACACCATTTTTGACAAATGACTTAGCGCGATCATAAAATGCCACCTCACTATCATAGGCTTTAAGTAGCGTATCTGCTAAAGGTTGCAGCCCTTTCTCAATCGCCACCTGCGCACGCGTATTGCGCTTTTGTTTAAAAGGTTGATAGATATCCTCTAAATCAGTTAATGTATTGGCTCGTTCAAATTCCTTTTTTAATAATTCATCATAGACACCACGCTCACTCAATGTGTGAATAATTTCCTCTTTACGCGTATCAAACTTCTGTAAATATTGATACTGTTCATAAAAATTTCGAAGATCTGTGTCACTTGCCCCACCTGTCATCTCTTTGCGATAACGTGCAATAAAGGGAATAGTTGCCCCTTCGGCTAATAATGAAACAATATTCTCAGTGGCTTTAATCGACAATCCACTTTGTGTGGCAAGTTGCTGTAAATTCATGGAACATTAAGGCATGCTAATTATGCTTGCTATCTTCAGCGATTTCAGTGCCAATGTCCATCATTATTATCGCTACCCCACAGATGCTTTCTATATAATTTTCGTTATCTACTTAGCACTTTTGCATGATGATATTTTGCCAATAACGAATGCGTTAAGAAACAATGAATAGTTTCATTGTTTTAGCAAATGAGCGCCCAAAGACTCTGTCAAGGGCAGCTATATCTAATCAAACTGACACGCTTGCAGATCTAGCAAGCTTAAGGCAAGCTGTCGTCAACAATATAGTAATGATGAAGAAATAAGTTACGCTATTTCTCACCTCTCCCCCTGCGGGAGAGGTCGTGCAGCTTACGCTGCGCGGGTGAGGGGAATAATTAAAACTCAACTTAATTCTTATTGATTACATACAGTAAAGAAAACAAGGACATCTATGAAAAATGAAACCTATGCCAAAATTATCTATATCCTCTATATCGTCGGTCTATTTACCGGCATTACCGCGCTAATCGGGCTAATCATGGCGTATATCAAAAGAAATGAACACGATGTGACATCCGCTCTTAAGACTCATTTTGATTTTCAGATTAAAACCTTTTGGTATGGTCTGATTTATCTGATCTTATCGATTGTTTTAGCTTTTGTTATCATTGGTTATCTTTTGTATATCTGGTGGGTAATCTGGCTCGTTGTTCGTACCATTAAAGGCTTTATAGCACTAGATAATAACCAAGCAGTCACTGGGAAAGATGGATTTTGGGGATTAGGCGAGTTTAATCTTAGCATCTCAAAATAAATTAGGACGCAGCCATTTTTCCGCTTCAGTAATACTCATACCTTTGCGCTTGGCGTAATCTTCAAGCTGATCTTCCGCAATTTTCCCTACACCAAAATACTTACTCTCAGGATGCGCAAAATAAAGCCCACTAACACTTGCCGCAGGTGTTACTGCCATCGACTCAGTCAAATGCATCCCCATTTCAGACGCGTTTAATAGCTGAAATAAGGTTTCTTTTTCAGTGTGATCTGGACAAGCCGGATAACCAAATGCCGGACGAATACCGCGATATTTGCCTTTAATCAATGCCTCATTGTCAAAGCACTCATCTGTAGCATACCCCCAAAACTCTTTGCGAATGCGCTCATGTAAGTGCTCAGCAAAACTCTCAGCCAAGCGATCGGCTAATACTTTAAACATAATTGCATTATACTGGTCATGATTTTCCTCAAATGTTTTAAGTTTATCGGACGTTTCAATCCCCGTAGTAACGGCAAAAGCACCAATATAGTCATCGATATTAAGACCTTTTGGCGCGATATAATCACTTAATGCGACAAATGCCTTATTCGGGTTACCCGTTTGCTGACGCAATGTCTGGAATCTTGCTAAGGTTGAACCCTTTGTATCATATACTTCAATATCATTGCCAACACTATTGGCATGATACAAGCCATATACGGCATTGGCTTGAAGACATTTCTCATTAATAATTTGCTTTAGCATCTGTTTGGCATCATTAAAAAGTTTCTGCGCCTCCTGCCCTTTGTGCGGATCATGCAAAATCTTAGGATAACTCCCCTTTAATTCCCATGCATGGAAAAAGGGGCTCCAATCAATCCGATCAACAAGATTTTGCAATGGGTAATCCATTAATACAAATCGCCCTAACTGCTTAGGCTTTTGGATCGTCTGTTGATCAAATACCAATTTCAAGTTTTGGCTATTGCATTTCTCATAGGCATAGATTTCACGTGCTTGTTTACTCTTTTGGTAATGCGCTACCAAGTGCTCATATTCCGTTTTGATCTTCTGATAATAACTCTCTTTATTATCACCCAAAAGATTCGCCATCGTTGACACTGCACGCGATGCATCCAATACATGCACCGTTGGAAAATCATGTTTTGGCAATATCTTCATAGCAGTATGGATCTTTGATGTGGTGGCACCTCCGATTAAAAGGGGTAAGTGGACATTTTGCGCCTCCATCTCACTGGCAACCGTGATCATCTCATCAAGTGACGGCGTAATAAGCCCACTTAAACCAATCATATCGGCATGTTCTTTTTTGGCAGTTTCGATAATTTTTTGATAGGGTGTCATCACCCCTAAATCAATGACTTCATAGTTATTACATTGCAGTACCACGCCAACAATATTCTTACCGATATCATGCACATCACCCTTAACCGTAGCAAGTACAATTTTACCTTTGGCTTTTTGTGCTTGGGATTTCTCTTCTTGCAAAAATGGCTCAAGATAAGCAACTGCCTGCTTCATGACACGTGCTGATTTGACCACTTGTGGCAAAAACATTTTACCTGAACCAAACAAATCACCCACAATATCCATCCCCTGCATCAAAGGGCCTTCAATCACACTTAGGGGATTACCAAGCTCCACTCTTGCTGCTTCTGTATCTTCAATAATATATTGGTTAATGCCCTTAACTAAAGCATAGCTTAAGCGCTCACTCACCGATTGCTTGCGCCAAGAAAGATCTTCTTTTTTGTCTGTTTTTGTGCCAGATAAGGTTTGCGCATATTCAACAAGCTCATCAGCCGCCGCTTTGCGTGTATTTAAAATTACCTCTTCAATCAATTGTTTAAGTTTGGGGTCAATATCTTCATAAATCGTAATTTGTCCGGCGTTGACAATTCCCATATCCATACCTGCTTTAATCGCGTGATATAAAAAGATCGAATGAATGGCTTCACGCACCAAATTATTACCACGAAATGAAAATGAGACATTGCTAACGCCTCCTGAGATACGTGCATGGGGGCAGCGCTTTTTAATCTCTTTAGTTGCTTCAATAAAATCAATACCATAACTGTGATGCGCCTCAATACCTGTGGCAACGGCAAAGATATTCGGATCAAAAATAATATCCTCGGGTGGAAACCCTATCTTTTTGACTAAAAGATCATATGCTCGTTGGCAAATATCAATCCGTTTTTGCAAGGTGTCTGCTTGCCCTTGTTCATCAAACGCCATCACAACAATGGCAGCACCATAACGCAGAGCCAGTTTGGCATGCTTTATAAATTCAGCCTCGCCTTCTTTAAGACTGATTGAGTTAATTACCCCTTTGCCTTGAATCTGTTGCAAACCAGTTTCAATCACCTCCCATTTAGAAGAATCAATCATCATTGGCACTTTGGAGATATCAGGCTCCGTGGCGATAAGCTTTAAAAAACGCTCCATACAAGCTCGTGTCTCTAGCATGCCATCATCCATATTGACATCAACGATTTGCGCGCCATTTTCAACTTGCTCTTGTGCAACATGAAGGGCTGCTTCAAAATCCTGATCACGAATAAGTTTAGCAAATTTTAATGACCCTGAGACATTGGTACGCTCACCGATATTGATAAAATTGCTTTGAGGTGTTACCACCAAACTTTCCAAGCCTGATAGACATAACGTTTTAGCTTTTTGTTTAATCGCTCTTGGTGCTACATTTTCAATAAGCTTTGCCATCGCTTCAATATGCTCAGGTGTTGTACCACAACACCCCCCTAGAATATTAACCAAACGGTGCTCAACAAATGGTTTGAGTTTATCTGCCATAATCTCAGGGGTTTCATCATAACCACCAAAGGCATTAGGCAATCCCGCATTTGGATGCATGCTAACAAACCCCTCGGCAGTCTTTGCCAAAGCCTCAATATGTGGATACAAATCATCCGCACCCAAAGCACAATTAAGCCCAATCGATAATGCTTTAGCATGTTTTAAACTATAATAGAAAGCATACACCGTTTGCCCTGATAATGTTCGCCCACTTTGATCGGTAATGGTCCCTGATAACATCACAGGCATCGATATACCGTGTTTTTCAAAATAATCTTCAATCGCATAAATTGCCGCTTTAGCATTTAGGGTATCAAAAATCGTCTCAACCAAAATAATATCGGCACCACCATCAATTACACCACGCAAATTCTCTTGATAAGCGCTAACCAATTGCATAAAGGTAATATTTCTAAAGCCAGGATCACTAACATCTGGCGAGATGGATAGCGTACGGTTTGTTGGTCCTAAAACGCCGGCAACAAAACGTGGTTTATCTTTTGTCGTGTATTTTAACGTGGCTTTTCTAGCGATTTCGGCACCAGCTTTAGCAATCTCATAGACATGATCTTCAAGTGCGTAATCCGCCATAGAAATAGAGGTACTATTAAATGTATTGGTCTCAATAATATCAGCCCCAGCTGCCAAATATTTTTCATGAATCGTTTGAATAATCTCCGGTTGTGTTAAGTTCAATAAATCATTATTACCCTTTTGTTCTGTGTCTACCTCCTTAAACATTCGCCCTCTATAGTCCATTTCCGTTAAATCATAGGCTTGAATCATCGTGCCCATCGCACCATCAAGAAGTAAAATACGCGTTTTTAATAACGATTGTAACTGCTCGTACATAGACATAAATAAAGATTCTTTTTAGGTAATGAGTAAAAGTAACACGATTGTCTGAGGATGAGTAAGCTATTTTGCCAAGATTATTTTGATTCAATTCGCACATTCATCTGCCTGTAAATTATTATTGACTTTCACCCTGCTGTATGAATTTCAATCCTATTTACTTATAAACAAGATATTAAATAATCAATTATGGTGTAAAAAATGTTAAATAATAAATCTAAGCTATCTATTGCCATGATAATATCATGCCTTTTGATCACCCAAAGCATGGCATATTCGCTAGATGGTATCAAATCAATGGGTAAGAAATGTGTAAATCATCACAGTGTTTTGATCAGCTCAACAATTAACTATAATTCCAATGGTAATATATCTACGGACAATAAGCGCGCGCGTTTTAGCTATAATACTGCAAATGAACTAACACAAGTAAGTCTCGCCTCAGGTGCTAAAGAAAGCGATTATTACTACGCCAATGGTCTGCGTGCTGTGGTGCAAAGCAATACTCAGATACTTGTGCATTACTATTCACGCCATAATCAACTGTTAAACACAAGCGATGGTGCACATTCATCCGCGTATTTAATCGCTAATAGTGTGGTAGTGCGTAGTGTTAATGGTGATACAACTGTGCTTTTACACAACCGTCATGATTCTGTCATTGGTGAATTAGGTACTAATACGCAGTTTTATCAATATAGTGTTTATGGGGTTCAGAAGACGGAAGACGGAGTTCAGAAGACAGACAGTGGCACATTAGATCTTGCTATTAATCCACTGCAATATTCTGGTTATATGTTTGATCCATTGACTGGTTTATATTATTTAAAGGCACGTGATTATGATCCATATTTGAGAAGCTTTATGCAGGTGGATAGTTATGCGTTCAATAATCAAGGATTAATTAATGGTTATTACTATGGCAATAATAACCCAGTAATGGGGGTTGATCCAGGTGGGCATGTATTTGAATTAGCTCCAGATATTATTACCTCAGAAATTAGTCTGGTCATGTTAGAAAAAGCGATTAACAACAAGAATTTTACTAAAGATATAAACATAGATCATTCATCTCCTAGACCAATTGAAAAGTCTGAGGTGCCTGTTTTATTCAATGTAGTCAAAGAAAGCACAGGACTTTCAGCATGTTGTAGTCATGCTGCAATGTTATATTTCTTTTCAGATCTAGGAATACCTTTAAATAATGCCGATATTGCAAGTATATTAATAGGTAATAAGCAAATAGAAAATTCATACTATATTTTAACTGGTAAACAAATAATTGATCTAATACCAATATTAGCTAAGAAGGCAAGTCATGCTAATGGTATTGAAGATTTGAGAGTTGTGGTGAGAGAACAAACAGGAGAACTAAAAGTGCGCGATTACAAAAAGGATCAATATGATAACCCAAGCATCTATTCGACGACTAATAAACTTTATATGCTACATTCAACTGAAGACTATGGCACAATAAATTCGACAAAAAATCATGCATATTACCTGTCAAAAGATTTAACTGAGATGTCAGCATGGGACGAAGAGGGTGCATTTCTATTCTCTAAGGCAAACTATTCTTATTCTGAGAATTTTAAAAAAATAATTAATGATGAGTTATTATGTAAAATATCTGCAAGTTGTTTTGGCCATAGTTTACCTGATTTTAAGAGTACTGAAGTTTAGAGTTTCAGATTAATTTTTTATTGTGTCTGACTATTTTTAATCAACTTATGGCATGGTGATTGGCAGGCTAAAGGATTTAATGTTTAGAACAGTTGTCCCCTAATACTGTTGCTAATTTTTTAAGATAGTTTGCCATGGAGACACTGTGTTTTGACTTGTATTTTAATGCAATTTGATCTTGATCTAAATGTGCTTTCAGTAAAATTTCACATTGATGCAGATGGCTTTCGTATAAGAATCGTACTGAATTGGTTTTACGTAAGCCCTGTGGTGCACCACTGATACCTTCAAAAAACCATTTATTAAGCTTGGCAACATCATTACCAGCAACAATACTTAGCTTTGAAATCGCGCGCGTAATCGCTACATAAAACAAACGGCGCTCACTTTCTATTTCATCATGTGTAGGGGGCTTATCTTTGCTATTACTAAAAAAGCTTTGTTCTGTCATATCACACAGAATCACGTGTTGCCATTGTAAACCCTTGGCTTTATGAATTGAGCTAATAAGCAAACCATTTTTATCCTGTTTTGACAGGCTTGCCTGCACTTGTAAGGCATTAAAATGATCTAAAAAATCAGTGATTGTTTGCTTTGTTTCTAAGCTAAAATTAAGCCAGGCATCAGCAACATCACTATCAGTATATACAGGACTTACTGCCGCTTTTTTTGCCAAATAGGTGGTGAGATCCAGTAGTGTATAAAGCATTTTCATCACTGTTGACGCTGGTGCTTTTGGCTTAACATCAAGCATGTTTTGCCAAAGCTCAAGACGCTCTTTAACACGTGATATTTGATAAAATGGCAGATCATAATGTTGCTTGAAGTTTTGCAATGCTACTGTTGGATTTAATGGGGTTGCACAGAGTAATTCACTTAACCCCTCAAGTTGTGAGATATTTAGATACAAACTTGGAAATGATAACATTTGCGTGACTTTTTCTTTACGTATCTGATCTGGTAGTCTCTGGAAATATTTACCCTGATCAACTAACGATAAATACCCAAAAATTGATTGTGTTAATGGTAGTTTAAACACGCTCTGACCACCAGCGATATGATAATTCAAGCCTTCTTGCAAACAAGACAATTCAAGCAACACACCTGAGCTATATTTTCTCACCAAAACCGTAACCTCTTCAGGCTTATACTCACCATCACGAATGTTTTGGGCAACCTCTTGAATCAACAGCTTTAATTTATTTTTACTAATGATATTCACATCGGTTTTCTTTGCAGCTGCAGGTGCTGAAAAACATAATGTTTTTAACCGTTGTTTATTATGTTGAATCACTTCATTTGCCATCACTGACAACAAGTGTCCATAACGAAATGTCTGCGATAAAGTGTAAGTTTTAGCATTTTTAAAATCTTGCACAAAACCTTTGAGCATATAAAAGGGCCGCGAACCACGCCATTCATAAATCGTCTGATCGATATCACCAACTGCCATTACCGATTGAGCATTACTTGAAATCAATTTAAGCAATGACTGCTGCACATCGTTAATATCTTGATATTCATCAACAATCACATAGCGATAGCGATTGCCAAAGCGCATTGCTAAAGCCTTGCTAGCACTTAACACCTTCATGGGTTCATAGAGTAAATCATCAAATGTTCGCCAACGATAATATGCCCTTAACTGCTCATAAAAACGAAAAAAGGCTTCTACTTTGCTTTGCTCAGACGGCTCTACCTGCTTAAGCATCTCCTTGAGATATAAACTTGACTTTAAAAGCCCAATATATTGCTGATAACGATCAATAATCTCAGGCGTTATTGGTTCCTTTTCATTGAGTAACTGATTGGTTTTTTGCAATGCTTCACGCACCAGCTTCTCAAGCATGCTCTTTCTATCGATTAATTGTGCCACTGGCAGTAGTCCTTTCTGTTCTAGGAAACTGACGGTTTTAAGTCCTAGCGCATGAAATGTCTTGATATCTATGCGAACATTGATATTAAGTTTATTCAATCGTTGTGTGAAATCATTCGCCGCAGATTTATTGAACATAAGTACCAGAATCTCGCTAGGATTAACCGCATTTTTTAATAAAAACTCAATCCGTGCAATTAAAGTTTGTGTTTTGCCACTACCTGCGACTGCAGAAACCAGCGCATGTTGAGATAGGCTATGTTCAATAATTGCCTGCTGCTCAGCGGTATAACAAATAGTTGTCGTTTCATTCATCACTTGATACTTAATAGCTAATCGATAACAAAATCAACACAACAGCTGCATTCTTAACGATGGTCACAGATAAGACTCCTAACAATAAAGGCTCGCATTGTAACTAAGTTTTTGGCAATGAAACAGTAATTCCCGCTAAATGGCAACACCATATGCTGTCTTGAAACTGTTAGGTATATACCCACCCAATTGCTTTTATTTTATCATGGAACCATAGAAATTATTGACTATACTTGCTCAGGAAGCAAAAAATATTGGAGTCAACTTATGAATATGCACAAACTATGTTTAGGTGTTTTTGCAATAGCTATCAGTGGGGTATCATTTGCAATTACTGAAGATACATTAGGGAGCCCAAATACTGGGAAATCAATTTCAATTATCAATAATACAGGTCAAGATCAAACTTTCTATTTTATGGTTGCTAATGTCCCAACTATCCCATCCGCTGTTAAACTATCCTTTAAGAAATTAAAATATCCATGCCTTTATACCAGTGGCCAAGGAAACGCTCAAACATGCCATGTGAAAATTCCAAATGGCGATAGTCAATCAATACCTTTAGATGGTTTTACGCACACATCAACTTTACATTTAGATATAAGCTCTGGTGAAGGTCATTGGCCATTAGGTCCCTGCCCAACAACGGTAGTTGAGTTTGTCCTTAACTCAGGCGGTAGCGATCATTATGATGTTAGCTTGGTCAATGGACAAAACTTTAATGTTAAAGTGGAATCAATGGCGGGAGGAAAAACAATAAACTTAAACACAAGTAATTTAAGTCAAATTCTGACACTTCCTGGCGTATTTCCCCCAGGTTGTGATGGCTGTGCAGTTTCTCTTGCACCACCAACATGGCCAGGTTGTCCAGGTAAGGTTCCAAAGTCTTCGTGCAAAGCAGGGACACAATATGATCCAAAACCAGTTTGTCAATATGATGGTCAACCGATAAGCCAAGAATATAAAGTGACATTTACTCAAGCGAGTATATAGTTCAACTCAACTTTCCCATGATCATACTCAGTGTATAGATGGCTCTATAGACTTTGTTTACATGACCAAAAGATTATGGGGAAAGGATTTAAAGATGGTGGGCCCTGCAGGACTCGAACCTGCGACCAACGGATTATGAGTCCGCTGCTCTAACCAACTGAGCTAAGAGCCCTTAAACTTCAGGCTATTTTAGCCCATCATCTTGGTTTTGCAAGCATAATTCTGCTGTTTCCCATGCAGTTATTACGAAAAATAGGTAATTCTGATTCATACTACCTAAAAGTGTGTTTATACTAAGTGCCTAATGAGTTTTATCAATAGGTTTAAATCAATGCATTCACTACATACATTAGCATCAGCACGCTTACACTTTTTTGCTCACTTTGATGATAATCATCATAATGCAGATCTTATTGTCGCGATTGCCGATAATGAAACGCAATGGCAAAACTTACCATCAGGTGAGCTTATTTACTCACGCAAAAAGTCTCAAGCACCCAAATGTAAAAAAGGCTATCACACGCAACTACCCAATGCCAAAGGCACCCATATTATCATCAAAGAAAATGTTAATGAATGCGAGCTTTACTTGTGGCTTAAAGATTTGTCCGAACTTGTTAAAGGTGTAAATATCGCTAAGGCGAAAAATATTGTTTTTCTTGCTGAGCATGCCAGCGAGCCAACCGCTGATGCCTGTATGCGTACACTATTAGCACACACTGAGGAAATGCCTAATTATAAACGCGAGTATAAGACACAAGAGGTTAACATCAATATTATTGGTGATTACAGTGAAAGTGATTTTTTAGATGTACTAGCTAAGCATAATGGTAATGCGCTAGCTCGTCGCTTAACTATTTTCCCAACTAATTATTTAACACCACAGATTTATATCAATCTATTAGAAGATATCGCCAAACGCGAGGACTGGCAATATACGCTTTATGACAAAGAAAGTTTAGCCAAAATGGGAGCTGGCGCCTTTAGTGCAGTGGCACGCGCTTCTGAAGTGGCTGGCATTGTTAAATTGACCTACACCCCAAAAGAATATAATAAAAGCATCGCTCTTGTTGGTAAAGGTATCTGCTTTGACACAGGCGGCGTGAGCTTAAAACAACCACAATATATGTATGGCATGAATGACGATATGATGGGCAGTGCTGTTGCCGTTGGTAGCTTATTGTCACTGAGTCTATTGCAAGTACCTTACCAGGTGCACTGCTATCTTGCAATTACCAACAACAACATTGGCGAGCATGCTTTCCTGCCAAATGAAGTGGTTACTGCATTAAATGGCAAGACAATTGAAGTGGTTGATACCGATGCCGAAGGGCGCATGGCATTATCTGATGCCTTATGTCTAGCAAGCCAAGATAAACCTGAAGTTATTATTGACTATGCGACATTAACAGGTGCTGCAGTGCGCGCGTTAGGCACTGAATACTCTGCAATTTTTAGTAACAACTATGACTGGCAACCAAACTTAGTCAAATACGGTGCCAAATGTGCTGAAAAAGTTTGGCCTTTCCCAATGGATAAGCATTATCTTAAGGCACTTGATTCCGATATTGCTGATTTGAAACAATGTTACGTCACGGGTAATGCCGATCATATCTTGGCAGCTAAGTTCTTACAGCAATTTGTTGGTAAAGATATCCGTTGGTTACATATGGACTTGGCTTCATGTCGCCATAAGAATGGCTTAGCACCTATTCCTACTGAAATCAGTGGCGTTGGAGTATGGTTTACCTGTGAGCTTGTTGAACAATTCCTAGCTTAATACAGAAAAAACAAGTGGCATCATCTGTCACTTCTCCCCTTATGAGAAAGGTTGCGTAGCTTGCTGCGCGGATAAGGGGAATGCTTGAAATTCAACTTAATTTTTTGGCTACTTAATGCGCCTCATCCCAGTTATCACCAACACCTACATCCGCAATAAGCGGCACTTTTAATAAAACTGCTGATTCCATAAATTGTTTGATCTCTTTACCAACCTTCTCTATCTGATCTTCTTTCACTTCAAATACTAACTCATCATGCACTTGCATAATCATTCTAGCATCAATATGCTCTTTGATAATCCATTTATCGATAAGTATCATTGCACGCTTGATAATATCAGCTGCTGAGCCTTGCATTGGCGCATTAATGGCGACACGTTCTGCTGCACGCTTTTTTGCCATATTGCGTGAATTAATCTCAGGCAAATGCAAACGTCTACCAAAGATCGTCTCAACAAAGCCGTGTTGCATGGCATACACTTTGGCATCTTCCATATAGCGCTTGACTCCTGGGTAACGCGCAAAATAAATATCGATATATTCCTGCGCTTCACCGCGTGGAATACCTAACTGTTTCGCCAAACCAAATGCACCCATGCCATAGATCAGCCCAAAGTTAACCGCTTTTGCTTGACGGCGCTGCTCTGAAGTCACATCATCTGGCTTAATTCCCAATGTCTCAGCAGCTGTTGCGCGATGCACATCTAAACCTTGCTGAAAAGCATGAAGTAAATTAGGATCTTGTGATAGATGCGCCATGATTCTCAACTCAACTTGTGAATAATCTGCTGCTAAAATCTTATATCCCTTCTCAGCAATAAATGCCTTTCTAATCTCGCGGCCGATACTTGAGCGAATTGGAATGTTTTGTAAGTTAGGTTCAGTCGATGATAAACGCCCCGTACTTGTTATTGCTTGTTGATAAGAAGTATGCACCCGTGATGTTTTACTGTTAATCATCAATGGCAATTTATCGGTATAAGTTGTCTTTAATTTGGTTAAATGACGATGCTCCATAATAAGCTTCGGGAAATCATAGATCTCAGCCAATTCCTGCAAAGCATCCTCAGCAGTTGATGCTTGTCCGCCTTGCGTTTTTTTCAAAATTGGCAAGCCCATTTGATCATAGAGAATTTCACGCAATTGTTTGGGAGAAGAGAGATTAAACGTCTGACCTGCTAATTCAATACATTCTTTTTCTAACTGGGTAATTTTTTCTGCTAATGACATACTTTGTGCTTTCAATAAATCTGCATCTACTTTAACACCAATACGCTCCATGCGATCGATAACAAAACTCACCGGCAATTCTTCTTTGATATACAGCTCACGTAAACTGTCTATATCCTTTAACGTATGCCAAATACGTTCATGCAAACGATAAGTAATATCCGCATCTTCTGCAGCATAAAATCCAGCTTTTGCAATATCGATCTGATTAAAGGTCAGCTGATTTTTACCCTTGCCTGCAAGCTCTTCAAAGCTTACTGTTTTGACTTGCAGATAATGGTTAGCTAAGGAATCCATATCATGGCGAGTGACTGAACTGTTTAGAACATATGATTCAAGCATCGTATCATATTTAACCCCCTTAGCATTAATACCAACTGTGCTTAGTACCTTTAGATCAAACTTGGCATTCTGTGCGATTTTAGCGATCTGATCATTTTCTAAAATCGGCTTAATTTTATGAACAACCCAATCTAATGACAGTTGTATTGGTGCATTATCATAATCATGTTGTAGTGGAATATACACCGCATGATACGGCTTTAATGCAAATGATATACCAACAAGACGGACATTAAACGTATCTAGTGAGTCTGTCTCGGTATCAAAGGCAAATATGTCTGCCTTTTTAAATTCATCATAAAAAGCACTGAAATCTTCCTCTGTCAGAAGAATCTGATAATTCAAGCTCGATGTGACATTAATAGATTCTACTTCATGATTTTGTGTATCAGTCATTATATTTGACTGCTGCTCAAGATCACGCAACCAGCCTTTAAATTCGTATTGTGTGAAAGCCTTTTTAAGATAATCAACATCTGGATGGACACAAAGCATATCATCAACAGTATAGGGTAAATCCAAATCACATTTAATGGTAGCAAGCTTATAAGATAGAGGTAAAAAGGCTAGACTTTCCCTTAAATTCTCTCCTACCTTCCCTGCTATTTTATCGGCATTTTTGATTACACCTTGTAAGCTTTGGTACTCTGATAACCATTTCACTGCTGTTTTTGGCCCCACTTTTGGCACACCCGGAATGTTATCTGAGGGGTCTCCCATCAATGCTAAATAATCAATAATCTGCTCAGGATTTACGCCAAATTTAGCAATGACTTTTTCGCGATTGGTTATTTCATTTTTCATCGTATCCATTAGGGTAATATGCGCATCGACAAGTTGTGCCATATCTTTATCCCCTGTTGAAATCACCACTTCATGCCCTTCTTTAGCAAAGCGCTTGGCAAGTGTACCAATGACATCATCAGCCTCAACAGAATCCACTATAATCAACGGAAATCCAAGCTTTTGCACTATCTCATGCACTGGAGAAATTTGCGCTCTTAGTTCATCTGCCATTGCTTTACGATTGGCTTTATATTCTGGATAAAGATCATGTCTGAAGTTCTTGCCCTTAGCATCAAACACTACAGCTATATGATCTGTATTTAATTGCTTGGGCAATTTTTTTAACATATTAATCACGCCAAAAATTGCCCCCGTTGGCTCACCTTGGCGATTGGTTAATTGGGGCAATGCGTGAAAAGCGCGAAATAGATAAGATGACCCATCAACAAGAACAATTTTTTGAGTGTTTGCCATAAAATAATCTGATTTATAAAAAGGTAATCTATCATACCTGATCAACATTTAAAGATGTAGTAGCTTCTACTTATCTCTTACTTTTTCTGGTAGTATGCTACTTCAGCATTTTATAAATAGCATCATAAATCATTTTGCAGTGTATATATCTCCCGATAAGTCAGAATAGTTGAGTCAGCGTGGATAATTTGGCAGAATGTCTCTGCACCTTGAAAAAAACTTGTTCACGGTAATGGTACTCATACATTTTAATCAACTGAAGAATTGAAAATTAGCATAGGAGTGAAAATAATGTCTATTACTGAAAGTCATCTATCTCGCCCACAATACTTTGAATATACTCAAGCTGCTAACGTTAAAATGCCAGCAATTTTGCCACACTATATGGATTCGCAGGAAAACGGTATTGTTCCTATAGATTTATCGGTGATGTTGGAAACATCTTATCCTGCAACTTCACCAGCGTGCTTGGCAAGTTTTATTAATCTTTCCACTGGTCAGAATATTAACTGTCAAGCAAATGCCACATCAAATTTACTCATTGTCATTTCTGGTTCAGTTACAGTCTCATCAAAACAATCTGGTTGTTGCCAAATGGGGCAATGGGATATTATTACTATTCCTTATACTGAAAATATTATGATTTATGCCGCAGAACCAGCAAAGTTATATTGGGTGAATGATGCACCACTGATGTCATATCTTGGTGCTACACCCACCACAAGGATTTTTAGTTCAAGCATTTACCGCAGGGCTGAAATTGAAGAACTTGTCAAACAATTTAATAGTGATTTCAATGCTAAAAAGCGAAATAGAAATGGTATTTTATTGTCTAATGAAGACTGTCCTTTAACCAAAACAGTAACCCCAACTCTATGGTCATTATTTAATATTACTGCTAAACAAAGTATTCAATTACCACATCAACATAATTCTGTTGCATTAGATCTATGTCTTTATGCACCTGATAAATCTAAAGGACGTGTGTATACGATTATGAGTAAGACACTAGACGATAATGGGCAGCATGTTAATCCAGTGATTATGCAATGGGAATCCGGTAAAGCTTTTATAACACCACCTGGATGGTGGCATTCACATGTCAATGAAACTGACGAGGATGCTATCGTTTTCCCGGTACAGGATGCTGGCATTCATACCTATTTTAGGACATTATTCATTAAATTTTATGCATAACGGGTAGAAATGTAATACTATGCAAAGTCTCTGTACACGAAGAAAAATTTGCAAACTGCTGCTTGAAGCGCTATTTTTTCTTGATTTGCACACCATGAAAAAGCACCTCAAACAGCTGACAA
>NZ_KZ984539.1 GCF_003574425.1 Cysteiniphilum halobium | reverse complement strand
TTTTTAATGAGGTGACCCTGGAGATACCAATAGGAAGTCTTTTCATATTTTCCTCAACCTGTATAATTTTTAATTCACAATCAAGTTTACTCCAGCAGTTGACGATTCTCCGCATAAACTGCATCTAACCTTTTCTGAATTAACTGTACTGTTTGTTTATTTACACCTAAATCATACGCATAGTCTTGCCAATATGAAAGTGCATCAACAACTGATTGGATATCTTTTTGGGCATTTTGCCAAGAGGCATAATTCGCTACCTGCGCAAGTGATTGTATAGTTTTCAAAGGTGGCTTGCACCCATAGCCTTGAAACGCCATCATATGCTCATTATAAGCATTTGGACTAAATGTCACGTCATAAAACGGGCTAGGCGACCATTCGTTATGTGCATTGAGTATAAATGCCCAGTTTTTGGTATGATCATCCTGATTCAGTGCAAATAGATTAAACATGGCCCGTCTAAACTGCAATTGAGCCGCCTGCGGTGAATGGCAAAGCGTTTGAGTCAGCTTAATCAGATCCTCATAATCAACAGATGGCATTCTAAAGTTCGCATCAATCAATCCACATAAGCTATGCACATGAAGCCTGTCTTGATTAGCAATATCAAATCGCTTAAGTGCAATCCATGCTTGCCCTTGCATTAAACCATTCGCTCGCAGCACCTGAAAATCTGGGACATTCAATCCAGCATTTTTTGCCATTTTCAAATATGCCGCTTCACACAATCCTTCTTCATGCCCAAGTGGCAATGATTCAGAAGTGAATTTAATGATATACGGCTCTAAACTCGGAGAAGCTTTTGTGCTTATCAAACTGAAGTCTTTCGAAACATAGATCTGCGCCTTAGGTCTTGCGCCTCCTGAGCTACCAACATTGACAAGCTCCGGCAAAACTTCATCTAAACTGCCTTCAAATAGCCTTTGTGCCTGATGTCCTAACTCATAAATATCAATCTTGTCTTTCTTTGCCTCTAGTTGATATTCCGAGCCAGGCACAAAGGAGAGTGCACCAATCGCACCGTCATCGACAAACGCTAAGCGATCCAACGGAGTTAATTGATGAGGCAAGATATTCTGTTGACGAAAAACACGATCCATCAACAGCATCCCCCAACCATCAGGTAACGAATCTGCAAACACGCCATGTAGTCCATTATGTGGTATTGAAGGCGCTTTTTGTAAATCCAAGTTAAACTTCAGCGCAAATGGTGACAAGTTGGCATGATTTGCTAAATACTCCTGATCATATTGAAAGTAAATGCCTGACTGGTTTTGCGCCAATTGCCCAACCTTAATTTTTTGACCCGATGTTATTGATCTAAATACTTCTAGTGTTTTCTTTGCTATAAACTCACGCATCTTTTAATACATCCTCAATCGTTTTATAATTGGGCTCTTTACTCTTCCTTGTAAGCGCATCAATTCTGCTTAAATCATCAACAGTCTGCCAAATTAATAAAAACTGGCGTAATGAAATTCTACCTGTTGTCTCAAAATGCTTAATTGTCGCCGCGGGCACGGTACTACGCTCTGCGAGTTTATTGCGTGAGTATTTTAGCGACTTACGCTTAGCTCTAAGGTAATCCGCCAGTTTTTTCTGAACATCTGAAGTCGTAACAAAATGAAGCATAGCAAATCCCAATGGATATTATAATGTCTAATTATAGATGAAAACCCTTAAAATAGATAATATTTTATCTGACAGGTGCATCCCAAAGCAAGGAAATCAAAACAGGCTCACTGCTGTGCGACAAGTTTCACGAGATAAAAGCTTATCTTTTGAGTGATAGAGCAACACATCCACGTCAATTTGGTCAAAGCCCATTTGCAAAAGCGCTGTTTTAAATTTCACTTTACACTGCCAAAATTGCTCTTGATCCATTTCAACATCAACGGCTAAATCAATATCACCACCGTTTAAGTCATCATCAACACGACTGCCAAACAAGTAGACAGGCACTTCACCAAAGCTTTGAGAAACGGCTTTTTTTTAAAATTCTTTTCATTCGCTCAGATAACCTCATCGCTTAAGCACCTTATGCTTAGTAATTTATCTTCATGCATTAAATGGCACCTTCCTTAATATTAAAATCCAAACATAATTGCGCTAAAGCACCACTGACCTTCTGATACCGCTTAAGTGCGGTGGCATAAAGCCCATCATCTTTGGTCAAGACAAGTTTATGTGGGCTGCCTTTCCTTAAAGTTTCGAGCTTTACCGGAACAGCTAAGTCATAAATCATACTGGATACATGCTGCCTTTTTGATTCCGCAATCGGCCAAGTTTTTGACTGTGCATTCTTATCATGCAAAAATGCACCCAATTCGTCACATAGTTCACATTTACATGAGTTTTCAAAAGAAATACACCAGTCATTTTCGTCTCTAACACCTATATTTTTCTCTTCTTCAAGCGCTAACCGTACAAAACTAACAATGCGATCAATGTCATAATGCGCACGCATCTCTTTGGAAAGTGGGAAATATCTCTCAAGCACATCAACAAGTAGTAAGGAATCTAAATGAAGGTTTCTACTTAATACCACATCAATCACTTTATCATGCAGCACACGATCTTCTAGATTCAATGCAACATTTATAAACTCTGACACTAAGTCATGCCTTAATTTGATTGACTTAGCATCAACACGCTCTCGTTTTCTTTCAAGTTGAATCTGCAAGCGCTCGACCTTTCGCTGTAATTGCATACTAAATAAAAAACGCAATACTTCTTTATCAATGGAGATCTGGTGAAAAGCTTTTATTAATTTTGGAAAGTCAGTAAAACCATCCCATAAGCGCTCTTTTTCAATGAGCTTTGAAAACACCTCAATTAACCACTGTGCACCATATTTATCTGACAAACCATGCCAATGTTCTCTATAATCTATGGCAATAAGCTTGATACCAAAGTTCTCCAGAATTGTTTTTGCCCGAGCTTTATCCGCTATATAGCTGACAAATTGAAACAATTCACGATATTGCTCGGGTGTTTCAACTTTTTTAACATAAGCACTCCACACATTCTCAAGCGCATCAAGCTGGGCATACAAATCAGTTTTAAACTTATCTATGGCAGTTCCATCACGCATTGGCTGATAAAGCGTATTAATATAACTTAAAGGGTCAATTGCAAATAAAATAGCAGCGGCATCCTTTTTTTGCCACATCACAATAGCTGCACGCTTGTACCAACGATCCATGGTATTGCCATAGTTACCCATAAAGCCTTCATACTCGCTGTCATAGGGTGTGAAATCCTCACCACTCACTGTGGCATGAACATAGCAATCATCAACATAGCATGAGTTAAAATCCCTATGATTCCCTTGTCGATCGAGCCAGTATTCAATCGTCGTCTCACTATCAATAATATCGTTTAAAACATAATTAGCTTCTTCAGACTCTTCATCCTCATCCTCGTCATAGTAATAACGTCGTCTCTTACGGCTATAGTAATCATCATTTTCATCATAACAATCCCACGTTTCATGCGAGTCAACCAAGGTTAAATAAGCGTCTAATTGGTGCTTGTCGGCAGCTTTTAATAAAGCTTCTACACGCATTCGATCGGCATTTTTCAAATGCTGCCAGCTCAATCCACTTTTGGTATATTCATGATCCAATAAATAGACGAATTTCAAAGGCTCATCTTCATTTCGCCGCCAGCTTGGCAGCCAATCCCTTGTTGAGAAATAATGCGCAATTGCTTGATCAACACGCTTATCAAAGTCGCGCTCAGTTAAACTATTTATTTGACCTTTATAATTCTCTAAAATCAAATTAAATGTTAACACAACTCGATAGCCGCTCTTTAATGGCTTTACTTCATGGCGGCAATCTGCATAAAAAGAAAAGGCTTGAACAAGCTCACTTTCTTTGGCTGAATCAAACGTATAGCTGCGACCATTGTGCTCGACAACAAGCTCGCCACCGCTATGTTTTGTTGGCAGCACAACAACCATTGTTGCTACCATATTGTCAACTTTTTCACTATCTTGATGCGGCTTAAAGAAGCAACCTGCTTCATACACCAACATATTATGCAAATCAACACTTAAACGTGTTTCATCCGGCAGCCCCAAATCGCCCCTTATCCCATCAAGCAATGGTTCAAACCCTTTACGCCATAACGTTTTGAGAATTTTAAATTTAGTTGGTTTTATTTCCCATACTTTACGAACAGATTCATCAAGAATTGTTTGCTCTTTCAATCCATATTTAGCAGGTTCTGCTAACGCAATAAGTGACTCAATATCCTCAGTTGTCAGTGGATATACTAAACGCCCTATTTTATTGACATTAATCTGCAAATAACTACCATTAACCATTCTTTGTGTATAAAAATCACCTTTTGGCTCTAACGCCGCTAAAGCTGCTTGAATTTCGTTCATCCTCGACATCCTATTAATTTTATATCGCTTGCAAACCATTTTAATACAGTCATCATACGAATGCTATCACCTTCCCAACATCAACTAATTTCAAATCTGCATAGCTTCTAGCGCACTTTCCATTTACCATGTTGTCGTTTGATTATTTGACATTATGGAGTGAAAAAATGGCACACAATCATCATAAACTTATTATTTTAGGATCAGGACCAGCAGGCTATACGGCAGCTATTTATGCCGCGCGCGCTAATTTAAATCCAGTGATAATCACTGGCATGCAACCAGGTGGTCAACTTACTACAACAACCGATGTTGATAATTGGCCAGGGGAGGAAAATGGTATTCAAGGCCCTGAGCTTATGCAAAAACTGCAAGCTCAAGCCGAGCGCTTTAATACCCAGATGACTTATGATCACATTAATCAAGTAGATCTTAATAATCGCCCTTTTACACTCATTGGTGATAATGATCAATATACCTGTGATGCATTGATTATTGCCACAGGAGCGAGTGCCAAATACTTGGGGCTTCCCTCTGAAGAGGCCTTTATGGGTAAAGGTGTTTCTGCATGTGCGACGTGTGATGGCTTTTTCTATCGTGGCAAAGATGTTGTGGTTATTGGAGGTGGCAATACAGCAGTCGAGGAAGCGCTTTATCTATCCAACATTGCCAAAACCGTCACATTGATTCATCGCCGTGATGAGCTAAGAGCTGAAAAAATATTGATTGATCAAATTATGAAAAAGTCTAAAGACGGTAATATTCGTTTTGAGTGGTTTCACACCCTTGATGAGGTCTTAGGCAATAACGCTGGTGTTACTGGTGTGCGTATCAAAGATGTCAAATCAAACAGCACAAAAGAGCTTGCGGTTGATGGCGTATTTATCGCCATTGGGCACACGCCAAACACCCAAATTTTCAATGGCCAACTTAAAATGGAAAATGGCTATATCACTGTAAATTCTGGCCTTGCCGGTAATGCCACACAAACATCTATCGAAGGCGTTTATGCTGCCGGTGACGTTATGGACCATGTTTATAAACAAGCCGTTACTTCAGCTGGCACGGGGTGCATGGCAGCGCTAGATGCTGAAAAATATCTTGATGCGCTGAAGTAAGTACCTAAACAATAGTTTTTTGGTAACAATGGGTATTCGGGTCGAGCCCGAATATGACGATTTGTGGTCATTCTCGGACTTGATCCGAGAATCCAAAAAATACCTGATAATATTTGCATACGTACTTAAATAACAAAATTACGCGATCACACGCGTGACATTCTCAACATAAGCTGTTGAACTCATCTTCTTGGCTAATGTATCTAAAGTTTGCATATCCGTTAAAATCAAACTTAGTTTAATCGTTTTATGCTTATCTGAGTATGAAGGTTGCAATGCGGCAATTGTGATTTTTTCAATCGTTAAAATACTGGTGACTTCGTGTACCGCCTTTTCGACATCACTACAAATCAAGAGCAAATCAACCTGATAACGCCTTAAGTCCTTTTTCCCCCATTGCACATCAAGCACCCGCTCAGATGAGCTTAAGCTTAAACGCAAGAAGTTAGGGCAAACCGCTCTATGCACCGTTACCCCTCGGCCATGCGTCAAATAGCCGACAATATCATCACCTTGCACCGGTTTACAGCATCCTGCCATATGTGATAGTAGATTATCGACACCATAAATAGTCAAATCTGTTTTGCGTGCATTATCTTTTAAGCTTTGCCCTACATTAACACTCTTAACTGCCACTTCTTCGATAGGTGGCTTTTCAATAAGCTTATAATGCTCAACAATATAATTCACCACCTGATTAAAACGTAATGAGCCTGTTTCAATACTGGCATACAGTGTTTCCTCGTCTGCCATATTAAAATGTGTGGCAACTTCAGCATAATCAATTGACTTTAATCGATGTTGTTTTAATTCATCTAATAGGCGATCGCGCCCTAAAATCGCATTTTGCTCTTTGTTTATTTGCTTAAACCAACGCGCAACACGCGCACGAATTTTCGCTGAGTGGATAAAGCCGCTACCGGCATTTGCCCAATCAAGACTTGGACTAGGTTCTTTATGCGTGAGGATTTCAACTTTGTCACCTGTGGTTAGCTTAGTTGTCAAAGGCACAATTTTACCATTGATTTTGGCACCTTTTGTACGATGCCCAACCATCGTATGTACCATATAGGCAAAATCAAGCACAGTGGACCCTAACTCCAAATCAATCACATCACCATTGGGGGTAAATACATAAACACGATTCCCAGCAAGCTCTTTTTTCAGCTCATCACTTTTTAGCTCGTCAGCGAGCTCACTCTCCCAGTCAAGCAGTGAACGCAACCAATTAACACGCGCTTCATAACTGGGGTCATGCTTCACACCTTCTTTATAGCGCCAGTGAGCTGCCACACCCAACTCAGATTCATTATGCATTTGATGTGTTCTAATCTGAATCTCTAGCGTTAAATGTTCAGGCCCATAAACAACGGTATGCACCGAGCGATAACCATTGGGCTTAGGTGTTGCAATATAATCAGCAAATTCACTGGCAATGGGCTCCCACAACTGATTAACAATACTCAAAGCACGATAACATTCATCTACTGAATCAACTAATATACGCATCGCCCGAATATCATATAGCTCATCTAAGCTACGCTCTTTTTTTCGTAGTTTACGCCATATACTATAGATATGTTTCACCCGACCAGAGAGCTCAAAGTGAATACCTTCTTTTTTGAGCTCAATACTAAGCATCTCCATCGCATCATGAATATAAACTTCACGCTGCAAACGCTTCTTTTTCAACCCTCTGGCAATTTTCTTATATTCAACAGGGTAAAGACAGGCAAAAGCACGATCTTCAAGCTCCCATTTTATCTTTGACAATCCCAAGCGATTTGCCAATGGGGCATATATTTCAAGGATTTCCTTGGCAATTGTCTGTTTATAACTCTCCGTCCAATTTTTAACCGCGCGCATAGTGCACACACGATCCGCCAACTTGACCAATACGATACGCACATCTTCAACAATCGTTAATAGCATTTTGCGAAAGGTATCAATTTGTGCTTGATTGGGTTTGGCATTTTGCAGTGCTCTGACCGCCGACATTGCAGTGGCACCATCGAGAATTTTTAAAACCGCTTCGCCACATGATTGAAGTACTCGCTCTGGCGCTATTTTTTGATTGTAATGCAACTCAAATAATAATGCCGCTGCGACAGATTCCTCATCTGCCTGCAAATCAAAAAGGACAGCTGCCATTTCAACGCCATAACCAAAGCAACTCCCGCCATGCACTGAAGGCTCATCAATACCATATTGCGCTAAAATATCAATCGCACCAGCAATCGTTGCTAAACGTTGTTTTGGATAAAAAGCTTCCAATAACGGTAGCCACTTTTGAAAATCAATTAACCCCTCATCAGTTAAGGCATATTTATCCGTTACTTTAACCATTGCTATTATCCAAAATCTTTAAAACAAAACTAAAGTCCACACCTGCGCTTCAAGCGCTTACTATCAACAAAAGCATTTTTAAGGATAACGAAAAACGATAAAAAACCCTAGTGAAAGTATGAGAAATAATAAATTTCTACCGTTTATGCCCATCGTACATCATTTTGCAGTGAGTAAGAATACTAAGTCAATCGATAAGCCGGGTTCTGTCTTGGACAGCCATTTATCTAGGCATTATGTCACCATAATGCTCAAGCAGCCTACCCGATTGCAGTGCGAGCCACACTATGACAATCCTATTTGGCTTTGCTTCAGATGGGGTTTACCATGCCACTTTTGTTACCAAAAGCGCGGTGTGCTCTTACCACACCGTTTCACCCTTACCCATATTAAAAACACAGGCGGTCTATTCTCTGTTGCACTTTCCGTAAGCTTACGCTTCCCAGGCGTTACCTGGCATCTTGCTCTATGAAGCCCGGACTTTCCTCGTCCTACCATTTTTTGCAACTTTGTACTTTAACCTAGCAACTAATAAAAATAAGTTGTGTTGCAACCATCCCTCATCCACGCAGCCTAAGCCGCACTGCCTCTCCCTCAAGTGAAGAGGTAATAGGTGGTGCGACTTATATTTCTATCTTTAACTATTCTAAACCCTAAATTACAAAAAGTGGTAAGACGCGACTGCCTGATCGACTTAGCGGATGCAATTATATACTTAGCTGACGGCGAATAGCAATAACCTCTTGGTCATAAGTCGTTTTTAAACGACTAAATTCGGTTTGCAATGCCAACAATTGTTCATTGGCAGTCTTTTGGAACTCTCTTACCTCTTGGTCACACGCCATACGCGTATTAAGTAATTCATTTTGTGCTGTTTGGTAATGCTCTTGCGCTAATAATCGTGTACTTCTAATAATCGCCAATGCCTGAAAAAGCTTCTGGATAATAGCGGGTTCTGACTTTAACCGCTCTGGTGTTAATGATTCACGAGGGGCTATAGCCTCATAAGACTCATCTGAATTACCATTACCAATAAACTGCGTTCTTGAATATGCTCTTCTTGATTCACTTTGGCTATGGGCTGATTGTTGCTGATAACGCGCAGGTTTCTTAGATTTGAAACCACCCATATCAGGTCTACGCAACGAAGTAGCACCTGACTTCATTCTTGTATCATCAGACTTTGACTGTGAGAAGCGAGGGTTTACATTTTTATTTTCATGGACTAACTGCGCATTTTCTTTTTGCCACTTACCAAGAAGTACTGCAATCTGCGCATGTGTACCCTTCCCTAACTCGCGACGCACATACTCAAGTGTAACTTTGCGTCCTTCATGGCTTAAACGCTCTGCAACTGCAGCGAGCTCATCATAAGTTATCTGATTATCTTCCGACATGAATTCCCTTAATTAAGATATTTTATATTTTTATTTTCTTAAGTATTTTAATTTATTTTATTCACTTCAAACGCTATGCAACACATGAAGAATAAGGTAATTATCCTCACGCGCAACTTATGTTATGCGACCTCTCCTGCAAGGGGGAGGTAAGAAATAGCGTAATTTATTTCTTCATTATTACTATTTCACCTCTGCTAAAATCTCAGAACTTACCTCCTAGAACCATTCTTCAACCTAACAGCTAATAGGGAATGAAAGCTAGCCCAATCGCATCATTTTATAATGCACACAATTTAGTTTTAGCAGAAAATCACTTTAAAGGTAAACGAAAACGGCTGAATTATGACTAAAAATATGCTTAAGCTCAAGAAAAATCATGCCAATACTGCTAAAAGACCAATACTACTTAATATTTGTAGCAAAATAATAAACATTCCTAACAGAACCAATAAGGACAAATAGGTTTTACTTAACAAGGTATTACGCCCTTCACTATTTCTAAGTGACCATGCCATACATGCTGGCAAAATAATCAACAAAATACACACAAAAATACTGGCATATCCTAATGCTGCTAAGAAACCATTGACAAAGAAAACGGCAAATATCAGTGGTGGGATGTACGTAATCACAAAATTTAACAGCCTTGCTTTGGTTGACTTTTTTAAGCGATAGGTATCTTGATTAAAATGAAAAAGTGCCAACGTCACACCAAGAAATGAGGTTGTTACTGCAATATTAGAAAATCCGACAATAAAGCCACTGGCTGCATGCACATTTAATAAGTGATGGTACGCCTTACCTAAGTCGACGCCATGCGTCATTAGATATTTAAAACCATATTCACCCAAAACAGGAACAACACCAAGAGTGACAACAACCCATACCACATAGACGACAAATGGCACACTCGCACCAACGACGACAATCCGCTTTAACTCGCGATCGTTTTTAAAATAATTACGAATCGTTGGAATCACAATATGGAATCCAAAAGAGGTGATTAAAATGGGAAAAGCATACCAAGCATAGCCAATTCCCATGCTTTGTGCACTCAATAAACTGGTTTGCACATAGGGTACAACAACTGCAATAATCCCAATAAAGCAAAGTGCTTTGAGTGTGAAAAATAGTTTATTTAATTGATCTACTGCCGATGTACCAAAATAAATAACTGCACCCAATATCACGGTAAATAGCAATGCCCCATAACCACCTGAATTATTTACGCCAAGTATATATTGATCAAGCAAACCACCACCCATGGCAATATACGCCGTTGTCAATGCATACAGCAGCAATAGATAAGCCAACCAATTGATAGTTTGCCCAAATCTTCCCAAGGTGGCAAATGCCATGGTATTTAAGTCTGCCGTTAATGGCTGGCGCACATTGACCTCAACAATTAACAATGCCGTTGCCAGCATAATAACCCAAGTGATAAATAATAAAATCAATGCCGTTTTAAATCCAACCGCAGCAACGGCATAGGGAATACCCAGCATTCCTGCACCAATCGATGTACCAGCAATCAGTAAAATACCCCCAAGTTTTTTCATCCTTGAAACCGTATATGGTGTATGATTTTCCAACATATTTTTGCATCAAAAATTAGCGAAGCTTCATCTTATCATCCCCATGTAAACTGACAACTAGTTTTCTAAGATAGTTTTATACTTTTCTATAGACGTAAATAAACACAGCATGTTTTAATACGGCGTCAACTTAAGTAAATAGGAGAAGATAAATGTATAGCCAAACACTTAGCATCAAGGATGAACATATCGATTTTCAAGGGATTCTTGATGGGTTATATTACCCATATTACATGGAGAAAGTACGCCATGACTTTATGCGTGACGTCTTTGATATAGATATCGTCAAGGCAGCTGATGAGGGCAAACTATATGTATTGGCTTCTTATGAGTTAAAGTTTAAAAACTCACTTAAGAAAGGTGATCAAGTTGAAGTCACCTGCGAGCTTACACCCATCAGCAACATCAAATTTGGTTTTTATCAGAAAATGCTTTGCAATGGCAAAGTCTGTGCTGAAGCAAACTTTATTGCCACCTGCATCCCCGCTGCTGGAGGTCGCCCCTTTGTTCCAGATGAAGTCAAAGAGGCATTAGCTCAGTAATAATGGAAAAACAAGTTGTTCCATCTATCCCGCTTGCAAATCATTTCCTGATTACCCACAATTCTCAGCCATTTTGAACAATCGGTACGGCATGGACGGTATACATCACCTCGCCTCTTGCGGGAGAGGTCGTGCAGCTTATACTGCGCGGGTGAGGGGTATTAAAACTCAACTAAAATTCTAATAAACTTATAAAGCACCTTTAAAGGTTTAAAGGTGCTCTTGGCTTAACGTTAATCACCATATCACTATCAACAAAGCCATTTGCTAAACGATAAGCACCAGCTATAGCAATCATCGCCCCATTGTCAGTGCAGTATGCCAAAGGCGGATAATAAACCTGCCAACGATTTTCAAGCCCAAGTCCATCAAGTGCTAATCGCAAACTTTTATTAGCACTAACACCACCTGACACCACTAAATTCTTCATCCTTGTATGTTTTAATACACGCTTACATTTAATCACAATCGTATCAATCAATGCCTCTTGAAACGCATAAGCAATGTCGGCTTTCGTTTGCTCACTTTGATCATCCTGCGCCTGCCAAGTATTAAGAACAGCTGTTTTTAAACCACTAAAGCTAAAATCAAACCCAGGACGATCACACATCGGACGTGGGAAAGTAAATGCACCTGCTCGCCCTTTTTCAGCAAGCTCTGCTAAGTGCGGTCCACCAGGGTAAGGCAACCCCAACAACTTAGCTGTTTTATCAAAGGCTTCGCCTGCTGCATCATCAATTGACTCCCCTAATAACTCGTACTGGCCAAAGCTTTTAACCGCAATTAATTGTGTATGCCCACCTGAAACTAGAAGTGCCACATAAGGATATTCAGGTTTAGCATCTTCACTTAATAGAGGTGCTAATAAATGCCCTTCTAAGTGATGAATCGCAATCGCGGGAATATCGAGCATATAGCTTAATGTTTTAGCAAAAGTTGCACCCACCATCAATGCGCCAACCAGCCCTGGCATTGCCGTATACGCAATCGCGTCAATATTCTCAAGTGCCAATCCCGCATGCGCTAATGCTTCCTTAGTCAGTGGAATTAATTTCGCCACATGATCGCGTGATGCAAGCTCAGGCACCACACCACCATACTGTGCATGCAAATCAATTTGACTAAACAGTGCATTGGCAAGAAGCCTGTGTTTCGCGCCATCATAAATGGCAATGCCAGTTTCATCACATGATGTTTCAATACCAAGTACGATCATGCCTTGTTAGCCTTATCACCTGATTTTCTTTTACGTGAAAATAACATTAAAATCATGCCGATCACCAGTCCCAAAACAAACACCATCAGTAACAACAATATCAAAGGCAAATGAAATGTACCAATGAGATAATTAAAAGCCACTTGCTGTGCATTTAATACCGCTAGTGCCGCAACCAAAATAAATATAATCACTAAGATTATGTATCCCAACAAACGCATCCTATCTCCTATAGCGTATATACCCATCAAAAACTTCTTCGGCACCGAACACCGCAAAATGATACGATGGGTAGGCATCAATTCATGTTTGCATAATAGTATATCTTTATAGACGTATGCAATACGCCCCTACAAACTTCTTTGTTTGTTCTTTTTAAACGATAGACGCACGCAATTATAGCCAACTCTCCATTCCCAATAACTTTAAACTTAAAAACGTTGTCTGAGCGTTAGTCAAAGCCATTTTTTACCCACCCCTTCGACTTCGCTCAGGGTGCGGCTCAACACGACTCACAATATAGGATGTTTTTCCATCCTTCTTTTTTCTCCTTTTAAACGACAGATAAAGTGTTTTGCGTTTTGCTAATACTAAAGTTCGACTCAACAGCGTACTGTAAATGGGACTTCCTCCCATAAAAATTGCAGTAATCGTTGCACTAAAACAAGTGACAATAAGTGGCAAGATCAATGCATAATTCATCGTCATTTCCACAACAAGCACAATTCCTGTCAATGGTGCACTGACTGTTGCGGTAAAAAGTGCACTCATGCCAGCTACGGCAAAAACTTGTGGATTGGTTATAAGTGCTGGGAAAAGTGCATGTGTGATAATGCCAAAAAACATACCAAAAATCGTTCCCAATGCCAACATGGGAGCAAATATTCCACCAGGAACTCCCGTACCGTAACTGACCAAAGTAGTTACAAAGCGCAAAATAAATAAAGTAATTAACGCCGATAAGGCTATCTCACCATGCAATACATCAGGCATGACCTTATAACCTCCACCGACAACATGTGGGAAAAAAACAATGAGCAAACCCGTTGCCGCGCCAATGATCACGATCCATTTCCAAAAATGGAACCCCGAGCGTTTGGTAAAAAAGTTCAGTGAGCATACCAAATACTTATTAAATATCACGCCCAATGCGCCAAAAATTGCACCAAAAACGATAAAAAGCCATAGACTTGCTAAAGGTGGTGCACCGTATGCGGTCATATCGATATCCATCATCTGGCGAATATTATAACCTACTGATTGCAACAATGCTTCAAGCAAAATATCAGCAACAACACAAGCAACAATTACCGTTTGTAATGATTGAAAACTATATTTAAATTGCTGACGCATCTCTTCAATCACAAATAAAATCCCAGCCAAAGGTGCATTAAATGCTGTTGCAAGACCAGCTCCGGCACCTGCTGCAATAAGCACATGTGCATAATCATTATTCAATCTAAAAATACTTTTAACTAACTGGCCAATTGCACCACCCATTTGAATTGTAGGTCCCTCACGCCCCAGCACAAGACCACTGGATAAAGACATGACTCCACCAATAAACTTAGCTGGTAATACCCGCCACCACCTAAGCTTGCGTACGCCTTCTAATGTTCCTTCAATCTCTGGTACGCCGCTGCCTGAAGCCTCGGGTACTAATCGCCTGACAATGATTAACGACAAAATTACAAAACCACTTGAGAAAACCATACTAAACACACACAACATGAAAAGGTTATCTTGTAATGCAAGAAAAGCCGCTTGCTGCCCTGCTAGAATCCAATGGATAAATAATTGGAAAAGCGCACCAACCCCGCCTACTAAGACCCCAACAATGCCACCATAAACCGTTGAACGCAATACATCCTTTGGGTAATGCACTTTCTTCATCTTCGTCCTTAAGAGATTGAATTTTGCTGTTTTCTAAGCATTAGCATAGAAAGTCTTTAACATTATTACAAGCATTCAACAATTTAACTTTCATTCACAGTAGGCTTTTGTTAGAATACCGCTGTTTTTGCTCAATAGTTTTATAGCGCAACAACAAACCACGATTTGACATGGATTTTGACGATTGTACATCGACTGGGGAAAGTCAATTGCATTAGCGCAATTCGCCGATGACTCATTCATCTACATGATGCTTTGAAATCCAACCACACATAGTCTGCTGACCTATTGGTCTATACTATGTGTTTTTTAAAAGAAGCATGAATCATGCGAAAAACAGATTTAGATGATTAATAAACGCAGCTGTTTAAGACAACTGCAAGCAGTCTTTGAGAATGATCTCACAAGAATTGCACACATTAAACGTTAAATCACACAAAGGTATTAGGACAGGGTTTAAGTGTCCTTAATTTGTGTAAGCACTTATGATAACAACATAAGTGACCATAGCAGAATACTTACGTTGTTAGCTATAATTAAGCGCAAACGTGAGATTGGAAAACTATAGGAATCACAAAAAAGATGATTGTTTTTATAACAATAATAACAATAACAGCATGCTTTTATTGGGCTTTAACTAGTCAGGCATGCGCTTTATTTCATGTAAACAGATCATCTACACACTTAACCTCAACCTTTATACCTTTTAAACAACCTGTATTTAAAAGGATAACAATATATGAAAAAAATGTTAATCAATGCGCGCCAAGCCGAAGAGACGCGTATTGCTATCGTCGACAATGTACAACTGATGGATTTAGACATCGAGAGTGTTGACAGAGAACAAAAAAAAGCCAACATTTACAAAGCTAAAATTTCACGCATTGAACCAAGTTTAAACGCTGTTTTTGTGAATTATGGCGAGGATAAAAATGGCTTTTTGCCGTTTAAAGAGATCTCACCTGAGTACTTCAAGAAAACAACTAAAGACCAAGATACGCCTTTAAACGAATTGCTTGATGTCGGACAAGAACTAATTGTGCAAATCGCTAAAGAAGAGCGTGGATCAAAAGGTGCAGCGCTAACAACATTTATCACACTAGCTGGATGCTATATGGTGCTCATGCCAAACAACCCAAGTGCAGGTGGCATTTCTCGTCGCATTGAAGGGGATGAACGTCAAAAGCTTAAAGCATTATTTGACTCTTTGACAATCCCTACAAATATGGGGGTTATTATCCGCACAGCAGGTGTTGATCGCTCAGCTGATGAGATTCAGGCTGATCTTGATACCTTAACTAACCTCTGGGATGCTATTAAGCGCGTTTCTTATCAGCGTAAAGCACCATTTCTTATTCACAAAGAAAGTGATATCACCATCCGTGCGATTCGTGATCATTTAAAAGAAGATATTAAAGAAATCATTATCGATGATGAAGAATCTTACGAAGACCTTAAGCGTCAATTAAGTATGTTGCGCCCGCATTTTATTGAACGCTTACAACTTTATAAAAAAGAACTCCCCTTATTTAACACCTTTCAAATTGAAAAACAAATTGAGAGTGCTTTTAAGCGTGAAGTGCAATTGCCATCAGGTGGTTCAATCGTTATTGATACCACTGAAGCATTGACTGCAATTGATATTAACTCAGCCCGTTCGACAAAGGGGGATAATATCGAAGAAACTGCTTTTGCGACAAACTTAGAAGCCGCTGAAGAAATTGCAAGACAGCTACGTTTACGTGATCTTGGGGGGTTAATCGTTGTTGACTTTATTGATATGGCATTTTTTCCTAATCAAAAAGCAGTTGAACAAAAGCTGGTTGATGCCCTATTCCACGATCGCGCACGTATCCAGATGACGCGTATCTCTAAGTTTGGCTTAGTTGAAATCTCACGTCAACGCTTACAGGCATCGCTAGGTGAGTCGGTAATGCATTCATGCCCACGTTGCGCAGGACACGGCTTTATTCGTTCAATTCCATCATTAGCCTTATCAATTTTGCGTAATGTTCATGCTGAGGCGTTGCGCGAAAAAACCAATGAGCTGCGTGTGCAATTACCGATTGATGTGGCAACATTTCTCCTTAATGAAAAGCGTGACGAATTGGCACAGATTGAAGAAGGTACAAGCACAAAGGTCACGTTAATTCCGAATGCCAATTTACAGTCTCCACACTATAGCGTGCAACGCATCTGGGGTGACGCTTATACGGCAAGTCGCCCAAGCTATGACTTAATTGAAGATAAAAAAGATGTTGCGCTTTATAAAGCACCAAAACAAGATAAATCAAAGCAACCAGCACTTAAGTCTGCAGATTACAACCAACCAGCCAACAACAATGACACTAAAAAGCCTGAAGATAAATCTCAAGCGAGCAAAGAGCCCACTAAAGAAACCAAGCATAGCAAGGTTGAAACTAAGGGTTTCTGGTCAAAAGTAAGTGCCTTTTTCTTCAGTGATAAAGAAGGTAGTACTGAGCGTGATTCACGTGATCAAAAACAATCACATACATCTTCATCACAAGCTAAAAAAGGGCAACAGGAAAAGTTTGCCAACAAAAACAATGAACGCAAGGATCACCGCGGTAAGTCTCAATCACGTGATGGGCGCACGAATGATCGCGATAATAACCGTCGTGATAACCGCAACAATAATAAAAATCAGAATGAGAATAAACCACACAACCAACAGCAAAATGATGATCGCAATAAGTCCTCTGGTACACGTCAAAACAATGACAATCGTAACGATCGTGGCAATAAAAATGATCGCGATAGAAATAATAAGGGTGGTCGCGGCAACAATCGCAACAATCAACGTCTACAAGTTCACCAAAGCGAAGAGATAGTCGATATTGCTGCTTTAAAGAAAGATTCGCCTGAAGCACAAAAAGCCGCAAAAGAAAAAGCGATTATGAAGACGATTTCAACCACACCTGAAGAAAAAATTTCAGTCATGGTCAAAGAAGTGTTAGCTGAAGTCACGACACTCACAAGTGACCAAGCTGTTCAAGTAGAAACAAATGCTTCACAGACGCGCAAAGTCAAATACTTAAACTTTGAAGTAGTTGATACACAGGCATTAGCTGCTGAAATTGCCAAAGAAGAAAAGTATAAGCAAAAAGAGCTTGCAAAACGCGAAAAAGAATCAATGACTGAAGCCGAAGATATTGGTATTATCGTTGGTGAAACCATACTGCAAACCAATGATGATACTGTCGATGGTGATAGCGATATCGAAACAGTGGATGCAAATGATAGTGAAAACAAAACCAAACAAGAAAGAAAACCGCGTTCGCGTAAATCAGCACGCAAGCCGGCATATATGGAATACTCTCCTGCCATTGATGTTAACGCTCAAGGCTATATCACAAAAGCCTAAATACAAAAGCCACTTCCTTTTGGTGGTGGCAAATTTAAAATGTAAGGATGGATTATGACGCACTTTAAACTTAAAGCATTTTTTATTGGTGGTATTTTATTGGCAAGTTTAAGCATCCAAACAGCAAACGCTTGTCTCTCCAAAGCCTATAACGATGCATATGCATTGTTTAAACATGGTCAATATAGTCAATCATTAACTGCATTTACTAAACTCTATAATAACGGCTGCCCGACTTCTCCTTACTTTCTAGGTATTTATTATACCTATGGAATTGCGGTTAAGCCTAATTATGATACGGCGATCAAATATTTTGATAAATTCCTTGATAAGAAAAACCTAGCGCAACCTCGTGACTATCGCGCCAATACATATCGTGCCTTAGCGATGATTTATAAGTCTAAAAATCAACCGCAAAAAGCGCATGGTTATCTAATTGACTCCGCCAAATTAGGCAATATAGAAGCTATGTTTTTATTGGGTCGATCATATATTGGCAAAGACCAACCATATTATACAAAAACCGACTTGCATCAAGCCTTTATCTGGCTTAACAAGGCAGCCAATTATGGTAACATTGAAGCCATGAAACTCATTTATCGACATGCATTACAAAAAAATGCTTAAATCATAATAATCAGGAAAAACATATGTTTAAAAGTTTATCCGAGCGCTTAGGCGGCTCACTTGACAAACTCAAAGGTCAAGGTCGCTTAACTGAAGACAATATTAAAAGCGCCTTACGCGATGTGCGTATGGCATTACTTGAGGCTGATGTTGCTCTCTCTGTCGTTAAAGAATTTATTAGCCGTATTCAAGAAGAGGCATTAGGGGAGAAAATCCGCACGAGTTTAACCCCTGGTCAAACTTTCATTGCGATGGTTAAGAAAGAGCTTGAACGTACACTGGGTGAGAAAAACGAAACGCTTAACTTAAGTGCTCAACCGCCTGTTGTTATCTTAATGGCAGGCTTACAAGGCTCTGGTAAAACAACGACCACTGCCAAACTTGCAAAATTCTTGAAAGAACGCCAAAACAAAAAGGTCATGGTAGTCAGTGCCGACGTCTACCGTCCAGCTGCCATTAAACAACTACAAACATTGGCGGAGTCTTTAGACATCAACTTTTGTCCATCGACAGCTGATGAGAAACCTACCGATATTGCGCACCGCGCATTACAACTTGCCAAGCAACAAGTATGTGATGTTTTAATTCTTGATACTGCTGGACGCCTACATATTGATGCTGAAATGATGGATGAGGTCAAAGCCTTACATCATGCCATGAAACCAACAGAGACGCTCTTTGTAGTAGATAGCATGACCGGCCAAGATGCAGCAAATACAGCTAAAGCATTTAATGATGCTTTACCATTAACAGGTGTTGTTCTGACCAAAGCTGACGGGGATGCACGAGGGGGAGCTGCTCTTTCCATTCGTGAGATTACGGGCAAGCCGATTAAGTTTATTGGGATAGGTGAGAAAACCGATGCTTTAGAACCGTTTCACCCAGATCGTATTGCTTCACGCATCTTAGGCATGGGTGATGTTCTGTCTTTAATCGAAGAAGTTGAACACAAAGTCGATCAAAAAGAAGCCAAAGAACTTGCAGCGAAACTTAAAAAAGGTAAATCATTCACCTTAGAGGATTTCAAAAGCCAATTGCAGCAAATGAAGAAAATGGGCGGTGTGGGTTCAATGCTTGATAAACTGCCAGGCATGGGCAATATGTCCACCAATCTTCAAGATAAAGTTAATGACAAAATGTTTGTGCAAATGGAAGCGATTATTAATTCAATGACACCTCTTGAGCGTCGTAAACCTGAGTTTATTAAATCATCACGTAAACTGCGTATTGCTAAAGGTTCCGGCACACAAGTGCAAGATATTAATCGCCTATTAAAGCAGTTCATGCAAATGCAAAAGATGATGAAAAAAATCAGCGGTAAAGGTGGCATGGGCAAAATGATGGGTGCTATGCGCCAAATGAAACAAATGAAGAATATGCAAGGCATGATGCCTCCTGGTGGCAAGGGTGGTAAATTATTCTAATATTTTCACTTTTATGCAACGATAGAATCAGGTACTGTAACGTTTTAATGATCTAAATTTATCACTTTCTGGAAACTCTTACATGGCACATAACTCATTGGCAAAACATCTTGGCTGTATGATGATTGTCACTGGTACCGAGATAGGTGCTGGTATCTTAGCATTACCCATTATCACTGCAAAACTCGGTTTTTTTATCAGTAGTATTATAATGCTTATCGCATGGTGTATTATGACCTATACTGCACTTTTAATTGCCGATATATCTCTGTCGATGCCCAAAGGAGCAAGCTTTGCCTCTATTGCTAAACGCACTCTAGGCTTGTCTGGCGTTGTGATCACATGGATTTCTTTTTTACTTCTGATGTACTGCATTAGTGTTGCCTATATCTCAGGTGCTGCTTCAGCATTTAATGCATTGCTCCCTAGCATTTCCTCAGGCGCATGGTCATTGATATTCGTCGTTGTCTTTGGTGCCATTGTTGTCGTTGGGACCTCTGCTGTGGACATTATCAATCGTATACTTCTCTTAGCTAAACTTATTTTTCTAGTACTTGTATGTTTGATTTTTTTGCACTTTGTAGACTTTAGCAATTTAGCTGTGTCACCTGTTGATTTAGCACCAACGCTACTGATTGCAATCCCAATCATTATCACTTCTTTTACCTCACATATTATTGTGCCGACTTTAAGTGATTACCTTAATCAAGATGCCAAGGCATTATTTCGCGTCATTTTGATCGGTAGTGTAATCCCACTAATACTGTATTTCCTATGGTTAATTGCTGTGCTTGGGGTATTGCCTTTACATGGACCAATCAGCTTTATGCGCTCTATCTTTGATCACATGACTATCGATCAGGCAAATGTGGGTAATATCTTGCATGCATTAAAAGAAAAAATCACAACTAGAACGGCTAATATCAGCATGAATGTCTTTACCGATATCTCAGTGATGACCTCATATTTAGGTGTAAGCTTGGCACTTTATCACTTTAATGTCGATAGCTATCGTTTAAATCGCCTACCCGCTCAGTTTAAGACGCTTATCGCAATTATCTTAACTTTTATTATTCCGTTGTTAGTTAATTTGCTTGACCCTAATTTGTTTATCAGTGCTATTGGTTATGTTGGCGTGTGCATTGCTGTATTATTGTTAATGATGCCAGCCGTTATCGCCTATAAGCTTCATACATCAGGACATGTTTTTCATTATAAAATTAGTCAATTCTCATTATTGTGGCTTATCTCCTTTGTTGCCGGTATCGCCATTATTGTGATTCACTTTTCATCTTAAATCTAAGCGAGTTATGATATGAGAATCTCTCGTGTTTTTTACCCTGATATTTCCAAGCAATCACATATGATTACGCTTTCTGCTGAAATAAGTCATTATCTTATTCGCGTACTTAGACATAAAAACAGTCACCAAGTGATACTATTTAACGATAGCGATGGCTGTGAATACCTTGGTGAAATCATTGATGCGGATCCTAAAAAAGCCATCCTTCAAGTATTATCTACGACTGAAAAACATAATGAATCCCCTATTTATATCCACCTTTTTCAAGCGCTTTCCAAAGGTGACAAGTTAGAAACAGTTATTCAAAAAGCAACGGAGCTTGGCACAAATGAGCTTACGCCAATGCTCACTGAGCGTGTTGATTACAAGCTCAATCAAGATCGCATAGCGCATAAGCTTGAACATTGGCAAAAAATTGCTATAAGTGCTAGTGAACAATCTGCTCGCGTCTTTATCCCTAAAATCAATACGCCCAGGACCTTAGCTGACGCACTAACAATAGATGCTGATATTAAGTTATTCCTATCACCTCATAGTAGTAAATCTATTGGTAGCTTACATCAATATTCATCAAGTGCTAAACGCTTTGCAATTTTTATTGGTCCTGAGGGTGGTTTTAGTGATGATGAGAAACAGCTTGCACTAAGTAAAAACTGCCATAGTATACAATTGGGCAAAAGAATACTACGCACAGAAACTGCACCATTGGCAATTATCTCGATTTTACAAGCCTTATGGGGTGATTATTGAACTTGTTTAAGTATTGGTTTATCCCAACTGCCTGTCACATCAAAACTCACTAAGCCAATATTTTTAAATACGGTATTTCCCAGAAGCTTACTACCTAGATAGGTAGCGAAGGCAGCAATTGGTCCGCCAATGGCACCTGCTACTGCTGCTGTTGTACCAGAGAAGTGCGGTTGATATTTGATGCGCTGATTCAACTGCTTATTTGTTAAATTGACATCTCCTGTCACTACCAGGGCAAAGCTCGGTGTATCGATAATCACAGAAGGGTTACTGGTTGCTAAACCATTTGCTAAACCATAAGCACCAATAATACTATTAAACGCCATACCACGATGTTCGAAATCATCATAGGGCATAAATAAACGCTTAAAATAAGAATCAAGACTTAATAAACCAATATATTTAGCAATACCTGAATCAATGGATAAGACAACACCATTGAGTAAATCCGCTGTCGCTTTTCCTGATACGTTTGATGTACTTGGCACCAAGCCAGGCCAGCTCAATTCTAGTTGAACATTACCCGCCCCCCCTTTCAAGAAGTTATCATACCCAAAATTATGTAACATGTTACCCCAATTTAATGAAAAGACATTGGCATGCACATAGCTCCCATAAGGAGACAGTACAAGCCTTGCTAATAGTTTAGAATTCGGATCATAGATTGATAACACCGGAATAGATAAACTACCTCCTCTTATGGTTGTTGCCATCAGAAAGTTAGGAATAGAATAACCACCAAGCTGAAGATTTGTGAACTTCACATTCATATCTGGCGTTTTGCGTAAAATATTAGATGCAAGTAGTGTATTTAACACCACCATCAAGTCATTGCTTTTGGCTTTATTTGTACGTTGTGACAAAGCAAAAAACAAATTATCCACACTAATTTCAATCGGCTCATTTAACACATCTGGCACACTCATAATCAATGATCTTTTTTGATTATCTTGTGCAATGTAATTTGTATAGTTATGTGCTTTATTCGTTTGTAAGGTGACATTGCGATAATCCGTACCAAAAAGGTTTAGCTGATCAATATTGAGCATCACTTTTGGCTGTAATTGTTGATTAAGCTGCCGATAAACACAATCATTATAATTAGCCACCGCAAAACATCCTGCTTGACTTAGCTGTTGATCAGCTAAAGGAGCGTCCAACTGTAAGCTCTGCTGCCACGCTTGATTAGCTTGATTTAAAATATGGCTATTATTGATGCTTTGCATTACATTTAAGATTAGCTGACTATTTATAGTTGATAACTGCCCATACAGACTCACATCAGAGATGACACCTCCAGTATTAATATTAAGACTTGTACTTAGTTTATCCTGATGCTTAATATGTAATTTGCTACTGATATACCATGAAGCTGTTTTGCTTTCTGAGTGATTCTTTTGCCATGTGCTTTTTAATAATAATGGTGTATATTCAAAGCTTTTTTTAGTCAGCGGCGCACCTAGGCTATTTTGTAAGCCCAGTAAATTAGAATGTACTTGTAAAACACCTTCATTGATATTCCCTTTAATCATAAAACCAAAGGGTAGTACACCTTGCATGAAACAATCTATTCCAGTAGATGGCTGCATACCTAATTTAGGCAAGAATGCAATAGACATACCACCGTGGAGATTAATCGTCGGATTTGCAAACTCTGTTACATCCACTACTCCACTGGCATTAAATGGCATGTTAATATCCCAAAAACCTGTAAATCTTTTAATACTTAGCATTTTATTATTAATGAGCAAATCAGCATTCACATCATAGAGTTGATTAGTATGTGGTTTTTTAATATCAACAATACCGTTTCTTAGCTCAACTTTAGCTGAGAAACTATCCTTTTTTGTATGATCTTCCAAAGCAATAGCAATATTAAGATGCGTATTGATATCACCTTGATACTGAGCATATTGACTGATTTTTTGTGCCAGCGCATGATATTTTGTTTGTGCTAAATATGCATACGCCTTTTGACTATTGGTATCAACATCAGCATCAATATTAAATGTTGCCGGTACCTCAGGTGTGATATTATCAATCATTAAATCAACATTGCTGATTGGAATACCTGCCAAGGAACCGCTATTAACCTTGCCAGTAAATATCTCATTATCAAAATGTAAAATCCCTGTTACTTGATGGGCAACGCCTAAACCAAAATAAGGCGACAAGCTAGCATCTTTAATAGCTGCATCAATTTTAAACACGCCGTCATTTTTAGGATATGGAATGTCACGTGCAATTCCTTTTATTGCAAAGTTTGCATCTAATTTCCGAGCACCATATAAACATTGCATTAACCAATCATATAATGGCTTAGGAATTCCTTTTTGTGGCAAAAAAGCTTGATATTCAGTTGTCAGATTTCGCCCATTAAGCTCACCTTTAAGATCAAGTCTAAAGTTCTTAGGGTCTGCTAATGGCACATCAATAGAACCTTTGCTAACAAAGTGAATATTGTTATTAGTCAGTACTAAATCATCTACAGCAAAATGAACCATTGTGTCTTTTCTAATAATATCAATGTTACCTTTAACTGCAAGCTCTGGCCAGTCTCGACTAAAAATATGATTCTCTGCTATATCAAATCTTGGGGAATTAATGGCTAATTTTACATGATTTTGCTGCCACCACACATTACCACTTAAGCCTTTAAAGTCTATATTTTGATCACTATTAGCAATACCAAGATCATTAAAATGCGCTGCTAATTGCATACCATTTAAATTAAAGTCGCGTAAATCAAAACTAAAACGCACATTGCTAAGTACACCAGATAGCATAATATTTTTACGCCAATCACTTTTTTCCATCTGCACCAGTGATGAAAAATCTGCTAAATTAAGTCGTGGAATATTCATTACTAAACGGTGCTTATCTAATGAAAAAAGCGCTGATCTGAATGTATAGCGCTTATTATTAGTAACAAATGATAAAGGGTTAGCACCTAGCACAAAGCGATCTTGATAACGAAACAATCGCAAATTAAACACAATATCACGAAAGGCTGAGTCATCTAGTTGATTTGTTTTAAATTGGGCTTTGGATAACTCGCCCATTACCATCACTGAATCTAGTCCCTTGGCTGAGCTCACTACGGACAATGTCAGTTGATGATCGATTAAATGGGATATTTTTAGTTGTTGTGTTACGCTATCAATTAAAGTTGATAAGATATTATATTGATCATCTAACGTGCTATCAAAATAGTATTGATCTCCCTTTTTCTCTATCACTGAAACAATATTTATTTGTCCAAGTTGCGTTTGCATATTACGTTTTTTTTGTAACTGTAGTGTTAAACGCAATACACCATTTACTAAGCTTCTCTGCTCATAGCTGGCATGAACAGTCAGATCTGCCAGTAGCTTTTTATTGCGCAGAATATCAACCTGCATATTATTTAAATCTAGATTCTTCTGCTGTAAAAGATAACCCAAGATACTTGACCAACGCCGCCCTATTCCATCAATCTCCGTCACTGACAAAGATTGCAGCATACTATCATCAAAACCTTTATGACTAGAATAAAATGTAAGTTTTGGTGCATCGATAACAACATCATTGGTCAAAAAATGCCAACTCATGAGCGACTGCCATGCATTAATATGCACAGTCATTTTAGGTATATTAAGCGAAAACCCTTTGTCTTTAACTTTGACATCTCTTACTTGAATCACAGGATTGATACCATGCCAACTGGCATACTCCACTTTTAAAGAAACATGTGACCCGGTCACCTTTGATAAGACACCTTCAATTGAACTCTGATAAGCAGGGAGAAGTCTTAAAACACCATAACCAACAATACAAGCAACAATTAGAAAAATAGCAAAGACAGAACTTAACCATAATATAAAGATTCTTCTTTTCATAAATTGCTGCTCATTGAATCCATAACTACATTAGCACGATATCATACATTTCTTGAGCATAGCTTAATTCTGGCTGAAGTTTAATAGGTTTGCCAATAATAATCTCCAACTCACCAAGACCAAATGATTCATCATTTTGCAAAGCATCAATTACTGATTTTGAGGCAACAATTAAAAAGCCATTACTTTGATAAGCATGTGCTTCACGATTAATCTCACGAAAAATTTCATAACAAATCGTTTGTACTGATTTAATACGCCCTTTTCCTTGGCACATTGGACAGGGTTCACACAAAAATTGTGCTAAGCTTTCCTGTGTACGCTTACGTGTCATCTCAACCAATCCAAGTTCTGACAAGGGTGAAAATGTTGTACGCGCATAGTCAAGCTCTAGCGCCTTATCAAGCGCTTCTAAGACTTGTGTTTTATGCTCCTCTTCTGACATATCAATAAAATCAACTATAATGATGCCACCAAGATTTCTTAATCTTAACTGCCTAGCAAGAACACGTACCGCTTCTAAATTGGTTTTAAAGATCGTCTCTTCAAGATTAACCATGCCAACATACCCCCCGGTATTGACATCGATAGTCGTCATTGCCTCTGTTTGATCAATAACAATATGTCCACCTGATTTTAATGCTACCTTACGCTCTAATGCGCGTGATAACTCCTCTTCCACACCATACATATCAAAAATTGGCGTGTTTGAACTGTATAACTCCAGTTTATCACGTACACCTGGCACAAATTTATCACTAAAACGACACAACTCACTATACATATCAATATTATCAATGCGAATACGCTCGACCTTATCATTGGCAAAGTCTCTTAATGCACGCATAACAAGACTTAGATCCTGATAAACGACACCTGGTTTTGTCACAGTACTGGCTGAATCAAGCACATCCTGCCATAGGTTTTGTAAGAAATTAATATCTTTTCTTAGCTCTTCAGATGACAGACCTTCTGCAACCGTGCGAATGATAAACCCGCGTGGATACTCCGAACCAATGGCTTCTTTCATGACCTGCTGTAAACGATCGCGCTCTTCTTCGGATTCAATACGCAAAGAAATGCCAATATGATCCAAATCTGGCATATGCACTAAATAACGCGAAGCCAACGATAAATGCGCACTTAAGCGCGCGCCCTTGCTGCCTAATGGATCTTTCAGCACCTGGACAAGAATGCTTTGCCCTTCTCTAAGCCAATGACGCACATCGGCTTCTTTACTGTTTAAATCAATTCCAGCACTTTCATCTGAAGCAATCGGCATGACATCAGAGACATGCAAAAACCCAGAGCGCTCAAGACCTATATCAACAAACGCTGCCTGCATTCCAGGCAACACGCGTGTAATTTTCCCCTTATAAATATTGCCAACTATACCACGTTGGTTTTCACGCTCTATATGTACTTCCTGCAATACGCCATTTTCAATTACAGCAACCCGCTTCTCATGTGCTGCTATATTCATTAAAATTTCTGCTTTCACCATAACAGCCGCCACCAAAATCAAAATAATTTACGCCTCACAGTTTACTGGATTTAACCCCATGCAGCAGTAGTTTTTACGGTGTTTTTGAAAGTTTCGAATTGAATCAAATAAAAGTGAGCGAAATAAAAGTTGTATTATGCAAAAAATGATTCATTAAATCATAATATACCCATCGTAAATCATTTCCTGATTACCCATAACTCACAGCTAAACCAGAGGAAGCTGCTATACTGATTAATGACTAGATAACATAGGAGATACAGCGATGAAAAATAAAATTCAATTCCAGAGTGGTTATAGCTTATCCGACTTATTTCATGATTATGGTACCGAGTCTCAATGCGAACAAGCATTGTTTAACTGGAAATGGCCGTCAGGATATATATGCCCACAGTGCGGCAATAAAAGCCACTGTCATTTAAAGTGTAGAAAGATATATCAATGTAATAACTGCCATCATCAAACAAGTTTGATTAGTGGCACGATTTTTTCAAATACAAACCTTCCTTTAACCAAATGGTTCTTGGCTATTTACCTGATTGTATACGCAAAGTCAGGCATTTCTGCATTGGCACTTAAACGTGAAATAGGCGTCTCCTATAATACTGCTTGGAGTATGAAGCATAAAATTCAACAGGTAATGAAAGAGCGAGAAGATGACAAGCATTTATCCGGCATTATTCAGCTAGACGATGCTTATTATGGTGGTCAACGTCATGGGACAGGGAGAGGTCGAGGCACCTCAGAGAAAACCCCGTTTGTAGCGGCAGGTTCAACTCATGATGATGCGGTAATTGCCATGTCATTAGCTGTTGTTAAAGGCTTTCGGTCAAGCGAAATTTCTAAATGGGCGAAGAAGAAATTAACGCCTGGTAGTATGGTGATTTCTGATGGATTATCCTGTTTTCCTGCGGTGCAAGAAGCTGGATGTAGTCATAAGGTCATTGTCACAGGCAGCGGCTATCGTAGTATGCAGAAAACAGAATTTACATGGATTAACACGATGCTTGGGAATATAAAAAGTGCAATAACAGGCACCTATCATTCTGTTAGTAGAAATCATTTACCAAGGTACTTTGCTGAGTTCTGTTATCGTTTTAATAGGCGTTTTGACTTAAAGGAAATGATCCCACGCTTTATGTACATTGCTTTAAGGACACCACCCATGCCTTACCGATTACTCAAAATGGCTGAGGGTTGTGGGTAATCAGGAATCATTTTGCAGTGCTTAATGCTGAAGAAGTTTTTGATGATTTTGAGTGATTCAAGTGCAGATAATAGCTAGGACTATTAACAAAATTCAATCACGCAAAAGTGCTAACAATTCAATAGCAGAAACAGTGTAAAATGGTTTGTGATCGGTATAGAAGTTACTAACGTTTAACAAATAAAGGCAACCATGCGTAAACGTACATAGTCAGCAAACCACTGACCATCTTGGTATTGTGTGCTTTGCGCCAAAGACTCGACATCGCTTAAATAAGACGGGTGCTTATCACTTGGAATCTGATTAAGCACATCATTACGAAACATCTTCACCCAATTGCGTAAGCCATCACTTGTCTGTAATAAAGTAGGACGATCAAAATGGATCGCAAAAGTCACGCGAAAGCCATTATTCTCAAGCAATGTAGCATATTCGGCAATCGATGGATAAAAGTTAAAGGCACTGAATTTTGTTACGCCATAAGATTGAGCTGCTGTTTCAATCGCAGTGAGGATGTTATTAACATTGCCTTTACCACCCATTTCAAAAACAAAACGCCCATTTGGTTTTAGTACTGTTTTCACATTTTTAATCACTGCATCGGCATTGTGCATCCAATGAAGGGCTGCATTAGAGAATACCGCGTCAAAACTTTCTTTAGCAAATGGAAATGCAATTTCTGCATTATGCTGGATAAATTCAATGTGTGGGTAATCTTTTTTTGCCTGCTCAACCATCGAATGTGCAAAATCAATCCCATAAACCTGATGACTTCTTTTTGCAATTTCAGCACTTAACTCACCACTCCCACAACCTAAGTCTAATATAACTTCATTCTGCTGAGGAGCAAGTAATTCAACCACTTCATAACCATAATTTGTGACAAAATTATGTTGTGTTGTATAGCGCTTAACATCCCATTGTGTCGTCATTATTTCACCCTAATTCATCTTATGAAGGTTTATTATTACGAATAAAGTAAAAACCGTCAAAAAAGACAAGCAAACATTCCTATTACCTATATAAAGTTAATTCAACCACCTTTGCTATTTTATGGCCTGCTTAACTAATCTAATAAATTTATGACTATCTGCAAAGTAATTTGGATAAGCTTTTTTAAGCTCTTTAAGAGGTTGCGCATTAATTAAAACAATATCTGTGTTTCTATCATTATTAAATTGTTTTTCAAGAGCTAAATAGGTTTCAACAGCTCTTTGGTAACCACTCTTTGTGAAAGGTTGAATTTTAATTTCTTTATCTTGCAAGATAAGTAAATAATACTCTCCAATACTTGGTGCTTTTTTGTCTATAAATTGTGTTTTTACCCTATATTTTGATAATGTAGCTAGTGCATTTAATTCATTATCAAGTTTAATTATCTGGTTAATATTATCACTACCAAACAGTCCCGTAGAAGGAAACTGCTCCATCTTGGCAAACTCATCGGACACTCGCGCAAAAAACTCTAACCACTTTTGACTGCCCTTGCTTGCTTTTAACATCTCTCGATTAAAAAGTCCTACAATTTCTACAGCGGTTGCCCAAGCATGCTGTATTTTCGTTCTTAATTGAACCTCTACAGTCAAGCCCTTATATTTAGCATTTTCCTCCTTTGTTGGGTTATATTTATAGCTTAAATGCAAGCTTCTATAGCCCGACTCCTTTGGCTTGTCATAATAATTCTTTACCTCTATCATTGCTTTTTTTGTAAGCTTCTTAGCAAGAGCCAATACTTGTTCTTTGGTTGCTAAAACACATCGACAACCACCAATGTCTTGCATTCTACTTAATTGCATTTTTGGATAACGCTGTAACTTTGCAATAATTGAAGGAGTCCGCTTAAGCCTTTGGCTTAAAATCGCTCCTTTATCCAAAACCTTTGCCTTATGCTTTAGCAATTTATAAGCAGCACTTAATGGTTGAGCATGCATTGCTCTCCAATTAGAAAGTGCCTGTAAAGTTTCATCTGTAATATAATTTATAAGTATTTTTCCTGCCTTATCAGCCTGACTTTTTGATATTGTCTGTTCGTCTGTAACCATCACATCCTAACTTTACCGATAATATGAAAATCTTTACACTATTATGACAGCAAATAAAAAATAGTCTAACAACATAATACGCTAATAGCATTACCTTAAGCAGGATCAATTACCATTCATACTAGCTTTGCATATAGCTTCTTGACAACCGCCAACAATCCAAAGGGCTTTTATTGCAAATAGGAATGTAGGCTTCGACTAACGCTCAGCCAACGCTTTTACAGTAAAACTCTACAGAAATAAAATCATAACTATTCTAATTCTTAAAAAACTTTGGTACCAGAGGCCGGACTCGAACCGGCACAGTGTTGCCACCGGTGGATTTTGAATCCACTGCGTCTACCAATTTCGCCACTCTGGCACACAAACTTGTGTGAATCTTGTATTGGAAACTCTTGCATCACAAGAACAGGTGCTATTCTAGCTAAAGGTCTTGTGATGTCAAATACTATTTAAGGTTTTTATAATATAATTTATGATCCAATGCAAAGCCAGTATGAATGGTAATTGATCCTGCTTAAAGCAATACCATTGACGCATAGTTAAAAGATTAAAAAATTATTCAAAATAGCGTGACAGAAAGACCGATAATTCATGCTCTGATACTGATTTATCGACTTTTGCCTGACCAATGTCATCTAACAAAATAAGCGTAATTCCTGCCGTAGTATTTTTCTTATCGCGTAACATCGCCGCAATAAACTGATCTTTCGAAAGTCCTTTCGGTAAGCTTGTTGGTAATGAGCAAACTTCAAGTAAAGCAATGATTCGCCTTACAATCATTTCATCAATAAAACCTAAAGTTTTTGATAATTCAGCGGCCATTACCATACCAATTGCAACTGCCTCGCCGTGCTTTAATCCTTGATAATTCTGGCAACATTCAATTGCATGCCCAAAAGTGTGCCCCAAGTTTAAAAGTGCGCGCACACCGGTTTTTTCTTCTTCATCAAGACTGACCACATGTGCTTTAAGCGCACAGCTTTTGCCAATTGCATAGGTCAGAGTATCTGGATCATACGCTGTTAGCAATCGAGCATTCCGCTCGAGCCAGACAAAGAAATCAGCATCAACAATACAACCATATTTGATGACTTCAGCCATGCCTGCGGCAAATTCGCGCTTAGGTAAAGTCGCTAAAAATTTCGTTGACGTCATCACCAATTGCGGCTGAAAAAAAGCGCCTATCATATTCTTACCCAAGGGGTGATTAATCGCAGTTTTTCCGCCAACAGAGGAGTCAACTTGCGATAACAAAGTCGTTGGAACCTGGATGATACTAGTACCTCGTTGATAAGTCGCAGCGGCAAAGCCCGCAATATCACCAATAACGCCGCCACCTAAGGCAATAAGTACACAGTTACGCGTATAATTACGCTCAAGCAAGTGTTGATAAATACTATTTAAAGAATCACTATTTTTGTAGGCTTCTCCATCTTCTAACACACAATGTGCATATTTAATACATTCACCTTTAACTGCTTTATCTAACTCAGATAAGTACAGCTTGGCAATTGTCGTATTAGTGACAACTAATACTTCTTTATTTCTGATATAAGGTATAAGTGTCGTAAAATCAATGACAGTTGAAATAATAACAGGGTAACTTGGCTTACCCTTAGGGGATACCAGAACCTCGATAATCACACCGCCTCTTCCATTAATAGATTTGTGATTTTTTGTACCACATTACGTACTGTGGTCTCACTGGTTTCAATCGTAATATCTGCAATTTCCTGATATAACGGCTCACGTTCTGCCATGAGCTTCTTTAATTGCGCTTCTTTGTCATCAACTTGTAATAATGGGCGCTTTTTATCTTTGGCTGTGCGCTCTAATTGCTGCTCTATCGATGCTTGCAAGTACACTACTTTGCCACGCGATGACAATAATGTTCTGTTTTCAGGTAAAATAATTGCACCACCACCAGTGGCTAAAACAATACCCTGACGATTGGCTAAGTCGCTTAGTACTTCCTGCTCTCTTTTTCTAAAACCATCCTCGCCTTCAATATCAAAAATCCAGTCAATATCAACGCCACAACGCTGCTCAATCTCACGGTCTGAATCAACGAAATCCAGCTTAAGCTCACTTGCCAATTGACGACCTATCGTACTCTTGCCAGCACCTACTGGCCCAATCAAGAAAACATTTTGAGTAATAATCATTTTTCTCTACATTACGTTAATATGTTTAACACATAGACCCACAACACGATCACAACTTTTGCATGACCCACTTCAAAAAACCAAAACAAAATACACAAAAAAGTCCTTTTAAGCAAGATTTTTTGCACTAAAGGCATCTTGACATACCTGATAGATTTTTTATTTTTCTGCCAATGTTCAACAGCTTTTTGAATGGCTTTTTGCTATGATTTCCAAAGATGATTAACATTGGAAAAATATCGTGAAGCGTAAATGGCTGCCCAGCAAAGAGGAATTGAAAGCGCATAAATGGCTACGCTTTTTACACAAGCATATGCATCATAATTTCTTATGGCAATTTGATAAAAACAGTGTTAGCAAAGCCTGTGTTATTGGCGGCTTTATGTGCATGATGCCAATGCCATTTCAAATGGTGCCCGCGGCGATCTTGGCACTTTTTCTACGCGCAAATTTAATTATTGCTGTAGCTCTAGTGTGGATCAGCAACCCCATTACCATGCTGCCGATGATGTATGGTGCGTATTTATTTGGTTGCTTTATTCTAAACAAAACACCTCTTTTTCATGAAGATAATTTTGCTTGGCATCAGATGATTACACATATCCACAGTATTTTTACACCACTGATTATAGGCTGTGTGATTATCGGTTTAATCTTAGGGGTTATACTGGCAAGTATCAGCTGGCTTGGTTTTACATTGTTTAAACCCAAAAATAATAAACATAATTAAAGTAACCGTACCCTGAGCGTAAGTCGAAGGGTATATACTTAGGTAATGGATTAGGAATAAGTTGAGTTTTAATCACCCCTCACCCGTACAGCTCAAGCTGTACGAGCAATCCCACAAGGGGAGAGGTACTAACTCATCATTATTAGAAACCTTAGCTTACAAAGGCGTCGACTTACGCTTATAAAATAGGTAAAAACAAGTAGGACATAAGACAGGGAATCGCAATATGCTAAACAAAAAACTTATTTCATCTAATAATACCGAGCACTTTATCTATGGCGTGATGCTTATCGGACTCATTCTGGTGTTTTGGAGTCCGATTGGCATGATGAAAATCTCGATGACAAATACCGTGATGTTATATGTCTGGCGCGGGCTTACCGCTCTTTTTTGTTGGATTGTAATTTTAGCTTTATTTACCGCCAGTCGTGATGCACGAAATGGCATTTTATCCACATTTCATGCACTTTCAATCTGGGTTAAAAGTCTTATTGTGCTGTTTTTTTGCATTGGCATTATCTCGGCAAGCTTAGCCTTTCATCCAGCAACCGCCTTTAAAGGTGTATCTATTGATATGACACTTCTTTTAAGCATATTGTTTTTGGCAAATTACTTTCAGCGTTTCCCAGAGAATATTCGCTGGCTTATTGCCATTGTCATCATTTGCGCCATTAGTTATACACTTGTCCTTATACTCAATGTTTTGCTCGCTCATTTTTATTTTCCACCCAAAATTGTACAATTTAACTTTCCTGAGTTTTTTCTGCGTCAATTTAACTTCGCCAATCCACGCTTTTTTGATCACTTTGCCAGTTGGTTTTTGCCCATTTTGTGTTTGCCTTTATTAAGCCACAGTTATAGTCGCCTATTTAAGCTATTAGGTCTTATCGCCATGGCATCCCTTTGGTTTGTTGTTATCGCACATAGCTCACGCGCCTTAATACTTGAATATATTGTTATCACTGTTGTTCTTGGCATTTTAAACTATAAAATACTAATACGTTTTCTTGGTTGGCAAATCTTTGCTTTCATTATTGGTGCGATTGTATTTTATCTTATCCATCAAGTTGTAGGTGGTAGTTACTTATTGGAACGCAATTTCCTTGCCAATCAAGATCGTTGGAGTTTATGGGCAAAATCTTTAGCATTAGCCGCACATCATCCACTACTTGGTGTTGGTGAGTTAAATGCGCTGTATTATCTTAAAGACTATCCACATAACATTATCCTAACCATTGCTTGCCAGTGGGGTATTATCGGTCTTGCGTGCTTTTTACTGGTTGGTTTACGTGCGTTTCGCCGCGCCTGCGAGTATATGCAAAAACGCAAACAATCCGCTTTATATTTTGTTGCCTTTGCTAGTGTCCTCGCTGGCATGACGCATGCGCTGGTGAGTAATATCTTTAAACTGCAATTAAGCCAGTTTAGTCTAATCTTTGCCATGGGGTTATTGTTATCTTTTATGCCGCAGACTACAGAGAATAATCAAGAAGATAGAAGTAGTACGCAAAAAAAATGCCATCTATTATTGATAGCATTTATAGTTATTCTCTGTAGCAACTTATTAGTTACTCCATTTTTTACTACAGTAACATTTTAACGCATTATTAGAACTCAGCACAAACATCTGCAACAGTTGCACTACTTATAGTAGTTGCACAAGTCCAGGTTACACCATTTGATGCTGAAACAGGAGTCAAGGTAACAGTCGTGTTATTAAGGTTAGCACCAACGTCTCCATCAAAAGTATAGACGATAGCACCGGTACTAGAGGTTACTGCGACAGTCCCGTACTCTCCAGTTTTAGCTCCACCTGCCACATCAAATGTTGCAGGCAAAGTCCCACCATTCGTATTAATTTGTTCAGCAACAAATACCTTATCCGAACCTAGGAAAGAATACGCTTCAGATAGTCTTGCCCGTTCGGTATAACTGGTATACATCGGAATCGCAATCGCGGTTAAAATGGCAATAATCGCAATTACAATTAGTAATTCAATTAATGAGAAACCTTTTTGTTTTCTCATTTTTTTAATTTGTTTAATGTCCATTGCTATTCTCCTCTTTTGTTTTTACTTCCTTTAAATTCTAAATTTCGTTTGGGTTGGGGCACAATAAGCGCGTGAGCTTTTTGTATTAGAAAGCTAGTTCACAGTTTGTTTTTATGCAAGCAAATTATTCCGAAAACGGCGTTTTTTGAGGGTTAATTTAGCAAAAAGCGAAATCAGCTAGCCCAGTGTGCGAAATACACCACAAACTTCAGTAGTAATTACTCAATAACAGACAGTGATTTCGCACCCAAACGATAATAACGCTTAAGCATACTGATATTGCCACTGGCACCACCACAATGCAGGTAAATAATCGGTTTAGGTAAAGCATCATAATGCTCAAACATCACCTGCCAAGTTAATGGATCATACAACAAATCAAATTCAATATTGGTTTGCTTTTTGAGTTTATAATACATTGCCAAATATTCAGGATAGCAATGCCCGAAATAATATTTTTTTAGTGGTGATATTATCTTTGGCAATCGCCACTTTCCTTGAGAAAATGCAACCATCTGCTTATATAAATATGCTTTATCGCCAACGCAAGGTACAGTATAAACTTGATAGATTTTATCCACATGCTGCTGCAAATACAAAGCGCTGATTCCCGTGCCTGAAGCGATCACAACGCTTGCTTGAGTTATGTTATGTTGTTTGAGATATGCATTGATTTCCTGCGCACACAATTTCATCCCCTCTTCAGCGCGCGCATCCGCACCACCTTGGGCTAAAATCAATATCCCTGCATCTTCCTTGTAGTGACTTTTAATATTTGCCAAACTCAACTCTTGATCAAGAAAACAGCTCTGCATTCCAAGTGCTAAAGCCTCTTTATAATTACCATGCGGCGTATTTTTCAGCGTCTTAGATAATGGTTTCAACCAATAATCAAATGCCAATTTATTCAGAGAACAAAATTGCGCTAATGCCAACATATAGTTAGATTGCGCACCACCATATGATGCGACCTTTTTTATGTGTGGATTATGTTTAATATGCTCTATAAGCCAATAGAGCTTATATGCTTTATTACCAGAAAAAATCGGATGGATTAAATCATCACGTTTAATAATAAATGGCAAACCATCAACAGTAACCGACTGAAAAGTTGGCTTGTTAAAATAAATAATTGTTTAAATCTCCATCATCTCAAAGTCTTCTTTACCCACTCCGCAATCAGGACACTCAAAATCATCAGGAACATCTTCCCACTTGGTTCCTGGGTGAATACCATCTTCTGGCCAGCCTTCTGCCTCATCATAAATCCAACCACACACCACACACATATATCTTTTATATTCTAATTCTGACATCTCTTGACTCTTTGGCTTACTTATTAACATTCTGGCACCTTTTACAGTGGATTCGTCCAAATTATGGCGCACATCTTACTGTTTTGTCTGGTTAATGTTAAGTGATTTATCTTCTAATATTTTACTAATTGTGGCATCGTTTTGCTGCCATAGCGTATTAATCCATGCTTGAAAACCCATCTTTGCTGTATCATCTTGATAATAATTTTGATAGGGAATAGCTTGCGGCTTAATTAATTCAATATGGATATGCACTTTATTAATAGCACCACATAAGAAATCCCAAAAACTTGGAGTACACTCAGGGTACACGATAGTGACGTTTAAAACCCCTTTGATTTTATCTCCTAAAACATCTAAAGCAAGTGCAACACCTCCGGCTTTTGGTTGCAATAAATGCTTAAACTTCTTCCCCTCTTTAGCGTGCTTTTGCGGTGTGAAACGTGTCCCCTCAACAAAATTCACGACAGATACATGGCGACTTTTAAAGCGTTGACAGGCTCGCCTTGTTTCAAGCAAGTCTTGACCTTTCTTCTTAGGGTGTTTTTTAAGATAGTGTTTCGAATAACGTTTCATTAAGGGGAAATCCAATGCCCAACAGGCAATGCCGATGATCGGCACATAGATAAGCTCTTTTTTCATAAAAAACTTTGCAAAGGGAATTTTATTTAAAAATACTTGCTGCAGCACGACAATATCAAGCCAACTCTGATGATTGCTTAAAATTAAATATGAACGACACATACTAAAGTCTTGATAACCACTGACAATATATTGAGTTGGCAAAAGGCACAAGCTGACTTTATTATTTATTGTCATCCACGCAGTTGCCAGAAACATTAACATTTTCCCCATGGTGTTTTGCCATGCTATTTGTGGGATTAGCTTCAGTAATGACAATACAATCACCGGCACCCCAAAGAAAATTGTATTGAGGATCAATAGCAGCAATAGCATCACCCCAACTGCAATATGCCATATCCTTTTCACGTTTGCTCTCCAATTTGTTTTTATTTTAGTTGTGTTAACTACGTCTAAATCTTCACCCATTTATACTATTACCGTATGCGCAGGCTAAGCATAAGTCGAGGTCCTTAGTTACTTATAAGGTTCCGCACTTTTTCTATTTCAACACCGCGGCCTCGCAAGCTCGGCACCCCGCTTACAAGTACGCATGGCCTAAGCGTAAGTCGAAGCCCTTGCTTGCTTACCAAACGCATCCTTTAACTGTGCTAGGGTACGATAGATGGCTTTAAGTAAATATTTCATTATTATCTTTTTTAGTCTTCTTCAGCTTTATTTGTTTCTATCTCAAGCTCGCCATTATCTTTAAATATAGCTGTGATTGCACCATTTTGTGCGGTATTTAATATTTTTATACCTGCAGCTTGATAGTCTTGAACCACCTTGCTATGCGGATGCTTAAAGCCTTCATGTTTGCCACTACTAAAGATCACATACTGTGGATTGACAGCTTCAATAAATGCTTTAGATGATGAGCTTGAGCTGCCATGGTGCGGTGCAAGCAAAATTGTTGAGGGAAGCAGTAATCGATTATTCTTAATCAAATGACGTTCAGCTGTTTTGTAAATATCGCCAGTTAATAGAACTGATTGGTTATTGAAACTTACCTTTAACACACAAGAACCATTATTTCCTTTAAGATGATTTGCGGTAAGAAATTGAAATTTTATGGCATGAACCTGCCACTGTAAACCCTCTTGACAAATGTCTACATTTACTTTGGCAATTTTCTCGTTGCTAAATATTCTTGCTACTGTAAAGGCATTTAGCACATGATTGAATCCACCACTATGATCTTTGTCTTTATGACTGATAATAAGCGTATCAATATGATGAACGCCTTGGTGTTTAAGATAGGGAATAAGTGTATGTTCAGCCACAACAAATTTCTTGCCATTTCCACCTGCCGTATCATACACAACTACCGTTTCTGGTGTTTGAATAGCAACAGATAAGCCTTGGCCAACATCCAGCACTGTCATTTTAAAAGCCACACCTGATGGCAGATACTCTTTTTGAAAAATGGGGATAAACATCACAATACTTAAAAGACGCAAATACCACGGCAATGGGAATAGTAATAAAGTCAATCCAATCACAGCACTTATAACCGCCAACATCGAAATACTATGCCAATAAAAAAACAACATATCAACGGGTAAGAGCGTAAGCCATAGAACCAAAAGCTCAATCAAATAGGCGCTAATAAACCAAAAATCAACACCAAAAAATGACAATACAAGATTAATAAACAAACTTGGCACAACTAAAAAGCTCACCCAAGGAATCGCTATCAGATTAGCGATAACACCCACCATACTAAAACCTTGGAACCAAAAAATAGTCAACGGGATCAACAAAATCATTAATAACAATTGTATCAAGAAATAGCGTTTAAATTTAGCCAATGATAATAAACTGCGATTAATGACAATCAGAAAGAAAACTGCCATAAACGACAGCCAAAACCCCGGCTCAAATAAGGACAATGGCTGCCACAAAACAATAATAACACCTGCTAAGAATAATAAATAAAAGCTATTGACTTTGCGATTAATAAAAAGCCCTACCGAAAAAACAAGTACCATGATAAAAGCGCGTTGTGTAGGAATGGCAAAACCAGCTAAAAGACTGTACCCAAAGGCACTAACAACAGCGGCAATTAACGCTGCTTTTTGTGCAGGCAACGCTTGGCATAGACGCACAGAACAAGACCACAAAATACGTAATAGACAAAAGGCAAATAGTGCAATCATACCAATGTGAAGACCTGAGATAGCGATCAAATGAGAAGTCCCAGTTTGCTGGAAGAGGCGCTTATCTTCGGGAGTTAATTCATTTTTATTGCCAATCAAAAGCGCACTTGCTAATGCTCTTGATTGTGTATCTTTAATGGTTTTTTGCAATATGCGTTCAATTTTATATCGCAAGCGTTCAACAAAATAGCGGTAATCTATTCCACGAAACTGCGCTTTTTCATCTGTTTTAACATAGCCTACTGCTTTGACACGCTGGCGCTTAAGCCAATTGGCATAATTAAAAACACCAGGGTTGCTAAAGCCTTTTGCTGTTTGCAGCTTTACATGTAAACGCCAGCGCGAACCTGGGGTTAACTGCCATGGTCTTAAGTTTTTATTTGGATACAAACTCAAACGGATTAAGCCATCCTTTGTCGCAAACAAAAACTTACTAACAGCTTTATCTCGATCCACCAAACTAGCAACCACACCCTCAATCCTGATTGTCTTATTCAACTGATTTTCAGGATATTTCTGAGCATAGGAATAAAACACCCAAACACCATGCATCATGACAATAAGCAATAACATAATCATTAGAGTATAAGTCACACGTCTAGACATAAAAAAGTTCAAATAACAAACACTGTTCTTAGCATAGTGAAGATAAAGCATTTTTACGAAAAAAGTGCTGTTAAATTTTGCTGGATTTTTATTGCAACAATACTGTCAATATGTAAAATATCTTCATATTTTAGGTATCATTAATACCTATTTTAGCGAAATCGACGTTCTTGAGCGAAATTTATTAACCAGAAAATCAATATAGCTTACTTTTAATCATTAAGGTAAGCACAGTAAAACGGAGGATAATGATGATCAATGTACTGATATTTGGTAGTGGCAGAGTTGGACTTTTAACCGGTGCAATGCTTGCATCAAGTGGCGACTATCACGTGCATATTGCTGACATTCAAGCCGATAGAAAGCCTCTACAGCTTGGCAAACATATGCACCATTTAACGCACTGCATATTAGATATTACGAAAAAAGACAATGTTAAAGCCTATATCAAACAACATAATATTACGGCTCTAGCTGCTGCTTTGCCATACTTTTTAACCAAGAAAGTCGCGGAAATGGCGAAAGCATGTGACACCCATTATTTTGATCTAACCGAAGATGTAGAGACGACTAAGTATGTTGAGTCTCTTGCACAAAACAGCAACAAGGTCTTTGCCCCTCAATGTGGTCTAGCACCCGGATTCATCAGTGTTGTGACTAATGATCTTGTTAAACTTTTTGATGAAGTAGAAACGGTCAAAATGCGCGTAGGAGCCCTACCTGTTAATATCAGCCATCCATTGCAATATGCACTGACTTGGTCAACAGAAGGGTTAATCAATGAGTATGTGAAACCATGTGAGGCCATTGAAGACTTCAAAAATGTCACGATTGAACCTCTGGCTGATCTTGAAACCATCAAAGTTGACGGGTTAACTTATGAGGCATTTAATACTTCAGGCGGTATTGGCTCATTAAAAGATACCTACAAGGGCAAAGTACGCAACATCAATTACAAAAGCATACGTTACCCAGGACATTGTGAAAAATTACGCTTTTTAATAAACGATCTTAAACTCAAAGACAAACAAGAACTATTATGTGAAATCTTTAATAATGCCATTCCACGCGTTGAAGATGATGTTGTGCTCGTGTATGTCTCTGTTGAAGGCACAATTAATGGTGTGTACAGTGAACGCCATTTTGCCAAGAAATATCATTCACAAGAAGCCTTTGGACAAAAATGGAGTGCTTTGCAATTAACAACGGCATGCGGTTTATGTGTTACGATTGATCTTGCGTTAAAACAAGCGCATTTTAAAACCGGCTTTGCCAAACAAGAGGATATTAGCCTAACACAGATGATGGATAATCGCTTTGGACACTATTATCGTTATAACTTTTTAGATCATTGCGCTGATAACCCAAAGCCCGAACTTGGTGCCAATCCAAGTAAAAGAGAATATATCTAAATAATGAGTTAAGAATAAGTTAAGTATTAATTACCCTCACCCGTGCAGCAAAAGCTGCACGAGCGATCCCACAAAGGGAGAGGCACTAGCTTGATACATCATTACTAAATGACCTAAATTAAATAAATGGAGAATATAATACAATGACTTGCATGATAAGCTACACAGAGCAACTAACACAATATGCAGCTAAACATAACACCGGTGAATATATCGAAAGCTTTAACCCAGCAAATAATGAACTCTTAGCCAAAGTTCCAAGCTTAGGTGTTCCACATCTTCAGCAAACGATTACCGAAGCACAACAAGCTTTTATAAAATGGCGTAAGATTCCAGCGCCACAACGCGCTGAATTAGTGCGTTTAATCGGTGAGGAATTAAGAAAGCATAAAGACCAATTAGGTAGCCTGGTATCACTTGAAATGGGTAAATCCAAGCAAGAAGGTGATGGCGAAGTTCAAGAGATGATCGATATGGCTGATTTTGCTGTTGGTCAAGCGCGCATGCTTTATGGTAAATCAATGCATTCAGAGCGCCCAGATCACCGCATGTTTGAGCAGTGGCATCCACTTGGTGTTGTCGGTGTCATCTCAGCATATAACTTCCCTGTTGCTGTCTGGTCATGGAATGCCTTTATTGCAGCAATCTGTGGTAATACGGTTGTTTGGAACCCTTCACCAAAAACCCCACTTTGCGCATTAGCAATTCAAGAGATTTGTGATCGCGTCACTAAAGCACATAACTTCCCGAATGTTTTTACATCTGTGGTTTCAAAGAGTGTTGATGTCTCTAAAGCACTCGTTGCCGATGAGCGCGTAGCACTTTTATCTTTCACCGGCTCCACTGCCGTGGGACGCGACGTTGGCGCACGCGTTGCCAAGCGTTTTGGTAAATCATTGCTTGAATTAGGTGGTAATAATGCCGCGATTATTGACGAATCTGCTGATTTAAAATTGGCAATCCCTGCTGTTGTCTTTGGTGCTGTTGGAACTGCCGGACAACGCTGCACTTCATTGCGTCGTTTATTAGTACACAAAAACATCTATCAAGATGTTGTTAAGCGTCTGCAAAATGCATATAAACAAATCACTGTCGGTGATCCACTAGATACCAAGAACCTTATGGGACCTTTGATCGATCAGAATCTTGTAGGTATTTATCAAAAAGCAGTTGCTCGCGCTAAAGAGTTAGGTGGTAATGTTCTTTTCGGTGGCAATGTGATTAACAAACCAGGCAACTATGTTGAGCCTACATTAATCGAAGCCAAACCTGATTGGGATATTGTGAATCAAGAAAACTTCTGCCCTATCTTATTTGTGATGCCATTTGATAATATTGAGCACGCAATTGAGATCAACAACCAAGTTGACCACGGCTTATCATCGGCCATTTTCACCCAGCGCATAGATCATTCTGAAAAGTTTTTGTCCTATGCAGGTAGTGATTGTGGGATTGCTAATGTTAATATTGGTACATCAGGCGCTGAAATAGGAGGTGCCTTTGGTGGCGAGAAGCATACAGGTGGTGGGCGTGAAGCTGGCTCTGATGCTTGGAAAGCATATATGCGTCGCCAAACCGTTACCATGAATTGGAGCAAAGATTTGCCACTTGCACAAGGCATTAAATTTTCGCTTGGAGAGTAGGAGAACAACTATGTCACATATCATCATTTTAGAGGATTTATGGCAACAGTACGTTGACACTAATCCGCATGTGCAAAAAATCTATGATCTTTTTTGTGATCATAATGCACAAGTTATTAATGATCACATCGCACTACGCACGATTAATGATCCTCGTATTAATCTTCAAGTTTTGGCAAAACCTTTTATTGCCGAAGGCTATTTTGAAAATGGGGACTACCACTTTACAGAGAAAAAACTTTTTGCCAAGCATTATGAATATAAAGACGCGACACAACCTAAAATTTTTATCAGCCAACTGCTTCTTGAGAAATTAAGCTCCTTTGCACAAAAGACGATTAAATCATGTATTGATCAAATTCCTCAAACACTACTTGATCATCCTGAGAAATTACTCTTATCTGGCAACTCTTGGGGCAAACCAAGTCATAAGATTTACCAAACATTATTAAGTGAATCCGAATATGCAGCATGGTTTTATGTCTTTGGCTTTAGAGCAAATCACTTTACTGTTTTTATCAATGCATTAGATCAGTTTAATGAAGTACATGAAGTGAATACTTTCCTTAAAAAGCACGGTTTTGATTTAAATAATTCAGGAGGTGAAATCAAAGGCACGCCACGCGACTTACTGGAACAATCCAGTACTAAATCAGGCATGATTAAGGTCGACTTTAGCGAAGGCACAAAGGAGATTCCATGCTGTTATTATGAATTTGCTAAACGCTATCCTGATCACACCGGCAAGCTTTATCAAGGATTTGTTGCTGCTTCTGCGGACAAGATCTTTGAAAGCACCAACGTCAATGCATAATCGAGGGGTATGATGAATAACGAATCATTATGGCAACTACGCGAAAGTGCAGTGCCTCAAGCCCTTGGCAATAACACGAAGCTTTGTGTTAAAAAGGCACAAGGTGCAACATTAACCGATGTTAATGATAAAACCTATATTGATTTTGCCGCAGGTATAGGGGCTATGAATATTGGGCATAATCACCCTAAGGTTGTTGAAGCTATTACTAAACAAGCACATGAGTTTATTCAACCCTGCTTTCATGTAATGATCCATATGCCTTATTTAGAACTTGCACAAGCGTTAAACACGCTAACACCTGGCAGCTTTGAGAAGCAGACAATGCTTTGCAATAGTGGTGCTGAAGCCGTTGAGAATGCAATCAAAATTGCGCGCTTTGCCACAAAACGCCAAGCAGTGCTTTGCTTTGATGGTGCTTTTCATGGGCGCACATTTATGAGCATGTCACTGACTGCTAAAGTTAAACCTTACAAACATGGTTTTGGTACGCTTTTTAATAATATTTATCGCCTACCATACCCTGATATGCAGTGCGACCTTGATGTCTTTAAATCATCCTTGAATGATTTAGTGGCTAATCAAGTTGCTTTAGAGGATATTGCTGCAATCATCATTGAGCCTGAGCTTGGCGAAGGTGGATTTATCCCTGCGAGCATTGAAGCAATGCAATATTTGCGTCACCTATGCAGTGAGCATGGCATTGTCATGATTGCTGATGAAGTTCAAAGTGGTTTTTGTCGCACGGGTAAGCTCTTTGGCATAGAGCATTATCATTGTGCTCCAGATATTTTGGTGATGGGCAAATCACTGGCTGCTGGTTTACCCTTAAGTGCACTAACCATTAGAAAAACACTTCTTACGGATATGCCCAGAGCTTCCTTGGGTGGAACTAACTCAGGCAGCCCCATTGCATGTGCTGCCGCACTTGCCTCTTTAGAGATATTTAAAGAAGAAGCACTTGCTGATAAAGCGACGCAACTGGGTCAAGTATTATGTGCGTTTTTCAATGAACATAAAAAATCTTGCGACTTTATTGGTGATATCAGAGGGCTTGGTGCAATGATTGGTGTTGAGTTTATCAATCACAACAATCAACCTAACCCAAAAGCACTCAAGCATTTTATTGATCGATCCTTAAATCATGGGCTAATTTTACTAAGTGCAGGCAGTCATAAGCATGTCTTACGCTTATTAAGTCCCTTGAATATCAGCGATCATGAACTAACTCAAGCGCTTAACATTATGACCAAAGTATTCAATGAGCTGCGTTTAGTGACCCAAGTATAAGCAGCACTGATCAGCAATAAAACAGCCTTTAATTTCAGAGCGAAATATTTTTAACTTATCCTTATTTTGACGTTGACAGGTGTGCTGCAAAGCACTATCATGCACCTCGTTTTCACGAAACAGTTGAAAAATCAATACGCACCCGTAGCTCAGCTGGATAGAGTACCTGGCTACGAACCAGGCGGTCGGAGGTTCGAATCCTTCCGGGTGCGCCATATTCACGCGGGAATAGCTCAGTGGTAGAGCACAACCTTGCCAAGGTTGGGGTCGCGAGTTCGAACCTCGTTTCCCGCTCCAATAGCTGATAGATAAGTATATAACACATAACTAAATCTAATTTTATTCGCCAAATATTTGCTTTTTAAAAATTATCAACTAGCTTTCTATTTAAGCAAAACTTATACCCCCGCATTCGACATCAATGAATGGAGAGCATTATGAATAATCAAACTAAAAACAAACTAACTCGACCAGTAAAGCTACTACCTGTGATATTTGGCGCACTGATTATGGCTGGCTGTAGCATCACCCCAAAAGCAGTTGATCATGAAACGCAACTTAACAACACATATAAAGGATTACATGAAGCGCTTAAGTCACAACAGCCAATCAATCATCGAATTACCCTATCAGAAGCAATTGCGCGTACACTAAAATACAATCTTGATCATAAGGTACAGCAAGCGCAGCTCATGCTTGAATCAGGTAATTTAAAGGCTGCTTATATGGAAATGTTACCGGCTCTTAATGCTGGTGTTGACTACAGTTTTCGAAATAATGACTTGATTCAGAACTTAGTTAACTCAAATGGTCAGGTAGTTTCAGGCGAACAGAGTTTCACGCCACGTGAGGTTATTAACCAGTCTTATGGTTTACAATGGAGCTTATTAGATCTTGGATTAAGCTATACCAGAGCACAACAACAAGCAAATCGTGTGATGATTGCCGAGGAAGAGCGTCGCAAGATCACTCAACAACTCATCCAAGAAGTTGTTTCTGCCTATTGGAAAGCATGGACAGCACAAACAATGATTAGCGAAGTTACTCATTTTAAAGAAAAAGCAGAGTTAGCACTCAAACGTTCAAAAGAAGCTGCAAGCAAAAAAGCCAATACACCGCAAATAGAGCTTGATTATCAACAGGTATTGATCAAAGCTATTCGAAAAATCAATCAATTAAATGCGCAAATTGCTGATGCAAAAGCAAATCTAGCACGTTTAATGAATGCTTCTCCTGACAGCAAATTTGAGCTAACCAATCCTGGTACAGATCTTGCAGAGCTACCAAATATTAATCCACAATTTGAGAAAATGGACACCTTAGCACTGATTTATCGCCCTGAACTACGTCAAGCTTCCTATCAAGCAGAGATTGCTAAAAAAGGCATTCAGGCTGCGATTATTAACATGCTACCAGGTGTTGATTTCACCTTTGGTTATAATGCCACTAATAATGAATTTATGAGAAACCAATATTGGTGGGGTGGCAATATCGGGGCATCACTTAACCTTATTCAAACCGTATTAACAGGACCATATGCTATAAGTCTTGCCAACCAAACACATAGTTTTGAACAGTTAAAACAAATTGCCACAACGATTACAGTATTAACACAAGTACGTATTGCATACACTAATTACCTACTATGGCAAGAAGATGCACATTATGCAGTACAAGAGGCCAAAGTTTCAATGTCACTCTTTGAACATGCTGAAAAGCTTGAAAAAGCCAATCAAGGTAATGAGCAAATCACCATTCGTCGTGGAATAGAAGCGATTTCTGCACAGTTTGACAAAGACGTAACCTTAGCGCGTGCGCATGAAGCATTATCTAAACTGTATCAATCTATTGGCTTAGATATTATGCCAGCAGAAGCACGTAACATGCCTTTAGCTGAGCTTGAGAAAAAAGTATCCTCTGTGCTAAAAGCACAAAGCCAGGGTGAGTTTAACAGTGAAATCAATAAAGCATATGCTGATATCAAACCAACCTTAGATAAAATCAAAGCAAACATGCTAGCACAAGAGAAGATACAAGCAGAAAAAGCAGCCAAAACGTCTCAAACGTCAAATAGTAAAGATAACAAGGCCTCTACTAAAAAAGTAAACTCCTCACCCACAAAAACAACTAAACCAAAATAAGCTCTCGCTATAACTGCTTGAAATAGCTAAAGCGCATTGCTATCTTTTGAGCATTGTTACGAATAATGGAAATATATGTATGCAGTTAACGCACTTTAAGAAGATATTTTTAGGTACCTTTCTTGCCACGTTGGTTCTTGTTAATACGCCGTCACTTTCAGTGGCTAATACACTAGGCAGTCCGCCTGTTGTTATTATTAAACCACACCCTATTCAACTCAATGCTGTCAGCTGGTTGTTAATGGATTTTGAAACCGGTGACATCATTGCTGGTCACAATATACATCAAAGGCATGCACCAGCGAGTCTTACCAAAATAATGGCCGCTTATATTATTGCAGGCGAGCTTAAACAAGGAACACTTAAGTTAGATCAGCAGATTAAGATAAGCGAAAATGCAGCAAAAACACCCGGCTCTAAAATGTTTATCAATCAAGGTTCTCGTGTTAGTGTCGATGATTTATTAAAGGGGATGATTATCCAATCAGGTAATGATGCTACCGTTGCTTTGGCTGAGTTTATTGCAGGCTCTGACAGCAACTTCGTTAATCTTATGAATAAAACTGCTAAAGCACTTGGTATGAAGGATACTAACTTTGCCACGGTTGATGGATTACCCGGAGATAATCAATATACAACCGCTTATGATATGGCGATTCTAGCACGCAGCTTTATTGAACATTATCCAGAAGTTTATAAGCTCTACTCTGAAAAGACCTTTACATACAATGGTATTATTCAACATAATCGCAATAAATTACTGCGTACTTTTGAGGGAGCCGATGGTATCAAAACAGGTTATACCGAAAAGGCAGGTTATAACCTTGTTGCCTCTGCCAAGCAAAATGATCAACGATATATTAGTATCATTCTAGGCGCCCCTAGTACCTATGTACGTGAACAAGAATCCGAGAAGCTACTAAATTTTGGCTTTAGTAAATTTGTTGATCAAGTGCTTTATCACAAAGGTACGGTAATTCCATTGGATGATACACCTATTATCGATGCCCCTAAAGATGCCAAACTTGTAGTGATTGGAAAAAATAGTATTACCAAAACGATTCCTAAATCCTTTATTAATCACTTAAGTCAGAAAATTGTGCTACTGCCTGGGCTTAAAGCACCAATCACCAAAGGACAGAAAGTTGGCATGCTTGTCATTAGCGCTGGTGAATATCAAGTTACTGAAATTCCAATGTATGCCAATAATACGATTGAACGTGCTGGATTTTTTAGCCGCTGGTTTGGCTAGACTCGCTTTTTTGTCACAATATTCTATACTCTAGTTACTTCAAGTTGAATCAAGGATGAAACAATGCCCTTTTACTATAATGCTGCAGATTCTAAAAATAGCGCGCGCGACTTCATAGCTGTAACAATTTATACTAACAAGTACATTGTTAAAGGCGAAATATCTGTCCGAGTTGGCGTACGTTTAACTGATCATATCAATAGTGAAACCAGTGGCAAGTTTATTGCACTACGCAATGTTAAGATTCATATGGACATTAATGCACAAGCAATCAGCGAATGTGCCTTTATGAACATTAATCTTGATAATATTCTTTTTGTGCACCCTGATCCGTAATGAATAGTTTTGTCATCATGTTGAATTAAAAGAAATGGCATTAAAACATCAAACAGACAAATGTTAATTTTCGATGTGTTGAAAGCGTTTGGCATGATCGATTAATTTGATTCAATTCGCTCCAATAAGCAAGCAATAAATACTGTAAAATGGTTTGCGGGTGGTATACAATGCTTGACAGTTTTTAACACCTCGCTTTGCTGTGCACCAAAGCGATTAATTAGGCATAAATAAACTTAACATGCAGCTGTTACGATTTGCAGATTTACACAATAATACAGATCAGATGCCAAGCATTGTTACTATCGGTAATTTTGATGGCATGCATCTGGGACATCAGTATATTATTAAACATGTGCAACAACTTGCTAAAATGAAGGCAGCTAAAGCCACAGTAGTGACATTTGAACCTCAACCCAAAGAGTTCTTTTTAAAAGAAGCAGCACCTTTGCGCATCACACCTTTTCGTGACAAGATTCAAGCGTTTAAAGCATTAAATATCGATAAAGTGCTATGTTTACAGTTTAACCAAAAGCTTGCCATTCTATCAGCGGAAGCGTTTGTAAAAACAATCCTTGTGGCTGGGCTTAATGCCAAACATGTGATTATCGGTGATGATTTTCGTTTTGGTTACCAACGCCAAGGTGATTTTAAGTTACTACAAGATTTAGGGCTAAAGTATGGCTTTACGGTAGAAAGTCTACCGTCCTATACACTAGAGAATATCCGTATTAGCAGTAGCCATATTCGTCAGCTTCTGAGCAATGGGGCGTTTAAAGAAGCAATACACTTCTTAGGACATAACTATTCATTAAGTGGTCGTGTCCATCATGGCGATCAAAATGGACGTAAAATTGGCTTTCCAACGATTAATATTCCGATGCCAACAGCAGTTGTTGTCTCAGGAGTTTATATTGTGAACGTCCATGTGCATAACAAAAAATATCATGGCATTGCCAATATTGGTATTCGCCCAACAGTTGGCGGCAGATTACGTTTATTAGAGACACATATTTTTGATTTTACACATGACTTATACGGGCAATATGTTACGATTGAGTTTTTGCATTTTGTGCGTAGCGAGAAAAAATTTGCAAATTTTGAGGCACTCAAAACACAAATTAATGATGATAAAGTTGCAGCACTTGCATGGCTTGAACAACATACGGTAAAGATATAAAGAGAAAAAGAAATTAGCGTTTCACACTGTTTAAAAAACAGAAACTTTAAAGAACACCCTAGCAGCCGTTGGCTAATGGGATGTTGAAATACAATAAAAATAATGGGTTAAAGGGTAAAACATGGCAGATTATAAAAGCACATTAAACTTGCCGAAAACATCATTTTCAATGAAGGCAAACCTTGCGCAAAAAGAACCAATGCGCTTAAAAAAATGGTATAGTGATGAGGCTTACCAACACATTCGTAAGCACTTTGCCGGCAGGGATAAGTTTATTCTACATGATGGTCCCCCTTATGCTAACGGTGACATTCATGTTGGGCATGCAGTCAATAAGATTTTAAAAGACATGGTTGTGCGATCAAAAACACTCTCAGGCTTTGATGCACCTTTTGTCCCTGTATGGGATTGTCATGGCTTACCAATCGAGCTGCAAGTAGAGAAAAAGCACGGCAAGGCTGGGGTTAAAATTGATGCAAATGCTTTTCGTAAAGAATGCCGTAAATATGCAGCTAAGCAAGTTGAACGTCAAGCAGTTGATTTCAAACGCTTAGGCATTCTAGGCGACTGGGATAATCCGTATCTTACAATGCATTTTGATTACGAAGCAAATATGGTCAGGACCTTAGGAAAAATTATTTCCAATGGACATCTAACCAAAGGCTTTAAACCCGTTCATTGGTGTTGTGATTGTGGTTCTGCTTTAGCTGAAGCAGAAGTTGAATACAAAAATAAAATTTCTCATGCCATTGATGTCAAATTTGCAATTGTTGACCCTAATGCTTGGGCTGAACGCTTTGGTTTAGAAACTTTACCTGAAAACACATCTGTCGTTATTTGGACGACAACCCCATGGACGTTACCTGCTAACCAAGCGATTTCCGTACATAACGAAATCAGCTATGCCGTGGTGAATTTCAATCATGATCAATATATCATTGTTGCAACTGAGCTTACTGAGTCTATTATGCAACGCGTTGGTATTGAAGAATATCACATCCTAGCGAGTGTTTCAGGCGATCAGTTAACTTACTTAAAAGCACATCATCCATTTTATAATCGTATTGTACCAATCATACATGCTGATCATGTTGCTGTTGATACGGGTACTGGTCTTGTTCATACGGCCCCAGCTCATGGTCCTGAAGAGTTTGCTTTAAGCAAGTTATACAACCTTCCTGTAGACAACCCAGTAAACAATGATGGCTGCTATCATAGCAACGTTGAGATTTTTGCTAATGAATTTGTCTTTACAGCAAATGAGCACATCATTGATGTCTTAGCACAACATCATACCCTTTTTAGTTCAAGTACAATAGAGCACAGCTACCCACACTGCTGGCGTCATAAAACACCACTTATTTTCCGCGCTACACCACAGTGGTTTATTAGTATGGAAAAAAATAATTTACGTACACGTGCTGAAGAAACTATCAAAGAAGTCAAATGGGTGCCTAGCTGGGGGCAAAGTCGTATCGAAGCGATGATGCATGATCGTCCTGACTGGTGTATCTCACGTCAACGCACATGGGGTGTGCCAATCCCTCTTTATATTCACAAAGAAACAGAAGAACTACACCCCAAAACACAAGAGATCATTGAAAAAGTAGCAAACGCCATTGAAAAAGGTGGTGTTGAGGCTTGGTTTGATGCTGATGACAGTCAATTCATCGATGAAACCGATACCTATCAACGCGTAACCGACACGCTTGATGTCTGGTTTGATTCAGGAAGCTCTAATGCTTGTGTACTTGAACATCATAAAGACTTAAAATTCCCTGCTGATTTATATCTTGAGGGATCTGATCAACATCGTGGCTGGTTTCAAACTTCACTACTTACAAGCTTAGCACGTCGCGATCAAGCACCATATAAGCAAGTATTAACACATGGTTTTACCGTTGATGCCCATGGTAAGAAGATGTCAAAATCCATTGGCAATGTTGTCTCACCACAGGATGTGATCAATACACTAGGGGCTGATATCTTACGACTATGGGTTGCAGCCACTGATTATCGCACTGAGATGACTGTATCTGATGAGATTCTAAAACGCAATGCTGATACTTATCGTCGTTTACGTAATACTGCGCGCTTTTTATTATCCAATCTAGATGGCTTTAATCCGCAAACTGATTTAGTTGACTTTGATCAATTAGTCGCACTTGATCAATGGGCAATTGCCAAAGCAGACGAGGTGCAACAGAAAATTATTCATGCTTATAATGAATATAATTTCCACGTTGTCGCACAACAAATTCATCATTTTTGCTCGATTGATATGGGTAGCTTTTATCTTGATGTGATTAAAGATCGTCAATATACAGCAAAAGCCAATGGGTTAGCACGTAAGTCAGCACAAACAGCAATGTATCACATCATTCACGCTTTAGTGCGCTGGATATCCCCCATTTTATGCTTTACTGCTGATGAGATCTATGAGGCAATTCCAGGTGAAAAGGTACCTTTTGTTACTTGTGAATGGTATCAAGGTTTAGCCCAAATGCCTCAATCAAATGCACTTGATCTTCCATTTTGGCAAACGATTCAAGAGGTACGTACTGAGTGTAACAAGCTACTTGAAGCCAAGCGTGCTGAGGGTGTGTTAGGTGCCTCTCTTGAGGCTAATATTACACTTTATGCTAATGACACACTATTAGCGCAATTAGCCAAGCTAAAAGATGAGCTGCGTTTTGCCTTGATTGTTTCAGATGCACATATCAAACCATTAGCTGAAAAGCCTGAGTTTGCTCATGACTCAAGCATTACAGGCTTAAGCATTGTGATCGAGAAGTCAAATGCTCAAAAATGTGAGCGCTGCTGGCATCGACGCGAGGATGTTGGTAGTCACAGTGAATATCCTGATATTTGCAGCAGATGTGTTGAGAACATCACCACTGCCCAAGGAGAACTACGTGAGTTTACGTAATAATCAGCTGCGTTGGGTTATTTTAAGTATTATTGTCATTATTATTGATCTTGGCACTAAATACCTGGCTTCTCAGACTTTAATTTATGGTCAACCCGTTGAAATTTTGCCCTTTTTTAACTTAACCTTATTGCATAATTATGGTGCAGCATTTAGCTTTTTAAGCAATGCCAAGACGGCATGGCAATTGATATTACTTTCTGCCATTGCACTGATTGTTATTATTGTGATCTTGGTATGGTTGGCACGTTTGTCTAAAACTAAAAACCTAACCGCCTGTGCTTTGTCACTTATTTTAGGTGGCGCTTTAGGTAATGTGTATGATCGCATGATCCACGGCTACGTTGTTGACTTTCTTGATTTTCATATCAACAATTATCATTGGCCAGCTTTTAATATCGCAGATTCCGCTATCTGTATTGGCGCAGTAATTTTGATCTTGATGAGTTTTAAATCTAAAAAATAATGAAATATATTCAATAAGCATTGCCTGAGCGCCAGTCAAAGTCATTTGTTGTTTTATCCTTACCCTTCGATTCCGCTCAGGAGACGGTAATACACTTGGGTAAATAGTAACACTTACCAAGGTATCATGCGTTAAATTGCAAACTTAGTTTGNNACTAAGTTTGCAATTTACACATTTCATCTGATACCATTCATCTATGTTAGTCTAATGTTATCAATCATAATGTATAAGAGATTACTCACCATTGATACCGAAATGAAAGCAAGTGTTTTCTTATTTGGACCTCGAGGCACAGGAAAAACGCATTGGTTAAAAAACACATTTCCTTCTGCTATTTATTTGGATTTACTGGATGATGCAACTTACACTGAGCTACTTGGCGACCCAAAGGCATTATCGCGCAAAATTCCTAAAGCCTATAACGATTGGGTTATTATTGATGAAGTTCAGAAAATTCCGAATCTGCTTAATGAAGTACATCGCCTGATTGAGCATCAAGATCACCGCTTTATACTCACAGGCTCTAGTGCTCGTGCCCTACGCAAAAAAGGAGTTAATCTTTTAGCAGGGCGAGCCTTAACCTATCATATGCACCCATTAACTGCTACTGAACTTTCAAATGACTTTGACTTAGCCTTTTCTATAAAATATGGAACACTTCCCATGACTTATAGCGTTAATAATCCAGAACACTTTCTTAAAAGTTATATACAAACTTATTTAAAAGAAGAAGTTCAACAAGAGGCATTAACCAGAAGTTTATCTCTTTTCACAAAATTTTTACAAACGGCGAGTTTTTCGCAAGGTGAGACGATTAACTATAGCAATATTGCACGTGAAATTGGTAGCAACCATCAAAGTGTACGTAATTTTTTTGATATTCTTGAGGATTTACTCATCGCTTATCGATTACCTGTCTTCACACATCGCGCAAAACGTGATGTCATAACACAACCTAAATTTTATTATTTTGATACTGGCATATATCGTGCCATTCGTCCCAAGGGAGTGCTTGATTCTGAAGAAGAGCTCTCAGGTGCAGCCTTTGAAACTTTATTTTTTCAACAGGCTAAAGCATTGAATGATTATTTTTTCTGGGGCTATGAATTTTACTATTGGCGAACACGCACACAACAAGAAGTTGATTTTGTTTTATATGGCGAGAGGGGCTTATATGCGATTGAAATTAAGCGCAAAGCCAAACTTACACCCCAGGATTTTAAAGGATTATATCTTTTTAAAAAGGATTACCCCATGGCAAAGTGTATTATGCTATATGGTGGAGATCGAACCTATTATGACAATGAAGTACAGGTCATTCCTTTTGCTACGGCAATTTATTCGCTGGATAAGCTCCTAACTGTAATGGATTGTGATCATCCGTGAATTTTGGACCAAATTATTTGCGACTATAAATTTACTTCAAACCTGATTAAAAAGGTATTCATTAGCCTAGATATTTTTTCATTTATGAGTAGAGTTAATGGAAAGTTATAAAGCATTTACTGATAACTTAAAACCTAATGCTTTCAATATATTGCCAAGTGTTATAAATCTTGGGTTTCCTTTACTGGACAAGACCCTATATAGGTGAGCTCTATCTAATCCAGTTTTTTTTGATAGATGTCCTATCCCACCTTGCGCCTCAACAACATTTTTAAGTGCAAGCATAAAGGCTTGACTATCACCATCATCTTCATATTCTTCAAGTGCGACTTCTAAATAAGCTGTAGCTTCATTTTTATCATGTAAACTTTGAATTAGGTTTGCATGATAATCTGTTGTGTTTTGTGAGATATAGTTATTCATAATGACCTCCTAATTTTAGTTCAAGCCAATATTTATGAGCTAAATTAATATCATTAGATTGAGTTTTCTTATCTCCACCTAGCAATAAAATATAGGTGATATCAGCTTCTTTAGCATAGTACACTCGGTATCCAGACCCAAAAGCTAATCTCAGTTCAAATACTCCATTGCCAACATGCTTATGATCACCTTCATTGCCTAAATATAGACGATCAATTCGTCTACGTATTCTAGCTTTAGTGATTTTATCTTTAATGTTTTCAAGCCAAGTATTAAATGGTTCTTTGCCATCTGGAGTTTTATATATGCGTATATGTTTCATGGTTTAATTGTAGCTTATAAACAACATATAGGCAATTCCTATAACTTAAATTCGACAATAAATCATGCGTAGAATATTGCAACGACTTATTGAGCTTTTTTCCATAGTAATAAATCACTCATTTTAGACCATAAAATAAACGTTCGTTTATCGAGTACTGAAATCTCCAGTCGCATTTAAAGTGATCCAAACCAAAATTATAGTGCAAATAATTTGATCCAAAATTCACGGATGATTACAATCCATCGATTTATGTTTGCAGTTCATTACATATAGTGAGGAAATAACTCAAATTTATGGGTTAAGCGCCAATGTCTTTTTTAAGCTTGATCATATCCAGTGCGGCTTTTAGAGCATACTTACCTTTATGTCCTTTCTCGCCACCAACGCGCGCTAATGCTTGGTCTTTGTTATGCGTTGTTAACACACCAAAAATCACAGGCAAATCATAAGTCATCATCACTTCTTGTGTGCCTTGTGATACTTGCATACATACGTAATCATAATGATCAGTCTGTCCGCGAATAACACACCCTAATAGCACAATTGCATCATACTTTTTGGTCTTAGCTAGCTGCTTTGCAGCATAAGGTAATTCCACTGCTCCCGGTACTTTGTAAACTTTTGGCGTTTTTATCTCCTGGTTTTGCGCCTCTTCAAGCGCACCTGCCAGCAACTTATCGGTAATTAACGCATTAAATTCACTGACAACAATCGCAATCTTTGGCATCTTTATACTCCTTTTATGCTATGGTTTAGTCGTTGTTTTTTGGTTTGTAAATATCCTTTGTTATATTCGTGCACATCAGACTCTGATACTAAAACTTGCACAGCAATATCGGCTTTTTGCAAAGCTTGCACCTTTTCAGGGTTATTTGATAACAATTGGCATGACTTTATATCATAATATTTAAGTACTTGCACCGCATGATCATAACGACGATTATCAACGGGCAGATTAAGCGCTTTATTGGCTTCGATCGTATCCATATGTTCTGTTCGCTGCAGCTCATACGCTTTGAGCTTATTGACAAGCCCAACGTTGCGCCCCTCTTGCTCAAGATAAATTAAAATTCCACCATGCTTAGAAATCTCATGCAATGCATGATGCAGTTGTGACTGACAATCACACTTTAATGAACCAAACAAATCCCCAGTAATACAAGAAGAATGAATACGTACTAACGGATTATCCGCAATGTCTTTGCTCATCACCTTGATTTCACTTTGTGTTACCGGATCGATAAAAACACTCATCTGAAGCTCACCATATTGACGAAATGGAATGATACTACTTACAGCTTTTGTAATAACTTTTTCAGTCGCTAAACGATATAAGCGCAGCTCTGCAATGCTTAATATTGGCAAATCATACTCCAAAGCAAAGCGCTCAATCTCTTCACCTTTCATCATACTGCCATCTTTATTCATTAACTCACACAGAACTGCCACAGGATGAAAGCCTGCCATTTTTACCAAATCAACGCTTGCCTCAGTATGCCCTTGGCGTCCTAATACACCATAATCATTAGCAACTAATGGGAAAATATGTCCCGGGCGACTAATGTCATTTGGATCAACTTCAGGGTTTGAAGCCACTTGAATAGTATGCGCACGATCTTTAGCGGATACACCGGTAGTCACCCCCTCTTTGGCTTCAATAGTGATGGTAAAGGGTGTAGTAAACTGACTTGTGTTTAAATCTGCCGGCACCATTGGATTTAATTGCAAGCGTTTCGCATGCGCTTTTGACATCGCCAAACAGACGATACCGCTGGCATGTTGTAACATTAAATTAATATTCTCAGCATTGGCTAATTGACCTGGGAAAATCAAATCACCTTCATTCTCACGATCTTCATCATCGGTTACAATAATACTTTTGCCCTGTTTTAAGGCATTAACTGCCGCTTCAACGCGTGCTTTAATTCTTTGAAACATGCTGTATTTTCTCCATATAATGATGAATATGTTTACCAATGGGGTCCGCCTCAAGATTTACCTTGGTGCCCACTTGATAATTTTTAACAATCGTGGCATCAATCGTATGTGGAATGAAAGTGACTGTAAAACAATCATCATTCACCTCAATTACGGTAATACTCATACCATCAATAGTGATAAATCCTTTATTCACTAGATATCTTAATATCTCCGCGGGTGCAGAAATAGCGACAAGCCAAGCTCTATCCTCAGGTTTAATGAACTTTATTTCACCAATACCATCAACGTGTCCTTGCACCATGTGCCCACCAATAAAATCATTCAAGCGCAATGACAATTCAAAATTCACTTGAGATCCTACAACTAGCTGCCCCAAAGTTGTTTTACGCAACGTTTCAGGCACAACCTCAAAACTAACTAGCCCATTGACTTTATCCAAATCAACAATGGTTAGGCATACACCATTGATGGCAATACTATCCCCTATTTTACAACTTGATAATTGCGCTGAACGAATAATCAATGTAATGAGCTTATGCCCCAAAACAGAATCTACCACTGCAACTTCTTGTACAATACCACTAAACATAATTACCTCGCGTTTCCTGCTCTTTTCCTAGTTTTTTTATTTTCCCTATACAGTAATAATCCTCATTCAAGAATCCATTTTCTTCAATATTGATAAATTTCTTTTGATTAAACTGAGCAATCACCAATGGCGCGATATAGCTTTGTACCTCATCAACCAACTGTGCCTCAAAAAAAGCATTAAGTACTGTTCTGCCGCCCTCAACCAACACACTGGTAATCCCTCTTTGAGCCAGTATTTTTAATGCCTCTTTAAGATCGATTTCGCCATGATTAAGTGGTACTTCTATGCACTCAACGCCTTTATTTTGTAGATTCTTAAGTTGTTGTTTATCAGCCAAGTTACTGGTGATCACAATACTCTTAGCAACACCGTCATTAAAAAGACTTGCATCAAGTGGTAATTGAGCGGTTTTCGATAACACAATACGCAGTGGCTGTTTAATCAGCTTCGCATCTGAGCATCTGACTGTAAGCTTAGGATTGTCGTTGATAAGTGTTTGACTACCAATCATAATTGCATCCACTTTATTGCGTAGATTATGCACTTGTTGCTGTGATGCTTTATCAGTGATTTGTTTGCTATCTAAAGGGTGAGTAACCATCTGACCATCTAGTGACATACCCCATTTAGCAATAACATATGGGCGCTTATATTGGTGATAATGAAAAAATATTTTATTGACCGCAATTGCTTGATCACACATGAGTCCTGTTTCAACAACAACATTCGCTTGTTGTAAACGCCTAATACCTTTACCTGCTACTTGTGGATTGGGATCAATACTAGCAATAACTACTTTGGCTACTTGTGCTTTGATCAAACGCTCAGTACATGCACCTGTTCTGCCAATATGACAACATGGCTCAAGGGTAACATAAACCGTCGCCCCCTGTGCATTATCCCCTGCTTGATCTAAGGCATAAATCTCCGCATGCTTATCTCCAGCAAAACGATGCCAACCTTCACCAATAATTTGGCCATTTTTCACAATGACACAACCGACCATTGGATTAGGGGAGACGCTCAAAGCCCCACGCTTCGCCAGCATTAACGCTTGAGACATATAAAAATAATCTGCTTGAAACACTTGTAACAATCACCCTTTTATTAATCTACTTAATTTCAGGGACAAGCAAAAGAAATAAACACATGCAAAAGGAAGCATCAAGAATGAGTTCAACATTCAACATTCAACATTCAACATTCAACATTCAACATTCAACATTCAACATTCAACATTCAACATTCTAAAATATGCTACATTTACTTTTTACACAGCTAATGTCATATTACTTCTTCTTTCATCCGGACTATGACCGTCGGCTCTGGCGTCTCACCAGATCTGCTGACCTTTGACATTTATAGCTATCGTAAAATGATTAGAATATCAAAGCGCTCGTGGGCTTTTCTAATGATTGCATTAAAATTTACCACCGGTGGGGAATTTCACCCCGCCCTGAAGAACTAAGGTTGAATTCTACGTTGTTTTAGATAAAAAATCTAGGACTGATAAGCAGTAACCTATGCATTAAAATCTTAAAGTGAGTGAACCTAAGATACCTAAAGAGCCCTTGCCGGAGCCAACAATGGTTTTATTCGTTGATGCTTGATATGCTTGATCTGAATGCCCATATGCTTTGGCATAGCTTGTTTGCACTTGCACTTGTATATAAGGGGTAATGGTGTCTACTAGAGCAACTGTTGCCTGGTATTTTGGCACCAATGTATACAACATGTCTTTTGTATACTCCAAACGTCCAACTGCAATCATGGACTGCTTAAAAAAATTGAAGTGTTTGCCAAACTCAACGCTCAAAGCTAAAGGTCTCGCTCCTGCATGATTGTAGCTTAGATCATCAGTAGAAAATGGTGTTAATGCTGAGATAATGGCATCATAAACATACCAACCATTGTAATTAAAATTACTATAAATCGATGCAGCTGGAACTTTTTTATGTATTGACGTCTGAGAGATAAAACCACCCGTTCCAAAGTTATATTGTAATAAGATTTGATCAGACAATGAATTGATAAAGCTTGCACCTACTAAGAAATGCGACTGATGATATTTAACATCTAAGCCATATCCTAAATATTTATGATTGTTTAGCGTATTTTTCGGCGCAAAGATATAGCCACTTAGTTGCATATGGTCATAGTCTGCAGCAGCCAGTATTGTATATTGATTAATATGCCCAAGTTTTTTAGTAATTGGGCTAATATACAGCTCCGATTTAAAACTGCTAAAATCTAACCATTTCTTACCAAACAAAACCCAATACTTAGCATTTAGTGGTTTTGTTGTGAAATAGTTCTCAGTGAAATCTATTGTATGCGTTACAGGAGTAGGCGTTGAAATATACTTGGTTAAAGAGTGAAAAGTCAACGCATTAAGGAGCTTTAAATCAACATAAAATTTTGTATCTGGCATTTCTCCATAATGTGTCCACACATCTGAACCATTGACTCGATTTAAACCACCAATTAAAAATAGGTAGAAATCAAGTTTTAAATCCTGAATATATTTGTTTGATAATAAAATGGACGGATCTGCTTTTGGGTTTTTATTCCCATTTTGCACAATCGTATTCTCAGCAATTGCCTCATCCTGTATGTCGGAATAAGAGATACGACATAATAAAAGTATACCCATTATCACAATACCAACTATTTTAGCTAATAATTTACATTGGATATTCAATTACCCCTCCGTGCTTTTTAATAATGAAAATTAATATCAATTGAGCGATGGATTCTAACCGGAAAATGCAATAATTTATAAGCGACTTATTCGATATGACTGTTGAATTAATTTCTATGTAAATTGAGTTTGATATATTGCACAATGCCATCTATTGAGAATCATTATCAAAACTATTATCAGACTTATCCATGCCAACTAAACATGTTCGTGTATTATCTTTTGTCTTATTAACCTGGTTTTTAGGCAATTTAAATGTTTACTTTTTTATGCCCTTTTTACCATTGATTAAGCATGACTTTACTGCATCAGCATTACTAACCCAATATGTGATCTCAATTTTTTATATCTGCAAAGCTGCTGGAATGCTGGTTTTTGGCTCAGCTGCTGAAATTATCGGACGAAGAAAAATCATGCTTATCGGGATTTTCATGATTGCAGCTGCAAGTTTTGTTAGCCTTTTTGTAGGAAATATGGAAATGCTACTGATTTGCCGTATGTTTCAAGGTCTTGGCGTTAGTGCAACAGTACTGATGGGAAGGACCATGATTAACGATCTATACCAAGATAAAAAAGCTGCTCGCATTTTTAGTGTCATTATGATTTTAGCCTGTATTATCATTACTTTATTACCTATTTTCGGTGGTTATCTCACACGCTTTGATAGTTATCGCTTGCCTTTTGCAATTATTATGATTTACACGCTAATCATTGGCATTTTTTCCTACCTACTCTTACCTGAAACCAAAAAAACCACACATAAATCAACATTTAAAGTGAGTCATATATTTCGTTACTATTTTTACGTCATCAAAGAAAGATCATTTTTAGCCTTTATTTTATGTACTATTTTTGTCGTAGCTGGCGAATCCGCTTTTGATACAGCTTCGCCGCTTCTTATGATGCAAACATATCACTTCTCCCCCACTGCATATGGCTACTTTGTCAGCATCATGTCAATGGTTAGTTGGTTTGGTATCCTCGGTGCCGGCTTATTGTTAAAACGCTACTCATTAGAAGCGATTATGGGAATAGGAGCCATTGCTTCACTGATTGCCGGCGTTTTGATTATCAGTCTATTTTTCACACCTAATCTTATGCTTTTTGTGATCAGCATGGTTATTTTCTTCTTTGGTAGTGGCTTTATCCTTACTATATTTAATGTTGGCGTTGTCAAAAACCACCAACAAACGATTAGCATCGCATCCTCCGCATCGCTGTTTTTGTACTTCTCATGTTCCGCCTTAGGTAGCTTTATTATTAGCCACTTTTCAACAGCCACTTTAAAACCATTGGCCAGTGCAATGTTTATTTTATGTTTACTTGTTTTTGTAGTATGGGTTTTCCTGATTATGCCTTTGATGCAAACAGATGTGCGTAAAAAACTCTTTTGAATAATAGAGAAATAATAGCAACAGTGGTTTCAAAAAAAGATACCAGCTAATTATTGAACCATTTTAAAATTCATATAATATGGCGCATCGCTGATTTGTGCATCGCACAATCACAGGGGATAAATAATATAAAATACAGAAGGCTAAGGTATTAATAAATGAGAAAAAACATATTGAATATAGCATTGTTAATAAACGCCATGTTCAACTTTTT
>NZ_QLIU01000005.1 GCF_003574425.1 Cysteiniphilum halobium | reverse complement strand
AACATAAGGTTGGTGAATACAAAGACGCTAAATTAAAGCCAATCAAACGTAAAAAACATGGTCGGTTACAGTCTAGCTATTTCCGGTATGGCTTGGATATGATTGCTAATGCTTATCAAAGAGCAGCTTTTAGCATAAGAGATTTTAAGCTCTGCCTTAAGATTTTAAATCGACCATTACAGGAGCTACTCAAATGAAAAAATCATCGTGTACAGAGCTTGATTATTTCTTATGTTCTTGGCAGGGTGACACCTGTCTGTCCTTGATATTTACCACCACGATCTTTGTAAGATGTCTCACAGACCTCATCCGATTGATAAAATAACATCTGTGCGACCCCTTCATTAGCATAAATTTTAGCAGGTAATGGTGTAGTATTTGAGAATTCAAGTGTTACATGCCCCTCCCACTCAGGTTCTAGAGGTGTAACATTAACAATAATACCACAACGTGCGTAAGTTGATTTGCCTAGACACACAACCAATGTATCACGCGGAATTTTGAAGTATTCAACGGTGCGTGCTAACGCAAAGGAATTTGGTGGAATAATACAAACATCACCGACAAAATTAATAAAGTTGTTATGATCAAAGTCTTTAGGGTCAACAATTGTTGAGTTGATATTGGTAAAAATTTTAAACTCATTAGCACATCTGACATCATAACCATAACTTGATGTGCCAAATGAGACAATTTTACCTTGCTCATTGTGGCGAACCTGTCCAGCTTCAAATGGTGTAATCATTTCTTGCTCCATCGCCATTTTTTTAATCCATTTATCTGATTTGATTGACACTATTTACTCCTTACTTATTTTCATTATTTTGATTATTTTTACTAAATTCAACTTTAACGCCTGGCATATTGATCATCGTCGCTTTAGGTAATGTAGCAATACTAACAGCAAGCTCTAAGGCAATCCGCTCATAAACTCCAGCAATTTGATTATCTTTTATAGCGGTTGGCTGACCTTTATCCGCATCTTCTCTAATGGACATATCCAGTGGCAAAGCACCTAAAAAAGGCAGATTAAATTGAGCAGCTAATGATTCAGCACCGTGCGCACCAAAAATTGCCGACTCAGTACCACAGTTTTGGCAAATATGCACACTCATATTCTCAATAATACCTGCCACATGAATGTCTAGCTTATTAAACATCGCAATAGCACGTTTAGCATCGATTAAAGATAAATCTTGCGGCGTTGTTAGCGTGACTGCTGTTGTTAATGGAATCTTTTTGGTCATCGTCAACTGAATATCACCCGTTCCTGGCGGCAGATCAATCAACAGATAATCAAGCTCGCCCCAGTTGGTATCATTCAATAGCTGCATTAATGCTCCAGATACCATAGGGCCGCGCCAGATAATTGCTGAGTCCTGATCGATTAAATTACCTACTGAGATCATCTTAACGCCATGGCGCAACAGTGGCTCAATTTTCTTTTTATCATTGGTCGTAGGATTATCAAAGCTGCCCATAATGAGCGGCTGACTTGGGCCATAAATATCCGCATCTAAAATACCAACATTTGCACCCATTTTCTGTAAAGAAATAGCTAAATTTGCTGTTGTGGTTGATTTACCCACGCCACCTTTTCCTGAGGCAATTGCAATAATATTTTTAATGCCCTTAATCGGTTTCAAGCCAGATTGTACTTTATGCGTAACCACCTCACATAGCACCCTAAACTCAAAAGCTTGGGTGATATTTTGACTATATAAATAATCACTTAATTGCGAAATCACACGATCTATTTGTCTGGCGTTAAGAGAGAAACCAAGACGCAGCTGAACAATTACAACACCATCTTGTTCAATGATTTGCAGATCGCGTAGAAAATGCTCTGCTGGAAGATCTAGGATTGCTTGGCTATAGGCTTGTAAGCTTTGCTTTAGCATAAAGAATAATTCATGAATTGAAAGATGGGTGTAGTCTATACCCATCGTAAACCAATTTACAGAATTTTTTGCTTTGCATTTCGCGATGATTTATAGTCTACATTCTTTCAGGTACTTCTATTCCTAATAAATCCAAAACAAACACCAATTGCTTTAAGGTTAACTGGCACAAAGCGATTCTTGCTTCTTTTAGTGCATGTTCCTCTTCATTGGCAATCGGTGATTCAGCATAGAACTTATTAAACTGCACTGCAACTTGATAAGCATACTCACACAAATGGTGCGGCTCACACTTATCATAGGTTTTTTGTAAAACTTGCGGCAATTCGGTTAATTTTAACTGTAAGTTACGCTCAGCATCATTACTTGCCTTGGCAATATCAGCACTAGCATCTTCTAAACTGCGCCCAAGCTTACGCAAAATAGACTTAATGCGCACGGCTGAATATAGCAAATAAGGACCTGTTTTACCTTCATATTGTGAAAACTTATCCAGATCAAAAATATAATCAGAAGTATATACATTTGATAAGTCCGCAAATTTAACTGTAGCTAATGCCACTTTCTCAATGATATCTGCCTTCTCAACTTCACTTAAGCCCTCTTGTTCACGCAAACTGGCACGTGATTTTGCCTCATCGATTAAGGTACTTAGACGCATCACACCACCTGAGCGTGTTTTAAATGGCTTACCATCTTTACCATTTAGCGTCCCAAATCCAATATGCACAAGCTCAGTCTCTGACGCAATACTTGATTTTTTCGCTGCTGCAAACACTTGTTTAAAATGCAGACTTTGACGCTTATCAACAACATAGATAATCTTTTGTGCCTGATAATGTTCAACACGCTCTAAAATCGTTGCTAAATCCGTTGTACCATACATTACCGCACCATCGGATTTAACAAGAATCAATGGTGGAGTTTTATCATCTTCATTTTCAGCCACAGGAATAATAATTGCACCGTGACTGTTTTCAGCAACCTTTCGCTTTAAACAATCTTCAACCATGTGATCAATGATTGGTTGGACATCACTTTCACCTTTCCATAGATCAAAATAAATGCCAAGATCAGCATAATCTTTTTTAAGCTCTGCAATCGATACATCAACAAAGTGTTGCCATAGCGCGCGATATCCACGACGCCCTTTCTGCAGCTCAGCCGTTGCTAAACGTGCTTTTTCCATCTCATTGGTGTCTTCTTTACAGCGCCCTGAAGCGCGTGGATAAATCTCGGATAATGCATCAACAGTCACTGGTGACTCTTTAGGGTACTCTCCTGTGTAATGCTCATCGAAATAAGGTAAGTCAGGATACATCTTACGAACTTCTTCGATCAACATACCCATTTGCGTACCCCAATCACCTAAATGCACATCACTTAAAACCTCATCACCATAAAAACGATAAACACGCTGTAAACAGTCACCGATTAAAGGTGAGCGGATATGTCCGACATGTAACGGTTTAGCAACATTTGGACCACCAAAATCCATCATAACTCTTAATGGATTGCCCGTTTTAGGGCAACCTATGCGTGAGTCTTTAAGCATATCATTTGACCACTGAGACAGGAAGTCATCCTTTAATGTAATATTGATAAACCCTGGCATAACAGCATTAATATTACTAAAAACTTTGTCATTCTGCACTTGAGTGACGATATCATTGGCGATTTGAATCGGTGCTTTTTTAAGTATTTTTGCCAAGGGCATTGCACCATTGCATTGAAACTGTCCAAGCTCAGGACGCGCTGATAATTGAACTTTGGCAAAGTGATGATCAAAGCCTAATGCATCAAAGGCTTGTATAAATAAATCAGTTAAATAATTTTCTAAAATAGCAGTGTTATTAGCCGTAGCTACCATTATCTAAAACTCATCATGATAATTTTAAAAGCCTGATTATATACCCACTACTAATCATTTTACAGATTTTCTTGTACTGCTTTTTCAATTGTTGCTACAGGTAAGATCAATTGTAACGACTGTTCCATCAATTCGATAAAGCCATAGTTTTTATAAAAAGCCTTTGCTTTATCACTCTTGGCATCAACGACAACAGCAAATACGCCCATAATTTGCGCTGCTGCCACAATTTTAAGCAAAGCGTCTTTTAGCAGATAGGCGCCAACACCCAAGCCTTTGTGCTGATTATTCACCGCTAAGCGACATATCCTCGCGGCACTAACAGGGTATCTTGGATGATTGATATGCTCTGGCAGTGCTTTTTGAATGATCTCTGCCGCAGTAATTGTATAATAACCAATGATCTCATCACTATTCGTAGCATGTGCCACATATGTTTTGCTGTACATCTTCTTTTGATTTTGCAGCGCAAATTTCTGTATAAATATATCAAGCTCAGGAACACCACAACTAAAGAGACTACGATTAAATGCTTTGCTCAGCGGACTAACCTTAAGCCCCATCATGACTTCAGCAGATCTTTTAATTTCTGATTTGGTTTAGGTGGGTTATCCAATAATGACAAGAACGCTTGTGCTGCCTTACTATCCAGGCTAATTCTCTTTTCATTTTCAACAATTTTTCGCGCTCTGGGCAAACAATTACTAATAATAAATGCCGATACTGCCATACCAGAAAGTGCGGCAGCCTTCTCTATCGTTTGTTTGATATCATCCTTAGTGTTTAACTCAATTCTTGCGTGTGCCATAGCTTATACCTCACATTTACTTACTCATACAATTCTAAATACAACCCGTTATTTTAACGTAAAGTATAGTGGATTTTGCATAAGTTTCAAACACTTAAATATCAAAACAATTTGCCATTACTTTCAATACTTCATCCCCTTCATGCACGGTTGCCGACGAAGTGCGCGTTAATAATAATACCTCATATGGCAGACTTAAAACTCTTGGTTTGGCAACACCTAAAATGCTATTTTTATCGTACAACGTTGCCAATGGCGTATTAGGTTTTTGCAAGAAACCCAATAAATCATCCTGATAATCAACCATGCCGCCAATAGGGGCTCTAACACGTGAAAAATCCTGCTCATAACAAGCATATTTGTTACTGGCATTTTTCACATCGATTGGATTATTAATATACTCAAGGATCCCATCTAATAGGTGCTTAGCATTCTTTAGATCAAAACTCTCCTTATTGCCCATCTCATAGGTAAACGCATGCTTTGGTGGTATTTTATTATCTCCCGTTATACGATTCCAGCAATCGGTTAACTGCCACCAAGGATAAAAAATGGCTTGGTTAAAGCAACCACTAGGCTCGTTTAGCGTCAGAATAAATGCATTACTATTGAAATGCTTTAAACGCGCTGAATGCAAATAACTTGGTGCATAAATATACGGTGCTGAGATTGAATCACAATGTAAATCAAAGCTAAAATCAGCATCTAATGCCAAATCATGCAGAATATTAGCAAGCTTTTCATGAGGCGCTGTATCATTTTGTAAACTAACGACTAAACGTCTCTTAAGAAGCGCAGAAAACTGCTGACATAGTACATCAAAGCCCTGTCCTTGATGCTTTTTGACAAAATCCTCAAGTTCAATCTTAGCTAAACCAGCATGTGCTGTAAGCAAATTTTTAAATCCTCGATTCCAATTCTCGCCAGTCTTGGCATCAAAGCGCCCATAGGTATACTCACCGATTTTAATATCCATAGCAAAGGGATTGGCAAACGGCACCAACGTCACATTATATGGAAAGTCATGCATCTCTAGATACTCACGCAATAAATAAATCAATGCCATGCCATTACTCTCAGCCGCATGGAGTGCCGCTTGCATATAGATATTAGCCTTGGGCTCTGAATGTGTATATTCAATTACACTAATCGTATGCGTTAATCCTGAGATGGTTGTTCTTAAAGGAATTTCTCTTATCTTTATCATTATGCTACTTCTATTTGACCATTAAAAATCAATTTTACGACACCGCTTAATAACACCTCACCTGGCGTACATTCAACAGTTAAATTACCGATGGCATTTTCCACTATCACTTTGGGCTTTAACAGCCCCAATGAAACACCTGCATAAACACTAGCAATACTGCCACTACCACAAGAGGGTGTCACTCCAGTACCGCGCTCCCAGTGGTCCAAATAAATGCGATCTTTGGATAATTGCTTTAATGCATGTACATTAATGCCTCCAGCATATTGTGCTTGTAGTGTTTTGCCCAGAGTTTCAAAGTCTTTTAACGCAGTGTTTTGCGAACGAAATAATACCAAATGCGGATTCCCCACATCAACCTCTAACGCCTGATCAAAGCCTAAATTTTTTGCAAATGCTTTATGACTTTTATTGACCATCGGTAAGGGAAAAGCCACTTCAACCCAATCATGTGCAATTAAGCGACAACGATGCGCAAAACCACCGACTTCAATACAGACTTCTGGGCTATTATTTTCCATAAGTAGTAGACTTGCCACCGCACGCAAGCCATTACCACATTGCTTGGCTTTTGATCCATCTTGATTATAAATATGCATACTAGCATCGGCTTTGCCTGATTTTCTAATTAATAACAGTTGGTCAGCGCCAATACCAAAGCGCCGATGGCAGATCTGTTGCACTTGTCGTACCTGCCAATTCCGTGGTTTTTTACGTTCGTCAATGACAACAAAATCATTGCCTAACGCACACATTTTGTTAAACACTAATGGCTTATTCACTGTGATAATCCTTAAAAATCAACGAGGTATTGATACCACCAAAGGCAAAATTATTACTCATAACGATGTCTGTTTTAAGTTTTTTTGGACTTTCAATAATGTAATTAAGATCGGCACAAGCCTCATCGACTTTTTGCAAATTTGCCGTTGGCATCAATATGCCTTCTTTCATCATCATAACCGATAGCCACGACTCCAGCGCACCACAGGCACCTAAGGTGTGACCAAAGTTTCCCTTTAACGAACTTACTGGCGTTTGATTACCAAACAACATAAAAGTCGCCTCACTTTCAGCGATGTCACCACGATCTGTTGCTGTACCATGCGCACAGATATAACCAATATCACCAGCATTGACGTTAGCATCTGTCATTGCTAGCTTCAAAGCTTCTACCATTTTTTGTGCTGTTGGTTGAGTAATATGTCTTGCGTCACAGTTTGTGCCAAAACCGATCACTTCAGCGTAAATCTTAGCACCTCGCGCCTTGGCATGCTCATATTCTTCTAAAATCAAAGTGCATGCGCCTTCACCAATGACCAGACCATCACGCGCTTGATCAAAAGGTCTGGGGGTCATATGCGGCTTGTCATTTTGTTGACTTGTGGCAAATAAAGTGTCAAAAATCGTTACTTGACTTGGGCATAATTCCTCAGCCCCCCCTGCTAACATCACCTTTTGATAACCATGTTTAATCGACTCATACGCATAACCAATGGCTTGTGAGCTTGACGTGCACGCACTTGATGTCGGGATCACCCGCCCTGTTAAGCCAAAAATAAGGGCAACATTAACCGCGCAAGTATGACTCATTGATTTCACATAGGTCGTGGCACTGACATTTTGCACTGTTTTCTCAGTTTCAATTTTGATTAAGTCACACAAGGCTTGCGTACTGCCCGAGCATGAACCAAAAGCAATACCCACTTCACTACCTTCAAGTAATGCTTTATGATCAAAAATTGCTGCATCTTTTAATGCATTCTCACTGGCAGCAGTGGCTAATTGGGCAACGCGCCCCATTGAACGAATTTGCTTCCGTGTATAATGCAAAGGCATCTTAAAATCAACAATGGGTGCACCTAAGTTAGTATGTAAACCTTTGATTTCTTGCCATGCTTTGATTTGTTTTGTTGCCGTTTTTCCTTGCAACAAGGCTTTTTTAATCGTATCCCATTCATTGCCTAACGCAGTAATACCTGCCATCCCGGTAATCACAACGCGCTTGTTCATATCAAGCCACCATTGACTGAGATCACCTGACGCGTTATATAACTTGCTGCGTCAGAACATAGGAAGTTAATCACTGAAGCTACTTCCTCAACCTTACCTGCTCGACGCATCGGAATATGCCTTTCAATCTCATCTTTATATTCTAAGTCTTTGATCATATCTGTTTCAATTAAACCAGGTGCGACACAATTAACAGTGATTTTACGTTTGGCAAGCTCCAGTGCCAAGGCTTTTGTCGCACCAATAATCCCAGATTTCGCTGCACTATAATTGACTTGCCCTTTATTGCCAGCAATACCTGAAACAGAAGCTAAAGTCACAATACGCCCACCTTTTCTTAGTTGAATCATCGGCATAACACAAGGTTTTAACACATTATAAAAACCATCTAAATTCGTTTGAATGACACGATCCCACATCGCATCTTCCATTGCTGGAAATGGCACATCTTGACAAATCCCTACATTATTAATAACTGCATAAAATGCACCATTTTGCGCTATTTCAGCATTTATTTTCTCGTGACATGCCGCTCTATCTTGTATGTCAAATTGCATTAAAGATGCCTTACCACCATTTTCTTCAATGATATGCTTTGTTTGACTCGCACCTTCAACATCACTATGGTAATGCACCACAATCTCAAAACCATATTGCGCGAGCATAATAGCAGCTCCTTGGCCAATACCCTTGCTCGCCCCTGTTACTAATGCCCTTTTACTCAAAACACTTTCCCCTGAATAATTGCTGTAAACTCTGTATCACTTGGTTGATAGGCACTGAATTTTGCTTTTGCAACACATTGGTCTTGATGATAAATCTCACACAAAAAAACACCCAATGGATCGCTAATAAATTCTTTATGCGCAACAATCGTTAATACATCACCTTCATCAAAGCTTGCACGCGTTGCATTGAAATTACGCACACTAATCATAAACCCACGCCTTGGCGCATGATCACTTTCATCACCTTGAAAATAAGCTAGAGCTGCTGAGGCTTGTGCCATCATCTCAATGCCCACCCAAACATATACACCATTGATTTCAGCATCATAAAAAATATGCTCTGCTGTGATTTTGGCAACACAAATCGCTTTTTCTTGATTCACTTTCTGGATGTGATCAATCAGCTGCATCGGCGGCGATTGCGGAATAATTTCACTTAAATCATACATGACAGACTTATCCTTTCTTATCAGTGTCAGCAATAATTAAGCTGACATTATTGCCACCAAATGCAAATGAGTTACTTAAAAAATAAGGCTTCTGCCACATACTTTGTTCATTCGTTAATTGAATCTTTGGCAATTCATGATCAAATTCACTAGTGCTAATCTGTGCAGGCAACCTATGTTCTGGGTTGTACTCTTTTGATAACAACAGCGCGCAAAGTGCTAACTCTGTGGCACTTGCGGCACCCAATGTATGCCCAGTTAACGGCTTTGTTGAACTACATAATACCTTTTTGCCAAACACCTCAAAAATGGCTTTACTCTCCATCTGATCATTCTTCGGTGTTGCTGTACCATGCGCATTGATATATGCGATATCATCAGGATTAAGATTGGCATCTTTTAGTGCATTTAACATCGCCTGTTTCGCCCCTACACCTGCAGGGTCAGGCGAAGTAATATGATAGGCATCCGACGTCTCTCCACCACCTAGAAACGCCAAATTTGCTGGTGTTTTACTTAACACAAATAACGCAGCGCCCTCACCGATATTAATCCCATCACGATCTTGTCCAAAGGGTTGACAAATATCTTTTGCCACAGAGTCTAATGCATCAAAACCATTAAGTGGTAACTCCGATAAGCTATCGGCTCCGCCAACAATGCATATGTCACATAATCCCGAATCGATTAAACGCTTTGCCGAGAGAAATGCTTTGCCACTTGAAGAGCATGCCGTTGAAATAACATAACGCGGACCTTTAGCATTAGCAAGCTCTGAGATAAACTCCGCCATTGTGCCAAATTCTTGCTGATGATAGTGAAAATCAGTGTGCATTACCCCTGTTTTGACATAATGGGCAAACGAACGCTCCCCTTCTAAAATACCCGAGGTACTTGTGCCTAAGATAACAGCTATCCTATGTCGATCAACATTTTTTGTGAGCTTGTCATACACGGGTTTGATCTCTTGAAATGCCTTAAACAACATGCGGTTATTATGGCAATCAATTGAGTGATACTCTTGAGGCAATGCATTTAATTGACAATGCACTTTGCCAACATACGTTTGTCGCCCACTAAATAGCTTATTATATGGAACCAATGGCGAAACAGTTGCTAAAAGTGCTTTAGCAACTTCTTGTTTGTTATTGCCCAGCACATTCATCACAGCAAAATCGTTGATATAAATAGGATCTGGCATTTTATCAATCACACACTGTTGATGAGTGTATTGCTAAAAAGGCATTGATTTCACTGAAACTCACATCGATATCACTATAAGCATGTCCTTGACCGGATTTGATATCGATATGCGCACCTTTAAAAACCTCCAGTGCAAATTCCATTGGTGTTGTTTGATCATCTTTCTGTAATAACACCAAGTAATCTTGCAATGAAGTTAATTCCTTTGGCATCGCATTCACAAGCGCCATGGCTTCATTATGCATATGAATATAATCCGGCATTTGCACAATTAAATCTAGGCGAACTGCTGGATTAATCAAAATCACCTTACTGACATCATCACGCGTTTGCTTCAACAGATGCGCCATATAACCACCCAATGAGCTACCAATAACAACTTTATTGACAGCAGTTGCATCATTTAAAAGCGCATAAACCAAATTAAGAGCAGCTTCTGTTTGCATTGGTAACTCTGGTGCATCAATTATCGCCTCTGGAAATCTTTTATTTAGCCAGGCTTTAAGTTTTTGCGCCTTAGGTGAGTTTGGTGAGCCTTGAAAGCCATGTAAATAGAGAAAATAATTATTTGCCATACAGCCATTACCTCTTATTGCAACATATATTGCCAACAGTTAATTAAATGATAGCCTGTTGTTGATTTCACATCATTAAAACCGGCAATGCCTTGGCCATCAACATATTCAATTGGCAAATTATTGTTAAGGTATAGATTCAAGAAAATAGTCAACGCTTGATCTAATACCTCATATTTTGCCGTCATTGCTAAATACCGCATATACTCCAACATCGGCCAAATACGGTATTGCATTTCTTTAGTATTATTACTTAGATTAGGCTTAACAAGCCCATGACTATTCATACCGACTTTAGCAGCTGCCTGATATAATTTGACATGATCAGACATGATATCAACATCAATTTTTAACGCTTTCGCCTCAACAATCAAACTGCTCCACTCAAAGCTATGTCCTGGCTCAAAAAGTGCCGATTTAGCTTTTTTAGAGTACTCGCGCATTAGATTTTTTTCATGATCAAAGAATAGCGTCATAATCTCATGATATAAACTTTCAGCTTGGGTTTTCAAACTCGGGTCTTGGGTATAGCGATACGCACTTAAATACGCTTCAAAGAGGTGCATTAACGCATTTTGCCCGATCACCCCGTTATCATCTTTAAGCGCTTTGAAATCGTCTGCAATAAACTTTTGGGTGATCAGCTTATTAACATACTCAATATCTTCTCTAATCACTCGCTCTTTAAACGTACCATACAATGTAGATAAGGCAAACAATACAAAAGCATATTCATACAGGTCATTGTCATCTTTTGCGTTTTTCGTCTTAATCCAGAGTTTGCTTTGCTCATCGAAATATTGCGATTTCATTGCCTGATATAGTTTATAGGCATATGCATTGGCGGCTTGTGTGTTTGTTAATCTTGCGTATGTCAACAGGAAAAACAGACTGCGCGTTTGGCATAATAAGCGCGTGTTGGCTTGATCTATTTTTTGTGGGGCATTTAAAAATTCAGGCGCATAGCCTAACAGATCAATCGCCTTTATCAATAGCTGATAATAGGCATTAACAGCAGCTCTCATGTGCTGATTATTATTTTTCACCCTAACTGCTGCATAAACCTTGGCAAAAACCTCATCAACATCCAACGAACCTGTGTCAACAACCAATCCATCTTTAGCAGGCTTCAATGGTGCCACTTCGCGATTGCGGTCTTGATGATCACGTGCTTCAAGTTGCGCTAATATCTCTGTAAAGTCCGCCTTTTGACCCTTTGCGATGAGCTCATCGTAGCGCCTTTGTGCACGAATCTTACTGTCAGCTTCTAAGAAAAACTTGTGTCTTGCTTTTGGGAAAACGACAGTCCCCATATCACGACCATCGGCAACCAAGCCTTTAACACCTTTAGCAAAAGCCTGCTGGCAGGCTAACAGCGCATCGCGTACTATGGCAATCTTGGCAATCTTCGATGCCATCATCCCCGTTTGCTCTTGACGAATACGCATGGTGACATCAACATCATCAAGAAAAGCTTTTGTCTGATTGCCAGCGATTGTGAAGTAAATATTCAGTTGACTGAGTTCGTTATATAGTAATGCTTCGTTATTTATATCAATTTCATGATCAAGCACATAAAGTGCCGCCAAACGGTAAATCGCACCACTATCTAAGAGTGCGTAATCAAGCTTTTGTGCTAGTAGGCGCGATAATGTCCCCTTACCGACACCACTAGGGCCATCAATGGTAATAATTTCAACTTTATTTGACATCTAATATAAATCCTAAACACTATATACCGCCCGCAAACCACTTTACAGTATTTCTGTCATTGAATTTCTAGCGCTTTTAGATGATTGAATTTTGCCAATAGCGAATGCGTCAAGAAACAATGAATAGTTTCATTGTTTTAGCAAATGAGCGCCCAAAGACTCTGTCAAGGGCAGCTATTACCTGCAATTCAATCATCTAAAAGCATCAAAAACTTCTTCGACACTGAACACCGCAAAATGATTCACGAACGGTATACACACAAGTCTTTGCCCAATTCTACTATCTATTGTTTCAGAAACCAATCTATACCGCTGATAAATCATTTCTAACTACCCACAGTTCTTAGCCATTTCAAGCAATTGATACAGTATGGAAGATGTTTTAAGGCAATATACATGAAGCCTAGTAGCATTTCTTTTCAATCAAAGCACTGATTATAACGATAATGCAACTCAGCAAAGTCGTAACTTCTGCAGTAGAAGCCTTTATTGGGGGTTGACTTTAACATAGCGTAATAAATTTCAATCGTACATAGCTATAGTATGTAGCTGACAACTACTTAAATCATGAGGGTAAAATGTTTATAAATAAATTTAAGCTATGTATTGCTATAGGAATGTCGTGTCTTTTTATCACCCAAAGCATGGCGTATTCGCTAGATGGGATTAAAGCGATGGATAAGCAAAGCATACATCATCAGAGTGTTTTGGTTGAAACAGCGATTAACTATAATGCCAATGGTAATATGTCTACGGATAATAAAGGGGTAAGCTTTAGTTATAATGCGGCAAATGCGCTAACACAAGTCAGTCTTGCCTCAGGTGCTAAAGAAAATAATTATTACTATGCCAATGGTCTGCGTGCTGTGGCGCAAAGTAATACTCAAGTACTTGTGCATTACTATTCACGTAATAATGAACTGTTAAACACAAGCGATGGTACACAACAATCATCCGCGTATTTAATCGCAAATAATGTGACTGTACGGAGTGTCATGGGTGATGAAACTGTGCTGTTACACAATCGTCACGGTTCAGTGATTGCTCAGTTGAGTGATAACCCACAGTTTTATCAATATAGCGTCTATGGGGTTCAGAAGACGGAAGACAGAGGACAGAAGATAGAAAATAAGAATGGATCATTAGCGCTTACTATTAATCCGCTTCGTTATTCGGGCTATATGTTTGATCCATTGACGGGTTTATATTATCTTAAAGCACGTGACTATGATCCAAGCTTAAGAAGTTTTATCCAAGCCGATAGCTATGCTTTTAATAACCAAGGGCTAATTAATGGTTATTTCTATGGTAACAACAATCCATTGATGGGCGTTGATCCTAGTGGGCATATGGATATTATTGATTCCTTTTTATCAGTTTTTAAAAGAACCCGTTTGAGTAACAACGTAGAGATTGCCTCTCAAATAGAGGGGATGATCCCTGGAGAAGTTACTCAATACAAGATAATGCCAGCTGTAAATCATACATTTAGTGAATTTATCAAATATAGGCAGATTAATAAACAGTTCAAAGCTTATTTTGATGAATATGTAGCCCGTCTGACAAACAATAAATTTCAATCTGTTAGGGATCTGATAATTGCTGTTCCTAAAAAATTGAGGGCAATAGTTAAAGATTATCGCACTCGGAATATTTCTAGCGATGACTTTGAACGGCGTACACTAACTCCTTGGGAAGAAATCAATGATTCAGGTTCTGATATGAATAATGGTTCACGTTTTAATATGAATTTTGCAATGGATTATTATCTCGAACAATCTGCTAAAGGTCAGGAAAAAATTACCTCCAGCATAGATAACCATACAAAGGAAATGTTGGAAAAAGCACACTCGATTAGAACAAACTCTCTTGTCCCCATAATGGGAGTGTCTTTAGCAGCTTTAGTTTTCATGGCGTCAATGGTGCCAGTGATGCATTATATAGAAAGATCGGATCCTCTTGTTATACAATTTACTCCGCAATGATAAAGATTGCAAAAGCTGAGTCTTAACTGACACTTATCACCTTCTAATGGTGCACAGTTTAATATTTTTTGAGACTTTTTTATGGCTCTAACTATGGTCCAAAATATGGGGAGTGTTATAGCTTTCAAACTCATGCATCACTGAAATCAACTGTTGTACAGCTTTCAGCACAACCGCATTATACAAGCTCACACGCACACCACCAATACTGCGATGCCCAGCAATGCCATAGATGCCTTTTCTATCGGCAAATGCCAAAAATTCAGCCGTTAATTCTGCACTTGGCAGTTGAAATACAACATTCATTGATGAACGATTATGCGATGGTACATTGTTACTAAACAGCCTTGATTGATCAATTGTCTCATAAAGTAGCGCGGCTTTACGGGCATTCTTCTGAGCAACAATATCTAACCCGCCTTGTTTGATTAAATCAGCAAGCACTAACTCCATCGCCGCCCACGCAAACATATCCGGTGTATTATACAATGAATCAGCTTGTTGCATTGCCTGATAACTTAATATCGCAGGAATTGCTTTTTGTTGGATACTTTCGATCAATATTTTTTTAATCAAGACAACCGTCACTCCTGGTAACCCAATGTTTTTCTGCGCTCCAGCATAAATAACATCATATTTTGTAACATCGATTGGTTTTGATAAAAAGCTTGATGACATATCACATACTAACGGCAAATTAACCTCAGGGATCTTTTGCCATATCATGCCGTCAATTGTTTCATTTTCCGTATAATGTAGATAATCATAGGATTGTGTAACATGATCAACTGCACTATCAACACCTTCAATAACATCAACATCAATAAATTTTCTTGCTTCTTTAATCGCTGCCTTTGCCCAATAACCACTATTGATATATAGTGCTTTGCCCACCTTTTTGAGATTCATTGGAACAGCAGCAAACTGCGCACTGGCTCCCGCAGGCATTAATAGTATTTCATAACTTTCAGGCAATGTTATAAGACTTCGCAAATGCTGCTTAATTTTATTATTGATCTTAGCAAACAGTTGATCACGATGCGACAAGGATAACAAAGACAAACCGGTATTTTGATAATTCAAAACCATTTGGCTAAGTGATTGATAAATAGTCTCTGGTAAGCTCGCAGGCCCCGCGCAAAAATTAAGTTGATACATCATAACGACTCTATGAATTAAAACTGCCAAAAATTATACCACCCACATCCTACTTTGCAGTGTTTATTCCTGCATCTTTTTATTCACTTTGTCAGTTATTTAGGACTATACTCCTTCTAGTTATTCACTATAGGAGCGTATCTATGAAAAAAATATTAAGTATCACGACATTGTGTCTATTATCCAGCTCAGTGTTTGCTCAAAGTGCGCAAACGGGTCTTGTGATTGGTGCAACAGCTGGCGCTGCTTCAACTACAAACTATGACTCCAGTGGTATTGTCAGCAATATCACCAAAACACAAGGCGGACCAATTACCAGTGTAATGATCGGTTATGATCTTGCCTTAAACCAACATATTAGCGTGGGTTTTGAGTCTGGTTTTGGTTATGGCTATGCTCTTTCTTCACTAAAAGCCGATGGCTTAGATAAATCGATGCTTAATCAATGGTATATTCCACTTCTGGTTGCAGGCAAATATACATTCACCAATGGTGTAAATATTTTTATTAAGGGCGGTGCAACTTATGTCCATCAACAACTTACCAATATGGGCGCCTATTTTACACCTAATATCAACAGTAGTAATTCTGAATTCCTACCAACAATCGTTGTCGGTGCTGGCTATAAATTCCAAAATGGGATTAATATTGGTGGACAGTTTAGTTATTTGTTTGGTTCAACGGCGAAAATTCGCACTAGTGATTCTTTCCACAATAACGATGTCAAAGTCACGGCAAGTGCGAGCTTAAGTGCTTATATCAGCTATACATTACCGATGTAATTGCTCAGCCCCAGATATAAAAAAAGCGACTCATAGTCGCTTTTAAGAATTGCCACTCTTTAAAAGCGGCTTAGATAATAGCCTTAGCTTAAGCTAATTTGCACATCAACACCAGCAGCAAGATCCAATTTCATCAATGCATCGACTGTTTTCTCAGTCGGCTCAACGATATCGATCAAACGCTTATGTGTTCTGATTTCATATTGATCACGCGCATCTTTGTTAACGTGAGGCGAAATCAACACAGTGAAACGCTCTTTGCGTACTGGTAAAGGAATAGGACCTTTTACTTGTGCGCCGGTTCTTTTCGCTGTCTCAACGATCTCTTTTGTTGAAAGATCTATTAACTTATGGTCAAACGCTTTCAAGCGGATGCGAATGCGTTGGTTACTAATATTTGTTGCCATTTTATTCAAACCTTCTAATTATGAGTTACGCTTTTTAATGATGTCTTCTGCAATGTTATTTGGTACTTCTGCATATTTTTCAAACTCCATAGAGAATGAAGCGCGCCCTTGAGAAATTGAACGCACGTTAGTCGCATAACCAAACATTTCTGCCAATGGCACCAATGCATTCACTACTTTACCACTTGGGTTTTCATCCATACCAGAGATCATGCCACGACGACGATTTAAGTCACCGATAACATCACCCATGTACTCTTCAGGGGTCACTACTTCAACCTTCATCAAAGGCTCAAGAATCACAGGAGATGCCTTTTGCGCACCTGACTTAACCGCCATAGAACCTGCAATTTTAAACGCCATCTCAGATGAATCGACATCATGATAAGAACCATCATAAAGTGTGGCTTTAACATCGATCATTGGGTAGCCTGCGATTACACCATTTTGTAATTGCTCTTCAATACCCTTGCCAACAGCACTGATGTATTCTCTAGGAACAACACCACCAACGATTTGATCAACAAATTCAAAGCCTTTACCCATTTCTTGCGGCTCAAGCTTAACCCATACATGACCATACTGACCGCGACCACCTGATTGACGCACGAATTTACCTTCTGAATCAACAGTTTGTTTGATCGTTTCACGGTAAGCTACTTGCGGGTTCCCTACATTAGCTTCTACTTTAAACTCACGCTTCATACGATCAACAATAATCTCTAAGTGAAGCTCACCCATACCAGAGATAATGGTTTGACCAGATTCTTCATCCGTTTGTACACGGAATGACGGATCTTCTGCCGCTAAACGACCCAATGCCAATGACATCTTTTCTTGGTCTGCTTTTGACTTTGGCTCAACAGCAACTGAGATAACTGGCTCTGGGAAATCCATACGCTCAAGTGTAATAATTGCTTTCTCATCACACAAAGTATCACCTGTTGTGACTTGCTTTAAGCCGATACATGCAGCGATATCACCCGCACGAACTTCTTTTAGTTCTTCACGCTTGTTGGCATGCATCTGGACAATTCGACCAATACGTTCTTTTTTCTCTTTGACTGGGTTATACACCGCATCACCTGACTTTAATACGCCTGAGTAAACGCGGATAAACGTCAAGTTACCAATAAATGGATCAGCTGCAAGTTTAAATGCTAGCGCTGAGAAAGGCTCATCATCTGATGACTTACGTGATGCTTCTGTACCATCTTCTAACTCACCGCGAATTGCTGGTACTTCATCAGGTGCTGGCAAGTAACGAATAACGCCATCAAGAACTGCTTGTACACCTTTGTTCTTAAATGCAGAACCACAAAATGCTAATACGATTTCATTATTGATCACACGCTGACGCAATGCCGCATGAATCTCGTCATCTGTTAACTCTTCACCTTCAAGGTACTTGTTCATCAACTCTTCATTCGCTTCAGCTGCTGCCTCAACCATTTCTTGACGAAGTTCTTCAGCATGTGCTTGAAGCTCAGCTGGAATGTCTTCCAAGCTATATGTTAAGCCTTTATCTGCCTCATTCCACATGATCGCTTTCATACGTACAAGATCGATAACACCTTTAAATTCTTCTTCAGCACCAATATTAAGCTGCATCGCAACAACGTTTGCTTTCAAACGTGTTTTAATCTGACCTAATACACGCTCATAGTTCGCGCCTGCTCTATCCATCTTGTTGACAAAAACAATACGTGGCACGTGATATTTATTTGCTTGACGCCATACAGTTTCTGATTGCGGCTCAACACCTGATGAGCCACAAAATACAACCACAGCACCATCTAATACACGCAAAGAACGCTCTACTTCAATCGTGAAGTCAACGTGTCCTGGGGTGTCGATGATGTTAATACGATGCTTATCAAACTGTTGATCCATACCTTGCCAAAAAACGGTAGTCGCAGCAGAGGTAATCGTGATTCCACGCTCTTGCTCTTGCTCCATCCAGTCCATTGTTGCGGCACCATCATGTACCTCACCAATTTTGTGAGAAACACCTGTATAGAACAACACACGTTCAGTCGTTGTTGTCTTGCCCGCATCAACGTGGGCACAAATTCCAATATTTCTATATTTTCTAAGTTCAGTCGCACGTGACATGAGTTTTCTCCAATCTTACCAACGGAAATGTGCAAATGCTTTGTTCGCTTCTGCCATTTTGTGTGTATCTTCACGCTTCTTAACAGCAGCGCCACGTCCTTCTACAGCTTCCATTAATTCAGCTGCAACACGATATGCCATACTTTTTTCTTTACGCTTACGTGAAGCATCAATGATCCAACGCATTGCCATGGTCATTTGACGCTCTGGACGAACTTCAACAGGAACTTGGTAAGTTGCACCACCGACGCGACGAGATTTAACCTCAACCATAGGCGCGACAGCCTCTAGTGCTTTTTCAAAAATTTCAGTCGCTTTTTCGCCTGATTTTTTAGTTTCGATTTGGTCAAAAGCACCATAGACGATTCTCTCGGCTACAGACTTCTTACCTGATAACATGATGTGATTGATAAATTTTGCAACGATCTCGCTCTTAAACTTCGGATCTGGCAACACTTCGCGCTTTGGTGCTCGATTTCTTCTAGACATTTTATATTTCCTTTAAATACAAATTAAACTTATGCTTTAGGACGCTTAGTACCGTATTTAGAACGGCCTTGCTTACGGTCTTTAACACCTGAAGTATCAAGCGCACCGCGAACTGTGTGATAACGCACACCTGGTAAGTCTTTAACACGACCACCACGAATCAAAATAACGCTATGCTCTTGTAGATTGTGACCTTCACCACCAATATAAGTCGTTACTTCAAAACCGCTTGTTAATCTCACACGCGCTACTTTTCTTAACGCTGAGTTTGGTTTCTTCGGGGTTGTTGTATAAACACGCGTACATACACCACGTCTTTGTGGACATGCTTTCAGTGCTGGCACGTTTGTTTTTACAACCTTCTTTTTGCGCGGATTACGCACCAACTGGTTAATAGTTGCCATTATTTACTCCGTAGTTTTTTAAACATCTAATCTTTGCATAAATATAAAAAGACGCGGCATTATATACAAAAGCCATGCCGTTTTGCAAGAAATGGATTTGGTTTTTTAATCGCGGATTTTAAACCATTTACTAATATGAATTAGCACTAATGCTACTGCTGAACCTATTAACACTTCCGCAAGGCGTAATCCAGCATTAACTAGCGGCGTATATGCCGGCTGATAAATCCCTAAAGCAACAATTACACCGGCATTTGCACTACTCATTTTAACTGCTGCACCATAACCTAATTGCAGTGTAATGAGTACACTTAAGGCAACAGCTAAAAACATAACATAATATTGATAGCCATAAAGGCTTGTAAGGAAAAAGGCAATCACGCTACCAATAAGCGCGCCTTCAGCAATTTGCAAACAAGCAGAATATGAGTCTTTAATGCTTAATTGCAAAACAGTTGTTGTCGCAATCAGACACCAAAAACCACCAATGATGCTTTGACCATGATGCGCGAAGCTTGAAAGCTTAAAACCAATGACAAAACAAACAATTGAGGCAATAGCAATCTCAACTGAAATGTAAACGCCAGCAACATGACGATTAATCACAAAATAAAGCCCATCGTAATTAGAAAATATCCCTTACAATCACATTCTGATTGCGCTCAGGTCCAGTTGAAATGATATCAATCGGAACATTTAAAGTTTGCTCAATAAAGTGCACATAATCGCGTGCTGCTTGAGGTAACCTATAATAATCTGTTTGTTTGGTATCTTCAAACCACCCTTTCAATGTTTTGTAAATTGGCTTACAACGGACATAATCGGCATTGTCATAAGGCGGATAAGACACCTCTTTACCATCTAGTTCATACGCAACACAAACTTTTATCTCTGTTAAACCGTCCAAAACATCAAGCTTTGTTAAACAGATAGACGTGATACTATTGATCTCAATCGCACGACGCAATGCCACAAGATCAAGCCAACCTGTGCGACGTTTGCGTCCTGTCACCGTACCAAACTCGCACCCCTTGACAGCCAAACGCTCACCAACACTATCAAACAATTCAGTCGGATAAGCACCACTGCCAACACGTGTGGTATAGGCCTTAGTAATACCAACAACTGCATCGATATAACATGGTCCAAAGCCAGCACCCGATGCCACAGTCCCTGAAATTGTATTTGATGAGGTTACAAATGGGTAAGTGCCATGATCGATATCAAGTAGTGTCCCTTGTGCACCTTCAAAGATGATTTTGCCTTTGTTAACACGAATGGCATTTAATTCTGCTGATACATCGGTGATCATCGGCACAATCTTTTTTGCATAATACAATAATAATTTATAGGTTGATTCTAAATCAAAATAGATATCCAGTTTATAATAGTTTTGCAAAGTAAAATTATGCAGATCTAATAAATTTGTAAGTTTTTCCCTTAACCTCTCAGGGTGTGCCAAGTCCCCTATACGAATTGCACGACGCGCAATTTTATCCTCATATGCTGGACCTATGCCACGTTTTGTTGTGCCGATCTTTTGCTCACCTAGTGCCATCTCACGCGCTTCATCTAAAGCAATATGCACCGGCAACACCAAAGGGCATGCCTCGCTAATGCGTAAGCGCTCAAACACCGGGATATTCCGTTTCAAGAGTTCATCCATTTCAATATTTAAGGCATCTAGTGATACCACCACACCATTACCAATGAAACTCTTAACACCCTCATGTAAAATCCCAGATGGAATCAGACGCAACTTAGTTACCTCACCATTGATGACAAGGGTGTGTCCTGCATTATTCCCACCTTGAAAACGCACCACAGCATCTGCCTTATCTGTCAAAAAATCCACGACTTTACCCTTACCTTCATCACCCCATTGGCTACCTAAGATAACAATATTATGGTTCACTGAAATTCCTCACTTTGCTGATTACAGTAGCATGTTAAAGACTTTTGATAAGCTTGACAAATAAAATGCTGGCTTTTTAGTGTCTCTCTTTGTAAATTTTTTTATCATACGCATGAAATTCTTTTACAACACAAATAGAACCAAAGGAGTGATTGGATAATAAATCACATGACACCGAAACAGTTTGAAGATAGTATGCAATTCAGTGAGAAAGACTCTCCTAAACTGGCAAAGTAGATCAATTTGTTCAATACTTAGTTTGTACATTCAATATTTAGATGAGTTTATAAATGAAGATTTTAGTTGTAGAAGATGAAGTTAAAACAGCCAGTTATTTAAAAAAAGGCCTTGAAGAGCATGGTTTAATAACAGATTTAGCTGACAACGGGATAGATGCTTTATTCCAAGTCGAAACACAAGAGTATGATCTGGTGATTTTAGACGTTATGCTACCTGAGGTTAATGGCTGGGAAGTTATCAAACACATACGTCAAAAAAATATAGATGTTCCGATACTGTTTTTAACAGCACGAGATGCACTCTCAGATAAAGTCAAAGGTCTAAGGCTAGGCGCTGATGATTACATGGTAAAGCCCTTCCATTTTGTCGAATTAGTTGCACGTATTTTTTCTATTATACGTAGAGGTAACAAAGAAAATACGAACACTTTATCAGTCGGTGATCTTATTGTTGACTTAAATGCACTTAGAGCAAGCCGCGGAGGTCAAAAACTTGATTTAACAGCGAAAGAGTTCTCCCTATTATCGTTTTTAGTAAGAAATGAAGGAAATATTGTTTCTAGAACCATGATTTCAGAGCAGGTTTGGGATATGAATTTTGATAGCGATACCAATATTGTAGATGTGGCGATAAAGCGATTAAGGAATAAAGTTGACTCACCTTTTGAAAAGAAACTTATCCATACAGTAAGAGGTTTAGGGTATGTTTTGGAAAGGCGTTAAATTTTTTAACAAAACAGCAACAATTTCACCAAAATCGATTACTGGAAAGTTGACTCTTTTATATATGGCTTCATCCTTTCTATTGCTTTCAGTTGCACTAGCTGCAATTTATTTTGCAATGGTAAATATGATTAGACATCACGACTACACTTTCGTTAAAGGCGAGTTAGAGACACTGCAAAAAATACTTACCAGCACGGATCAACAAAATATAATTACTGGTTTACATCAAGAAGTTGTATTAGAGCCCAAAACAAACCCTAACCATTACTTGGCTAGGGTAATGGGAAAAAATAATAGCCTCCTAATAGAAACACCAGGAGTAAATCAACTTTTTAAGCAATCTGAGTTTCCTATACCACCAGATAAGGACTCCATTCCCAGTTCAGGTAAATATCTTGCTCTTAGCAAAGATAGACACTATCTGATTATGTCTATGAGGATACAGCAACACAATAACACTTATATTGCGCAAGTAGCATTAAACGTTACAAGAAGTGAACAGATTATCAACCTCTACCAAGAAGTTTTGTCAATAGCCTTAGTGATCATGTTTTTAGTATCATTAGGGCTGAGTATTTTCATAACCAGACGTGGATTAAAACCAATATACGCTTTAAATAAAGGTATTGACGGTATTGATATAAATAACTTAAACCTAGACCTAAATTTAAAAAAATGGCCTAAAGAATTACGCGATACCGTTAATATTCTAAACCAGATGCTTCAGGGAGTGAATAAGTCATTTACACGACTATCAAGATTTTCTGAAGATTTAGCGCATGAGCTAAGAACTCCTTTAAATAACATGATATGTCAGATTCAAATCACATTATCAAAAAACCGCACATTAACTGAATATCAAAGCATTTTAGCCTCCACATTAGAGGAAGCACAAAACATGGCAACTTTATTGAATAAGATGCTATTTATCGCAAGAGCTAAGACACCAGCACAAGAGTTACAACGCCAAGTAATTAACTTCGCACAAGAGATGAAAAACCTTTGCGAATACTATGGTGTGTTGGCTAAAGACAAAGAAATCGAGATTGTCATTAAGGGAGGCGGGCAAATTTATGTAGATTTCTCACTCTTTAAACAGGCTATTGGTAATCTATTGTCTAACGCTATAAAGTATACACCAAAATCTGGGATCATTACTTGCTCTATTTCGGAGAATAAGAATGAAAGTATTATTTGTATTTCTGACACTGGAATAGGTATATCTTCTAAAAAATTACCCCATGTTTTTGATCGTTTTTATCGTACAGATGAGTCTCGTTCAAAAAACATTGAAGGCGTAGGGCTAGGCTTAGCAATCGTTAAGTCTATTATTGAATTACATCATGGAATAATTCGTATTGAGAGTGATTTAGGAAAGGGGACAAAGGTATACCTTCACCTTCCTAAATCATAAAAAATGACAAAATTGTCATCATTCTGTCACCTTTATGTCAGCATGCAAAATATATACTCTCTATTACTTTTATAGATTGAGGAAAAAAATGAACGCATCAATGACATCTAATCGACCAGTGATTAGCTTTAATAAAGTGGCTAGTATCACAGCTTTTTTTTGGATAATTAAAATTATTTCAACCACAGTTGGCGAAGCTAGTGCAGATTTCATGTATAGTTTATCAGCACCGATAGCAGTTGTTTCAATGTTTTTTATCTTGCTAGCTGCCATAATAATTCAAATTAAATTTAAACGTTATGTTCCATGGATGTATTGGACAGTGATTGTTTTGATTGCAGTATTTGGAACTATGTTTTCAGATGCTATCCACTACTTTGTCATGCCATTAATTGGATCTACCAGTATGTTTTTAGGGCTTCTATTATTAACTTTATACATGTGGTATAAAAGTGAAGGCAGTATAGACCCTCACTATATCAATACCACCAAACGTGAGATATTTTACTGGGTTGTTATATTTTTTACATTTTGTCTAGGAACCGCATCTGGAGATTTTGTTGCTCAATCTCTACATTTTGGTCTAATGGATGCAACAATATTTTTTGGCATCTTTATGATTGCAATACCAATGATACTTTACCTATTCAAAATTAATTCAATAGCGTTATTTTGGATTGCCTACATCCTAACCAGACCATTTGGAGCAGCAGGTGCTGATCTGATTGGTAAACCTTCATCTCACGGTGGATTTGGACTTGGTGATGGGAATACAGCTTTAATTTTCCTCGGTGTGATTATAATTTTGGTTACCTACCTAACAATATCATCTCGAAAAGAGATGCTCATAGAAGAGCACATAGATGTAGATTCAATCTAAGAGATTAATAATGATTATATTATGAATTATTGCCAAAATTCAACTGATCAAAAGCACGCAAATGCAAAGCAAAAAATTCTGTAAAATGGTTTGTGATAAGTATATACTTTGCGCACTGCAGCGGTTAATAGTTACACATAGTCATGAGTGATCAATCATTAAGTTATCAGGATGCCGGTGTGAGCATTGATGAAGGCAACTTGCTTGTCGAGAAAATCAAACCCTTAGCTAAATCCACCATGCGCAAAGAGGTATTGGGTGGTTTAGGTGGTTTTGGTGCTTTGTTTGAAATTCCTTTGGATCGTTACAAAAACCCCGTGTTAGTTTCAGGTACCGATGGCGTAGGTACTAAATTAAAACTTGCTTTTGAATTAAATGATCATACAACTATTGGCATTGATCTTGTTGCCATGTGTGTTAACGATTTGATTGTGGGTGGTGCTGAGCCGTTATTTTTTCTTGATTATTACGCCACCGGCAAGCTAAATGCTGATCAAGCCGCTGATGTGATATCCGGTATTGCAGAGGGTTGCCGCCAATCAGGTGCGGCACTTGTTGGCGGCGAAACAGCTGAGATGCCAGGCATGTATCAAGGTGAAGAATATGATCTTGCAGGATTTTGCGTTGGAATTGTTGAGAAGGACAAAATTATTTCAAGTGATAAAGTCCAAGCGGATGATGCATTGATTGCAATCACCTCCTCAGGTGTTCATTCCAATGGTTACTCATTGGTGCGTAAGGTTATTGCCCATGTTAATGCTGATTTGAATATGCCTTTTCAACAAAGTACTTTAGGTAAAACTTTGTTAACCCCGACGCGTATTTATGTCAAAACAATTTTAAAACTGCTTGAGCAATATGATATTCATGCGATCAGTCATATTACTGGCGGTGGTTTTACTGAAAATATTCCGCGTGTATTGCCAAATTTTATGTGTGCTAACATTAACTTAGATAGCTGGCAATTTCCTGCAATCTTCCAGTGGTTACAGCAAAACGGTAATATTAGCCAAACTGAGATGCTGAGAACATTTAACTGTGGTGCCGGAATTGTGATGGCAGTGGCACAAAGTGATAAAAAGGCGATTCTTGATACACTTAAAGCACTCGGAGAAACTGCTTGGGAAATTGGCCATCTAAGCCAATCACAGCAACAACAAGCACATGTTAGCTATTTCCATGGTAAATAAATCTATATTTAAGCTTGTTGTCTTATCCTCAGGGTATGGCTCAAACTTACAAGCGATTATTGATCAACTACATAAAGAAGATGGTATTGAAATCAGCGCCATTATTTCTGATAAAGCATCCGAGTCAATCACCCGCGCACTTAATCACAATATTCCGTGTTTATATTTACCCAAGCAAAAACAACAAACGCGCGAGAAATATGATCAACTACTATGTGATTTACTGCAACCATTTCGCCCTGACTTGATTGTTTTAGCCGGATTTATGCGTATTCTGTCGGCTTCTTTTACCCAAAAATTTCCTCAGCAAATTATCAATATTCATCCATCACTACTGCCTAAATACAAAGGCTTAAACACTCACCAACGCGTAATTGATGCCAATGACAAAACCCATGGAACCACAATCCACTATGTTGATGAGCATCTTGATAGTGGTAAAATCATCGCGCAAAAACGCATTGATGTTCTGCCTTTTGACACTGCTGAAACCCTAGAGCAAGCCATCAAATCACTTGAACATGTCTTTTATCCGGCAACACTTCATAAGCTTATAACAAAGATGCGTAATAATGCGAGTTTGGCATCTACAAGCAACAATAATTGAATCTGCTTACCCTTATGAATATAAAGATTTACGAGCGATATATAGCTAAAAATAATAATCTTTTATACATCAAAAAAATTTATTACTTATCCAAATATAAAATATCGTTGGGGTTTAACATCCTTGTAATAAACTCTTAGTAACAAAGGGGAGGGAGTGTTTTTGAGTCGTAGCGTCCTGCCACGAAAACTATTTTCTCAAATGTGCTGACTGAAAGATAGGGGCAATTTCTGAAATTCATTTAAGAGATTGCTGTTTTTACTATGGCAAATATCTCACAAGGACATAATGTCATCTTATATAATTAACCCACAAATGCTTTCTGTACAATTTCCGTTATCTGCTTGGTTGAAGCTCAAAGCACTTAGCCAATACAGTAAATAAATAATCAATTTCAGCAAGGGTATTATAGTAAGCAAAGCCAATGCGCAACACCCCATCACTTGGCGCTAGGTGCAGTTTCTCAATAAATCGTGGCACATAAAAATGCCCATAGCCAACACAAATATTATGTTTAGCTAGAATTTGTGCTAAATCTCTGCTACTTATACCTGCGACAGTTATGGCAAATGTTGGTGTCCGCTTCGTCAATTTATCCTGTAAACTTATGCCATGCACAGTGATTTGTGGATATGCCTCAAGCCTCTTCAAAAAGTAAGCTTTAAGCTCTAATTCATGTTGCTGTATTGCTGACATACTTAATTGCAATGCTGTCTTTAAGTCCGTCATTGCCATTTGATCATTGATCAAAGTAGCTTTGTGGTAAATGGCTGCTTCTAAACCTGCTAGCGCTTCGAAATTTTGCGTGCCTGTTTCTAGGGCATATGGCAATATTTGGGGGGCTGGTGCTATTTTATAAGGAGTAACCGACATCATTGTCTTTGATTTACTATATAAAATACCAATATGTGGTGCAGAAAATTTATAGCCAGAACACACTAACCAATCACAATCAATCACCGCTACATCAACCTTATGATGCACAATAAAATGCACCGCATCAACAAATAGTTTAACCTGATATTTTTTTGCCAAGGCACTAACACTTGCTATATCAGTAATACTACCACAAATATTAGATGCCAAAGTAATCGCAATTAATTTTGTACGCCCCTTTTTTAATATAGCTTCCAGCCTACTAAGATCAAGCGTATAACTATTCTGATCAAATGGTAGTATATCGACATTTACACCTTTTTCTTGTGCTTTGGTAAGCCATGGGCTGATATTTGCCTCGTGATCAAGTTCACTAACAACAATGTTATCCCCAAAGCACCAAGTATTGGCAATCGCATGTGATAATGCCCATGTGATCGTTGTCATATTTTGCCCAAAGCTTATTTCTTCAGCACTCTTTGCATTAATTAACGCGGCCATTGCTACTCTGGCACGATCCATTTGCTGTTGTGCGGCAATGCTACTTTGATAAAAACCACTCAAATTAGCAACACCATCTGACATAAACTCTGTCATCGCTCCAATCACGGCGAAGCTTACCTGTGTCCCCCCTGGCCCATCAAAATAAACCGCAGGATTGGTTTTAATCAAAGCTGGAAAGCCTTGACGCACTTTATTCACATCAAACATAAACCACTTTATCCTTTTGCTATTTTTATTATTTTACGCCATGTTCAACTTT
>NZ_QLIU01000004.1 GCF_003574425.1 Cysteiniphilum halobium | reverse complement strand
TTATGCTATGCAATATCTACTACTTAAAAAAGTTGAACATGGCGTTATATCAGCAATAGGTTATCAAGATCACGGTTGATCAGTTATATACTGGAATGACTATAAATGGCAGAAATGCTTTAGAATGGTTTGTGAGCGGTATATATAAACAAGTTGCACCATTTGTCACCTCTCCCCTTGCGGGAGAGGTCGTGCAGCTTAGGCTGCACGGGTGAGGGGTAATTTAATTTATCACTTAATAGCTATTATGTAATGGTAAGCATATTAATATAGGGCATATGCAATACGCCGCTGATTATGTGACGCAACTACATTTACATTGCGTGACTGATAATACTGCAGCATTGGCGTTATACCAGCAGCTTGGTTTTGAGACTTATGGTACAGAGCAAAAATCAATAACACCGCAAAATGATTTACGAGCGGTACAATGATGTTAGAATTAGCATAAGTTTATCGTGTTGCCTTAAGGAATAATATGAAAGTCGCCTTTATTATTGACCCGTTACATACCTTTAATATCAAAAAAGATACCGCTTATATGATGATGTTATCGGTTGCTAAGAAAGATTGGCAGCAGTACGTTTTTGAGCTTGAGGATATTTTTGTTGAAGAGGGAATCGCTTATGGTGAAGGCTATGAGCTAACACTAACCACGAGTAAAGAGCATAACAAATGGTATCATCTAAATCCAATGGATAAGATGAAATTAGGTGATTTCGATGCGATTTTTATGCGTAAAGACCCACCGTTTAATATGGAATTTATCTATGCGACCTATGTGTTGGAAATGGCTGAAAGGCAAGGCGCGTTAATTATCAATAAGCCACAAACCTTAAGGGATGCCAATGAAAAGTTTTCAATTACGCGTTACCCTGATTTGGCACCAAAAACGATGGTGAGTCGTTCATTTGAACATATCAAACGTTTTATTGATCATTATCAGGATGTGGTGGTTAAACCGCTTGATGGTATGGGTGGTGAGTCAATCTTTCGCATCCAACCAAATGATCCAAACAAAAATGTTATTCTAGAGACAATCACAAAATATGAATCACAGTTTATTATGGTGCAGCAATACCAACCTGCAATCAAAGATGGTGATAAACGCATTCTCATCGTTGATGGTGAACCATTGGAGTATCTGGTGGCGCGCATTCCCAGCAAAGATGATAGTCGCGGCAATTTAGCGCGAGGCGCTTCAACTGTGGTGAGAAAGCTCACTGCTGAAGAATATGAGATCGCCAGCATTGTCGGCAGAGATCTTAAACAAAGTGGCGTGTTATTTGCAGGCATTGATGTTATTGGTGATTGTTTAACTGAGATTAATATAACGAGTCCGACGATGACGCAACAAATTTTTAACGAAAGTGGTGTTAACGCAACAGATATACTGATGGATGTTGTTGAAGATCGAGTGATGAATCGAAAGTAAGTAAGAATAAAAAGAAAATAGGAATAAGTGCAATGACAAAATCAGAAAATTTGTTTAACGAAGCAAAGCAATATATTCCAGGCGGTGTCAACTCACCGGTCCGCGCGTTTAAAAGTGTCGGTGGTATACCTAAATTTATTGCTAAAGCAAAGGGGGCCAATGTTTATGATGTCGATGGTAACAAGTATATTGATTATGTTGGTTCGTGGGGACCGATGATCTTGGGGCATGCTGATGATGATGTGATTAAAGCGGTACAAAAGCAAGCAGCGCTTGGCTTAAGCTATGGCGCGCCATGCGAGCTTGAGCTGAAGCTTGCCAAGAAGATTTGTGATTTGATTGATAGCATTGATATGGTGCGTTTTGTAAGCTCTGGTACTGAGGCGACAATGAGTGCTGTGCGCTTAGCACGGGGCTACACTAAGCGTGAAAAGATAATAAAATTCGCAGGATGCTATCATGGTCATGCTGATCAGTTTTTGGTGGCAGCTGGATCGGGCGCATTAACCCTTGGTGTACCAAACTCACCGGGTGTGCCTAAAGATACAGTGAAAGATACACTAACAGCATCATTTAATGATCTAGAGAGTGTCGCTAATTTATTTAAAGCTTATCCCGAGCAAATCGCTTGTATTATTTTAGAGCCAATTGCTGGCAATATGAATTTGATTGAACCAACGAAAGAATTCTTACAAGGTTTGCGTCAATTGTGTGATGAGCATGGTGCTTTGCTTATCTTTGATGAGGTGATGACCGGATTTCGTGTTGGCTTAACTGGTGCACAAGGTCTATATCATATTACACCTGATTTAACCACTTTTGGTAAAGTTATAGGAGGTGGCATGCCGGTAGGTGCCTTTGGTGGTAAGAGAGAAATCATGAAACTTATTGCGCCATTAGGTGGCGTTTATCAAGCAGGCACGCTTTCAGGCAATCCAGTGGCGATGATCGCAGGACTAGTAACCTTGGATAAAATTTCACAAGATGGCTTCTATGAGAGATTAATTACTAAAACACAAAAGCTTGTTAATGGTTTAAATCAAGCTGCTCAATCACTTCAATTTCCCTTTTTGGCAAAATCTTTGGGCAGTATGTTTGGCGTGTTTTTCACTAATTCAAAAGATATTCTAAGCTTTAATGATGTTAAGGACTGTGATTTAGCGCGCTTTAATCGTTTTTTTCATTTTATGCTTGAGCAAGGGATTTATTTTGCGCCATCGGCATTTGAAGCTGGTTTTATGTCGATTGTACATACTGATCAAGATATTGAGAAAACAGTAGTATTGTTTGCAGAGTTTCTACAAAAAGAAGCTATCTATGCGGTCGAAGACAGAGCACCACGGGTGATGCCCGTGGGTGAATGAGCCTTTCGGTAGTTTATGTTTGGATGAAGAAACGATATAGGCAGCTTAGAAATGCCTATCACAACAATAGAAACCTTGAAATATGTTCACTGCTGCATAGGCAGCTTAACATTGGGGCGTAGGCAATATTCTCCTACGATACAGATGGTAAAAATATATTGTGAATGTTTAGATTTTAATGTTTAAGCGTTTTCATAGGCAAAACAAAGTTATAAGCAATCGGTTTGAATTTACTGATAAATATGTTAGCAGATTTGGTATTAATGGTTTTATCTTTTGGGTTGTCAATACTTTCAGCGATTTCTTTTTCAAGCTTCTTTATCTTCATCATGATGTCACCTCTAAAAGTTGGTTGCGTCATTGTTTAAAGTAGATCAATATTTATTTTTTTGCCACAAATGCGAAAGAAGTGTAGTTAAAATAGTATGAAGTGTTACGCAATGAGGGTAAATAGTGCTGTTAATCCTCTAGTCAAATGTAATACACTAGCATCTAGGAGTAATGATTAACCCTGTGGTTGTCATAAAGCATATGAAAAAGATTAAAGTCATGTTTGTCTGCATGGGCAATATTTGTCGCTCACCTACGGCACATGGCATCTTTCGTAAGTTGGTTGCTGAGGCGCGCCTTGAGTCATATTTTGAGATCGAATCATCTGGCACTCATTCTGATCAGTGGCATAAAGGTGACACATCTGATCCAAGAACAATCGCGACTGCGTTAAGATATGATTGTGATATTCGTGATTTGCGTTCAAGACAGTTAGTGCCGGAAGATTTTAAGCATTATGATTTTCTTATTGCAATGGACGATAAAAACCTCAAAGACATGCTGGTGATTGCTCCAAATGGTGACACGCAAAAAGTGACGAAATTATTGCAATATGCGCCAACTTTACCAATTAATAATGTGCCTGACCCTTATTATAATGATGGTTTTGATCAGGTGTATTTAATGATTGATACGGCATGCAGAAACTTACTGGAAGTATTAAAAAATGAATTAAACGCAAAATCGTAGCATATTGCATATACCCTAATCATTGAGCATGAATATATAGGGATAAAAGATAGAAGATATTTTATGAGCGAGAAAAGAGTGAAAGACGTAAAGGAAGCAAAAGAAGTAAAAGCAACAAATCAAAGCAAAGAATCGCAGTCACCAGTGCATTCTCCAAGTGAATTGTCATCGATAAAACCAATGAATTATCGTCAGGCAAAATATGTGATGGGGGCATCTTTAGTGGAGCAGCTTCCTCACGATTATGGTATTGAAGTGGCTTTTGCTGGGCGTTCCAATGCTGGTAAATCCAGTGCATTAAATACATTAACCGAACAGACAAAATTAGCACGTGTGAGTAAAACACCTGGGCGGACGCAGCTGATTAATTTATTTGAGCTTGAAGAGCATAAGCGTTTGGTCGATTTACCAGGCTATGGCTATGCCAAAGTTTCAGAAAAGATCAAAGCAAGTTGGCAGAAGACACTAGAGATGTATCTGACAACACGAGCATGCTTAAAGGGGATTGTATTACTGGTGGACTCGCGTCATCCGATCAAAAGTTTTGACTGTATGATGATTGAAGCTGCAGTACAGAATGATTTAAACTTGCATGTTCTATTAACCAAGGCAGATAAGCTAAACAACTCGGAGAAAGCAAAAGCTGAGCATTTATTGCGTGACTATTTAAAGCAAGTGCGTGCACCTGAGAATATTAGTTTTCAATTGTTTTCAGCACAAAGTAAAATGGGCTTGGATAAGCTAAAACACAAGCTAGATGAATGGTATAATTTACCATTTGTTGATTTGGAAAAGATTTAGCGGCTAAATCTTAAGAGGGGGAGAAATATTGTGCAAACGCGTAAAGATCACTGTGTATTGCGATTAGAGAATATTCATAAAAGCTTTCCCGGGACTAAGGCATTAGATGGAGCGTATCTAAAAGCATATAGTGGTAAAGTGATGGGACTTTTAGGGGAAAATGGTGCTGGAAAATCGACCTTGATGAAAGTTTTAAATGGCATTTATCAAAAGGATGAAGGAGAGATTTATTGCTTTGATGAAAAAGTTCAATTCGACAGTATTGCCAAAGCACAAGCAGCAGGCATTGCGATGGTGCATCAAGAGCCGCAAATATTGCCAGATTTGACGATTGCTGAGAATGTTCTATTAGGCCGGGAGGTCATGCGTAATCGCTTTAGTATAAATTGGAGAGCAACCTATGAAAAAGTTGACCAAATACTTAGTTGGTTGCATATGCAGCAAAAAGCATCAAGCTTAGCCGATAATCTGAGTATTGGCGATCAGAAACTTTTGGAGCTTGCCAAAGCCTTGTCATTGGATGCGCGCATCATTGTGATGGATGAGCCTACCGATGCACTAACTCAAAAAGAAGTCAGGCGCCTGTTTGAAATCATTAAAAAACTTTGTGCTGAAGGCAAATGCATTATTTATATCTCACATCGCATGGAGGAAATTTTTGAGATTTGTGATGATATTACCATTATGCGTGATGGTCAGTTCATTATTGAAAGTAAAACAAATGCATTAAGTCATGAACAGATCATTGAAAAAATGGTTGGGCGTAAGATTGCAGCACTATCACTACAATCAACTCATCATGAGGTATCAGAGCAATTTACACAGCAATTATTTAAAGCAGAAAAGATTAGTAATAGCCAAATTAAGTCTGCTAGCTTTGTTATTCATCAAGGAGAAATACTTGGTGTTTATGGTTTAATAGGAGCAGGAAGAACAGAGCTTGCACGCAGTATTTATGGATGTTATCCCATTAAAAGTGGGCAGATGACATTAGATAAAGAAGTAATTCGTGTTAACAATCCAGCACAAGCTTTAGCTTATGGGATTGTTTATATCTCAGAGGATCGCAAAGTAGATGGACTTGTTTTAGGCGCAAGTGTCAAAGAAAATATGACCTTGGCATCTTTAAGAAAACTTTCGAATGTAATCGGACATATTGATCAAACCAAAGAGAAAGAAGAGGTGTCTCAATATATCACTCAGCTGAATATCAAAACACCTAGTCAAGATCAGCTAGTGATTAATTTAAGTGGTGGCAATCAGCAGAAAATTGCGATAGCTAAGGGACTGTTATGTCAGCCTAAGTTCTTAATTTTAGATGAGCCGACGCGTGGTATTGATGTTGCGGCAAAGCGTGAGATATATCGTTTGATCTACACACTTAAAGCACAGGGCTTAGCAATTTTATTAATTTCTTCAGAAATGCCTGAGGTAATTGGTTTAAGTGATCGTATGTTAGTAATGCGTGATGGTGAGATAAAAGGAGAACTTATGTCGGGTGCTATTTCACAAGAAGCAATAATGAAGCTAGCAATTGCTTAAGGGGGTAAGTGATGCTGAAAAATAGGATAGTAAGTAAGATTAACAAACAATTTTTAATTGAGTATAAGGCGGCATTAGCTCTTATTATAATGATTATTATTATGTCGTTTTTAAATCAATATTTTCTGACATGGAGTAATATTTTAGTTATTTTGCAGCAAACATCGGTCAATGCGGTGATTGCAGTTGGGATGACTTTTGTAATCTTAACTAAGGGTATTGACTTATCAGTGGGATCTGTCTTGGCACTTTGCGGGGTGGTTTGCGCATTTTTATTGCAATGGATGATTCCGATCTATTTAGTTATTCCATTAACCATTTTAACCGGCGTTATCTTTGGCAGTGTTAGTGGCATTATTGTTACCAAAGGCGGAGTACAGCCATTTATTGCAACCTTGATTACCATGACGTTGTTTCGCGGGTTAACCATGGTGTTTAGCAATGGTTATCCGATAGCAACAACTTCTAGGAGCTTTGCATTTATTGGCACGGGAAGTTTATTGGGTGTTCCATTTCCTGTATATATTATGGCAGTAGTTTTTGCTGTGTCTTTTTATGTGTTGAAATACACGCGCTTTGGGCGTTATGTCTATGCCACAGGTGGCAATGAAGAGGCAACGAAGCTCGCTGGTATTCGTGTTAATCACATTAAATTTGCCGTTTATGCTATCTCTGGTGCTTTATCAGCTGTGGCAGCAATGATTATTACCTCAAGGCTATCATCAGCGCAGCCAACAGCAGGTACTGGCTATGAGCTTGATGCAATTGCTGCTGTGGTATTAGGCGGCACAAGTCTTTTTGGTGGTAAGGGTAAGATTATGGGGACGCTAATGGGGGCACTTATTATCGGTTTATTAAGTAATGCACTTAACTTAATGGACGTTTCCTCGTATTATCAGATGATTGTAAAAGCTTTAGTAATACTGATTGCAGTATTATTTGATTTTAAAGTAAAAAACTAACCTCATGGAGAAGAAATAGAATGAAAATGCGTATCTTAAAATATATAACTGCCATTATTAGTATTGTATCAATGCTTGTAATTACTGGATGTAGCAGCTCAAATGATAATAACAAGACAATTGGTTTTGTAGTGTCCACCTTAGATAATCCCTTTTTTGTCAGCATGAAAAATGGTGCTGAAGAGACGGCCAAAGCAGAAGGTTATAAGGTTATTACGCTGGATTCGCGTAACGACCCAGAGAAAGAGTCTTCTAATGTTCAGGACTTAGTGACTAAAAATATTAAAGTCATTATTATCAATCCAACTGACTCACAAGCAGTTTCTAATGCGGTGAAATATGCTAATGCGCATGGTGTTGAAATCATTACCTTAGATCGCACAGCTGATTCAGGCAAAGTGTTGTCACATATTGAATCAAATAACGTTGCCGGTGGCAAAATGGCAGCGCAATATATGATTGATCGCTTAAATAACAACGGCAAAATTATTGAGCTTCAAGGTATTCCTGGTGCTTCGGCTTCTAAAGAGCGCGGTCAAGGTTTTGATACTGAAATAGCGACTTCAGATATTAAGATTGTTGCAAAACAACCTGCTAACTTTGATCGTACACAGGGCTTAAATGCCACACAGAATTTATTACAAGCTAATCCTGATATTAATGGTATCTTTGCGCAAAATGATGAGATGGCATTAGGGGCTATGCGTGCGATTGAAGAAGCAGGCAAAAAACACATTATCTTGATAGGTTTTGATGGCACAAAAGAAGGTATTAATGCGGTTAAAGCCGGTAAAATGACAGCAACCATTGCTCAGCAACCCTATTTAATGGGCGAGCTTGGTGTAGAAGCTGCAATTAAATTCTTACGTGGTGAAAAAGTTAATCCACATATTATTGTTCCTTTGAGATTAGTCACTCAATCTAATGCTTAATCTGCTAGGCATTTAGAGCAAATATTGGTATCCTTATGCCAGTTTTTAGGAATGGAATGAATAAAATTAAAGGTAAGACAATGAACGCAAAAATTAGTAATGTTGTTGCAAGACAAATCTTAGATTCACGTGGTAATCCAACGATTGAGGCTGATGTTATTTTAGAGTCAGGTGCTTTTGGACGTGCAGCAGTACCTTCAGGCGCATCAACAGGTACCAGAGAAGCCTTAGAATTACGCGATGGTGATAAGAAGAACTATCTTGGCAAAAGCGTGCAAAAAGCAGTGAATAATGTCAATAAAGCAATCAAAAAAGCTGTAGTTGGTTTAGATGCCTTGGATCAACGTTTGATTGATCAGACGATGATTGACTTGGATGGTACAGAAAATAAAGAAAAATTGGGTGCAAATGCTATTTTAGCAGTGTCTTTGGCATGTGCAAAAGCTGCGGCTTCGCACCTTAGAAAGCCATTTTATCGTTATTTAATGAACTCTAAAGAGTATATTATGCCGGTGCCAATGATGAATGTGATAAACGGTGGTGAGCATGCTGATAATAATGTTGATATGCAAGAGTTTATGATTATGCCAGTTGGTTTTGATAAGTTTTCTGATGCACTTCGTTGTGGCTCGGAAATTTTTCATACTTTAAAAAAAGTCTTAGCTGATGCTGGCTTTAGTGTTGCTGGTGTTGGTGATGAGGGTGGGTATGCGCCTAACTTGCCATCAAATGCTGTCGCAATTGAAATGATCTTAAAAGCGATTGAAAAAGCAGGCTACAAAGCAGGTGAAGAGGTTTATATTGCATTAGATCTAGCCAGTAGTGAGTTTTACAAAGAAAGCAAATATGTATTGGCATCTGAGAATAAATCGTTAAGTTCAGCAGAATTTGTTGATTATTTGGAAGATTGGGTGAATCGTTATCCAATTATTTCTATTGAAGATGGTATGGCTGAAAATGATTGGGAAGGCTGGAAGTTATTAACTGAACGTTTAGGTAAAAAAGTGCAACTTGTTGGCGATGACTTGTTTGTGACCAATAGCAAAATTTTGCGTGAAGGTATTGATAAAGGGATCGCAAACTCAATCTTAGTTAAGCTAAATCAAATCGGTACGTTGAGTGAGACATTTGAGGCTATGGCGATGGCAGCTGAAGCAGGTTACACGTGTGTTATTTCGCATCGCTCAGGTGAGACATCTGATACCACGATTGCAGATCTAGCAGTAGCAACGGGAGCTGGGCAAATCAAAACAGGATCGCTATGTCGTTCTGATCGCGTTTCTAAATACAACCAGTTATTACGTATTGAGGAAGACCTAGCAGATAATTCAATCTATCCAGGACTTAAAACCTTTAACTTTAGTGATGATGTTGATAGTGATGAGATGGTTGCTGAGCAAAATGTTGAAACAGAAGTAACAGAAAAAGCCGAAGTAGCACAAACAAATACGGTGGTTGAAGAAACGCTTGTGATCGTTGAAGATCAAAAGAATCATACTACTGAAGTCAAAGAGCATATGGTTGAGAAAACAGAAGTCTTAGTCGCAGATGACGTCAGTCAAGAAAAAGATAAAGTCGCCAAAGAAGCTAAACAAAGCAAAGAAAATACGACAACAGTTGAGCAAAACGATAAGACAGCAGAAACGCAACCAAAAGCATAATGATCTCACGTTATACTCTGTTTATTGCACTACTTTTTATTGCTATTGTTGGTTTACAATATGATTTCTGGTGGAGCAAAACGGGTTTCTTTGCAATGCGCACATTGGATGAGCAAGTAAGTATCAAACAGCAAAAAAATGATAAACTCTTAGCACGCAATATGCGCTGGTATGCTGAGATCGTCTCTTTACGTCAAAATGACTCAGTACTTGAAGGTATGGCGCGCGCTAATCTTGGCTTTATTAAAAATGGTGAGATTTTCTATCAAATTGTTACTCCCCAAGATAAAAAGCTTGCATTACAGGAAGACAACGGATGAAACGAATTCTAGTGATCCCTGCAAGTGGTGTTGGTAGTCGTATGAACCAAGATAAGCCTAAGCAATATATTAAATTGGATAATGGTTTATCAATTCTGGATACGACAATTTCACGTTTGTTAAGTGAGCCTTTTTTTGATTTGGTCGTTGTTACCTTGAATTCAAAAGATCGTTACTGGAAGGATTCAATTCATATTAGCAATGCACGCATTAAGATATGTGCTGGTGGTAAAGAGCGCAGTGATAGTGTGCGTAATGCCTTGATGGCTTTAAAAAATGTGGCTAGTGATGATGATTGGATTTTTGTGCATGATGCAGCAAGACCATGTGTGCGGTTGGATGATATTCGAAGACTTTATGCAGCAATCCGAGTTGAGAATGCCATTGGTGGCATTTTAGCAATTGCTGCACATGATACGGTTAAAGCAATAGATACAGAATTTAATATTGTTAAAACACTCGATAGAAAAAAAATCTATCTTGCACAGACGCCTCAGGTATTTCGCTACCGCACTTTATTAATGGGATACTATTTTTGTTTACATAATAATATTGTCGTAACGGATGAAGCATCGGCGATTGAAGCACTTGATCACCAGCCAATGATTGTTGATGGAGATAAGCGTAATATCAAAATAACGACACCTGACGATCTGGTGTTAGCAAATTATTTTTTATCTACACTAAGTTGAGCTTGATTGTTTTCGATATGTAGAGATCTTTGCGGGAAGGGAATCTCAATATCATGTTCATCAAAGCACAGTTTGGTTTGTTCAGTTAATGTCCATTTTGTTTCTTGGAAGTCAGCGCGTTTCGTCCAATAGCGAACCAGTAGATTAACACTGCTATCAGCTAAGTCATCAACACGAATAATAGGTGCTTTGTCACCCTCTTGAATGATATTTTTATTACTTGTTATCAGTTCCTGTAATAGTACTTTGGCTTTTTTAAGATCACTGTTATAACCAATTCCAATAATAAAATCGTTGCGACGAAATTCGTTATTAGAAAAATTAGTAATAATGCGCGAAGTCACTAAACTGTTAGGTACTTTAACTTCACGGCCATCGGTGGTGCGCAGTGTACAAAAGACAAAGCTAATAGCTTCAACAGTCCCGCTTGTCCCACCCATATCGACAAATTCACCAATTTTAAACGGGCGTGTTGAAACAATCATAATACCAGAAACAATGATATTAGCAGAAGTTCTAAGTGACATACCAATACCCACAATAAGTGCGGTAATAGCAGCGGTTAGTGGTGTGGTTGATATACCCATTTCACTTAGTGCGATAAGAATGACAAAGATAACCAGGAAGATATGCAATATCTGCATTAAAAACATCGTTACTGCTTTATCTAGTTTGGTTTTAAACAATAACTTTTGTGTGGTTGAGCGAATAATTTTGGCAAGAATAAGCCCAACAACAAAAATAATCACAGCAAGCATAACACTTGGTAGATGTTCTAAGATGAGGGATATAATCCATTGAAAATATTGGTTAATATTTTGGGTATGAACCGCCATTAAGTAAGTCCTTTAAGTAAAGATTTGTTAATGCAGTTAAAGTTACAGAAAATAGCAAATAGTGCAAGTAGAAATATAAAGAAGTATAAAAGATATTTAGTTGATTACTTCATTGATTTGATGATCACTAGTGATGTCTTTTTTATCATGAATATATTTATTCAGAATAGGGCGTGATAACCACATGATGGCAGCAATAATCAAAGTGACAATACCGATTTGAGCAAATACTCCAGTATAAACATGTAAGCTTTCTAATGTGCTTAAGGTTATACCTTTTGGAGGAGAAGTCATATTACCAACAAAGGCACTTAATGGTCCTGCCAGCATAGACGTCAAGAACCAGATACCCATAACAAAGCCTGACATTGCACGTGGGCAAAGCTCGGCAACCATGGCAACACCTAAGCCAGAGACTAATAACTCTCCCGTAGACTGCAAGGCATAAGTCAATACCATCCACCAAGGTGAAGCAAAGCCAGTGCCTGCAGCGGTGAATCGAGGTAGGAAAAGCACTAAAAACGCCAATCCACACAAGGTCATACCAAAGCAGAATTTTGTGACATGTGTGCCAGGTAATTTTTTATAAATCACGGCTAAAATAGGCGAAGCAATAATAATCACCAGTGGGTTTAATACCTGATAAGAAGCTGCTGGAATCGTCCAACCAAAGACATTGTTATCAATATTATGTACGGCAAAAAATGTCAATGAGGTTGGCATTTGAAAGTAAAGCACAAAAAAGACAATTCCTTCAAGAATCAAAAGAAATGCAATAAGCATGCGTATGCGATCAGAGCCTTTCAAGCTGAATGCGGTTTTTAAGAAGTATAAAAAGCCGCCGGCAACAACAATATAAACTATTGTATAACAAGCAGTAGTATGCGGCAGCAGCTTACCAAAGATAATAATAGCAATAATTGAGGCGACAATAATGGTAATCAAACGACCAAAAATCATCGGCTTTGCACCAGCTTCAGTTGAGATCGAGCCCAAGACTTTATAAAAGACAAAATAATTTAAAAGACCAAGTAATAAACCAAAGGCACTGATCCAAAAGGCAGCTTGCCAGCCATAGGCTTGTGCGGCGATTGGTGCGATAAGCATAGAGACAAATGAGCCTAAATTAATCGCCATATAGTATAAGGTCATTGCACCATCTAAAGCAGGATCACCTTTTTCATATAGCTTAGAGATGAGTGACGATGGGTTTGCTTTAAACAAGGCATTACCGACGATAACGCCACCAAGCGCATAAAATATGGTCCCTTTAGTAGACATTGCTAGTGCTAGATATGAGATAAATAAAATAATAGCACCGAGTGCAACAGTGCGTTTGGCGCCTAGGTATTTATCGCCGACATAACCGCCAACCCAGATAAATCCATAGACAAAGGCTGCAAATGAGCCAAAAGTATAAATACTTAACTCCTGACTAAAGCCTAAATGACTGACAAAGTAAAGTGCTAAAACAGCCTGCGTTGCGTAATAACCGAAGCGTTCCCATAATTCGATTCCCCAGATCACCCAAAATGGCTTAGGTAGTCCTCTAGAGGTAATAACCTCATTTGACATGTAATAATTCTCCCGTGGTTGTTATATAATATTTCTACCCATGTCAAACTATTTTATAGAATTAGTTGCTTTGCATTTTGCGTGCTTTGATGTGCTAAATTTTTGCAATAGTCGTGACTACTTCCTGCAATTTAACTTAATCAAAATCCTCACAAACCACTTCACAACTAAGCACCACAAACTAATTTACGATGGGCATAAGAGTCAGAAGCTATATGAGAGATCAATAAAGCTGATATAGCTTGCAATTTAAGTATTGATCTATAATCAGCTTTCTAGATTTCATGTTTGACCTCTTCCGCTCTGGCAGTATTTATAAATGCTTTTATAATTAAAATCAACCGAAAATAATGAAATGGCTGTAAGTTTACTTCAATTTGCCCAAGTGTCTTTGAGATTAACGATTTGGTTAAATACAAAGTTCTGGGCGCTGTGATCACGTTGATCAGCGCAAAAATAACCCAAACGATTAAATTGAAAACGCATATCGTGTATAGTTTGTGCTAAGGAAGCTTCAAGCTTGGCATTATTCACAATAACCAACGAGTGTGGATTTAAGCCTTGCTCTAGATTTTCTAGTGCACCTGGATTTTCACACTTAAACAACCGATCATATTGTCTAATCTCAGCATTGACGCAATGATTAGCGTCAACCCAGTGCAATATTCCTTGTGGTTTAATGCCATCATTTGGTTTTTTGCCGCCTAATGTTTCGGGTAAATAGCGGCATTTAAGTTTAGTAATATGACCTAAGTGGTCTCTCTCAAGATCGTAGCATTCGATAACATAAGCATTTAATAAACGTGCGCGTCCATTTAAAGATAGTTTTTTATGCCCTTTCTCTAATTGCTCCATGAAATCATCATATTCAATGTAAATATGATTTGATATTGTGATATCTCTGCGTCCAAAGTCAGGATTTTGTGGGTGATTTGGTACATTTAGTACTTCATTTTCTAGATTATCAATTTCAACCAATAATGGCTTCAATACGGCATTTCGACGCTCAGCAGTTTGATTTAAATCATCACGAATAACCTCCTCAAATAAACTGTAATCAGTAATAGAGTCTTGTTTTGAAATGCCAACAAGCTCAACAAGACGACGGATAGCAGAGGGTGTCACACCGCGGCGGCGCAATCCACGAATGGTTGGCATTCTTGGATCATCCCAGCCAGAAACAAGCTTATGTTCAACAAGGTACTTTAGTTTGCGTTTGCTGGTAATGGTGTAGTTCAAATTCAAGCGTGAGAATTCAATTTGTTGTGGTTTGTTTGTAAAGCCACATTTTTCGACAACCCAATCATATAATGGGCGATGGTCTTGAAACTCAAGCGTGCAGAGCGAGTGTGTGATTTTCTCAATGGCGTCAGAGGCGGCGTGTGCAAAATCATACATCGGATAAATACACCAACGCTCCCCCGTATGTGGGTGCGTAATTTTTTTAATCCGATAAAGGGCTGGGTCGCGCATATTGATATTGCCTGAGCTCATGTCAATTTTGGCGCGTAGTGTACAAGAACCCTCATCAAAGCGTCCTTGACGCATTTGTTCAAGCTTTTGTAAATTTTCTTCAACGCTACGGTTGCGATATGGGCTATCTTTGCCTTTTTCAGTAAGTGTACCACGATAGGTGCGTACTTCATCAGCTGTTAAATCACAGACATAGGCATGACCATCTTTAATCAGTTTGATTGCTAGAGCATAAAATGTTTCAAAGTAATCAGAGGCGTAGAAGAGGTGACTTCCCCAGTCAAATCCAAGCCATTTTATATCTTCTTTAATCGCTGCAACAAACTCTGTTTCTTCATTAGCTGGATTGGTGTCATCAAAGCGTAGATGGCAAGGCCCTTTTTGATAGTCCAGTGCCAAACCAAAATTCAGGCAAATTGATTTGGCATGCCCAATGTGCAGGTAGCCATTTGGTTCTGGTGGGAAGCGTGTGATAACTTTGCCGTGCGTTTTATTTTCAGCAAGGTCTGTGTCGATAATATTACGTATAAAATTGGTCTTATGTGCAGTTTCAGACATTGGTTACTCGGATTTTAATTTGGTTAACGGTGATTATTGTAAATTGCTTTATCAGTGAGCTCAATAGCAAGCTTGATAAAGCGAATAAAAATTCGATAAAGTTGGTCAGTGTGGGTTGTTCATTTTTATTTAGCATATTATTATATTTATGCACAAAACAATGGAGAATTTACAAAAATGCTACTTTTTCAGCTGAAAAAATGTGGAATTAATGAAACAAAAGAAATATTTCACAATATTTCTTTTGAAGGCTTGTATGATCACGAAACCTCAGCAATTGCTCAAGGGTATGAAAAGGGTATTGAAACAGCTACTGGTGCTGTGGCCGTAGATACTGGTAAGTATACTGGTCGCTCGCCAAAAGACAAATTTATTGTTGAAACTGCTGAAGCAAAGAAAAATGTCTGGTGGGCAAAAGATGGTTCGGATAATAAGCCACTATCTATTGAAAGCTGGCAGCATTTAAAAACATTGGCAACAACACAGCTAAATGATAAAAAGCTTTATGTCATGGATGGTTTTTGTGGTGCTAACCCTGAAACACGATTGTCTGTGCGCTTGGTCACAGAAGTTGCATGGATGGCTCATTTTTTTAAAAATATGTTTATTCGCCCAACGGCAGATGAGCTTAAAAACTTCACACCTGATTGGACGATTTTAAATGCATGTAAGACAAAATGTGAAGATTATCAAAAGTGGGGTCTAAATTCAGAGACGTTCGTTGCATTCAATATCTCTGAGCACATGACTTTAATTGGTGGGACATGGTACGGTGGTGAGATCAAAAAGGGTATTTTTTCAATGATGAATTACTTCTTGCCATTGCAGGAAATTGGTTCTTTTCATTGTTCTGCAAATGTTGGAAAAAAAGGTGATTCAGCATTATTCTTTGGCTTGTCAGGTACTGGTAAGACAACGCTGTCAGCGGATCCAAAACGTCAACTTATTGGTGATGATGAACATGGTTGGGATCATGATGGCATCTTCAATTTAGAAGGTGGCTGTTATGCTAAAACCATTAATCTATCTGAAGAAAATGAGCCAGATATTTATCATGCAATTCGCCGTGATGCGTTACTTGAAAACGTTGTGTTAAATGATGACAAAACCATTGATTTTTCATCTAATGCCAAAACTGAGAATACGCGTGTTTCTTATCCTATTTATCATATTGATAATATTGTTAAACCTGTATCTAAAGCAGGACACCCAACCAAGATTATTTTCTTAACTTGTGATGCTTATGGTGTATTGCCACCAGTGTCAAAGCTATCGATTGAGCAGGCAATGTATCAGTTCTTATCGGGTTATACGGCAAAAGTTGCGGGCACTGAGCTAGGTGTGAAAGAGCCAACGGCGGTATTTTCATCATGTTTTGGTCAGCCGTTTTTGTTACTTCATCCAACAAAATACGCTGAAATTCTAGGCAAGAAAATGCTAGAACATGGTGCAAGTGCTTATTTGGTTAATACAGGCTGGACTGGTGGTGGCTATGGCAAAGGTCATCGTATTTCGATCAAAGATACACGTGCAATTATTGATGCAGTACTTGATAGTTCGATTGATCAAGCTCAGTTACGCAAAGATGAGGTATTTGGTTTTGAGATTCCGCAAGTCTTACATGATGTTGATAGCAATATTTTAAACCCTCGTAATACATGGACGGATAAAGATGCTTATGATGCACAATATCAAAAGCTTGCTGAGATGTTTGTCAAAAACTTTAAGAAGTTTACAAATAATGACTTGGGTAAAAAGTATGAGCAATACGGCCCAAAGTGTGATGCCTTGGTTTAATAAATGGTAAAACAAGGCAAAATAAGAACATAATAAACGAGACCATTTATAGCCTATTTGGATTTTTATTAAGCTTGTATCTTAGCTGGGACTATGCATTAAATGACATCAATTTTCTAAAAGTTATTTTATATCCATTGGGTCAACGTCAATCGTGATCTTAACTTTCTTGCGCGCAAGATTGATGGCACTACTAACGGAATTTAGTAGTTGTTGCAATTGCTTGCGTGTATTAGCGGTTAACATCAACATAAAGCGATAATTTCCTGCTTGCTTAATATTAATTGCCGGTAATACATGTGAAATTTGACAGTGTAGTTTCTTGAGTTCATTGCATTTTAAAAGTGCAAGATTAAGTTGCTGTAAAGCATGTGTGCAAGTCTGTGTCTTACTGGCCTGGGCGTAAATATATGTTTGATAGGAGAAGGGTGGGTAGTGTAAAAGCTTACGTATTTCAAGGGTATGTGTTAAAAATTTCTCATAGTCTGCTTGTAAAATGAGTTGCAATAAAGGATTGTCTGGTTGATATGTTTGGATATAAACATCTCCCGGCTTATTGCCACGCCCTGTTCTACCAGCGACTTGGATAATTAATTGTGCCGTTTTCTCAACGGCATGAAAATCTTGACTGTAAAAACCAGCATCAGCATTGATAATGCCAGCAAGACTTACGTTTTGAAAGTCATGACCTTTGGCAATCATCTGTGTGCCAACAATAATATCAATATGCTGTGATTTGATGTCATTAATCATCCCTTCAAGAGTGCCTTTTTTTTGTGTGGAACTGCGATCTAAGCGCGCAATGTTAGCCTTTGGTAATAATATAGCAAGCTCGTCTTCTAATTTCTCGGTACCATGACCAATATCAGCTAAATTATGTGATTGGCAGTTGGGGCATTGCAGGATAATTTCACGTGCCTTACCGCAAAAATGGCATGCCAAATGCTGTGGCTTGGTGTGTAAGGTATAAGGTTTTTCACATTGATTACAATGGGCACACCAGCCGCAATCCTGACAGATTAAGCTATGAGCAAAACCGCGACGATTGATAAACAGTAGTACTTGTTGATTGTTAGCAATAGTTTGTTTGATTTTATCAATCAATATGGGGCTTAAGCCTGCTTGTGTTTTACTTTTTTGCAAGTTAATAATATGCACTTGATTATTGGTCTGATTCAGTGCGCGATTTTTTAAGGTTAATAAATGATACTTGTTATTTAGTGCATGGTAATAACTCTCTAAAGAGGGTGTACCACTGCCTAGGATAATTGGAATATTATACTTTTGTGCTTTAACAATCGCAATATCACGTGCGTGATAGGTGGGGATGTTTTGTTGCTTGTAGGAGGCGTCATGCTCTTCGTCAACAATAATCATGCCAAGATTTGGTGCGTCAAATAAAAGGCCAGAGCGTGTTGCGATAATAATATTAATTTCAGCATTTTGTACTTTAACAAACAGCTCAAAGCGTGCCTGATCAGTCAGTTGCGAATGGATAGCGGCAATGGGTTCATTAAAGTTTTGTTCAAAGCGTGTCAAAGTTTGTGGGGTGAGGTTGATTTCAGGGACTAAAATCAATGCTTGTTTGCCACTTTGAATAACAGGTTTAATTGCTTCAATATAAACTTCTGTTTTACCACTTCCTGTCACACCAAAAAGTAAAAAGGTTTTAAAGTGGTGAAGATGCTGACAAATTGTATTGACAACGCTTTGCTGTGCATCAGTGAGCGTACGAGATGTTATTGGTGTATCTGCTTGTTTTTTTTGTGGTAGTTTGTGCTCAGATTGGGTAATTACCTTTTTGTTTATGAGTGATCTAATAGTCGTCAATGTTATCTCATGGGTGATAAAAGTATCATGTGAAACACTGCCATGTTTACGTAATAAGGCTAATGCTTTATGCTGTTTATGTGCATTTTTAGCAAGCTTAAAGTCATTGCTATTAGTATTATTTAACGTATAAATAATGTGTTTGGCACATTCAGGCTGTTCTTTTTGCAAATAGTGTTTTGGTAACGATAATCGTAAACTTTGATATAAAGTGCATTGATAGTAGTTTGCTAGCCATTTAATCATATCAATCGCTTTTGTTGATAATAGCGCATGATGATCAAGTACTTTAATAATTGGTTTTAGTTTACTCTTAGCAAAACTCACTTTTGGATTAATCTCACTAATCACACCGATAACCTTGCGTGTGCCAAGCGGGACGATAACACGTGTGAAGGGAATTGCAGTTAGTGTTACAGGGTAAAGATAATCAAGTCCCTCAGCAAAGGGGCCATGCACTAGGACGCGAACAATTGTCATAAATCTTATTTTTTAATCATGCGATTCATCAGTATGTCATCTAAGCTTGATAGCAGTAGAACCTTATGTTGATTTTTGTTAAGCATATTGATTAATCTGTCCATATTCAAACGGCGTTGCCTGATTTTATACCCATCACAAACCATTTTACAGAATTTTTTGCTTTGCATTTTGAGTACTTTTGACAACTTGCAACTAAGCACTGCAAAATGATTTCCGATCGGTACATCAATGAAATTTTAACAAGACTAGCGATACATTTCTTTTTATATCGAAAGTTTAGCTATAATCAAACTGTGTCAAAAAATAAATAAAAGGATTGATGATGAAACGGATTATTCACTTAACTGATACGCATTTAGGCTATGAAAATTTATCCTCAGTTATGCGTGATTTGGTTACGCGTATTATCTTTACCAAAGAAAAGGCAGATGATTATATTATTGTGATCACCGGTGATATTGTTGAAGATGCAACAAACGACGGTGCTTATGATGAAGCATTAGCGCAAATCAATCGATTGAAACGCGCCGGATTTCATGTGCTTGTTATTCCCGGTAATCATGATTATGGTACAGGATCAATAGGCTGTAGTAGTTATGTTGCTGCATTCAAACAGGCTTTTTATGGCAGTATTGATGTACAGTATCCGATTAAAACAATTATTGATAACATTGCCTTTTTGGGGCTTGATTCGATGGCTGAAGAGCTTCATTGGTATGATCGATTATTTGCCGAAGGGCAGTTGGGTGTGGCGCAATTACAACGCTTAGATAATTACTTATGCCATGATGAGGATGTTAAAGATGCAGCGTATCGTGTGGTTTATTTGCATCACCATCCATTTTCGCCACGCCCATTTCACCACTTAAAAGATTCAGATGATTTAGGCCAAATACTAAAGGCACATAAGATTGATATGCTCTTGTTTGGGCATAATCATGATGGTTTAGTGTGGAGTGGTAAGTGGGGGATCGCTCGTGTTTATGATGGTGGGACATCGACCGGTAAACAAGGCAAGCCATCGCCGCATCGTGTGATAGACTTATCAAAGCATCCGGCATTTGATTATGATGCTAAGTTTTAGTTATTTATGGTCAATTAACGATGTTTTACGTATAGTATCTGCCATGAATCATGACCAAGACAAATCAAAAAACAACAATGAAAATTGCGATTATGGGGGCAATGCCCGAAGAAATTACGCCAATTCTTAGCAAGTTGGACTCCTATGAGACTAGAAAGTATGCCAACAATACCTATTATCTAGGACATTATCATGGGCATGAGTTAATTATCGCCTATAGCAAAATCGGCAAAGTGTTTTCAACCTTGACAGCAACGGTGATGATTGAGCATTTTGGTGCTAAAGCACTTCTATTTTCTGGTGTTGCCGGAGGGGGCGCGACAGCTGTGCAAGTAGGGGATATCGTGGTTGCAACACAGACAGTACAACATGATATTGACATCACAGCCTTTGGCCGCCAAAAGGGCGAAATTCCAGGCAGTAAAGTATTTATAGAAACTTGTCAGAATTTGACATCTAAGTTAAAAGAAGTTGCGAATTCGTATGGTATCACTTTAAAAGAAGGTGTTATTGCGACAGGGGACCAGTTTATTCATAGTAAAGAAGCTAAAGACATGATTGTGCAGCACTTTAATGCACAAGCGATTGAGATGGAAGGTGCCAGTGTTAATCTAGTATGCCATGAGCTAAATGTACCTTGTGTGATATTGCGGGCTATTTCAGATACGGCAGATGGTCAGGCAGTGGATGACTTTCCACAGTTTGTTGAAGAAGCAGCTAAGCAATCAGCCACGCTTATTTTATCGTTGGTCAAATTGTTATAAGTAAGAGTGATGAGCATACTTGGGACGTATTCAATACGCCCCTACGGTAGCTATGAAATAAATAAAAGAAGAGCAAAAAAGAATAAAAGGAAAAGAACAATGCGTCCAAGTCAACGACAAACAAATGAAATGAGAAAATTGACGGTGGTTCACCAATTTACCAAACATGCAGAAGGCTCAGTATTAGTTTCTTTTGGTGATACCAAAGTACTATGTAATGCATCGGTATTAAAAGAAGTGCCTAAGTTTTTAAAAGATGCTAATCAAGGTTGGTTAACTGCTGAATATGGCATGTTACCACGTTCAACCCACTCCAGAATCGATAGGGAAGCAGCAAGAGGTAAGCAATCAGGCAGAACACAAGAAATCCAGCGTTTAATTGGTCGTGCTTTGCGTGCTGCAGTAAACTTGACTGAGTTTCCAGGGATTACGATTAAAGTGGACTGTGATGTGTTACAAGCCGATGGTGGTACAAGAACTGCTGCAATTACAGGTGCGAGTCTTGCAATTGAAGATGCGGTGAAATATATGCAAGCAAATGGTTTAGTTAAAGAAGGCGCCAAGCCAATTCAAGCGCATGTTGCTGCTATTTCAGTAGGGGTTTATAAAGAAACACCAGTACTTGATTTAGATTATGATGAGGACTCAGATGCTGATACCGATATGAATATTGTGATGACACATGATGGTGGCATTATTGAGATTCAGGGAACGGCTGAGGGTAAACCTTTTTCAGAGGATGATTTTGCACAAATGCTTGCTTTGGGTAAAAAAGGGATTAATGAAATTTTCCAGCAAACCCGTAGCCTACCGTAGGGGCGTATTGTATACGCCTTAAAAATATTGGAGTAAAAACGATGATTCGCCTAAGCCCTTTACTACAAGCCTTTTTAAGTGTTGAGAAAAACAAAACAGTACATGCTGCCGCGGAGACTCTTTTTTTGACGCAAACTGCGGTAACGCAAAGAATAAAGCAGCTTGAAGAAAAGCTTGGCGCCTCCCTTTTTATCCGTTCACGCAAAGGCATGCAACTTACCGAAGAAGGGCAGGTGCTCCTTAGATATTGTCATGATATGCAAAACTTGGAAAACAGTTATTTGCATAGCTTAAATATGAGTGAAGGCGATAATATTATTGCTTTAAAACTCGTATCACCTTCAACTTTAATGAAAACGCGGATTGTGAAAGTAGTGACAGGCATCGCTAAGTTATATCCACAGTTAAGACTACATTTGCAGATTCAAGATATTGAGGCGCGACATGAGTTATTAAAGACAGGACAAGTTGATCTGGCCATTGTCAATAATAAACAAGTCTCAAAAGAAATGTGTGCTAAGGCATTGTCACCTGAACGTTATGTTTTTATTGTGCCTAAGTCATGGGAAAAACGGGCGATTAAAGATATTGTTCTTAATGAGAATATTATCGATTTTGACAGCAGTGATGATATTACGTTTGCCTATCTGGCAAAATATAACTTATTACCATTTGCACACAAAGATCGGCATTTTATCAACTCCCCGGATCAATTAGCGCAGTTAGTTGCTTTTGAGCTTGGCTACACGGTAGTTACTAAGCAGTTTTTTGAGCAGTATTGCGATCAGAACAAGGTAGCAATTTTGAAACCTAATTGGTTTTACGATCATGAAATTTCATTATGCTGGTATGATCGTGGCGTGTTACCCAGTTACTTTAAAGCATTAATTGATGCGATTAATTAGACCGTCCCCTGAGCTCGGTCGAAGGGGAAAGAGGGAAGGCAGCAATGGCTTCGACGAACGCTCAGCCAACGCACGTCCCCTGAGCTCGGTCGAAGGGGAAAGAGGGAAGGCAGCAAATGGCTTCGACTAACGCTCAGCCAACACATGCCCCCTGAGCTCAGCCAACATGTAGTTTAAAATCCAGATTCTTTCACCCAGAGGATAAGCACCTGTTGCCATAAACGTGCCGCGAGTGATTTTCGTTCAATATCAATAAACACCTTACCTCTGACAACATGGGGTAATTCATAAGGCAGAGGTGAATTAAGTGTTAATAAAATTAGAAAAACATTTTCCTGAGGTGTCAGTTTCCCTTCTTTATCTGGGTTAACAGCAATGCTTCCACCAAAATTTGAAGCATGATATGCGCTTAGCGGAGCTGCCTCATGAATATAGCTTAAGTTTGCTTTATTTTCATTCTGACTTTTGAAAATGCTTGATTGTGAGCTCACAATATACTTAATCTCAACAGCTATTTTTGTAAGATCAATATTTTCAGGAACAAAATAGCCCTTTTGATTAACTTTTAATTGATCCTGATCATCGGCTGTTGTATAGGCGCGTAGCTGCAAAGTTTTGTTATTAACAATGAGCATTAGTGCTTGTTTTGCTTTAAGCCAAGCATCAGGATGCAAATCCTCAGATAATGATTCGACAATGCCATCAAAAGGCGCGGTAAATTTTAACTTATCTTGTTGTTTTAACAATTGACTTAGTTGTGTTTTAGTGTGATTAATTTGTGTTTGTAACACGGATTGTTGGTCTAGTTTCGTTTGAAAGTGGACACTATTTCTTTGTTGCCAGATTAACTGCTTTAGTTTTTCCTTAGTTTGTGCAACTTGAAAATCAAGTTGATCAGACGCCAGTTGTGCTAAGAGTTGTCCTTTTTTAACACTATCCCCTTTTTTAACATTGACAGATACAACGCGTGCTGCAATCTCGGTATAAAGTGGCTTGGTTTGATAAGATAGGGTTGCTGGCAATGAGACCTGTGATTGCCATGGAATGAAAAATAAACCCACTAAAATAAGCATAATAATTAATAAGATTAAGGTATTTTTATTAAGTGATATGTTGCTTTTCATACTCCACCAGACTTTTAGTTCACGATAAATGGGGTGTAAAATGAAATAAACGATTTCAATGACAAATAGGATAATACCTAGCGCTTTAAAAAATAAGTAATAGACCATAATTGCAATTCCTAGAAAGAGCACAAAGCGATAGATCCAGGTCAATACTGCATAAGTGATCAAAACACGTTGACGCGCTTTAGAAAATTGCTCAGGTGCAGGCATGTTAAGTCCAAATAGCATCTCGCGTAATTTCCATTTAGTCAGTGCAAAGGCACGTGTTTGCAGATTGCGCATGCTTAGAATATCAGAAAGCACATGGTAACCATCAAAGCGCAGAAAAGGGCTGATATTAATAATATAGGTTGTCATTAAGCTATAAGTTGCTAGAAAAAAGCAGATACTTTTGAGCGCTCCTTCAGGCATTAATAGCCAGGCACACAAGGCAAAGATGGCAATATATGTTTCAGTAATCACACCTGCTAATGCAATGGTTACACGCTCTTTAGGCTCATTGATTTTCCAGCTTTCTCCGGTATCGGTATAAAGCATCGGAAACATCACCAAAAATGCTATACCCATGGTCGGGACATTCAACGCATATTTCTTGCACATCAAAGCATGACCTAATTCATGACAGCTTTTAGCAAGTATTAATGCAATACCATAAAGTAAGATGTATTGAATGGAGAACAGCGCAAAAAATGTGTGGGTAAATTGATCCCATTGTCTTAGAGTAAAAATAATAGCAATAATGCCTAACAGTATCATACTAAGTGCGAAACCTTTACCAAGTGCAAAACGCATATAAGGATAAATAGCATTTAAAAAACGATTTGGCTTGACCAGCGGAATACGAAAGAACAAATAGTTTTTGGCAAGCCATAAAAACCAATTGGTTTTTTTGGATGATTGCGCTTCATTAATGGTTTTCATAGTGCTGAAAGGTTGTTCAATCAGGCAGTTTTGTGATAAAAATTTTAGCATGTGTGTGATGTCATCTATGCTAACTTGTGCAAGTGAGTTTGCTTTAACCGTGTTGATTAACTCATCAGGAGAAATGCGCTGCCAAAAGCGCAATATCTCATGCTCGCGCCAGCCAAGATGAAAAAAGCGATTATTCAAAAGGTCTTGAACAACCCATGTTGGACTATTATTAAAGTCCATACCACCTTTTTGCAGTGCAACACCTTCACGTAAAGGAGGAAGAATCTCTGGTAATTCTGAGTTCATTGACATCTGCATAATTTACCACCCGAAAAATTGTCGTAAGGTTGTGATTGGTTTGCGGAACAAGTAATAAAATAAGCTGACATTATTGCCCATTAATTTGGCAGTTCCTTGGCTACCAATCTTAGGTATATCCTGATCTGAGTTAATGCGTGCAATTACTTGATAGGCTAAGATTTGTGATGGTGTAATAGTTGCTTCAAAGCTTGCATAATCTATGGTGCCATAAACGGGATTAAGTGGGTCAGCATTCAAGAACAACTTCACTTTATCACCTTTATTAAAGCTAATGGCATCAGCTACAGGCAGCCAAATTTCCATCTCAACCTGTCTAGGCGTTGCCACTTGCATCACATTTTCACCAGTCACAACAGGTTTACCAAACCATTGATTAGGGGTATCAATAATGGCAATACCATTAATGGGACTTTTTACATCTGATTCACTAATCAAATGTGCGGTATAGTTAACTTCGAGTTGTTTTTCTTGCATTAAAGCTTGTAAAACCTGAATTTCAGCACGTTTTTCAATATCTTGATAACTGCTTTGAATTGCTGTTTTGTATTTGGCAGTGGCTGTGGCAAGCTCTTTTTGCGCAAGCTCATTGGCATTGATAAGATCACGCTTATCCATATCAAATAAGACCTCACCTTGCGTGACATATTGCTCAGGTTTTACAAAAACAGTTTCAATTACACCTTCCATTGGTACGGTAATGATCATAGGATCTTTGGCGATAATTGTAGCAGGTGCTAATACACTTTGCGGCACACGAATAAACATCGCAAGAAATGCCGCTATAATGACCAGCCAAATAATGCGACGTTTACGACTTTTAAAATAATAAGCAAATTGGCCAAAGATGTTACGCGGTTTGCTTAAATGAAACCATGCTTGTTTGTACGAATGGACAATCCAATCAAATTGTTTAAACTCATTTTCCTCAGGTAGTGCGTTGTTTAATAACAGCACACCACCGATGATTTCTTTGCGGTTATTACGAAAGAAATAAAAGGTTGCATATTTTGATAAGGGCTCCAGCCAGATTTTATTGACGGCTTCAACAGATGTTTCGCTATCAATCGTTTGTAGCTCTGTACTTTGTGCATAATAAGTGATTAATTTATCAATAAATTGAATGGCTGATATCTGATAGGGGCTTGTTTTGTTTAAACGAGTAATGCCTGAAACACTCTTGATTTGAATATGTTTATTTTGCCAAGAGCTCCACACCAGAGCGCGTTGATAGTCAATCACTATTTTGCTTTGATGCGCTATAAAAAAAGCAAGCTCATTGAGTTTGTTAATTTCTCTTAATTCTTGTTGTAAAGAAAGAAGATTGGCTAATGTGTCTTTCATATTGCCTACTCCTTACTAACCGGTGTTTGTGTATCTAGATCAAAGTAGGCAATGCCACTCATGCCAGAGAAAAGCATTTGTGGTGTTAGCTCATTGCTTGTATCTGATGTTGTCAGCTTGCCATAAATTAAAATAGATTGGCTGGCTGGATCAATTTGTCCGACGATCTTTGTTACAGTTGCGTGAAACCGCGCTTTAGGTAGCTCATCTAAAAGTAAAGTAAAAGGTGTATGTATTTTGACATGTTGTAGCCAGGTTGAAGGGATGTACATCTTAATCTCAAGTTCACGATTATCAATGATATCAATTAATGGATCATCGGTTTTAACTGTTTCATTGTCTTGGGCTGATTGATGCACTACCTCGCCATGATAAGGAGCCAAAACCTGACACTGTTTTTGTTGAAATTTCATGATGTTAAGATCAGCCTTGGCAATTTCAAATTGACTTTTTGCCTTGGCAAGCTCAATTTTGCTCGCGGAGTTTAAGCGCATAAGCTCGGTCGTACTATCTAATTGTGCACTGGCTGCATCAAGCTCTGCTTGAGCACGCTTGCTTTTTAAATCAACCTCCTCACAATCAAACTGAACAAGCACATCACCTTGTTTGAATTGATCTCCCGGGCGAAAGTTAATTTTTTGAATAACACCCGTCATTGGGCTTGAAAGTGAAGCTTTTTGAATGGGAAATAAAGAGGCATATGTGCTACTTGATTTATTATATGTAGTGATTGCTGTGGGTGCATCGACTGCATATAGTACGCTCGTTATAAGCATGCTGGTATAGAAAATAATGGATTTGTACATGATGGTTCCCTGTAAATAGCATCTGTTTCTGTCTTTATTTTAGCGTAGTAATAAGTGGTTATGATAACAATGGATAATAACTTTTTCTTATGTGCGAATTTGACGATAACAATATGGCAAAGTACGTATTTAGTGCGTATTTTAAAATAACAGTAGTTTGATTAAACTAATGACTTATTGAATTAATACCCATCGTAAGTCTTTTGCGGTGTTGAGTTGCAAAGAAAGAAACTCTGTAAAATAGTTTGTGATGGGTATATATAGTAACAAAAAACAAAGAGAGTTTGTTATGCAACAAAATAATGGATTTAGTTTGACAACACGTATCATTCATATGATTGGCTTTGAGTTAATTGCAATCATTATTTTTGCCCCTGTAGCGGCATTGATATTAAATAAAAGCATTGTTGAGGTCGGAGCATTAGGGGTGTTTATCTCATTGATGGCGATGTTATGGAATTTCATTTATAACTGGATGTTTGATTACTATGAAGCAAAGATTGGTAAAGACCGCTTTAAGCGTAGTATGGTAATACGTGTCATGCACGCTTTGCTATTTGAGCTGGGGCTTTTGGTTGTAACCATTCCATTGGTTGCTTATTGGCTTAATATGACATTATGGCAGGCATTTATCGTTGATATTGGTTTTGTTGTATTTTTCTTGATTTATGCTTTTGTCTATAACTGGCTATTTGATTACATATATCTTCAGTTGTCTCGTAGAGCTATGGCTTAGACAATTTAATTGATCTGATGGATCTTAACCAGTTTAATCATATTATTTTCAACTTTTTTCACCTCAATGATAAAACCATTGATTTTAAGGCAACAGTTGCCAATGGGTATTTCGCGTAATTCATCGATAATAAACCCAGAGATGGTTTTAGCGCCTTGAGTTGGTAAATGTAAATGCAAATGACGATTGATCTCACGAATGGTTGTGTCTCCTGTAGTGCTATAAGTATTATCTTTACCAGTTTTAATATGTGTTTCAAGGTTGTAGGTATCAGCAAACTCACCAACAATTTCTTCAATAATATCCTCAACGGTAATAATTCCTTCAATCTCACCATATTCATTCACCACAGTGGCAAAACGCATTCCTTTTTGCTGGAAGTTAATCAATTGGCGCTTGATAGATAGGTGATCCGGAATATAGTAAGGATCTTTAAGTAATGTCAAAACTTCTTCATAGGTTGGTGTGTCATCTGTTGCAATAAATTTTAATGCCTCGCGTGTAAGAATAATGCCAGCAATGTTCTCAATATTTTCATAACAGGCGATCAAAATAGAATGTTTTGCGTTAACAATTTGGTTAATGATTTGTTCAATATCAAGACTTAAGTTAAGATACTCGATTTTGTGATGGGGAATCATCACATCAGAAACTTTGATTTGATCAAGCTCTAGAACACCCAAGAGCATATTTTTGTTTCTGGGGCCTAACTTGCTTTTAGAATCATGCACAACAGAGTGAATCTCATCACTACTTAGCGGCTCTGCGGTTTCTTTATGTTTTATTTTTAAGCCAACTAAGCGAAATAGGAGACTGGCAAAACCATTTAAAAGCCACACTAATGGGTAAAATAAAACCAGTAAAATAAGTAATAAAAAAGATGCTGGAAATGCAAGTTTTTGTGGAAAAAGAGCAGCCAACGTTTTCGGAATAATCTCTGCAAATAGCAGAATAATAATGGTTAGTCCAATTGTTGAGATAATCATGCCAATATGTCCAAAGTGCTGTTCGGCATAGCTGGTTAGAATTGCCGAAGCAATGATATTGGCAAAGGTATTACCTACAAGAATCATACCCAATAGGCGATCAGGGCGTTTGATAAGATTTAAACTGCGTTTCGCTGCTTTGTTTTTACGTTTTGCCATGTGGCGCAATTTGTATTTATTCAAGGACATCATTGCGGTCTCAGACCCTGAAAAAAAGGCAGAGCACAGAATTAAAATAGCCAAAAGAATAAGTGTAAAGCTAAGATCCATGTGTATTATTGGTTATGTGTTAAGTTTATCTCATACTTATCATAACAATCAGCAGTATGGCGCGCATTATTTTTATTGTTTTTATGCTTTATTTTTTGTTAGGCATTGTCTGCTGTTATCAGCAAGATAAATAACCTTATTTCATAATTTAATTTTACGATAGTGTTCTTTTTATTCATATTCTATTTGAAGTCTAAACAAAAGGAATAAATGAATGAGAACGTTAGCACGCAAACCACTATATTTATTGTCTGTTTTAGTATTGTCTGCTTGTGGCGGTGGAGGTGGTTCAGGCACTGAACCTAAACCTGTTCCATCTGGTATCACTGCAGTTTCTAAGATTACAACAGATACTTCAAATGCCTATAAAAGTGATGAAGAAGCTATATTGGAGGTGGCATTAAGTGCAGAATTGGTAAGAAAAATGCAGATTCAAGCAGCTAGTAGCAATAGCCAATTAAAAATATTATCAAGAGAGATTATTGCTGAATCACAAGATGGTACATATGTTAAGTTCACAGAAATTAAAACAAATGAATCCTGTTTGGACAAAAATATTTTATCTACTGGGGAAAGTTGTGTAGATCGCTGGAAAGTTAGCACTACAAAACAAGAGTATAACTATACGGGAAAAGTTGTTTATACCACAACAGCGGGCTCACCCGAATCAAAGCTTAATTTCATATTCAAAATGCCTGATGATCCTGAGTTTGAAAAAGATAAATTTAGCATCAGTCATATTGATCCAATCGGTTTAGGAGATGAATTTAGCCTTAGCATTAACAATGCGACAGCTAAGGCCATCAACAACCCTAAGGTTACCTTTCCATCGGTAATATCTCCTTTTATAACACAAAGTACTCAGATCGCTGAAATCAAAAGTGGTGAATCTGCCAAGTTAAGCTTTATCCTTGAGGATAGCACAGAAGCACAGTTAGCCCTTAAAAAATGGCAGGCGCAGTTAGATGAAGCTAACCCAGAGTCATATATCACTTATAGCAGTGCGCGTTTTAAGACTCAAGCTTATCAATTGCAGCCACAGATACATTTAAGTGATTTGACATCTTCGCTAGATAACATTGATAAGTTTACTGAAGTAAATGGAAAGTTAGAAGCTAATGTATCATTATTGAATGTTAGTAATGCAAACATTACCGGTATTCAATTAAGCGTGTCACCACAAACCGATGCTATAAGCTTGGATGTTGCAGCATGTGACTTACCTTTGCTGCCCAATAAGAGTTGTATGGCTAAAGTCGTTATTGATCCAAGTATTTCACATGAGATAGCAGGAAAAGAAAGCCTGATATTAACATTACAAACGGCAGATGTTTCAAATAGAGACAGCATAAATCTGACAGTGGCTGTTGATGGACGCTCTAAAATTGAATTGGCTCAAGACAGTACATTTCTTGCTAACCATGATAATCAAATATTCTTTGAGAACACGGGCTTTATGGATTGGGTCCCTTCAACAGATTCAGCTGATTATAAAGTGATTGATGGTAATGGTAATGATGTAAGCAGTCGTTTTGATATAAAGAGTGCTACACAGGGAAGCAATTGTTTGTCTGGTGAGCCGCTTAAGAAAGGAGACAGTTGTGCTGTACTGCTAAGAGCACAGACAGATGAATCTGGAAATGACTTATTTTTAAAGCTAGAGGGTAGTAATGCGGATCTTACATCTCACGCATTGCCTGGGTATAGTAGCAATGGTATCAGTGCGAATAATTCACTGAATTCTAAGTATGTGATTATCAACAAACCGTTGTCAGTATTTTATACGGTTGCACCTCCTGAGGAACAAATAGTTAAAGGCTTTACGATTAAAGATGCCTCTGGGGAGGTAATTCATGGAGTTGTGCAAGATACTGATTATCCGCAGAGTTGTATTATTGATCAGACAATAGCAAGTATTCACAATCCCTGCCAGTTAAAATTAGATATTCCCAAAGAAGCTATTGTACTATCACAATTTGCACCTACTGTAGTGATTGAGTGGAAGGATGGGACAAGCTCAGATGTTCATACCATTATAGGGGTTATTGATCCACAAGACCCTGATGCGGATATCAGTGGGTTATTTAGCTTTATGCAGTTAAGTGGTGATCTCACCTACATTGATGCTAATGAAAATGGCTTACAAATAAAGCTAAACAACACAACAGATACAGTAATATCGGGTTTTGAAGTTGAGATTTTACCTCAGTGGTTGAGAGATATTGTCGATATCAGTAGTTTATCCAAAATCACCATTCCATCAGGGCAAGAGATAGTCACCCACTTAGGCTTGCAAATAGACAAAACAGCAGATGACTTAGCGGCAGCATTAAAGGATCATTTAACGGCAGTGGTTGCCAATGCAAATGAAGATGAAACGGGTGGTCAGGTTATTCGTTTTAAAAGTAGTAATGCTGTAATGGCTTATCATCCTGCAATAGAAGTAGACCTTTTTCCTTATATTGATACACAAGAGGAAAATGCAAGACAAACATTAACTCAGCGACTTGTTTTTGACAAACCAGCATTGCAGTATATTGAGGTTGTTAACCCAACAGAATATCGTCACATATTAAGTTTTTCGGAAGCCTTACCTATGGGTATTAATCGTGTGACTGAAGGTGGTATAAGTGGTTTAGTGAATTGTAGTGGGTTGTTAGATCAGTTATTACCTAAAGCGCGTTGTGCAGTGATTTTTGAAGCGCAATCTGATGCTAATGTGAGTGAAGGTGATCATTTAGATATTATGCTAACACCAGAAGAAGGTGCCATCACCCAAACAACGACCTTACAAATTGATTTTCAAACGAATTATGTGTACAGCATTGGCTATCAACCAGAAAGTAGTGCAATCGAATTACCCATTTCAGGTAATAAAGTTTATAACTTAAAACTTGTCAATAATGAAGAAGCGATGCAGTGGTTACCTTCAAGTAACATGACAGATTATGTTTTACATCATCATCAAGGGATTGATGGTTTACATATAACAGGACCAACACAAGCACCAAGCTGTATGGATGGAGATACGGTGGCCAGTGGAGGCTATTGCTATATTGGTCTTGAAGTACGTCATGATGCAGGCATACAGAATGATTATCAATTAAGTTTACAGATGGGACAAAGCAATTTAGCAGTTGAGACATTAGCAGTAGGCGAGGTATCCATTGTTGATCATGGTAAGGCAAGTGTTCAGTTGCAGAAAAATGGTCAAAGTATTAGTAGTGTTCAAGCTGGAGAGTTGGTTGAGATCGGTATTATAGCGCCTGAAAATTGGTATACCTCTACTGAAAATGATCAGATATTTAGTATTAATGCAAGCAACCCTGCTATTAGTTTTCCCAATGGCAACACATGCAAGCTATCTGTTGCTAATCAAGATACTCAGTGCTTAGTTGCTATTGCGGTTGATCGTGAGCTAAGCTCAGGAGTATATAACATAAGTATTGATCCAGATGAAACAACGGATTTGCCAATTGGACAAGTGCAAATAAACATGAGTGTATTAGCTAAATCTGCTTATAATCAGATTATGTCAGGTTCTAAATCAGACACAGCATGTGCTAAAACACTGGATAATAAAATATATTGTTGGGGCTATAATGGCAGTAGTGGTAAGCTAGGTAATGATACAGATGTTTTGGCAAGCTTATTACCAACAGCATTAAAGAAAGGGCAGCTTCCCGCCGTTGAAGATATTAAAAAGTTATCACAAGGTTGGGTGCATGCCTGCGCATTAGCAACAAATGGTAAAGCTTATTGCTGGGGAAGTAACAGTAGTGGACAGTTAGGTAATGCAGATTACCCAGAAAATGCTAAAGTACCTGTTGAAGTGAGTAATGGAGATATTCCAGCTAGTGCTCAGTTAAAAAATATTGCCGCTGGCGAGCGTGTTTCTTGTGCAGTAGATGACCAAAATAATATTTATTGTTGGGGGCGTAACTATTATAAACTCATTAAGAACTCATCTCAGGAGAGCTTTTTATTGCCAACGAAAATTTCTAAAGGACAAATACCATCTGCTGCAGAAATCACAGATATTGAACTTGGGTTTGCGCATGCGTGTGTCTTAACAAATGAGAAGAAAGCTTATTGTTGGGGATCTGGAGAGAATGGGCAATTAGGTAATGGAGGAGCCAGTGATTCTCCAGCTTACCCTCGAGCAGTCAGTCAATCGGGTATTGGCTTCAACATGATTGCCACAGGTGCTTTACATACCTGTGCGTTATCGGACAACAAGCAAGATATTTATTGTTGGGGTCGAAAATCAACGCTGGGCTCATTTCCAAACGAACAGCAAGAGAAACCTACGCAAGTTAATCAAACGATTATACCGTCAGGTACTCTATTGAATAAAATAACAGCGGGGCATTATCATGCATGTGCATTAGCAGATGATGGACAAGCCTATTGTTGGGGGATGAACGCTAAAGGACAACTTGGTGTGGGCCATGATAATACTGAATATCGTGCTGTTGTTGTCAAAAAAGGTAAAATACCAAGTGATGTTGCGTTGATTGATATTACAGCTGGAGATCATTATACATGTGGTATTGGTAGCGATAACCAATCTTATTGCTGGGGAGATAACAACTATGGACAGCTTGGAGATGGGACTAAAGTAGATCGATATACGCCAGTGCTAACCAAACCTGCAGTTGATTAAGAATATTATTTACACCTTTTAATTTCCGTAAATGTATATCCATTATATAAAAATCCTAAATAAGCTTATTTCATAATCTAATTTTACGAAAGATCATTTTCCATTCATATTCTATTTGAAATTCAAATAAAAAAGGATCAAGTATGAAAAATATAGCCCGCAAACCACTATACTTATTGTCTGTTTTATTACTGTCTGCTTGTGGCGGTGGAGGTGGTTCAGGCACTGAACCTGTTAATCCTCCTTCACTTAAGGCTTCAGCAAAGGTGGTTACTGATAGCACAAAGGCATACATGAGTGATAAGGAAGCAATTTTAGGTCTTTTGGTAGAAGTAACACCATCTAACCAATTAAGCTTACAAGCTGTAAGTAATAATTCAAAAGTGCAAATTTTATCAAAAGAATTAGTAGCAACAACACCAGCAGATACGGGTGTTAAGTTTAGACAAAAGGACACACCCTCTTCATGTAAAGTCAATATGTTACTTTCCTCTGGTGAGCATTGTACGGATCAGTGGGAAGTAGTGACAACAAAAGAGCGTGATGCCTATGAGGGCAAACTTATTTATACGACTAGCGTGGGGGTAATTGAATCGATAGTGAAGCTTTCTTTTAAACCATCAAATGATCCAGAGTTTCAAAAAAGCAAGTTTTCTATTACCCAGATCTCACCTATTGCAATTGGGGAGGTGATTAATATTACCCTAAACAATGCAACAGCAAATGCTATTAATAACCCAAACCTGATTTTTCCAGAGGTGATTAAACCCTATATATCTAAGATATCAGAGGATATTTTTGAGATTAAAGGTGCGGAGTCTGTTGTATTACAGTACAAGTTAGAAGATAGTGCTCAAGCGCAGCAAGCATTAAAGTTATGGCAAAAAAGCTTACATAAGAATGAATCTCAAGCACAGATTACTTATGATAGTGCACGTTCCACAACACAAGCTTACCCATTAACGCCAACTATTTATTTGAGTAATGTTGTGGCGAATACTGATACTATCAGTCAGTTTAAAGAAATTGATGGTCAATTCAAAGCAACTGTATCGTTGTTAAATACAAGCACAGATGCGATTACAGATATTCATGCTAAGCTAGCGCCATTTGCTGATGCCATTGAGGTTGATATGTCAAAATGCTCATTGCCATTAGCAAAAAATAATAGTTGCGTTGCTGAAATTTCTATCGATCCAAGCATAGCTAAAGATTTGCAAGGACTTCAGAATTTTGAAATCGAATTTAGCACACCTAATGACAGTAATCGTGAATCCTATAAAGTTAATTTTGCAGTTGACACTAGCGTTAATGTTTCAGCAAGTGACCAAAACACTTTGATTGCAAACTATGATAATCAAATTGCTTTTAAAAATAATGGTTTTATGCATTGGTATCCTTCAAAAAATCTAGGTGATTATAAGATTTATGATGCACAGGGTAATGATCTTACCTCTGAATTTGCAATTGAAGAGGGTTTAGTTGGGGCTAATTGTTTAACGGGAAATGCAGTAGCACAAAATGCAAACTGCTATATAACCATCAAACCATTATCAGATTTGTCAGATAAGTTGTTAAGTCTTCAAATAGAAAATTCAAATAATCAATTTAGTCTGCTGTTACCAAGTTATAGCAAAAGTGGTGCTAGTGCTAATGCGTTATTAAATCCAAGTGCAGTAGTTCAAGGTAAAGCACTTTCTTTATATTTTACAGTGGGTCTACCTGAGTCAGTGACAAAAACATTTAACAAAGCAGAGCTTCTTGGTGCTTCGGCATTTACAGTAGATGAGAGTTATCCTAATAGTTGCACGGCGGGGAAACCCGTTAGTTCTAATCAAATATGTCAATTAAAAGTTGATATTCCAGCGGATGCAGTTACTGCTGAGTTTAAACCACAGTTGGTGATACATTGGCAAGATGAGACCCAAATGGAGGTGCCAGTTCAAGTAGAGGTCATTGACCCAGACTCTCCTGATGCCGATACAAGTGCGCTGTTTAATTTTCATGAGCTAAAGAAAGCACTTAATTATATCGATATTAATGAGAAGGGTTTAGTGATCAAACTTAATAATCCAACAAATAAAGTTATCTCAGGTATGCGTGTTGAAATATTACCTCAGTGGCTTAGAGAGATTATTGATATGAGCAATCTTTCTAAAATAACAACATTATCAGCCAATCAAGAAGCAAATGTTGAGCTAGCGCTCCAGGTAGGTAAAACGGCTGATGATTTAGCCTCAGCATTAAAAGCTAACATGACATCGGTTATCAGCAATGCAAATTCAGATGAGACCGGGGGACAGGTTATTCGCTTCACCAGTAATAATGCGTTGGCAGAGTATCGACCGCTGATGCAATTGGATACTTTTCCTTATATTGCGTCATTAGCGATTGAAAGTGCGCAAAAATTAAGTGATACAATGATTTTTGGTAAACCGGGGCAGCAATATATTGAGCTGATTAATCCGACGGACTATCGTTACACCATCGCTTTTTCAGAAGCGCTTCCTCATGCTATCACCCGTGTGACAGCTGGAGGTGCTAATGGTTTAGCAAATTGCAGTGAGTTTCCCATACTTCAGACAAAAGAGCGCTGTGCCTTAATCCTTGAGGCAAAAGCAGATGCAAATGTGAATACAGGTGATCATCTAGATATCATCATGACACCACAAGAAGGAAGTATTTCACAATCAACAACACTGGCAGTTGATTTCCAAGTTAACTATGTTTATAGCATCGCTTATGAGCCAGAAGCAGTTGCTCTTGAGTTACCTATTTCTGGCAAGAAACACTATGATTTAAAGCTTGTCAATAATGAAGAAAGCATACAATGGCTGCCATCGACAAGTATGATAGATTATGTAGTAACGCATGATGATGGGGTTACAGGCTTAATGATAAACGCACCAGCAAAAGTACCAAGCTGTTTTGATGGTGCTGCTGTTGCCAGTGGTAGTTATTGCTATATTGGGCTTGAAGTAAGTGATCATACACCGATAAAAAGTGATTATCAATTAAGCTTAAAAATGGGACAAAGTAATTTAGCAGTAGATACATTAGATGTTGGTGAGGTAAGTATTGTTGATCATGGTGTTGCTAGTGTTCAATTACAACAATATGGTCACAGTGTTAAGCAGGTGATATCAGGAGAAAGTGTAGATATAGTTATTACACCACCTCAAGATTGGCATGGTAGCTCTACTACTGATCAGGTATATTCAATCAGTAGTAATAACAGTCATATTAGCTTTCCTAATGGTAATCAATGTGTTTTATCTGTGTCGCAGGAAAGCCCTCAATGCTCTGTAATAGCAGAGATTTCAGAAGATATTTCAAGTGGGGAATATCTATTTGATGTCACATCAGAGTCAACAACAAGCTTACCTTTAAATCAATATATATTGAATTTAGCCGTCTCATCAGTGAAATATAGTGCATTATCAGCTGGTTATCGGCATACTTGTGCTTTAGATCTTGACAATCAAGCATATTGTTGGGGGTATAATGCTTCTGGGGAGTTGGGTAATGGGACGTATAAAAACTCGATGTATCCTACCAAAATTAGTCAAGGTGAATTACCTAAAGATTATGCGCTAATGTCCATCTCTTTAGGCAATGTACATACTTGTGCTTTAGACTCTGAAAATCAGGCATATTGTTGGGGAGAAAATGGAAACGGGCAACTTGGCAATGGTAACAATACATCAAGTCATTCACCAGTTAAGGTCTTAACAGGTGATATTCCTCAAGGTGTGGTATTAACTAGTATTGCCTTAGGAAATAATTTTAGCTGTGCCATAGCAAGTAACCAAAAAGCCTATTGCTGGGGGGGTGGTTTTAGAAATACACCGATGGAATTACCACAAGGGCAATTGCCACAATCAGCAGCAATTACTTCAATTGGCCTAGGTCAAGATTTCGGTTGTCTATTAGATCATACAGGTCAAGCTTATTGTTGGGGGATAAATGATTACTATAAGCTTGGCAACAAGGTATCTGGAGGGAGCACTTCTCCAGTGGCAGTCAACCAGCAAGGGCTAGTATTTAAGTCAATCCACACGGGTAATGATCATGCTTGTGGAGTAACCGAAGATAATAAAGCTTATTGCTGGGGGCATAATAAATATGGTCAACTGGGCAATAATATGGTGAATGAATACGGTGAGTATAAACCTAGTTTAGTTGCTCAAGGTGCCTTACCTGATGGTGTGACGATTAAAGCTATGTCATTAGGTTTCACGCACAGCTGTATTTTAGGAAGTGATCAAAAGGCGTATTGCTGGGGAGGACATGCGGGTGTAGGTAGTGGTTTTGCTACTTGGGAACAAACAACACCTATTGCCGTTAAGTCAGGCAGTATTCCAAACAATGTATCGTTAGTTTCTATTGCGACAGGTGCTGCTTATAGCTGTGCTCTTGGCAATGATTATAAAAGTTACTGTTGGGGGGGCAATCATGCTGGTCAACTAGGAGATGGTACTTTCAATCTCAGTTATGTGCCAGTGAAAAGTAGCCTGCCTTTAATTTAAGGAAAGGAAGTGTTCCTACGAGAAAGCATAAACTATCTACAACATGATTTTAAGTCGACATAAATAATTCAAATAGTCATATCAGGAAATCTAATTTTACGTAGGCACTAATTTAGTTCATATTTTGATCTTATTAAGTTTTAACCCCGTTTGTTCATTAAAAGAGAATTAGGAGAGATTATGAAATTTAATCTAAAACATACATCATTATTATTTTCATTAGCACTTATTGGCTGTGGTGGAGGTGGTGCTTCAGGAGGTGATACGCCCACGCCAACACCGGTAAAAGCGCAATTAAAAGCCCAAGAAGCTATCAAAGCACCAGAAGTGATTCAATCCGGTAAAACAACCGTTTTATCGTATACAGTAACAAATCCTGTTGTCGATCAAGTAAAAATTGGAGCCATAGGTCGAGTAAGTAATAATAGTACGGTAGAGATCAAAGGCTTTGATACGCCGGTAACAGATGGTGTTGAGCTGACTTATGATTTAAGCTTGCCACAAAATACATGCTTTGATGAAAATGGACAAGGCAAAATGTTACCAGCAGGTGATCAGTGTAATATTGCTTTTTTAGCTAAACTTAATGGACAAGTTGCCCAAGAAACCAATAAGCGTTTAACTTTGGCTGTAAGAACTTCAGAGAATGCAGAAGACTTAGAAATTAACAAATCATTAAAGTTTGTCCCCGAAAATGATGCACGGTTAATTGATTTGTCTTCTTCGGTTAGTATGGGAAAATATCTTGCTCCAGGTATTGAAGTAAAAATTCAGGTTACAAATAATGCAGCAATAGCTATTAATGCACTTAAAGTTATGATACCACAGTGGTTAGAGGGTATTGCTGAGCCAACATCCACCAATATTATTGATGAGCTACCTCCTCAGAGCGTTTTTACAGTAAGCTTTAAACTACCAATGAATGAAGAAGTAGTTAAAACACTTGAAGCGCACAAGGATAGTATGATACCGATTACCTTAGAAGCGGCTAATGCAAATGGGCAATATATTGCAGATGCGCATGTTATTTCATCACCTGTCACGGCTAAGGGAATTATGTTTGATTCTCCAAAAATAGAAGCCATTGTTTTTACTAATCAACTGCAAGAGTCAGTAACACTTGGTGATCATGCTAAACTTGAGAATGTTGCTAATAATACAATGACAATAGTTACCAATGGTGATGATTGCTTGACAAAAGGTGTTTTAAAAGCTGGTGAATCGTGTCAAGTTAATATAGAGGCTGCTATCGATGCACATCCAGTAGATTATACAAAAGAAATGCAATTACAATTGCCTTATGAAACGAATACTGGCGTAACGCTTACAGCTCATGCTGATATTAAGTTAAAAGCCAATCATATATCGATGCAAAACAATGTTCATCTTAAACCAGGAGCAGTAGCAAACATTGCGTTTAAAAATGAGGGTGCGTTTAATGCTTTTTTACCAGATATAGCCAATTTTTCTATTACAAGAGATGGTCAAATTGCAACAGGGGTAGAGATTAATCAATCATCAACATGTTTAAATGCAGAACTTAAACCAAAAGAGTCATGTCAGCTTATTATTCATGCGGATAATGCAGTTCCTGCAAAAGGCCATTTATTAACTGTATTGAAGGCAAATAATATGGCGGATAATGTGGCAGAGAGCTTTTACATTGACTCTTCATATCAGAGTGTTCTTCTTGAAGAAAGTATCGGTTCAATTAAGTCAAACATGAGTGCGATTAAGTTGACTAATAATGGTGATACCAATGTTAGAAACATCAGCTTAGATCGAACTTATTTTCCGGAAAGTGTTACCATATATGATGGTAAAAATGGTAGCTCAGACTATGGTGTCCAGTGGTGTAATGAAATGCTTTGCCCTGATTATTGTCAAATAAGTTCAGACAAATTTGATTTATTACAACAGGAAAGCTGTTATATATATTTCCACAATCCGAGCAATACCACAACTTCTGGAGCAGAGCTTACTATAACCGCACTTAATAAAGATTATGTTGTCTCGGTGTTGAAAAAAACAGATCTATTTATGGGGACATCAGAAACTGAAACTAGCAATTCATCATTATACCGTTTAACAACAAATGAAAGTTCTGAGGTAATGTTAGAGGACATTAAAGCATACTTGCATACAAACGGGAAAATAGAATCATATTACTGGATTGATAATGATGATAACCATACGACATTAGCTGTTGTAGTAGATGATGGTGGAGTCAAGAGGCTTGAAATATTAAAAAATATCGCAATGCAATGGGTTAATTTACATTTTCCAAGCGAAAGCTATAGCTATCTAGGTATCAGGGCAAGTTACGATAATCATGGAAACATTTATGTATTATTAGCAAATAATCAGGGTGAAAATTTGATTAGTGTTATTGGTACCCCTGAAGGTTTTGGCTATGTTTGGCAAAAACTTGGACAAACAACAGGTACACCATTTGAACATAATGATCTCAAAATAGTCATGGATATGTATAACAATAGTTATATGGTTGATATAGAGAAGAAAAGCTTAAATAAAATTGATTTGACAACAAACAAAGATAGTACTTTGTACCGCAGTGAGACGGAAATAATTTCAATGCTATACTTTGCTGAGAGCGACCATATTGCTGTCATTGATAAATCATCAAAAGAGGGTCAATTTAAGATAAGTCTTTTTAATCATAAAAGTCAGACAAACACGCCTGTTATAAGCTATTTATTGCCTAAAAAACTTGACTTGATATATGCTGTTAAAGTCATTCCTGAAACCATGAAATTTTATATATATGGGCTTACAGACTATGAAGGAGTTAATATTGATGAATATACAATAGCATATGACAACGGCCACTTTGGTGATATGAGTTATCAAAGATTATCAAAGGTGCCAGAAGGTTTCCATGCTAAACGTTCTATGCTCCTTGTGGATCATATCCCTTATTTAATTGATCATGTTATTTCTGAGCAAGATGACTATGTATTATATATGCAAAAATATGTAGATGGTCAGTGGGTAAATAGTCGATACGCATCAAGCCAGTTCCAATATGGGCATATAGCAGAACAATTAGGATATCAATATCACTATGATTTAAAACTCTGTACACGATGATTTTTTCATTTGAGTAGCTCCTGTAATGGTCGATTTAAAATCTTAAGGCAGAGCTTAAAATCTCTTATGCTAAAAGCTGCTCTTTGATAAGCATTAGCAATCATATCCAAGCCATACCGGAAATAGCTAGACTGTAACCGACCATGTTTTTTACGTTTGATTGGCTTTACCTTGCCTCTTTTTTTTCCCCCACCTTATGTGCCCAGACTACCCCCACGGGTAACAACGCCCTTC
>NZ_QLIU01000003.1 GCF_003574425.1 Cysteiniphilum halobium | reverse complement strand
GGGTGAGATTAGGCTAACCAGAAGATTAGCAAAACAATCTAATCTTGATTTGTGCCAGTTAAAAATTTCCTTTAAACTATTTGTCAGCTGTTTGAGGTGCTTTTTCATGGTGTGCAAATCAAGAAAAAATAACGCTTCAAGCAGCAGTTTGCAAATTTTTCTTCGTGTACAGAGCTACAGCGCATTACTATGTTTTTATTTAACACTGCATGTGTTACTGTTGCGGGGTAACAAGATTTATCCTGCTTTACTATGTAACGTAGACCATATTTACATAATCATCTGTCAACTTATTTTCACCAATGGTTGACTAGATTTCACAAAAAGATAATTCCCATTTTGCAGCACCTTTTATGGTTCTGTCGCAGACTATAATACCCATCGTAAATTATTTTGCGGTGTTTAGTTGCAAAGCAGTTTATGAAGGTTTTGACAGCAATTTCCATTAACCTCGCCAGGCTAGATAAATCAAGGCTTCCAGAAAATTATTTTCGTAATCTTTTTTCTAATAAACCTCTCAACCATAGGCTTTCAGAGAGTTTTTCAGCGGGAACTACTGAGGTTTTGACAAGTTGGGTTGCAGGTAATAGCTACCCTTGACAGAGTCTTTGGGTGCTCATTTGCTAAAACAATGAAACTATTCATTGTTTCTTAACGCATTCGCTATTGCCAAAATTTAACTTGGAAAAAGCACGGGGAATGCAAAGCAAGAAACTCTGTAGGATGGTTTATGATGGGTGTATAATACTCCCCTATTTTGGACCATACTTGCATTAACTAAAACTTAAGAATGATAAATCACTTTGCATTTACTGTTTTTTTCTCTACCATGTGGCAAATCAACTTAGTTTGAAGCACCTATGTTACATCCAACTTACGATATTCATAAGTCTTACGATGATAATTACAACAATGGACCGATGTGTGATTTTATCATCCCACAACGTATTCAATTAAAACCAATCAACTTATGGGGTTATCAAATAAACTCACCGATTGGCGTACCGGCCGGCCCCTTGATTAATGCTGAATATATTAAGCTATATGCCAAATTAGGTTTTGATCTACCCGTGTATAAAACCGTGCGTACAATCGAACGTAAAGCCCATCCCACACCTAACTGCTTAATGGTTAATAGCCATAAGCAATTAACTGTCAATGATATTGGTAAAAGCATTTATCCTTTCGATCAAGCCCCCCATACGCCACGTGAAATTGCTATTACTAACTCTTTTGGTATTCCGAGTAAATCGATTGAAATCTGGCAAGAAGATATTGCTAAAGCCAATGCATTTATGGCATCTGATCAGCTGATGATCGTCTCATGTGTCGGCACTCCTATACCACATCGCAACTTTATTGATGACTTTATTCTTTGTGCACAAAAAGCCGTTGAAGCAGGTGCTAAAGCAATTGAGCTTAATTACTCGTGTCCTAATGTCGTCTCTAAAGAAGGCAGTATTTATCAGGATGCTGAGCTTTCAAGTACTATCTCAAAAGCGGTAAAAAAAGCAATCAAAGATGTGCCATTAATGATAAAAATGGGTTATATCAAAGAAGAAGCTAAGGCACACGATATTATCAAAGCTAATGCACCATTTATTGATGGTATTGCTGCAATTAATACAATCTCAATGCAAGCAAGAAATAAAGATAATAGCCAAGCACTCCCAGGTGAAGGACGTTTAAATAGTGGTATTTGCGGCAGTATTATTAAAGACTTGTCACTTGAAATGACTAAGCGTATTCATAAAATACGTAAAGAGAATCACTTTGATTTTGCGCTTTGTGGCGTAGGTGGCATTGTTTGCCCTGAAGATATTGATGATTACCTAAATGCAGGCGCTGATATCGCCATGAGTGCAACAGGAGCCATGTGGAATCCACTATTGGCATATCAGTGGCAGAATATGCAAGCAATACAATAATCTTTTATCCACTACCTCATTTTTTCTTTTGCTTATTTAAACAATCCTTACATTCGATATATAGCACGGAGCTATGCTCAACGAGCTTGCCACCCAACTCCTCTACTGCCTTGATTTGTCTGGCTTCAATAACATGATCAACAAACTCCTCAACCTTGTGACATTTAACACAAATCATATGATCGTGATGATCATCCGAATCAAGCTCATATACTGCCTGCTCACGACCAAGATTCAAGCGCTGTAAAAGACCTGCGGATTCAAACTGTGCCAATACACGATAAACTGTTGCGATGCCAATATCTTCCTCATTTTGCTGTACAATTTTATAAACATCGTCAGCAGATAAATGACGCTGCTCTGACTCCTCAAAAATACGCAATATTTTCAGTCTTTGTTGCGTGATCTTTAATCCCGCCTGTTTTAAATCCTCTTTCCCTAATGACATTGCTTAAAGTACTCATTCAACACTTTGAATAAGATACATTCTAACCTGATCATTTCGATAAATGAAGCAGTCACTAATACAAAACGTTGATTTCTTACTTTTATCTTTTTAATTTTTCTATTTTTGATGCTGAGTTATCAAATTGCTAATAAGGTTATTATAAATTCTGATTTTAGATTCATATTTACTTGTGGTTTACTCTTAAAAACCTAAGTATTAACCACAGAATAAAAAAGTAATGGATCATCAAAACAACCAAACAACACCAATTTCTCAGTCTTACTTAGTATGGCTGACCGACAATATTCTTTATGGGCAAACACATCCAGTTTTTATCCAACCAACAAAAAGACTTCCTCTGTTTTAAAAACCAAAGACTTAAGCTTGCTTTTTTACATCTTGAATCATTACCATAAGTGCCATCTTTAGATAAATCGACAAGACATTTATGCTTAATTATAAAGACTTACGCGAATTTTTAGATTATTTGGAAGAAATTGGTGAGCTTAAACGTATCAAACAAGAAGTGTCTCCCTTTCTAGAAATGACTGAGATCTCATCACGTGTACTTCATCAAAAAGGGCCAGCTCTTTTATTTGAAAACCCCAAAAGTCATGATATGCCAGTATTAACCAACTTATTTGGCACTGAGAAACGCATTGCATTAGCACTTGGTGCTAATGATGTCAGTCAACTACGCGAAATTGGCAAGCTTCTAGCTTACTTAAAAGAACCTGAGCCACCAAAGGGTCTTAAAGATGCCTGGGATAAAATGCCCATTTTAAAACAGATCTTAAAAATGTCACCTAAAGTAATCAAACATGCACCCTGTCGCGAGGTGACTATTGATAAGGAGGATATTGATTTTCATCAAATGCCCATTCAAACTTGTTGGCCAAAAGATGTATCCCCTCTTATTACTTGGGGTCTAACAATTACTAATAGCATTCGTAAAGAACGTTTAAATTTAGGCATTTATCGCCAACAAGTCATTGGTAAAAATCACCTTATTATGCGCTGGCTCCATCACCGCGGTGGTGCTCTTGATTATCAAGCATGGTGCAAAGCGCATCCACAAAGACCTTTTCCGGTATGTGTGGCATTAGGAGCAGATCCCGCGACCACTTTGGGTGCGGTGACACCTGTTCCTGATACGCTCTCTGAATATGCTTTTTCCGGATTATTGCGTGGCAGAAAAACGGAGCTGACACCATCAATACTCCATGGTGAAGACATTATGGTGCCAGCACATGCTGAGATTATTCTTGAAGGCTTTATCTATCCCAATGATATTGCTGAAGAAGGCCCTTTTGGTGATCATACGGGTTATTATAATGAAGTTGAAAAGTTCCCCGTATTCACCGTTGAGAAAATCACGCATCGTAAAAACCCTATTTATCACAGCACCTACACCGGACGCCCACCGGATGAACCCGCTATTTTAGGTGTTGCCTTTAATGAAATTTTTGTTCCCATCATTCAAAAGCAATTTCCTGAGATTGTTGATTTCTATCTACCTCCTGAAGGTTGTTCATACCGCTTAGCAGTAGTTAGTATTAAGAAACAATACCCAGGACACGCTAAACGCGTAATGATGGGTGTTTGGTCTTTTTTACGTCAATTCATGTATACCAAATTCGTGATTGTTGTTGATGATGATATCAATACACGCTCGTGGGAAGATGTGATCTGGGCAATTACCACACGCATGGATCCGACAAGAGATACCACCTTGATTGATAATACACCAATTGATTATTTGGATTTTGCCTCACCAGTTGCCAGTTTAGGCTCAAAAATGGGCTTGGATGCCACCAATAAACTTCCCGGTGAAACGACACGAGAATGGGGTGAGGTTATTACCATGCGCCAAGATGTTATTGATAAAGTTGATGCAATCTGGGCAGATTTAGCACTTTGATCATTTGTCATTTTTTACGACTTTCTATCTTAAGTTTTTTTTGCTACCCTATGCAAACTTTGAGTTTACTTTAAAAACCTATGCCTATTTTTTTTCAGCGCATTTACGCGTGGTTAGTACACTTATTTACCGCTAGTGGTGCTGTTTTTTCGGTTCTTGCATTAACCAGTTCAGCACAAGCCTATGCTGCTAAATTTCTTGGCAATCATATGGATTATATTCACTATCTTAAACTCTCATTTTTGTATGTTGTCATTGCCATTTTAATTGATGCAGCTGATGGTACCCTAGCGCGTCGTGTCGATATTAAAAAACTCGCCCCCTTAGACGGTGGTCTATTAGATAATATTATTGATTTTACCAATTACGCGGTTATCCCTGCGATGTGGGTTTATATCACCGATGTCGTGCCTGATGGCTTTAAAACACTCTCGCTTATATTAATTATGCTGGCATCATGCTATCAGTTTTGTCAAATTGATGCCAAAACCAAAGACCATTTCTTTAGAGGGTTCCCTAGTTATTGGAATCTCGCGATTTATTACCTGATATATTTTCAGTTTTCAGGAATCACTAACTTCCTTATTATTGTAGCTTTGACTATTTTAACCTTTATACCAATTAAATATATCTACCCATCGCGCATGAATTATTTGAGTAAGCGTAAATCAATTATTTCATTGATGTTTATCTACACGCTCATATGGGGAGCAGCAACCATCGCATCAGCACTTATTTGGCCAGTATCAAATGCCCTTTTAACCTGGGCAATTGTTAGTTATATTTTGGTGTATTTTCTATTTAGCCTATATCGTACTTTAAAACCTTTGCACTAGCTGTATATCATTACCCATCAACCGTGCAGATTACGCTGCGTGAGTGATAGCAGTGACTTTTTCCCGCAAAAAAGTCACCAAAAAGCTCGCCCTACAAAAAAATCTATAAAATATCGCGCATGTAATATATACTCCCAGCCAATCTAAAATATCTTCTTACCCTCAAAGCACATGCTGAAACATAATCGAATCATTATTGCGTTATCAGGCGCTACCGGCATTGAATATGCAGTAAGGATGCTTAAAGTGCTAAAAGCACAAGCCATTGAAACCCATTTAATCATATCAAAACCCGCTGAGATGACACGTGAATACGAGACAAACTATCGCTCACAAGAGATCAAAACTCTAGCACACACTTGTTATGCTAATGCTGATATTGGTGCTAAGATTGCCAGTGGTTCTTATCCAACCGATGGCATGATCATCATCCCATCTTCAACCAAAACACTTGCAGAAGTTGCCAACGGCATAGGAGACTCGCTAATTGCACGTGCCGCTGATGTTGTACTCAAAGAACGACGTAAATTAATTATCTGCTTAAGAGAAACACCCTTTAGTTTGATACACATTAAAAACATGCAAAAAGCAACAATAGCAGGTGCTATTATTATGCCTCCTGTGCCTGCTTTTTATCACAAACCACAAACACTTGATGACATCATCGATGACTTTGTTTATCGTACACTCGATGTCTTTGGACTAAATTTGCCACAAATGAAACAATGGCAAGGATAAAGGGATAAAAAATGCATCAAAACCTTAAGTACTTTTATAGTGCTTTTTTCATCACGATTGTTGGCATTATCGCTGCCGTCATGCTTGAACCAACACATAAAGTCTATGCGCTTTACCTGATTTTGGTTTTGGCTCTTTTAGAGATTTCATTAAGTTTTGATAACGCTGTTGTCAATGCCAAGGTACTTACTAGAATGCCTAAAAAATGGCAAAAAATATTTATCTGGATCGGCTTACCAATCGCCGTATTTGGTATGCGTTTAATCTTTCCTATTCTTTTAGTTAGTGTGACAACCAGCTTATCGTTTATCGATGTCTTTAAGTTGGCCACCAAGGATCCAATAGCTTACCAACACGCCTTAGAGCTTGGTTTTCCAACGATTTGTGCATTTGGTGGCGGCTTTCTTATTATGGTGTTTTTGAAATTTTTTGTCGCTGAAAAACATCAATTACATTGGATCCCAGCAATTGAGAAAAATAAATTTATTAGTCTGATTCGCCACTATCCAGGTGGTTATATTATTTTTGCATTAATTATCGGCTTTATCATTATTTATAATGCAGATAGCAATCAAGCTGGTACACTGGCACTTGCCTTTTTAATGGGCTTAATGGTGCATGAAGCTTTAGGCATATTAAACCACGCCTTTGGCAGTAATATGGCTGGCAAAGTCATGCAAAATGGTTTTATGGGCTTTTTATATCTTGAGGTGTTAGATGCCTCTTTTAGCTTTGATGGTGTCATTGGTGCATTTGCCATCTCAACGAATATTTTTATTATTATGATTGGTTTAGGTATTGGTGCAATGTATGTGCGCTCTTTGACAATTTTCTTTGTTGAGCATCAAACTTTGACCAAGTTTCGCTATCTAGAGCATGGCGCACATTACGCAATTGGATTTTTGGCAATTGTGATGTTTATTAAAGTCTACACACATGTGCCAGAATGGTTAACTGGAACCGTTGGAATTGGTTTGATAATTGTGGCATTTATCCACTCAAACATCGCTAATAAACGCCCAACATAATCTACTGCTTGCCTTCGACTTACGCTCAGGCAACGTGCCCATATGGCAAGGAAGGTGGAACACCCCTATCAATGGTCTTCTGGTAAATTTTTGCTCTTATTTAGAATTTCAACAAATCGATAATATATGTAACTGATTATAATCACCTTGAATTAAGGCTTCTTTTTTCTTTCGACTCCAGCCTTGAATTTGCTTTTCTCGAGCATAAGCCTCATCAATTCGATCAAATTGTTCAACAAATACTAACTTTACTGGCAAACGCTTACGTGTATGATTTGCTCCTTGACCATTTTGATGCTCCCACAGTCTAAGCTCAACATTCTTAGTGCTCCCTGTGTAATAACTTCCATCACTACATTCAAGTATATAAACAAATGCTTGCATAAGCTTAATCCTCGTTGGCTGAGCGTAAGTCGAAGCCAAATACACTACTCCATTAACAGTGCAGCCATAAAACTCAACTAAGACTTCACCCCGTTGGCTGAGCGTAAGTCGAAGCCAAATACACTAATTTGCTAACAGCACTGTCCAAAAACAACATCAAGCTCGCGTACGGCTTTGACATCATCCACGCGTCTTACCGGTTGCGTTAGTGGTGCTTGTTTCATCCTCTCAGGATTCGTTCTCGCTAACTCTCGAATTTTAATCATTGCATCGACAAACGCATCCATTTGTTCACGTGTTTCTGTCTCAGTCGGCTCAATCAATAAACATTCCGACACCAATAAAGGAAAATACATCGTCGGTGCATGCATGTCGTGATCTAAAAGCTGCTTAGCAAAATCATTGGCGTTGACACCATAAGCTTTTTTCTCAGGTGCTAATGAGACAATAAACTCATGTGACGCACGACGATTAGGTAATGCAATGGTAAAGCCTGCCAACTTCAAACGTGCCATCATATAGTTAGCATTTAACGTAGCAATCTCTGAGGCTTTGGTTAAACCATTGCCACCTAATGTTTTAAGGTAAACATAAGCACGAATCAACACGCCAACATTCCCCATAAAGGCATGCATCGCACCAATGGTTTGCGGAATCACCTCTTTACCTTTGATGCGATAGATATCACCTTCTTTAACAATGGTTGGCACTGGCAAATATGGTAACAAGCGTTTATTCACAGCAATTGGCCCACCTCCTGGTCCACCACCACCATGAGGTGTTGCAAAGGTTTTGTGGACATTCATATGCATCACATCAAAGCCCATCTTACCCGGCTTAGCTTTACCCATAATCGCATTTAAATTTGCACCATCATAATACAAAAGCCCACCCGCCTCATGCACAAGCTTAGCCACCTGTTCGATATCACGTTCAAATACGCCCATCGTTGATGGGTTGGTTAGCATAATCCCTGCCGTATTAGGTCCTAGAACCTTCTTTAAAGCCTCAATATCAATATCCCCCGTTTTCAGTGATGTTGGAATTTCAATAACTTTGCACCCTGCCATCACCGCTGTTGCTGGATTGGTGCCATGTGCGGCATCCGGCACAATAATTTCATTGCGATGCGCTTGATTATTGGCAATATGATAGGCTCTGATCATCTTAACACCAGCAAACTCGCCTTGAGCGCCCGCACAAGGCACTAGTGATACACCATCCATGCCAGTTACTTCACTTAAGATTTCCTGCAACTCATACAACATCTCTAAAAGACCTTGTTGTGTTAGCTCATCTTGATATGGGTGAATATTTAACACTGACGGGTTAAACGCACATTTTAACGCAATACGCGGATTGTATTTCATCGTACATGAACCCAATGGATAAAACTGCGTATCAATCGAGAAATTCTTTTGTGATAGCTTGGTGAAATGACGCAATACTTCAAGCTCACCTAATTCTGGTAATAAAGGCTTGTCATCACGCAAATGTTTTTGATCAAAATAAGTCGCTTCAGAAACCGCCCATTTTTGTGAATTTGCTCTACGATTTTCTGCTGATTTTTCAAAACTAACTGTCATCGATTATACCTCTGCTGCACACATTGCAAGAACTTTTGTTAATACCTCAACATAACGATCTAAGTCGGCTTCATTATGCACTTCAGTGACACACACCAATAAGCTATTTGCCTGTTGATCATCAAACTGACCAAGATCATAACCTAATTGTACATGCTCTTTAGTTGCGAGTGTCTTAGCTTCTTTGGCTGAAATTGGTAAGTCCAATACCATTTCATACATATAGTTATGTGTAAAGCGCACCTTGACGCCGGCAATTTTTGATAATTTTTCTATCAATCGATGTATGTTTTGATGTGATTGTAATGCTACTTCTTTTAAACCAATCGCACCCATTAATGTCATATAAACCGTTGCTGCTGTTACAAGTAAGCCTTGATTTGAGCATATATTTGATGTCGCTTTCGCACGTCTGATATGCTGTTCACGCGCTTGAAGTGTTAAGCAAAAGGCTTCTTTACCATCGACATCCACCGTGCGCCCAACAATACGTCCTGGCATTTGACGAGATAACTCTTCTTTAGTGGTAATAAAACCAAAATAAGGACCACCTCCGCTTAGTGGTAAGCCTAAACTTTGACCATCTCCACAAGCAATATCAGCACCATCTTCCTCTTCCCCCCAATACCCAGGTGCTTTTAATAATCCTAATATCATCGGATTGACAAGGCCTATAACCATGACAGAGGCTTCATGTGCCCAATCGGTTATTGCATCAAACTCGGTAATCTGACCATAAAAGTTAACTTGCGGCATGATAACAGCGGCATAATCACCTACTTCAATCTCGGGTAAATCATCAATTTCAGTTTTACCAATACTTGGATTTGGCGTTAAAAACTCAAGCTCAACCCCTTGGGCATGTGTCATTGACTTAATGACATCAACATACTGCGGAAAAATTGCATCAGTAATCAGCACTTTCTTGCTCTTGATTTTCTTATTCGCACGCACTGCCATTAATACGCTTTCAGCTAAAGCTGTGGCGCCATCATACATCGACGCATTTGAAATATCCATGCCAGTTAATGATGCGATCATCGTTTGATATTCGTAAATCACTTGCAGTGTACCTTGTGAGGCTTCTGCCTGATATGGGGTATATGAAGTATAAAACTCACCACGACTAATCACATCGGTGACAATCGCCGGCGTGTAATGCTGATAAGCGCCCGCACCAATAAAGTTGGTTTGTGGAATATTTTTAGCGCACTTATCATTAAACAAACGATGCATTTGGCATTCATTTAAACCATCTGCCAAGTTTAAATGACTTTTACTCTTAATCGATTGAGGAATTTCATCAAACAAGTCTTCAACTGTTTTTGCTCCAATCGTATAAAGCATCACATTAATGTCACGCTCGGTATGCGGCACAAAAGGCATATAGGCTCCTTATATAATGATGAAAAAATAAGTTGTGCTACTTATCACCTCGCCCCTTGTGGGAGAGGTCGTGCAGCGTTAAGCTGCGCGGGTGAGGGGTAGTCAAAGTTCAACTTATTTTTTCATTAGTTACCATACCGCCCATAAACCATTTTACAGCATTTCTACCATTGAATTTTACGCCCTTTTGGGTGATTTAATTTTGGCAATAGCGAATGCGTTAAGAAACAATGAATAGTTTCATTGTTTTAGCAAATGAGCACCCAAAGACTCTGTCAAGGGTAGCTATTACCTGCAATCCAATCACCCAAAAGCATCAAAAACTTCTTCGGCACCGAACACCACAAAATGATTTACGAGCGGTATATGTTTCTATCATCTTACTTACAAGGGCGTATTCAATACGCCCCTACTTACGCTTACAAAGTTATAATCGTATTTTATCATTACAAACAAAAACGCCCGATGTCATTGCAGCTCACCGGGCGTCTTTTTAGATGCCAATGTCAAGCATCAATCTCATCTGCATATTCTTCGGCAGATAATAAATCATCTAGCTCCGTTGGATCATCCATTTTGATTTTGAACAACCAGCCTTCATCATAACATGCTTCATTAACCATTGAGGGTGAATCAACTAATGCTTCATTGACCTCAACAATTATTCCTGATACTGGTGCATAAACATCAGATGCCGCTTTAACCGACTCAACAACACAAACGTCATCACCTGCTTTAACTTCATCATCTAACTCAGGTAATTCAACAAATACAAGCTCACCTGCACTTGATTGCGCAAAATCATCAATCCCACAAACGGCAATATCACCCTCAACACGCACCCATTCATGTGACTTACTGTAGCGACACTCTTCTCTTATTTCTGCCATTTTTTTCTCCTTACCATTTATTATGTCATCATTATATTTAGTATTTAAAACCATCTCATCTTTAAAATTATTAACTCTTAAGGTACTGCCTTTTGGCATTCTTTATACACTTTCTCACCCTTACGCACAAAAGGAAATTGCACTATTTTAGCTGGGACTTGTCTGTTACGAATTTCAACAAACACATTTTCAGCCTCTTTAGGGATACGCGCTAATGCAATACTCTCAGATAAAGTAGGTGAGAAGGTACCACTTGTGATAACACCTGTCTTATTACCTCCTTCAACCACTACTTTTTGACCATGACGCAGCACCCCTCGATCCAAAAGCACCAAGCCGACAAGTTTGCTATCAATCTCAGACTTTTTAAAAAGTAATGCTTTTTTGCCAACAAAGTCACGATCATTCGTTAATGATACCGTCCACATCAAAGCTGACTCAATCGGTGTTGTTGTTTGATCCATATCTTGTGCATAAAGATTCATACCCGCCTCTAGACGCAATGTATCGCGTGCAGCTAAACCACAAGGTACAACTCCCTGCTCAGCAAGCTTATCCCAAAATGCACATACCTCTTGTTCTGGCAAAGAGATTTCATAACCATCTTCGCCTGTGTAGCCAGTGCGTGCAACCATCCATTCACCCTGTTTATACATGGTAAATGGTTTTAAATTTTTAACTTTTTCTGTAGCTAAACCAGCCAGTGCAACATCTGCTTTTTGACGTGCGGCAGGGCCTTGCACAGCAATAATCGCCAAATCATCACGCACGTGAATCTTCACATCAAAATTGCCTTTTTGCTTATTCATCCATTCAACGTCCGTTGTGCGATTACCTGCATTAATCACTAAACGAATAAAATCATCACTAAAATGATACGCAATAAGATCATCAACAATGCCCGCTTCTTCATTGAGCATACAAGAATACAACGCCTTACCTTGCAGTATTTTATTAATATCATTTGCTAATAAAAATCGAATAAAAGCTTTCGCATCTTTGCCTATGATATCAACCGTTAACATGTGACTGACATCAAACATACCTGCATTTTTACGTACTGCATGGTGCTCTTCAATCACACCTTGATATTGAATAGGCATATCCCAGCCAGCAAAGTCAACCATTTTTGCATTATGTTGTAAATGCTTTTCATATAAAGGTGTTCTTAATCCCATTATTGACCTCATTATAGCTTTTTGTCGCTTTATCCTCTTATATCGAGGGCTCATTATAGCCAAAAGAAAATAGTGAATAAATCGCTAATTGGCAGAAATTTACAGAATTCAAACTCCCCCTCACCCGTGCAGCTTAAGCTGCACGACCTCTCCCGCAAGGGGAGAGGTGTTAGCTAATGCAGTTTATTACTTAAGATGCAATGAGCACTTCAAGAAGGATATTTAATCGTAGCTGTTTTATCAGCTATGACCATATTGTTTACTTCACTGGGCAAATACGCTAAGGTAGCTGCCAATTTTATTATAAGTATATTTTACTTTGACGATGATTCATTGGTTTCCAGGACACATGCATAAAGCAACTAAAGAGCTTATGAAGCTTATGCCACAAATTGATATTGCCATTGAAGTGGTTGACGCACGCGCACCTGAAGCAAGTGCTAATCCAGTATTACATAAAGCAGCAAAAACCAAACCTATTATCAAGATTCTCTCTAAATCTGATCTCGCTGACCCTAAAATCACCAAACAATGGCTTCAATTTTATAATGGTAAAGCGATTGCTTTAGATATTGCACGCGATAAAAAAAGTGCACAAAAAATTATTCAGCTATGCAAAAAACAACTGCCAAATCGAGGTACGGTGCTAAAGCCAATACGTGCTGTTGTTTTTGGTATTCCTAATGTCGGTAAATCAACCCTCATTAATAGCCTTGCTAAACGTAAAATTGCACAAACGGGGAATGAACCCGCTGTGACCAAAAAACAACAAAAAATCGAGATTGAAAAACATTTCTATCTTAATGACACTCCTGGGATTATGTTCCCAAGCCCTAAAGATGAAGGATGTGGCTTTAAACTTGCTACTATTGGTTCAATTCGTGATACGGCAATGGATTACCCAACAACCACCTATTTTATGCTGCAATTGTTAAAAGAGGATTACCCAGGTGTATTAAACTCGCGCTATAAAATCACTGAAGACTCTGAGGATTTAGAGCAAATGCTTACAGAGATTGGGCAAACACTAGGACAGCAACATATACACCATATTGCCGAGAAGCTTATTCAAGACTTCCGCCAAGGCAGGATGGGGAAAATAACACTGGAGACACCTGGAAATTATTTAAAATTTCAGGTAGCTGAAGATATTGAAAAAGATATCTAGTTTAATTTTTTTTAATGACAGAAGCCTCACCTGAGGAAAATACACGTTCACTATCCCCAGTTTTAAGTTTAAGCTGACCTAGCGCATTGACACCATTGGCAATACCAGTAATCACTTCTTTATTTAAAATATTTAAACCAATGGTTTTCCCTTTTAAATAATCATACTTAGTATATTCATCAATAAAAACACTAAAATCATTATTTTCAAATCGTTGTAAGCTTGAGATTAATTCATTACTGAGGTTAATGGCTAATTCATTGCGATCAATATATTGGTTCAATTCATTTGCTAATGACGTCCAATCCTGTGTTATATCGTCCCTTTGCTGCATATTAACATTAACGCCGATACCAATTACAATCTGGCTTTGTGCATTTGACTCAGCTTTCACTTCGATCAATATACCTGAAAGTTTTTTGGCATTAATATAAATATCATTTGGCCACTTGATTTTAATATCCAACATTGGGTATTCGTGTGCAAAGGTTTTGGCAACACTAACAGCCACTGCCAAACTCAAACCTGATAATTCACTTAACTCTTTTTGCAAACTTACTTTTAATGAGTAATATAGATTCTCAGCGAAAGGTGAGCGCCAAACGCGATCAAACCTCCCTTTACCTTGGCGCTGCTCTTCAGCCATACAAATATGATAATCACTTTTAAGTGCCGTATTTTGTAGGTAAGTATTTGTTGAATCAATACTTGGATAACAATCAACTATTACATTTTTAGTTTTAATCCTTGATAAAATCTTTGCTTGATCAAGCATAATAAGTGGTGATTGCAACTTATAACCGTGAACGCGATGCGACTCAATCGCCACATCATGATCATTTTGCAGCTTTTGAATTGCTTTCCATACGGCAGCACGCGTAATCCCAAGCGCATTACCAATGGTAGTGCCATCAATATAGGTCTCATGACTTAGTTGCTTTAAAATCTCTAAAGTTGTTGTATTCAATTATACCTCCTAGGTTACGTCTGATTATTTATCAGACCATACACAACTTTTCATCATAACTCAACTTTAAAACCAGATGTTTCTAAATAGCATGTTTGTTACTTATAATCTTCTAGGAACAGTAATTGCTGACAGGCTCATCAGAAAGTGATGCCATGTATCTTGTCACAAGGAGGTATTTTCAGTAAGCTCAAATGACAGGAAGATTCGACGTGTAACGAGTCAAACTAAATTGCCTGATATCACGTTGAGTATAGCCTAAGTTGATATCAATACTTGCAAATGATCTTTTTGTGTTATGATACGAAAACCAAATGATTAATATCTCAATTTATGTCATGAAAAATTTACGCAAAAAGATATTTATTATTGCTATGATAACTATGTTGTGTGCCTGTGACTCAATGGCGAAATATCAACTAGCAGAGTCAGAAGCCTACTCAGGTAATACTGCCTATGTTGTTGATGATGATTACCACCATAGGCATAGACATCACCATCACCATCACCATAAACATAGTGGTGAATGGGAATGTATTAATGTCGGAACTGAGCAAAAATGTGGTTATCACTGTGTGACAGATGGCGGTTTAACAGGCGCATGCGCTCCTAAAAAAAATATGCAATGTATAGCAAAATTTGGTGCTGGTGCTGCATGTGGTTATGGTTGTGTATCTAATGATTTTCAAGTTAAATGTGCTTCTTATAGAAAAGATTCTTGCCATGTTGATAACTACAATAAAATAATATGTGGCCGTCATTGCATTAAAGATAATTTTGGTAACTATTCCTGTCAGGAATAACTAGGTATAAGAAATATTCGACATCAATACTACTTACATCAACCTTTTTCTCTAGCTAATCTATTCCCTTACCAGCACCAGTAACTAACGCCGTATGCCCCAAGAGCAAGTCATTTGAATAATAAGACATATTCATCTTCAACAATCGTTTTACTTCTTCTTAGGTGCATAAATATCAGTTGCAGTACCTTCGTAGACTTCTGTTGCCATCATCAACGTTTCAGATAAGGTTGGATGCGGATGAATTGTCAATGAGATATCTTCTGCATCACAGCCCATTTCAATTGCTAATGATGCTTCAGCAATTAATTCACCGGCATTTGGGCCAACAATACCCGCACCAATAATCACATGATTTTCATCATAAAGGACTTTAGTCATCCCTTCATTGCGACCAATACTAAGAGATCTGCCACTTGCTGCCCATGGAAATACACCTTTATCATACTTGATACCTTTTTCTTTAGCTTCTTTTTCAGTCACACCAACCCATGCTACTTCAGGGTCGGTATAAGCAACCGCTGGGATGCATTTTGGTTCAAAATAGTGCTTCATGCCCGAGATCACTTCAGCAGCAATACGCCCTTCAGGGACTGCTTTATGTGCAAGCATCGGCTGACCAACAACATCACCAATCGCATAAATATGTGGCACATTTGTTTTTAACTGATTATTAACAGCGATAAAGCCACGCTCATCAACGTTGACCCCTGCTTTCTCAGCATCGATTAATTTACCATTTGGTGTACGTCCTACTGCTAACAGAATACGATCAAAGCGCTCATTTTCAGCAGCTTTTTTGCCTTCCATTGAGACATAAAGACCATCTTTTTTAGCTTCAACTTTAGTCACTTTAGTCTCAAGACGAATATCATAACGCTTAGACATCATTTTCTCATAAGGCTTAACGATATCTTTGTCAGCAACACCCATTAATTGATCCATAAACTCAACAACGGTAATTTCAGTACCTAACTCACTGTAAACTTGCGCCATCTCAAGACCAATGATTCCACCACCAATGACTAACATTTTCTTAGGCACTTCCTTCATTTCTAGTGCGCCTGTTGAGTCAATAATACGTGGATCTTCTGGAATAAATGGTAATTTGATTGAGCTAGAACCAACTGCAATAATCGCATTTTCAAAAGTAATCGTTTTGATACCATCTTTTGTTTCAACGGCGATTTCATTGGCTTTAGTAAACTTACCATAGCCTTGCACGATCTCAACTTTACGTTGTTTTGCTAGGCCTTTTAAACCGCCAGTTAATTGACTGACAATTTTATCTTTATAACTCAAAATTTTATCTTTATTGAAAGTTAAGTTATCAAAACTAATCAAGCCATCTTTTTCTAAATGGCGCGCTTCATTGATGACTTTAGCAACATGCAAAAGGGCTTTTGATGGAATACATCCAACATTTAAACACACACCTCCAATCGAGTCATAACGCTCGATAAGAGTAACTTTTTTGCCTAAATCTGCTGCACGAAATGCCGCACTATAACCACCAGGCCCACTACCTAAGACAACGACTTCTGTTTTAATATTGTTTACATCACTCATTTTTTTACCCTTTAGTTTATAAAAGTATTTCTCTTAAATCTGCCAAAATGCCGCAATAGCGTGTTAGAAACTGTGCTGCTAATGCGCCATCAATCACGCGATGATCTGTTGATAATGACAATGGCAACATTGTTCTAGGCGCAAATTCTTTCCCATTCCATACCGGTTTAATTGCTGCCTTTGACACACCCATAATCGCCACTTCAGGCATATTAATAATCGGGGTAAATGCTGTTGTACCCAAAACACCTAGACTTGAAATTGTAAATGTCGCACCTTGCATATCGTCAGGCTTTAACTTACCATCACGCCCTTTTTTAACCAGCTCCATAATCTCACGTGAAATCTCAAAGATCCCTTTTTGATCCGCATCTTTAATCACAGGCACCACAAGACCCTTTGGTGTATCTGCCGCAAAGCCAATATTAAAGTATTTCTTGACAATCAAGCTCTCACCATCATTTGATAATGAGCTATTAAACCGTGGGTATTCTTTCAGTGCCACCGCAGCTGCTTTGATCAAAAATGACAATGGGGTTACTTTAACACCTGCTTTTTCGGCAGCTGGCTTTTTCGCATTTCTAAATACCTCAAGATCGGTAATATCAGCATCATCATAAAAAGTTACATGTGGGATCTTAACCCAGTTACGCGCTAAATTCTTAGCGCTGAGCTTATTAATGCGTGATAGACTTTCGACTTCAATCTCACCAAACTTAGCAAAATCAACCTGTGGATCAGGTAACAAATCTAAGCCACTACCACTTGATACATTACCTGACTGGACGGCTTGCACAGCTTTTTTGATATAATTTTCGCAATCTCCTTTGGTAATACGCCCTTTACGCCCTGTCGCAATAACACGTGTTAAATCAACACCTAAGATACGTGCTAAGCGGCGTACAGCAGGAGATGCATGTGCATTGGTATTATGCACTTTATCTGCTTCAATAGCTGTCACTTGTTGCGACGTTGGTTCTGAAAAAGACACTATATCTGCTTCTTTGACCTCTGGTTGTTTTGGTGCTACTGCTGAGGCTGCAACACCAGCAACCTCAAGGGTTAATACTAAATCTCCTTGCGAGACTTTATCACCAACTTTAATCTTAACATCAACAACTTTACCACCTTCGGGTGCTGGAATTTCCATTGATGCTTTATCAGTTTCAAGTGTTGCTAGTGAGTCCTCGGCACTGATATCATCACCCGGCTTAACATTTATTTCAATAACATCAACACCTTTATAATCACCAATATCAGGAACTGTCACATCAATAACTTGTGTGCTTTGTGTTTGCTGTGATGCAACTTCTGGCGCTGCTGACTTAACTGGTTGAGCTACTTCAGATGAAGCAGCTGCATCGCTCTCTAAAGATAACACCAATGAACCTTCAGAGACTTTATCACCTACTTTGACATTAATCTCTTTAACAACACCTGCAAAGGGAGCAGGAACTTCCATTGACGCTTTGTCTGTTTCTAGAGTAACTAATGAGTCTTCTGCCTCAATTACATCACCTACTTTGACGTTCACCTCAATTACATCAACATCTTTATAGTCACCGATATCTGGTACTGTGACTTTTTGTATTGCCATGCAATTTTCCTCTTGTTTTTAATTTAACTTTAAAACACTTTTTATGCTTTTTGGGGTGTATTCAATACTCTTTTGGACGTATGCAATACGCCACTACTCTTAGTTGCTTACTGGGTCAAGACGCTCAGGATCAATATTGTATTTCTTAATCGCCTCTTTAACTACTTTGGCAGTTACAGCACCTTCGCGCAATAAGCCTGTTAAGGCTGCAACAGCCACATGATAACGATCCACTTCAAAGAAGCTCCTTAAGTTCTCACGCGAATCAGAGCGACCAAAGCCATCGGTACCCAACGTAATGTAATTCGTAGGCATAAATTCACGCAACTGTTCCGTGTAGAGCTTAATATAATCAGTTGATGCAATCACAGGACCCGTGCGATCTTTCAAGCATTTCTCGATATGCGTTTCTTGTGCTTTTTGATCAGGATGCAGCATATTCCAACGCGCTACTTTACGACTGTCACGATAAAGTTCATTCGCTGAAGTCATACTCCAAACATCACTGGTCACACCAAAATCTTTTTCTAATAATTCAGCTGCTGCTTCCACTTCACGCAAAATAGTACCAGAACCCATTAATTGCACATGCTTCTTAGTATCGGCTTTTTGGGCACCTTTCAATAAATATAAGCCTTTGATTATACCCTCTTCAGAACCTTCAGGCATAGCACCATGCACATAGTTTTCATTCATCACAGTGATATAATAGAAAACCTGCTCGCCCTCAACATACATGCGACGCATACCATCCCATAGAATAACTGCAAGCTCATAAGCATAAGTTGGGTCATAAGAGATGCATGATGGAATAATACCCGCTTGTATATGACTATGCCCATCCTCATGTTGGAGCCCTTCACCATTTAACGTTGTACGCCCTGAAGTTCCACCTAATAAAAAGCCTTTAGCATGTGAATCACCTGCCAACCACGCAAGATCTCCAATCCGTTGGAAACCAAACATTGAATAATAAATATAAAACGGAATCATTGGCACACGATGGACACTATAGGAAGTTGCCACAGCTAACCATGAGCAAAAGCCACCGGCTTCATTGATACCATCTTGAATGATTTGGCCATTAATTGATTCTTTGTAATACATTACTTGCGCCTTATCTTCTGGCACATATTGCTGACCACGATGGTTATAAATCCCCAATTGACGGAATAAACCTTCCATACCAAAAGTACGTGATTCATCCACTGTTACCGGTACTAAATGATCTTTTAGTTCTTTATGGCGCGTTAAATTAACAAACATACGTACAAATGCCGTTGTGGTTGAAAATTCACGGTCTCCACTGGCTTCTAAGAATAACTGACCAAATTCCTGATAACTTGGAATTGGCAAGGCAGTATTATTTTCAAAGCGCGCAGGGGCGTAACCATCTAATGCTTTGCGTTGCCCATGCAGATAAGCATGCTCTTTAGAGCCTTCTTTAAATTTCACAAACTCCATCTTTTCAACTTGTTCATCCGTCGCTGGCACATCAAAGCGATCACGAATATATTTTAATGCTTCGGTATCTAGCTTCTTAACATTATGCGCAATATTCTTAGACTCACCCCATTCACCTAAACCATAACCTTTAATGGTCATCGGTAAAATAACTGTTGGCTTACCTGTTTTATTATTTACCGCACGTTGATAGGCGGCATATACCTTAACCGGATCATGCCCACCACGCATTAGATTTTGTACATCTTCATCGGTGTAACCTTTGCCCATTTCTTCTAGATCAGGATCACCACCAAAAATAGTCTGGCGCAAATCTTGCCCACCATGAGAACGTGCAAACTGCATCTGACCATCATTCATTTGCGCTAGCCGTTGTTGTAATTTGCCATTTTTATCTTTGGCAAATAAAGACTCCCAATTACTGCCCCATAGCACCTTAATGACATTCCAACCGGCCCCTGTGAAGATTTGTGCAAACTCTTCAACAATCTTGCCATTGCCATCGACAAGACCATCTAAGCGCTGAAGATTACAGTTAATGACAAAAATCAGATTATCTAAACCCTCACGTGCTGCGCGATTAATCGCACCTAATGATTCAGGCTCATCCATTTCGCCATCACCACAAAACGCCCATACACGACGATTACTGGTTTCAGCTAGTTTACGTGCTTCTAAATACTTCATAAAGCGTGCTTGATAAATAGCTTGCAAGGGACCTAACCCCATCGAAACGGTTGGAAACTGCCAATATGTTGGTTGCAAATACGGATGTGGATAAGAAGATAAGCCTTTGTCACCATTAAATGCTTGTTGGCGGAAATTCTTTAACTGCTCTTCAGTTAGGCGCCCTTCAAGATAAGAACGCGCATAAATTACAGGTGTTGTATGCCCTTGGTAAAATACTAAGTCCCCTGCTTTTGTTTCACTTGGTGCGTGAAAGAAATGATTAAAGCCAACTTCATATAGTGTCATAATCGATGCACCTGAGCCAATATGACCACCCAATGTACCATCTTTTTTGTTGGCCTTAGCAACCATAACTGCAGCATTCCAGCGATTAAGATTTTCAATCTTTTTCTCAATTTCTAAATCACCTGGATAAGCTGGTTGATCAGCTACCTTAATTGTATTCATAAACGAAATACTTTTAGCAGGCGCATACACGCTATCAATGCCAATTTCACTGCTGCGATCTAATAAACGATTCATTAAAAAACTAGCGCGCTCAATACCCTCACGTGCTACAACATCTTCTAGAGCCTCCAACCACTCTTGCGTTTCTGTTGTATCAATATCATGAAACCTTTCCGACATATTTGCCTCCATAGAAAGTTAAAACTTAAAAAGTTAAGTACTAATAAATGGCCACAATTATAAACATAAGACTTCTGAAAATATAGACGAATTAGCACTTTAGCAAAAAAGCTTAAGTGATCTGTTTAAAACGCAATCATAAAGTAATATCTTTTGCTCTAACCTCTTTGAAAAAGAGTGCAATCACAAAAGATAGTAACATTAAAACAGGGATTAAAATCATCATATATTGATAGGCTTGATGAAGCCCGTGCGACCCTCTCAAAAGCTGCAACAAGAAACCAGATAATGGCTGCAATAATGCACCACTTAATGGTATGAATAAGTTAATAAAAGCAATACCAACACCCAATTGCTTATCACTCACATGCCCTTTAATCATCGAAAAATTAAGCACATGTCCACTTTGCACTGTACCAAATAAAAAGCATAGTAGATAAATAAGGTATACATTTAAATCAACATAAATCAGTAATAGTACAACAACAAAACCAATAATTGGCGCCCATACCAAAAAAATCTTGTCCTTATTGATAATTGTCGCCAACGTCCCCCAAACTGGACTTGAAATAGCAACCGAAATAAAAATCAAACTGCATGCAAATGCAGCTTGTGCTTCAGTAATGTGATGAACACTACTTAAGTAGCTAATTCCCCATAAATCAGCAAAAATAACCGTTGTACCGTAAATCGTAAAGCAATACAGTCCGTTATATAACAATTGCTTATTTTTAAGCATTTTTAACATCGATACTAATTGCAACCATAAACTTGCCTGATGCACAAAGTGCTGCTGTTTATCCATTGTTGGATGTTTTCGCATAAATAACAAGCTTGCTAAAAATAGAATTAAACTAATTGTTGTTACAATAAGAAAAATACTTGAAATACGATAATGCCCTAACAACATTACAAGTGGTAAAGCTGACATTGCCCCACCGGCATAACAGCAAAATTGAGTCAGCCCAACAAACATTGAAAACAATCGATCTGGCAACCACAATGAAATTGCTTTTAATGCACAAATAAAAGCAAACCCGCCGGCAAATCCAGCGATTACACGAGCTAAGATCATCACAATGGAATTATGACTTAATGAGAACATAAGCATTGCCACGGTAAATAAAAAAGTACTACAAACCATAATGCGTTTAACGCCAAATCGATCTACCAATAAACCTGCTGGAATCTGTGAGATTACATAAGACAAATAAAAGGCTGAGCCTAAAATGGCAATCGTCGATGAATTAAAACCATAATCTTCACGTAGCGACAATGCCAAAGCATTTGTTGATGAACGTACAAAATATTCAAAACCATAAAAAAACGCACAAATACTCCAAATAAAAAGTCCAAGTGCGGTTAGCTTTTTGAACGTGTTATTTACTGCATTAGAATGATCAGAATGCACTTTTCCTCCTTCTGAACTTTTAAAGAATAAAATGATATACTTTCGTGAAATTACCCATATTTACAATCCATAGTAATGTTGTTTTATTTGGCTTAATCTCAACGTTTGTGGTTTTTAACCCAATATCAACAGCATATTTACCTTGTTGGTATTGCTGTTCAAATAGCTGGATATTATTAGGTAACAACAGCCAACTACGTTCATCTGCTTGTGCAGTTATAAAACTATAAATTGAACCTGCTAACAACCCCCAGCCACCAGCTTGGTTACTTGCCTCATAAGTCGCTAGTGACTTTACGATCAAGCGAATCACTTCACGGGTAATAATTGCAGGATATTCTTCAGTTAATGATTTCATTGCCATTTGTGTGGTGTTTACCAACAGCGCAGTCTGCCCTTTATCAATAATTTCCTTATCTTGAGTAATATATAAATCCTTTGGTGGCAACAAAGTGTATTTTGATGGATAATAAGCCACCGCAATCTCTTGTAAACCAAGCTTACCTAAAAATAATGGTAGCTTAAATGCTTCTCGTGGTGTCACAAAACCTTGCTCGTAGAACACAACCAAACGCCCTTTACCAATCTCATAAGCATTACCTCCATTAAAGCCACGTTCAATCTCTGCATAAGTACGTAAAATATAAGGATTATCAGGCAAAAGTCTTTTAGCATCTTTGATTGAAACAAAAGCATTATTGTAATTATCATCAAACGCTTGATATAAAATACTTGACAAATAATAACCAAAGCCATTTTCATAGGCGTTACTGGCATCTTTCACCGCACTAAACATCTGATTAATTTCAGTTGATTTATTAAGCCCTAAATTATCTTGATCGACACCTGCTTTACTCATCTCTTTTTGATACTTATTTTGCAAGTCACCTGCCATTAATTTTTGCTGATATGTCCAGTATTGGGCGTTACTTAATTGACGAATAGCAACTAACGCACCACTTAAGTTATTCTCAGATAAGTAATTTAACGCCTGATATGGATATAAAAATGTCATGGCATAATCGGATGTTGAAAATGGCAACTCACGATCATTGGTTAGAACCGCACCCATATTTTCAAGCACTTTAGATACTTGGACCTTCGCTGCCATCTTACTGGTTACAACGGTTTGAATAACTGCTTGATAATCTTTTTTGGACTCGGCTACATTACCATTTAATTGTGCTAAACGCGCCCGCTCTAGTAAATATAAATTATCTTTTGTTGGCTTATCACCAAACGCATCGACAAATGCTTTTTGTGCTTGAGATATACTCCCACTTGCAACATCCGCTTTAACCTGCTTCATCTTATTGGGATATGAAGCAGAAAAAGTCGCGCACCCTGAAAGCATTAATGTGCTAGCACACCATAAACTTCGTGTGCTTTTTTTAAATATTTCACCCATTCTTTTAATCCAAATCACTACTTTATAGGATAAAGCTCACCGCCCTTAACAGTTAATATCGTCTTGAGATATTCTTAGAGTGATTTACTTTTACTGTGGCAACCACAGCCTTAATTAACTGTTATTGTTGGAGCTACCAACCAAAAGAACTACGTTTTTGTACTTTACGAATTTGTTTTTGATCTTGCCAAATGATAATCCCTGTTTTTAGATCAATCATCTTTAACGTAATCAAATAGAATAATGATTGCTGATTACTATTTATCGATTGCATATCAGCAATGCTGCCATAAATCATATAGCGCGCACCGATTTGTTGCCCCATCTTTGTTGCTGTTGCCTGATCAACCATGCCCGACTGAGACTGATACTCCATCTGCTTTTTCATTTGCTTAACTTGAGCCATATCGGTAAATCTGAACTTGCCACTATTGATAATCTCTGTCGAAACCGTGTTTGCTAGCATACCTGTATTAATGTGCTCTGCTGTTTCATTTCTAATTGTGCTAAAAAATACAACTGGTTTCTTGCCACCTGCTGTAATATCTGCAACATCCTGAGAAGCCAACATGCCGCCAACCATTTTTTGCGTTGTGGTTTGTAAGTCTGTTGAGTTGAAATTGATGGATGTTGTATCTACCCCTTGCGGGTCAACATAACTCACATTTCCTGAACTAGCGCAACCTGCAAGCAACCCAACTGATAACAGGGCTGGTAACAGATAAACTGGCTTTATCTTCATCGTTTTTTTCATATTCATTGTATTGACTCCATAGTTTTATTTTTTGACTATTTAGCTTATATATCAAGCGCTAAAATCACATAATCCATTCGCCTTTAAGGTGATTGTTGAGCACTGCTGCCACAATTTTTCATTGGTAACTTTCCCCGCTTTATCAGCATAAGTATAGTGCCCATCTTTGGTTACACCACACACTTTAGCACATTGCAACGCATCTTTTTCGTTAATGCGATACCAATATTGCGTGCGACCAAATAATGAAAATCCAACATAACCACGTACATATAATTTCTTGCCATTTTCTTGTGTCTGCATCTTACAGCTATAAATTTTGCCATTAGCTGGATCCAAGATTGATCCATCTTTATATAATGGTCCTTCAGAGCCATCCTTTTTACCATCTTTACTAAAGCTCCACATCACTTTCAAGCCCTGCACTTGATTATTTGGGTAACCTGAATAGTCGAACTGATAGCCGTTTTCATCTCCTTTACCACATTTCTTACAAGACACATCAGGCACTTGTTTTTTATCATCAACAACATTAACAAAAGGCACAATAATCCTACCTTCAAGTTTGCCATTTTTGCCTTTATACACCTGCAAAATTGACTGTACTTGCTTACCATCATCAGTATATTGCAGCCAATAGCCTACAGGAGAGTAGAGATTTTCCTTTTGATGTGCTGCGGCAATTGTTTGATCATTATATGACTTCACTGACACATTATCCATAGCAGCCTGTGACAATGCCACACTCCCAATGGTTAACATAGAAGCTAATAATGCTATATATTTTCCTTTCATCTCATTTCCTTAATTTTTTATTAAAAGAGGACTTTGACGTGCTCATAGCTACGTATTGTTTCATCCGCTGTTATTAATATTGCGCCATAAAAGTTAAAGCATAAACGACAACAACGCAAGATAAACACTATTGCCACTAGTCGTTTCTTCAAAATTTCGCTAACATACTTGGCAATTTAGTAAATACTTATACCCATCATAAATCATTTTGCGATGCTTAATAGTTTGTGATGGCTATATATCTGCTGCTTAAAACTTAGAAATCGGATACTACAATGCAACAAACTTATGACTTCACACAATTAGAAAAACAAGTTCAATCTTTTTGGCAAGATAATCAATCTTTTAAAGCCGTTAAAGATGTCAATAAAGAAAAGTTTTATAGCCTATCCATGTTGCCATACCCAAGTGGTACATTACACATGGGGCATGTACGCAATTATACATTAGGTGATGTTGTGAGTCGTTATCAACGTATGCTTGGTAAAAATGTTTTGCAGCCCATGGGTTGGGATGCCTTCGGCTTGCCTGCTGAAAATGCAGCAATCAAACACCAAAAAGCCCCGGCTGATTGGACTTATAGTAATATTGCTTATATGAAAAAGCAGTTGCAATCTCTTGGTTTTGGCTATGACTGGGATCGTGAGCTTGCAACGTGTGATGATAGTTATTACAAATGGGAGCAGTGGTTTTTTATCGAACTTTATAATAAAGGTTTAGTCTATCGCAAAAATGCTTTGGTAAACTGGGATCCGGTAGATCAAACCGTCCTTGCCAATGAACAGGTTGTTGATGGGCGAGGTTGGCGCTCAGGTGCCCTTGTTGAAAAAAAAGAGATACCACAATGGTTTATTAAAATTACCGATTATGCAGATGAACTCTTACAGGATTTGCATAAACTAAGTGGTTGGCCCGATGCAGTTAAAATCATGCAAACCAATTGGATAGGTAAATCTGAAGGAATTACCGTAACATTTGATGTAAACGACACAAAATTAGATGTGTTTACCACACGTCCTGATACCTTGATGGGCGTTACTTATTTAGCAATCGCGGCAGAACATCCATTGGCATTACAAGCTGCTCAAGATCACACGGAAATTGCTAACTTTATTAAGAGATGTCAACAAACTTCAACAATGGAAGCAGACCTTGCCACGCAAGAAAAGCTTGGTATTAAAACGCCTTTTTATGCGACACATCCTATCACTGGTGACCAAGTTGAAATCTGGATTGCCAACTTTGTATTAATGAGTTATGGCACAGGAGCTGTTATGTCAGTGCCCGCACATGACGAACGTGACTGGGAATTTGCACATAAATATAATATTCCTTTAAAACAAGTCATTGAAACGACACAAGGAAATACTGATCTTAGCAAGGGTGCAATTACTGAAAAAGGTATTTTAATTAATTCAGATCAATTTAATGGACTTAATTTTGATGCAGCTTTCACCAAAATTGCAGAGTATTTAATCACCAATAATAAAGGTGAAATTACCACTAATTTTAGAATTCGCGACTGGGGAGTTTCACGTCAACGTTACTGGGGATGCCCTATTCCTATGATTCATTGTGATCATTGTGGTATCGTTGCTGAAAAAAAAGAAAATCTTCCCGTTAAATTACCCAAAGATGTTACCTTAACAGGGGCAACTTCTCCACTTAAAACCATACCTGCCTTTTATAAAACGACCTGTCCACAGTGTGGTAGTAAAGCAACTCGTGAGACAGATACCTTCGACACTTTTATGGAATCCTCATGGTATTACGCACGTTATACCTGCCCCACTACTGATAAAATGCTTGATGATGAAGCAAACTACTGGCTACCTGTGGATCAGTATATTGGTGGCATTGAACACGCAATTATGCATTTGCTATATGCACGCTTTTTTCATAAACTCCTGCGTGACGCAGGACTTATTACCAGTAGCGAACCATTTACCAACCTGCTAACTCAAGGTATGGTGTTAAAAAATGGTGCTAAAATGTCAAAATCTAAAGGCAATACGGTTGACCCTCAAGCTTTGATTGAACAATATGGTGCGGATACCGTACGTTTATTTAGTATGTTTGCCGCCCCTCCTGAGCAATCACTAGAATGGTCTGACTCCGGCGTTGAAGGTGCACATAGATTCTTAAAGAAAATATGGAACTATATTCACAGCAATCATGGCAATATTAACCCGCAAGCTATATTAAGCATTGAAACTCTAAGCAATGATGATAAAAAAATACGCTTTGAAGTCTACAGCGTGTTAAAACAAGCACTGTTTGACTTTGATAAAATGCAGTTTAATACCGTCGTTTCAGCCTGCATGAAGATCTTCAACAGCTTGCAAAATGCTTCAAACAGTGGTGTCATTACCGAAGGTGTTAGTATTTTGTTGCGTTTGTTAGCACCTTTCACCCCACATATTACACAAGCCTTGTGGTCAGATCTTGACTTTGGTGATGATATTTTAACAGCAGGATTTCCACAAATAGATAAACAAGCATTAGTCAGTGACCGTTTTACCTTGGTAGTACAAGTCAATGGTAAATTACGTGCCAAGATAGATGTTGCAAGCGAACTCAATGCCAAAGAAATCGAATCAATGGTCATGGCCGATGAGGTGGTTAGTAAGTTTCTTGAAGGTAAAAAGATTAAAAAGGCAATTTATGTGCCTAAAAAACTTATGAATTTGGTAATTGGAGCTTAATTAGTTATGCATTACTTACGTCTTAGAAATTTCAATTTCAAGTTACTACTTATTGCACTTTTTGTAAGCCTTCTTTATGGCTGCGGCTTTCATTTACGTGGTTGGAATGAAGGTATGCCTAAGTTTATGCAAAAAGTGTATATCAACTACAATGGTAGTGATTTTAGCTTTATCAATGCTTTAAACTCTGTGATTACATCCACTGGCGCTGAAGTAGTCCCATCTGCCAAAGATGCCAATATTATTATTCATATTAAGTCTGCTGCTCAAAGTAGCCGCTTAGTTGGCATCACTGGTGGCGCATCCTCTAATGACTATATTATGAGCTACGCGGTTACTTATGATATTTTGAATAACAAAAATAAAATTATCTTGAAAGATCAAAACAACTCTGCACAACAAACTTATACAACGAATGCAACACAACAGTTAAGCAACAACACACAGCAACAGCAAATATACAACAATCTGCAATCTCAGGTTGCCAGTAATATTATTGTGCAAATGCAGAGTATCACTTTAGAGAAGTATAATGCTTCTTCGAGTGAAAAACCTGAAGAACACTTATCTTCGACCAATAACACAATACAAGTTGCTAAAAAGTAAGCACTTCAAAAAGTCTACGATGGACATGCTTTGACTGAGTGTTAGTCACAAAGCTATTTGTATCTTCTATATTCTCCTTCAACTTCACCCAGAGCACGACGTCAAATGCTTTGTGATGGATATATGACTAAAATGAATATGCAATCGTTGTTGATGTTACGGTGTTGACACGCTTTTTATTCGAGCTTGCCCAACTGCTACCATTAATTTGGAAACCAAGTTGTAAAATAAGATTCTTGTAAATTTCAGTTGATAAGGTGCTATTGGTTTGATAAGTGGTCGCATCATCTGCTGTCCAGTTGACTAGAATGCTTTGCTTAAAGCTAGAGCTGTCAGTGAAATTCCAAACATAATCAAGCCCACCTTGCGCACCAAGTGCATTAGAAAATTCACCAGTATCCTTGACTTTTTGTTGTGTTAAACTCGGACCGATCGATGACGTAAGGCTCATCGTGTCGTTGCTATACAGCTGACGCTGATAACCTATAGACTCTGATAAAATATATGTGTAGGTATCAAGCTGATCATTCAAGTAATTAATCCGCCCATAAATACCATTATTTTTATCAAAGTTCCATGAAGTTGTCCCTGTTGCCTGGAATTTATTGGTTTTAACACCTTTACCATCTGGCATATCATCACGATTATACAAATAGCTCATTACCAATGTGTTTTTCCATGGAATAATCGGATTGTAACTAATATTAGCGTTGCCATTATAATTAGTTGCAGCTGAGTTACCCGTTACAATACTGCCACCCAAACCAAAACTTGTACCTTTCCATGGGTTTGCTACAGCTATATTAGGCTTCTTCTGCGATACTGCATTATCATTAGCAATGCTCTCTGGCAAATTTAAACTATTAAGTGCTGCCGTAGACTGTGCTTGTAATGTTGGCTTTGTATTTTCACTTGCACTTGATACTTCTGATGACTGCTCTGCTTGCTTTTTCTGATCTTGGATTGAGTCACTCCAAGGGCTAAGCACTGCTTCACTAGTGGCTGGTGCTTTAGAAGTTGTTGCCATATTATCAACTTTTTGTGGAGCAATAGCTGCTTTTGCGTTTTGTGATACAACCTGTGGATGCGCTTTAGCACTACCAGCATCAGCAATTGCTTGATAATGCTCGGCTAAATCTTCGTAGCTTTGCGCTAAAGCACGATATTTTTGCGCCATTGCTTTTGCGCCATCAGGGCTCATTGCATAAACTGCTGTTACATTAACCATTCCTATCAATACAGCTATAGCAGTCAGCTTTTTTGTCATTGTTCACTCCAATTGTTTATTCACTTTGATTTTTTTGACTATCTTGATTTTGTTTATTTTGTATACTTTGCATATCTTGCTCAGCTTGAGTATCATCAGCTGTTGTCTGATCATTAGCCGATGATACTGTCACTTTGCTTTGACCACTTACTCTATCTTTATCAGTGTTTCCCGTTACATCAACTGCTTTATTGACTGTCTTAGCGTTATTGTTATTGCTCTCTGTCTTAACTGTTTCAGAGTTTGTCTTTGCTTCGTTAGTAGGCTCAACTGACTTTACGACGGTAGCAGTATCTTCCTTTGGTAAATACAAAGGCCCCATTTGCCCACACCCTAATAACAAGGCAACAGGAGTAAGCAATGTAAATAATTTTATAGATCTTTTTGTCATAATCTGCTTGGCGCTATGTGAATATTCGTTAAAATAATTCCCAACATAATAAGAAACATTGCGCACGAAGCCAAATAGTATTATGGTTTTTCTGCGTCATACCCATCGTAAATCACTTTGTGATGAGTATAAATTTGGCATCTTTACGAAGGAATATGTGTGATTAAAAAATTATTACTCAGTATTGTTGGCATTATCGCACTTGCGGCTGTATTAATATTTATTTGGCTGGTATTTATTTTTAATCCTAATGATTATAAGTCTTGGATCAACAGTAAAATAAATAATGACCCCAATATCCATATCATGCTTAATGGATCAGTAGACTTTTCGTTAAAATCAATGCAGTTTAACGCTAAAGAGGTAACTATTAATGCGCAAAATGGTACTTTTAATAGCCATTGGCAAGATGCAACGATTAAGATTAATCCTCTGGACTTTTTTATTCAGCCTAGCAATCCATTTGAGTCTTTATCATTACGAAACGGTGAAATTCGTGCCGCGCATCAACAATTTAAAATACCACTGCTTGACATCATTGAAAAGCATCAGCGCTATAATATTAACACTGACCTAACCAATGATGCCAAACAATTAAGTATTCAACTTACTTTAACCCCACACCCTAATAGTACTGAAATTACAGACTTAAGTGTACAAACCACTTTAAATAACTTACCAATTTGCCTTAAACTACCAACTGTTTACCTAAATAATAACAGCATGATCAATAAGGTTGATAATATTCGCCTGAAAATCAATGATCAGCTCTTAATCGGCAATATTAGCCAAATCATACTTAAGCCAAACCTTTCCTTTAACGGGAAATTCACAGCACCAAGTCTTGCATTAGCACAAGTGATTAATCTTGACGGTTTTAAATTGGATCTAAATGCATTTGTATTTAATTTTTCTTTTTCACAAAATATTGCATCACCCAAAGTTGAAATTAATATTAATGCACAAAGCGCTAATCTGATAGGCATTGATCTAAATGCTATTGCTTCCTCTACACACAATTTATTAAGCGCTGTTGACAACGGCAATGGTATTGGTAGCGCCTTTCAAACATTAAAATCACAACTATTACCCCTTATGGCCAAAGACAAACTTATTGCCAACCCAAATAAAAGCACCCAATTAAAACAGCTTAGCATTCAAAGCAGTATCAATAATAATCAATTGCAAACAACCGCTATCAGCTGGCAAGCACCCGAGTTTATGATCACTGGATATGGACAAATCAACTTAAGTACACATGCATTAGACTACCCACTTTTGCTTCATATTAAAGGCACACCAAGTTTGATTATTCCATATCATTTAAGATATCAGAATAAGCAATTTACAGCGGCGATTAATCAAGCGCAATTACAAAGAAACTTACAACCTATTATTGAAAAAGCGCTAACGAATGCCTTGAATAATAAACTAGGTTCATTCTTTAGGTAAATACATGATCGAAGATCTCGCAAGCTTAAAAGGCATTGGTAAATCAACGCTAGCAAAACTTAATAAAGCAAACATTTACACACCATGGGATTTGTTACTTCATTTGCCTAAAGATTATCAAGATAGACGTACTATCACACCAATTGGGCATACCATCTCAGGAACAAAACAACAAATCGCTGGTGTCATTCGCCAAGTGAATATCAATAACTTTGGCAAGAAGCATCTAAACTGCTATTTCTCTGATGATAGTGGCATGTGTAAAATGCACTTATTTAAATTTTATCCTAACCAAATAAAGCTGCTACAAAAAGGTAAAGTTATTCGCTGCTTTGGTGAAATTAATCATACTCACCAAGGCATTGAAATTATCCATCCTGAGTGGCAAATTATCCATGATCAGAATAAAGCATTAAGCGGTGAGATTACTGCAATTTATCCAATGATTGAAGGCATCAGCTCTGCAGTTATTCATAAACTCATTAGCCAAATTAAGCCATCTATCGCTTTTAAAGAGCTACTTCCTAAACAAATCCTACAACATCATGGTTTTATGAATATCAATAAGGCATTAATAGATATTCATTTCCCACAAAACAATGTGTTTGAACAGTCTATCAGGCGTGTGAATCAATCGCGTTATCGTTTAGCCGTTGAAGAAATGCTAGCACATAATCTTAATGCTAAAAAGGCGCGCTTAACGAATCAGACAACATCGTTTGCAAAGATCAAGATCAATCAATCATTGCTTGATAAATTTATTAATATGCTACCTTTTGCACCAACTCAAGCTCAAGAGCGCGTTATTGCTGAGATTTTTGCTGATCTTATAAAACCAAAACCATGCTCTCGCCTTGTACAAGGTGATGTAGGCTCAGGTAAAACCGTTGTCGCCAGCGCTTGCTTGATTCAAGCTGCTGCTAATAATTTACAATCTGTGATGATGGCACCAACGGAGATTTTGGCCGAACAACATTACCATAATCTAAGCAATTTGCTTGAAGCATTTGATATCCCTGTTGTATTTATCGCCCAAAAACTTACTGCAAAAGAACGCAAAAAAGCACTTGAAACAATAGATAAACAACACAACTGCGTGATCGTTGGCACACATGCGGTTTTTCAACAAAGCATTAATTACCCCAAACTTGGCCTGGTGATTATTGATGAACAACATCGTTTTGGTGTTGAACAACGTCTGGCATTAATTGATAAATCAACGAACAACAACTGGCAACCACATCAAATTGTGATGACTGCCACTCCAATCCCACGAACATTGGCAATGACTGTTTATGGTGATCTTGATCTATCGATCATTGATCAGTTGCCACCTAATCGCAAACCCATTACCACTAGCGTGTTAAATCAACATAAAAAACAAATCTTAATCAACAAACTTGAGGCGCATATAAGCGCTAATGGTCAAGCCTATTGGGTATGTCCACTAATTGAATCATCCGAAGTTTTAGTAACATTGCAGGATGCTGAATCACTCTTTGAAACAATCAAAAAAATGCTACCTAACGCACGCATCGGTCTTATCCACGGCAAGATGAAGGCTCAAGAAAAAACATTTATTATGCAGCAGTTTAAAGCACATGAGTTGGATGTATTGGTTGCAACAACCGTAATTGAAGTTGGTGTTGATGTCCCTAATGCAAATATTATGATTATCGATAATGCAGAGCGTTTGGGTTTATCACAACTTCATCAATTGCGTGGACGAGTCGGACGTGGACACAAAGAAAGCAACTGTATTTTACTTTACCAATCACCTTTATCACTTACGGCTAAGAAGCGTTTAGAGCTTATGCGTCAAACCCAAGATGGTTTCATCATTGCTGAAGAAGATCTTAAACTAAGAGGTCCCGGAGATATCTTTGGTAAAAATCAAACCGGTGATATTCAATTTAAAGTAGCCGACTTAAGCCAACATCAAAATCTATTTGATGCAGTTACCTCTATCGCCGATGACCTTATAAGTCATTACCCTCAAATAGTTGACTCAATCATACAACGCTGGTTAGTTAAAGCAGATGAGTATATCAAAGCGTAATTAACGAAACGCATGCCATATATGATCAGCAAGCTTTCGGCTGACGCCTTTAACCTTAGCAATTTCATCAACTGAGGCACGTGATAACTCTTGCCAGCCACCAAAGTGACGCAATAGTGCTTGCCGGCGTTTGCTACCTATCCCTTCAATTGACTCAAGTACAGATTCTGTTTGTTTTTTTGCAAGCTTTTTTCGCTGCGCTTTGATGGCAAAGTCATGTGCAGCATCACGAATCTGCCTTAATAATAAAAAGGCTAAATCATGTTCTGGTAAATGATACACCTTATCATCAAACCCTTGAAAAATATCTTCTTTACCACTGATCCGCTCAATACCTTTGCCAAGACTCAATAGCTTAATATTGTTTTGCTGCTCGTATTGTAATAATACTTCTTCAGCTTTTTTAATCTGTCCTTTACCACCATCAATAATCATAACATCTGGTAGATTGTTAGCTTCAATCCCTGATTCAACTCGTCGTGTAACCACTTGTTTAATTGCAGCATAATCATCGCCTGGTGTAATACCTTCAATATTGTAACGGCGATGTGCAGACTTTAACACACCACTTTGATCAAATACAACACATGAAGCAACAGTAGCCTCACCTTGGTGGTGACTGATATCAAAACATTCGATACGTTTAATCGCTGACATACCAAGCCACTTTGCCAAAGCCTCAAAACGCTGAACAAATTGCTGTTTGGATTGCAAGTTCATTTGTAATTTTTGGCGCGCATTGATTAAGGCAAGTTTTTGCCACTTAGCATTATCAGCAATAGCTTCTGTAATCCATTTAATCTGTCGTTCAGCCTTTTGTGCAATACTTACCAGTAAAGATGCTGACACATGAACTTCCTTCGGTAAAATGACTTCTTCAGGCCAAATTGTACGTGGCTCTGCTAAATAATAATGTGATAAAAAAGCCTCTAAAATATCTGTTAATGTACTACCATCTTGCGTCACAAACCAATGCTTATCATCTGTAACTTTACCCTCTTCAATACTGACCAAGGTAATACAGACCTTATCCGCCTCTTGTAAAATACCCAGTACATGCAAACGCTTATTATTGAGCTTATCTAAGAATTGCTGCTGTTGCAGTTTAGTTAGTAATGCTAATTGATCGCGCAACTGTGCAGCAAGTTCAAAATTTTCCTCATTGGCTGCATCTTGCATTTTTTGTGAGACTTCCTCCAACACAGAGGTGAGCTTGCCACGCATAAATTTGGCCAAAAGATCAACTTGTATTTTATAATTTTTGGCACTTATTTTATTGACACAAGGCGCACTACAACGCTTAATTTGATATTGCAGACAAGGACGTGAACGATGATTAAAATAACTATCTTCACATTGTCTAATTGGAAAAAGTTTTTGCAGTAAGATCAAAGTTTCCTTCATTGATGATAAAGATACAAAAGGTCCAAAAAACTGCCCTGCCTTACGTGGTTTACCTCGAAAGCCTGATAGCCTTGGAAAGACATGATCACTTAAATACAAATAAGGATAACTCTTATCGTCTTTAAATAAAATATTATACTTAGGTTTATGCTTTTTAATGAGCGCACTTTCTAATAAAAAAGCATCATAATCACTTGGTGTCACCGTGACATCAATAAACATTACTTGTTCAACTAAAGTCTGTGTTTTGATATCTTTAGCACCCTTTTTAAAGTAACTATTGACACGTTTATAGAGATTTTTAGCTTTGCCAATATATAAAATCGTATGTGCTTTATCATACATACGATAAACGCCTGGATGTGTTGTTAAATGCTTTAAAAAAGAATCCAGATCAAACGCGCGCTTGGCATTTTCAGCATTATCTGCATCAAACATATAGGTAAAATGAATTTAAAAACGTTATTCTTTGTTACTTTCAAGATCAATCAGTTTATGTCTAATTGCCATATGTGTTAATTCAACATCACTGTCAATGCCTAATTTTTCAAACAAACGATAGCGATAACTATTGACAGTCTTTGGACTTAAGCACAACTGATCCGCTACTTCATTGACTTTTTGACCACTGGTAATCATGATTAATACTTGCATTTCACGCTCTGACAGCACATCAAATGGCGACTCATCATCATGACTTAAATGTTTTAATGCAAGCTGTTGTGCAACTTCAGGTGACAGATAGCGCCTTCCAGCATAAACCGTTTTAATCGCTTGAATCATCTCATCAATACTAACTCCTTTGGTCATATAACCAGAAGCACCTGCTTGCAACACACGTGTTGGATAAGTAAGGTTCCTCGCCGTAAACTGTCACAATCAAAATTTTGATCTGCGGGTAAGTTTTAGCAATACGCTTTGTCGCTTCCAACCCACCCATGCCAGGCATTTTAACATCCATCAAAATTAGATCTGGTAACAGTTTAGAGGTTAGCGTAATCGCCTCTTCACCACTTGCTGCTTCACCAACAATTTCAATATTGTTCACGTCACTTAATAGCCTCTTGATACCAAGCCTTACCAAATCATGATCATCAACCAAAAGCACTCTTATCATTACCTTGCTCCCATGTTTTAGGCTACCTCATAAGGAAATATGCTCACCCTATTTGCAGATTAGCTTAGACTGTTTAGGTCAAACACTCAAAGCCAAAATTGATTAATACGCATACTTGCTTGTGAGATTTTGACCATAGTATAGCGTAAAATTCCCAATATTGCTGTAAAGATATGAGCTATTTTACTTGTATTTCTCACTTTTATTTGTAAGATGAAGCATTTGTGAGATGACAGTCACTATCAATGATTACAAATAATAATGATTTACAGACCATTGTGCAGCTACTCATGGCAGAATCAATGATTGCACTAGACACTGAATTCTATTGGCGCAACACATATTACCCTGAGTTATGTCTTATCCAAATAGCAACATCTAATCACATCTATCTGATTGATGCTTTATCTGCTGATATTAACTTACAGCTATTAAATCCACTTTTTGCTAATAAATACACGCTCAAAATCATGCATGCTGCAGAAAATGACATCAAGATTCTCAAACACTATTTACACTGCACATTTAATAGCATATTTGATACGCAAGTTGCCATGGCATTTTTAGGTCACGATCATCAATTGTCGCTTAGTAACACGTTAAATTATTTAGGATTTGATGACTTAAACAAAGATGAAAAAATGTCTGACTGGCGTCAACGTCCATTGTCAAATGCACAAATAGCCTATGCAAAGTCTGATGTTATCTCACTGATTCAATGCCAAAAACTCCTAACAGATCAACTTAAGAAAACAGCATGGTTAAGAGCCTTTGAAGAAGAAATGCATTTTATCCAAAAGGTTCATTTTAATCACACTGTCGATGCGCCTTTAAAATTTAAATATCATTTGGCACGCTTGAACGCTTCTGCACGTACACATTTAATCCAACTGGCAATCTGGCGTGAAAAGTATGCGCAAAGCAAAAACTGGGTGACACGTTATATACTTTCAGATCAAGAGCTTCTAAACCTTGTCAAATCAAATCCAGTAGATGTACAGTCTATCAGTGATAAAAACATCCTTTCACACAAAAAAACACAACGCTTTGGATCTCAAGTCATCCAAATATTACAATCAACAGATGTTAAGTATGATACTAGCTTTATTGAATGTACACGTATTAAGATCAATCAAGAGCTATTACGATTATGTTTTGAACACCTATCCGAAATGGCTAACAAAATGCGGTTACCAGTAGCATTGGTATCATCAAAGCAAGAACTTAAACATTTTCTCTATCAAAAACTAATCAACCCTAAACATATGGGCAGCAACAAGCTCAATACTGGCTGGCGCTTACAAATTTTCGGTCAAATGATACTTGATTATGCACATGCCCAATGTTTAATCTTAGAACTTCCTTATAAAAAGCTTGACGAATCAGAATGATATTCTACGCTTAAGAATGCCTCGCATTGTTTATCAACTAAGGAGAATACCAATGAAAAAATCATTATTTGTATTACTTATTCCAGCGAGTTTGTTATTACTTAGCACTAATAGCTATGCAGCAGGTAATAAAGCATCTGTGTCCAATATTCAGCTAACCTGTAATGGCACGGCTCTTACCTTAGGTCAAAGCCAAGCTGAAATAGCCAAAAGCTGTGGCGAACCTAGTTATACACGCAACTATAGAAAGTCCAATAGCACAACGCTAACGTATAAACAGGTGGATCCGAAAGATAGCTTGATTGTAAGTAAAACTAAATTCAAGTTTATCAATGATCAGTTAAAGGAAATTTCTTATGAATTTGAAAATGAGAAGTTTGATGATTAAATAATATCCTGATAATATTATAAACTCAATCCTATACGTCTAGCGACGGTTTTATAATGTCCGATCACATCGCCTAAATCTTGGCGAAAACGATCCTTATCAAATACCTCTTTTGTTTCTTTATCCCATAATCTACATCCATCAGGACTAAACTCGTCCCCTAGTAGTATCTCACCTTTAAAGCGTCCAAATTCAAGCTTATAATCAACTAGCAACAAGCCTGCTTTAGCAAAAACTCCAGATAAAATATCATTCACCTTAAAAGTCGCTTCACGCATAAAGTGAATTTCTGATGCCGTTGCCCAATTAAAGCTTAAAATATGTGATGTATTAATCATTGGGTCCCCAAGAGCGTCATCTTTTAAAAAGAATTCAAACACGGGCTTATTGAACTTCATGCCTTTTTCAAGACCCAAGCGCTTACAAATTCCACCCGCAGCGTAATTACGCACTACACATTCAACAGGGATCATTTCAAGTCGTTTCATTAGGCTTTCATTATCACTTAAAACTTTAACAAAATGCGTTTTCACACCTTCTTGTTCAAGTTTTTGCATAATATAGGCATTAAATAAGTTATTAACACGCCCTTTATCGGCCAGAGCCTCCTTTTTAACACCATTAAATGCTGTGGCATCATCACGATACTCAATAATGACTTTATCGGCATCTTCACTATGATAGACTGACTTAGCCTTACCCTGGTATATCAACTCTTTAACCATTTTTATTGCCTTTTATCTGTTATTTAAGTGGAATATGTGATGCAATTGCAGCCAAAATTGGCTTTGCTTTATCCACTGGAATCAGTACCTGTTTGATATCAAAAAGTGAAACCCTTAATTGTTTTTGCTCTTCTCTAAAGAAATTACGCCAATTACTCATATCACTAAAGATCGAACCATTTTGTGTGTATGGATACAAGTACAACAAATAACTCCGATTCTTGCCATCCTCAAACAGAATCGTTTGCTCTTTTGCATCATATGCAACATATTTATAGCCTGCGTCTTTTAATGCACGTTCCAGGGTTTTACGAATTACACCTGTATTACCGACAAACACAATAGATACAACTTTATCCTTAGTATAAAGCTGGAACTTCAAACCATTTTCGCTATTAATAAAGCCAAATTGAGCATTAACCAATGTTTCTTCAGTAACTTTTTGTCCTTCTATCGATTTTTGGATTTGCTCAACAATGCTACTTGCCGCTTTGGTAACAGCAGGCTTTTCATCCATGTTAAACAAAGACAACTCAGCACGTCTGAATTCATTTTTAACATGTGCAACAAAGATGTAATAAGACTCACCAGAAGCTTTGTCTTTAACGACAAAACGACTATTATCTTGATCTGTCTTTTCAAGCGTTATGTTAGGCAACTTGTCTTTTAACGCAGATTCAACAATCAGCCACGTTACCGCATAAGGCTCATAAACAACAAGTTTAGCTTGATTGTCTTTGTCATAATTTAGTTTCGTTGAGACGATATAAAGCTGTTTTTGCTCAACGGCACTAACATCATAATTCGACACAAAGTTAGGTGGCAACATCGCATTTTGCGCTTGAGACAACTCATCTTTAGTAAAGCTTGTTTGCCCTTTAGGAATAACCAATGCCGGATGAATATTAGGGTCTGTTGAAACAGATTTTGGCACTTCTAGTGGTTTATTTTGCTCAACAGGTTGGCGTGCGTAATCAAAATCACGATTACGGAAAAAATGACTCGTTGACGAACAACCCGCCAACGTACTGATACTTAAAATTGCAAGTGTACATGCAGTGATTTTATTAAATTTCATGACTACTTTACTTGAAAAAAGGTAACGGCATTATATACCGCTCGCAAACCATTTTATAGTGTTTCTGCCATTGAATTTCTCGTTCTTTTAAGTTCTTTGATATTGCTAATAACGGATGCTTAAGAAACGATGAATCATTTCATTGTTTTAGCAAATCGGCACCCAAAGACTCTATCAAGGACAGCTATTATCTGCAATCCAACAACTACATTGAACTTTCAATAAATGATTCACAAGTAAGATACACATGCAAAGATGAAATACGCACAGAATTTTAGTGTAAAAGTTTCAGTTATTTAAAAAACTAATATTCCTATCAGCAATGTTAATTTCCATCATTGATCAAAAAACAGTAAATTCCCTCATGCAACACAAACATACACGGAGAAGAAAATGAAAAAATTAAGTTTAATAATTGCGAGTAGTCTTATGTTATCAACTACAGCTTTTGCCTCAGTTGGTGTCGAAAAAAGGGATGTCACAGAGGCTGTTGAAAAAGTAAATAATATTAGCTTTCCAAAAGATGGCAAACCACAACCAACTAATATTGAGCAATTAGAGTTGACTATCAAAAGCGCTAAACATAATAAATATATTGCAGCTACTGTACATGCTGCTAACTTTGTTTCATTAGCTTCAAAGCAATACAATGCGTTCTATCATGCGCCAGAGTTCCAAGCAACAATAAAGTACTATGATGCATTTTTACATGATTTATCTGATACTATAAGTAGTTTTCCAAAAATTGATCAAATGGATAAGTCATTGACCAATGCAAGTACTAACTTGCAACAACTATGGAATGCTCGCGTGGCATTTCTTAATGCATATGACGCCACATCACAAAATGCTTATGAGTTTAATTATTTACTAAACTATATGGCAGTTCATGCAATAAATATGACACAGAACAATAGTGACCTTGTAAAAGCGCAAAATACATATGTTAAATTCAATGCGTTAGCTTACAGCATTCCAACTAATGCATTTAATAGCTATTATCAAGCCCGTGGCATGGCTATTGAAACAATCTATGCTATCAATCAAGATATGGTTGTTTCTGCTTTGCAAAACGTACAAACCAATGCCAAGGTTCAACAGTTGTCTGAAGCAGCCAACGATATATCGGCAGCAATTGATGGCTTTTTGAACCTTACTTATACGTTTAAATTTCTAGGCGAAGATATTTCAATTCCATTAATACCTAATCAAATAAAAAATATGGTACATAGTGCATTACAGAAATCTGGCTTTAATGACACTACAAATGCATTAAAGTTTCTTTTAACCACAACAATGGAAGGTCAACCGATCGCGGCAGATTACAATAACATTAAAAACGCTAAGGATAATATGTTTGCCAATGTAATGTTTACCTTATCAACAATGCTTGCACAAAGCATTAATAACAACATGCAAGATCCTCAATTTCATATTAGTGATGAACAAGCATATTATGTTATCACCTACCATCTAGCGGAAATGATCAATAAGCAACTGATGTAATAACATAAAAAAACCACAAACACCCTTCGACATTTCGCTGTTTTTTCAGTATAAAAGGCACATTAAAAATGCGCTAGTGATAAACTCATGATCAGACGACGAAATATACTTGCCGCTTGGATTTGCTTTCTTGGCGGCTTTTTTGTGCTCTATCAATTTCTACTACAAGGATCAACCAGCTTAATGGTGCCAACGTTAATGCGTGATTTATGCATTAACTTGACTGAAATTGGCTTTTTATCTTCTGCATTTTTCTACCCTTACATCCTTTTGCAAATCCCATCTGGCTTTATTATCGATAAATTTGGACCTAAAAAGACCTTATTTATTGGTGCACTTATCTTAAGTTTAAGCACACTGGGTTTTGCTTTTTCTGAAGATTTTGCTACCGCAAATACCTCTCGTATTATCATGGGTATTGCCAGTGCACCAGGTGTTGCTTGTGCCATGTATCTTGCAGCACGCTGGTTTCCCAAGAGATTCACCATTGTTGCTGGATTGCTTGAAATGATGGGCATGCTTGGAGGAGCTGCAGGAGATTATTTTCTTGAGCATGCAGTCAACGACTATGGTTGGCGTGCAGCAATGATTATATGTGCAGTGATCGGCTTAGCACTTGCTGCTTTGATTTTAATTTTTGTTAAAGGTAATGCGCATGAGTGCTGTGAGATTGACAAACAAACAAATTGTCAAACACATACGCTAAAGCATTTTATAGTATTACTAAAGGATACTGATGTGTGGCGTTATAGCTTATTTGGCGGATTAATTTTCACCATTATTAGCGCCTTTGCTTCTCTTTGGAGTATTGGTTTTATTCAAGTGCTTTATCCAGATCAAGGCAATCACGCTGCCCATGCCACGGCACTTATCTTTATAGGTGCTGCTGTTGGCGCTGCTGGCAGTGGTTGGCTTGCTAACAAAATTCGCTGTAGTTATGTGATGCAACTATTTAGCCTTATTACACTGATTAGCTTTATCATCCTGTTATATATCGCGATACCTTTTTATCTTGGCAATATTTTACTTTTCCTACTTGGTTTTGGCTCCGGTGCGTATATTCTGCCATTCCCCTCTATTGAAAAGCTATCTCATCCCGATGCCCAAGGTATGGCAATGGGATTTACCAATATGATTATTATTGGTCTGGGCGGACCAATATTGCAGCCATTAATCGGTTGGATTTTAAGTTGGTATCAATCGGCTTATCAATGTAATGCCAACACCTTAGGCGGATTTCAAACTGCCTTATTGCCTATCTTAATTGGATTGATTATTGCAGTAATCCTGAGTTTTATTCCTGCAAAGTCAGCAAACGTTTGCAATACATCTATGTGATCGTTAATACAATAATCATAAAAATCATAGCAAAAAAAATACTGTACTTAGCAAAGTCAAAGGGAAGAGGTATAAAGACAACAAATGTCTTCAGCTTAGGCGCCAACACTTAAACGGTAAAAGTGGGCAAAGTAGCCATAATTTTTTATCAAGGTATTTTAGATTAACTCCTTTGGCCAATCATCCACGATTGTCCCCAGTGAGTAACCATAAGAAGATAATTTTTCTTTGATTTCATTCAGAGATTTGCGACCAAAGTTTGGTGTTTTCATAAGCTCAGATTCAGTACGCTGCACTAACTCGCCGATGTAACGAATATTCTCTGACTTTAAACAATTTGCTGAACGTACCGTTAAATCTAATTCTTCAACTGTTTTTAGTAAGAACGGATCAATTTGCGGCTCTTCTTCAACATACAAACGTTCTGCCAACTCATCTTCATCAACAATATTTGACATTTGCGTTTGAATTTTTTGTGCTGCCAAGCTTAGCGCTTCAGATGGTGTTAAACTACCATCTGTTTTGATTTCAAGGATTAATTTATCCAAGTCAGTTTTTTGTGCAACACGCGCATTCTCAACATTATAGCTGCAGCTCACGATTGGCGAATAAGACGCATCTAGCATAAACCAGCCATCAGCAAAGTTTTGCTCGGCAGCAATATAACCGACGCCTAGATCAATGTGACCATCGATTGAGAGCTTCTCTTTACCTTCATAGTGACAGATATAAACATCAGGATTTAAAATCTCTAGACCTTCAGAAACCGTTAAATCTGCCGCATAGATTTCTTTTGCCTTACCTGAAAGCTTAATTGCAATCTCAGCTGTCTTGTGTTCAGGAGACAGTTTAAACTCAATGGCTTGTAAATTAAGCAAAATCTCTTCTACTGTTTCAGTCGTTGGCAACTTAACAGACAAATCATCACCATCGTTAAACTTAACACGCGTTAACGCAGCACCTGATAAAGCATTGGCTAAAATTTGTTTTAATGAAAATCCAAGCGTATAGCCAAAACCACGCTCTAAAGGTTCCAAAATAATCTTTGCTTCTTTATCATTTTTCTCAAGGTTATTCACTGTTGTCGGATGCAACAAATGTTCTAATGCCATCGTTTTATATACCCTTTTGTTTATATATCTTACATCTCAATGCTATTTAATTACTTGACAAGGCCAAGCGTCAAATAGCAAGATTTGATAAATACAGATGTCGAAATTTTGCAGCATTCTATCAAATTTTTTCTAAAAAACCTAAAAGAAATTGACATTTGATGAAAAGTTATCGAAGCACATCAGGTATAATCACGTCCCCTCTTGACAGGTATGCCTTTGCTATTTAGCATGCCAGCGTCATATTAAACCAATAAAGTAGGTGTTTTTAATGAAAATTTTAAGTGTTGATTACTATGCCAAAAACGCGGCAAAGCGCTTTACCGACTCTTTGAAACAAACAGGATTTGGCGTATTAGAAACACATCCTATCAACTGGCAACTCATTGAAGATGTGTATAGTGAATGGCGTGAATTTATTAATTCAAAAGCTGCCCACAATTATTATTATGATAAAACAACTCAAGATGGTTACTTTCCAATGGACATCTCAGAAACTGCCAAGGGTGAAACTACACGTGATCTTAAACATTATTTTCATTTGTATTTTCCTAATGGGCGTTATCCTAAAGAAGTCTCTAACAAAGCACGCGAACTGTTTGAGAAACTGTTTGAGCTTGGCAAGACCTTACTGCAATGGATTGATGATCATATGGATCCAAAGACCTCCCAAAAACTCCACATGCCACTAGTAGAAGCTTTATCATTTGATCGTACATTATTTCGTGTGTTACATTACCCTGCCATCAAAGGTGATGAAGAACCAGGTGCAATTCGTGCTGCAGCACATGAGGATATTAATTTAATCACACTTTTACCAGTTGCTTCCTCACCGGGCTTGGAGGTTTACGCACACAAAGAAGATAAATGGTATGAAGTACCCTGCAAGCCTCAATCCATTATCATCAATATTGGCGATATGCTACAAGAGATGACCAACTTTGAATACATTGCCACTAAACATCGTGTGGTGAAACCTGAAGGTGAAGCACAGGGTGTTGATCGCATGTCAATACCGTGTTTTATGCATGCAAAAGCTGATGTATATTTATCTGATAAATACCCAACTGCTGACGCATTTTTGGATGAGCGCTTGATTGAGCTTGGGGTTAAATAATATCCCACCTAAACTTAAAATACTTTTTGCTTGTTAGCTAGATTACTAAACAATGCTTTATTTATCTGCTAAAAAAAGCTACGCTTTTGCCATCTTAAAAAGGAACAGACTCATTATGACCGGCAACTTCCAAAAACTCATCAAAAACACATTGCTCTATGGTATTATTACTTTTATTATTTGTGCACTGAGTTATATTTACATTGATCGTTTATTAGTCATATTAATTAGTGAGCAACTTCAGCATAATATTCTTATTAAACTTTCCAATCTTCTGTCATTTATTTTTGATCCGGATCATTGGTTTGTTCTTTTTATTATTCTTGTGCTTATCTGTATTTGGCAAAAAATACGCACTAAATTGAATCCTCACTTACTCGTATGGACAGTAAGTTTATTTATCTCGATTGCTGTAGCGACAGTGATCAAAGTGACTCTTGCACGCTATCGTCCTGAGCTGTTCTTACAAGATGGTTTATATGGATTTCACTGGTTGTCGCACAAACGCCTATTCAACAGTTTCCCATCAGGACATGCCACTCTTGGATTTGCAGGCTTATTAGGTTTAGCCCATTTAGTGGCAAACAAAAAGTTCACTGTGTTATGTATTATCATCGCACTTGTTATTACTATTAGTCGAGTCTTAAGCACACAACATTATCTAAGTGATGTTTTAGGAGGTGTTTATATTGGCACCTTTAGTTACCTATGGGCAAAGGCACTAGTGGCACAATATGTAATAATGAAAAAATAAGTTGCATTACCCATTCAGTGAAATTGCATTTAAAATGTACTTTTAACACACATGACTATTAAATAATCATGCTATTAAAATCATTGAGGAACTTAAATTCGCTCGGGAAGCTATAGATAGCTTTAATATAGAACCATCTGGTAAATTAACTTTAGTTTCACCTACAAGTATTAATAAAAAATGGGTAAATCAAATAACTACTGAGTTTTTAATAAAGTATCCTAAAATTCAATTAACTCTTTGTGGCAGTAACTCGCCTTATAGAATTTTTAGTGGAGAAGCAGATATTGCTATTAGCAATATTAATTTAGTGCATAAAAATATTATTAAACTCCCTGTTTTCTCCTCTTCTAAAAGTTTATTTGCATCACCATCATATATAACAAAATATGGATGTCCAAAAAAAATCAGTGATCTAATTAATCATGCATGCTTACTCAATATAAAAGACTCTACAGATTTAAGCTGGGAGTTTAGTGAAAATGAGAAAATTCGAATTAATCCTCGTTACATAACGGATTCTACAGACAATTTAGTTAAGCCAGCTATAGATGGCTTAGGAATTATTTGGGTTAGTAAAGATCTAGTTCAAAATGAATTGAATGTAGGTGAACTGATTGAAATAGAACTTGATATTGTTACCCCACCTTTAAATTTTTATATTTATTATAAGCCTGTAAGTAGAGCCTCAAATATAAGGTTATTAAGTGATTTTTTAGTAAAAGGTTTGCAAAAGAACTGTAACCGCTCGGTAGAGGGTATATCTACCCCATAGTAGCATCTGTCTCATTATTTTAGTTACTATAATCAGAAGCAAAAAAGAGCATTTCTAAAATTCAGTTTTACAATTTTTAGATGATGATGTACGATCGCTACATCAAAAATATTTTGTGATATTCAAAGGTGAGAGGGGGAGTCATCGCATGGGAATTTTATATGTTTACCTTTATATTGCTAGCTTTGTTGTATCACAAATATTAGTTTATAAACTAGGACAAAATTATAACGCCTTTTTTGTACTGTTTTTTAATTGTACCATAGCAATTGTATTTTTTAATTTCTTTGAAATGTGTAGAGGTCAACTTATTGAAAACTTTCGTATTGCTTTTATGAGTAGAGGAAAAGAATTATTTATGATGTCTGCACATGTTTCATTGATGTGGATTTTTAGTTATGCATCTACTATAGAATCATCTGCTCGCTTTGGCATAACAATTGACTTTCTAGCAGCCTTTACCTTTATTAACCTAACATATAGAAAGTATTCATTTCTTAACTTAATAAGCTCACTTCTCTGTACACGAAGAAAA
>NZ_QLIU01000002.1 GCF_003574425.1 Cysteiniphilum halobium | reverse complement strand
CTGTCCTGTAGTGTGCAAAAACCCACGAAAAATAGTGGGAGTTGGCATGAATTATATTGATCATTTGGAAAGGGTAAATTTTTTTGGTGGTCCGCGTGTCCCACCAGAACACTTTATATTTTTTCAAAAACCAGTTAGTAGCATCACAGGACCATATGATCCTGTGTTTATTCCTCGTGATTGCTATAAGTTAGATTATGAAAACGAAATTGGGGTGATAATTTCAAAGCCTGCCAAGTATATTGATAAAGCAAATGCATATGAGTATATTGCAGGGTTTTGTATTGCTAATGATGTTTCTGAGCGATCGTTACAACTCCAGCAACCAGGTCAACATGAAATGGGGAAATCAAGCGATAGCTTTTGTCCTCTTGGTCCATTTATTGTGACACCAGATGACGTTGATATAGTGAATATGCATCTTTGTACTAAATTGAATGGGGAAATCAAGCAAAATGGCAATACCAAGAGTATGATTTTTGAAATACCGCATCTGTTAGCAGAGTTAAGCAAATATTTTACACTACAAGCCGGAGACATCATTCTCACAGGCACGCCACATGGTGTGCAATTAGAAGAGGAAATATTAGGTAATACCCCGCATTATCTACAAGAAGGCGATGTTATCGAATTATCTATTACAGGACTTGGCTATCAGCGAAATGTCATAAAGAGGGATTAAAATAGATCAAGATATGATTTGAAATAGTCGCAAGTGGATCTTTGTATTGCATTATCCAAACAATAAAACTTTAAACCTGGGGCAGGTATAGAAAAAAATGCAAAAGATTGCCTTAAAGATTCATCCTTGTGTTGAAGTGAAACTCTATGTGTACATGCCTTGAATTTATTTTGACTCCAATACTCCAGTAAAAAGCCACATAATATAACTATCTTATTTGTTGCCCCTAGATGGCACCATTTTCCAGTTAGATTATTTTTATATTCGAACCCATCGGGTATTCCAAATGGAAAAATGGTGAATAGTGAAACATCTAAATGTTCAGACAATCGATGGCTATTTGCATGATTAGATCGAATACTCTCCAGATTGGGGTAGTGATTACAGGAAATCATATGTTTGATGTTATGGTATAAAGCATATAATGATTTTGAATTAATATAATTAATTAATTAATTGTTGTTCAATATATTGAATGGTATTTAGTAGAATATTCCACTGTGTATTGAAAAAATGTTGGAATTCATGAGGAAAATCTCTTGAATCATGTAGGTTAGATAGGACGAAAGTGTGAAGCAAGTCAAAACTATATTGATTCGTACTGTCTTTTTGACCTAAGTAAGAATATCCATCAAAACCAAAACTATAATTCTTCTGTAAATATTTTTTTTTGTAGCTGTCATCCTTGTTAACAAATTGACTTAGGCTGTTTGATAAAGTTTGAGAACATAATGCATTGGTGTCAATTTCTACTATTCCATGTTTTATAAGGTTTTGATAGTTTGCTTTAGTAAGTAGCATATTTATTCCTTATGTTAAATTTTGCTATATAATTGCTGTTTTTTAAGACTACAGCTTTGGATAAACAGACAAAAATAAGATAGAAAATTAATAATGCTTGTTAGAAGGTTTAACCATTTCCAGTGATATATTAATGCACTTGTAATATCACTTAATGTAATAATGACGCCAATAACAATAAAAGGCAGTGAGTACCCCCCTGATGTTTTATAAAAAAAGTTTTTAATAATTTGGGGAAACCAAAGAATAATCCATAAAAAAGAGCTAATGTAACCTGATATCCAAAAAATAAGATTATCATTTGATCCAATGTGAAAGCCTTGTGATTTATGTCCTAATCTAACTAAAACCACCGCAGTGATTACTATGAATATAATCCATAGAAATGATAATATGTGAATAAATATTGAAAAAATACGAGCATACATGAGTTGAAATTGTTGAATGCTTAAAGTCGATAAATAAACGATATCGACAGCAATATACTGCCATTGGTAATTAAAGCCCAGACCGTAAATTAAGTCTAGAGATGTGGCCCCTAGATACATTACCTGTGTATTTAAACTAATGTTATTGTAATTAGGCTTATAAATATTATGATAAAGTTGGGGCAGAAAGTGTATAAAGTATAAAGCTAAGGATAAATTAAGTGTGAATTGACCTAAATAAGACAACATAAACTCCCCCAGAACCACTACATATTTGCCAGTATGATTTCGTGTCTAATACACATAACAAAATCTACTTAATATGTTAAGAAAAAGATTGCATCGATAAGACATTAATAAATTCATGCTTTTTCAGGAACAAAAAGGGCTTCTGCAAAAGATTTTAATAATTTGGGTTTATCACGTTTGTCAAACAGAAGTTCTACCAACTTAGTGCCCTTTTTATCTAAAAATGCATCAATTTCAGATAAATCATCAAAGTTTTCAGATTTTAGCGTGTGTCTAACGCCAACAGAATGCGCAAATAGAATATGATCCCATTTAGGAACATCATTGTATTTTGCATTAGCTCCATGTATTTCACGTTCAATTGTATAGCCATCATTATTGATAATGAAAATACAAACGTTAAGATTCAAAGCGCTTATTGTTGAGAGCTCTTGTGCACTTAAGTGAAAGGATCCATCACCAATAAATAAAACTGTTCTTGTATTTCTTTTGGATACTGAAGCACCAAGAGCTGCTGGCAAAGTGTATCCTATTGAGGACCATTTAGGCTGAGATATAAATTCTACGCCTTTAGGTATCCTTTCTGGCAGCATACCAAATAACGAGCATCCTGCCTCAGCGATAACAGTATCATTTTCTTTAAGAATATGCTGAGAGGCAAATTGCCAAAACTTATCATGTGTTAATTTATCACCTGTTAATTTTTCATTAAAAGTTGTGTCATTATTGAGATGGTTAAAATATTCATTTTTAAATTGATCAAAGCTTTTGATTTTATCGTTTAAGGTTAAAAATAAATTCTCTAGACAACGATCATAATCGATGTTCAAAGCAAAGTATTCTTTACCTACTCGATAACAATTTCTATTGATAACAATCTTAGTTTTTTTATCAATATAGTTATTACTCGTAAATTCTCCTGAAGTAAAGTCACTATATAAAGTACCAATAGAGATGACGCAATCCGATTTCTTTACAAGATCAGTTGTTGTTGGTGTGGAGAAATTACCTGCAAATATACCACAGAAAAGAGGGTGGTCCTCTCCAATAATGCCTTTACTGGCATAGGTGGATACATAAGGAATATTATGATTTTCTATAAACTGCTTAATCACTAATTCACTTCCTTTTACATCATTACCTATAATGAGGAGTGGGTGATTGGCTGAAGTCACTTTTTTGACAGCGTTATCCATAAACTTTTGTTCAATATTGCCAAGAAAATGTACATCTTCAACATATTCAGAAACGTCCATATCAAAAAGATTAACAGGAATATTTAGATAAACGGGTTTTTTTTGTTTGATCATACTGCTCACAACGCGTATTATTTCTTCGATGGTGTTATGCCTTGTGATATTCGCTGTAGCTGATGTGAATAAACTAAAAGCAGTGTTAAATTGCGGACTTATAAAGTTTCCTAAACTATGGTGGATGGGAAGTTGAGATTCAAGTAAACCTTCATTTGGACAACCAACAATCATTAAAACAGGAATGTTTTCAGCATAGCTACCAGCTATTGCGTTAACTAGGCTCATTTCTCCTGGCCCTGATGTGACAGTGACCATACCATAACCATTCATTCTAGCATAAGCATCAGCTGCATACCCAGCATTGAGTTCATTACAGGTACCGCATAATGTTACGTCACTTTCTTTTTTTTCAAAGTAATCAAGAAAACTCATGACATAATCACCTGGAACGCCAAATGCAGTTTCAATATTTAATTTCTTAGCGATTCTAATTAAAAGATCTCCTAAATTCATAATTTTTCTCCTCAAAAAATTTATGTTTTCCTGTTTTTTTGAGTTATGTAATAGTTATGCAATATTGATAATAGTCTTAGCCGTTACCTGTAACTTAATAACTCAAAAGTATCAAGAACTTCGTTGACATTAACCACCACAACATGATTTACGATGGTTATATACCGCTCATAAACCATTTTACAGCATTTCTGCCATTGAATTTTACACCCTTTTGGGTGATTGAACTTTGGCAATAGTCCTAGCTATTACCTGCAATCCAATCACCCAAAAGCATCAAAAACTTCTTCGGCACTGAACACCGCAAAATGATTTACGAGCGGTATAGTTGATATATCATAAAGCAAAATCTAAGCTGACTTTAACTTATGACAAGCAAAATGACGTATGATGAGTATATACCGATCACAAATCATTTTATAGAATGTCGACTTTGAGTGATTTTTTCTTGATAAGAGTCATAAAATATTAAAAAATCTTGGACATTAAACGCTGTAAAATGCTTTATGTGTGTATTCGCATGATCAGTATAGACAAAGGCAGTGCTTAAACGTGCAGAACTTTATGGCTTGTCTCCTATTTTTCTAGGATGTGCAGCAAATACTGATAGAATCACTCCCATGACACTAATGAGACTGCATACTATTAGCGGAATAAACCAGCCTGCTGTTTGCTGATAAATGTAGCCAATAATGACTGGTCCAAGTGCTGCAATAAGATATCCTAGTGCTTGCATCATTGCAGACAAACTAGCGGCGTGTTGATGTGTGATGCTTCTTAAGCCAATCAAAGATAAGCTGATGATAAAGCTTCCCCCCAAACTAAAGGATAGGATGAGCGTAAATATAACTAATACAATATGGTTTTGAGCAAAATTGAGTAATAATAGAGATATAAATACGCAGATATATAATATGGTAGTAAGCGCACGTAGGTCTTTTAATTTTCGCATGACAGGGATTAGAATCACTCCAGATATAGCTGCAAGTAATTGGAAGAAGCCTGCTATGTAGCCAGCAATCTCTTCTGTGTAGCCTTTATCTTTGAGCATAATAGGAAGCCATGCAAAAAAGATATACGATAGTATCGCATTGACGCTAAACAAAAAAGTAAGTTGCCAAGCTTCTTTATAATGATATATCTTTTCTGTTTTATATGTTGATGATGTTGGTGTAACGCTGTAATGACGAGATCGCTGAATAAATATAGACCATAATACAATGGCTATTATAGTTAGGCATCCCACAGAGAGCATGACGAGTTGCCATCCAGATAGACTGCTATTGAGGCGATTCCCTAGTGTAAGTAAGGGTTCTGCAATACTGACACTAATCCAGGTGCCAATAGCCATCATCAAGGCATAAAGTGATGTCATTACACTGATATGGTTAGGGTAATCGCGTTTAATTAAACTCGGTAAAAGTACATTTGAGATGCTGACACCAATACCGATAATAGCAGTTCCCAAATATAAGAGCCATACGCTGAAAAAAGGTCTGATTAAGATACCAAGCAAGATTAAAAATAATGAAATATATAGGCTATATTCTAGCTTTAACTTTTTATTGATATATGGAGTAAGAATTGAAAACAGAGCAAACATAAATAAAGGGATTGTCGTTAACAGTCCTAATGCTGTACTTGTAAGGTGTAGTGATAAACCAATTGTGTCAATAATTGGTGAAATTCCTGTAATAGGTGCGCGTAAATTCACTGCAATAAACAAAATAGAAATGATGCCAAACAGTAAATTCTTATTTCTCTTAATCACTCATCGGTCCTTACAAAATTGCTTATTCTGTTGATTTTTATGCTATTAATCTTGTCTTGCATATATGACAGGATCGTACTTTATTAAGCCATAAATAGAGTTATATCCTTGTTGTGATTTTAAATTATTGCAGTTATTTAGCTGCCCATCTTTATTCAGTAAACAAACTGTTCCGATAGTATAGCTACCATTAGTGTATGCGTCTATTGGGTTTTTCTCATTGATAAAGTATATATATTCATTACCATTTTTTTGATGCAAAATATCAAATGTTGCCACAGGCTCTTTTAGATCCATTTTGATTTCTTGACATGCATTAGGTGTTTTGAGTCGCTTAATATCAAAGTCACAAGCATATAAATGATTTTCTGGATCTTTATTTTTATCATTACCTAATATAAAAAATTTGTTTAAATTTTGACTATAGCTAATGGATATTCTTTTTGTTACATCCAAAGGAACATAATGTGTCAGAAAAGAATATTTATCTTGTCCATTTTTCTTCACTATAATAAATTTTATGTAATCGTCATATTTGACATAATTATTGCTGGATATAGTATATAAGCTTGATGACTTCATCAGTGTTTGTTTAAAAGTCTTATCAACTTTATCAGCATCGCCCATGTTATCACAATCCTTGAAAATATATGGGTTATAGACCTTGCACTTAAGGTTTCCATTTATTAAGTTAAAATTATCGAATCCAAAAGTTAACTTCACTATTCCTACAGGTTCTACTTTAATATTTTTTTCAATAGATTGGATCTGCTCACCTGTGCTTGAATTTTCTACATTTAAGTCAACCTTATACTCTTGTGGTAAATCTGTGTGACTATCAACGGATAGGTGGCAACCAAATTTAACCTCGGGCTTACTATCTAAGATGGTTTCTTTTTTGCTATCGCATACAATAGTGCTATCAGTTTTAAGTGTTACGGGGTATGATTGGGTGTTAAAAGAAAGCTGAGACTCGTCCATTTTTACATCAATTGTAAATTGATCACCTACAGCAATGCTCTCTGGGGCAGTTGCTTCAAATGTTGGTGTTGATTCAGTTGGACTTGTTGTGGAGATAGATGAGTGATCCTTTCTGCCACCAAATATTGGTGTTGATTTAGTTGGAGTTGTTTTAGCAGTAGATGAGTGATCGCTTCTGTCATCGGATATTGGCTTTGAGTTGTTTGGGTTTGTTTTAGCAGTAGGTGAGCTATTACTTCCACCATCAGAACTACCACCGCCACCGCAGGCAGTTAAACTTAAAATGCTTATTAACGCCATGTTCAACTT
>NZ_QLIU01000001.1 GCF_003574425.1 Cysteiniphilum halobium | reverse complement strand
CTAAAGCTAAATAAATGACTCGAACCTTTTGCTAGATTCTTAGCCTGACCATTGTCATCAAATGCAATCGTTTTGCTCCCATCAGCGTTAGTGGTGACTTGACCGCCGATGATATCACTTGCAAGGCTAGCAATGGGCTCGGCCAAAACCAAGGATAATCCATTAATAAATGTACTGCTTTGTTCACTATTTTTCACTTCTATTTGTGTCACAATACTCTCGCCAATCATCGGTGTTGATATCATTTGGGCAATCGCCAAAGTGGAGGCGTTTCTTGAAACGATGCGCGTAGTTACAGGAACAGCAACTTCGCCAATATCTGTCGCAATAGCAAAACCACCACTGACTGTAGCGCCGACACTTGTAACTTGTAGCTGTGCTTTTAGTACACATTTTGGGTCATCACTTGTTAGCTTAGTACCAATACGACAGTCTGGTAAACCTGATGTATTGTTAAGTAATGTCCATGCATTATCTGGTGCTTGACCACCGGATGCAAGTGCAACGCCAGGAAAGCCAATACCTTGTATGACGCCTAATGTTACAGGATTTAGTTTAATGGAGTTTGTTGCGCCTGCTAAGGCCCCAGAGGCTCCTATCGTCATTTCATAAATACCGGATTCATCTTCTGCAATTTCAGCTGGTAAGTTACTTGTTACAGATACAGTGACTGAACTTGATCCGTCATTTGATGTCTTCGAGCTGCAGCTTATCAGTAGTAAGCTGATTGCAATCACAGCAAGTCTTTTAACGCTGACATATAAAGCGATAAGTATTTGATTTATATGGAGTATATTTTTCATCGCTAACCTTAAGATTAATTATCATTTAACTGTTTAAATAATAGACTATTTTATGAAAAATAAAGTAGCTTAATTCGCTTTCTAATTGAGAAATAGACGATGCATATTGTGAGTTTATTGACCAAATTACTCAGTCAACTAATTGAAAATAAAAAATTCTGTAATTCTCTATTGACTTTCCCCTTTGGTTATTTGTTAGAAAGGATAGGTTGTTTAGAGTTTTTAAGGACGAAAAAGCAAGGAGTGAAATTATGGATAGATTAAATTTTGGTAGCGTATTATGTCAATTGTTATTCTTGGTGTTGTGTATGCCTACTTTAGGCAGGGCACATGAGCTGTTAGTGGCGCAAAAAGTTAAAAATATCAACGCTCATTTCACCCCGATATATAGTATGGAGGGTGATGTCATGCGTGATATTAATGATACATACTATCAATATAATTATGCCCATCAATTAATTAGAGCAGAGAAAGCAATGGGTGGACAAATGAATTATTACTATTACAGCAATGGCTTACGCGCCTTGTCAAGTTATGATAGTTCTTTATTGGTGTATTATTATTCACGCCATGACCAGCTAATGAATATATCAAATCAATTATCAGCAACATTAGAAAAGCATATAGCTTATTTAATTGCAAACCAGCCAGTTTTGCGAAGTATTAATCGTCAGGATATACGGTTGATGTTATATAATCAACACCACTCAGTTATTGGTGAGCTGGATAATCATCAGGCCGTATTTTTTCAGTATAGTGGTTACGGGGTTCAGAAGACAGAAGACAGAAGACAGACGACAGACAGTGAAAGACAGAGGACAAAAAATGAAGCATTAGATCTTACACTTCGATATTCTGGCTATATGTTTGATCCATTTACCGGTTTATATTATTTAAAAGCGCGAGATTATAACCCAAATACTAAGGGCTTTATGCAGGTGGATAGCTATGCTTATGATCAACATTTGTTAACAAATGCCTATAATTATGCTGATACTAACCCACTATCAATGATTGATCTTAATGGACATTTGCCAGTTGAAATCTTACCTGTTGAGGAAGAGGTGGCTGCTGATAAAAAAAGTAACATTGAAGCGACTTATCCACATTACACGCAATTAAATAATGATGGTGACATAACTGACGTATATACTATTGCCATTCCTTTAACATCAGTTTTATATAGTAACTTTATGCATGATAGTGCAGTACATATATTTCAAAATACACCAATCCTATCTTATCTAAAATCTTCAGATATTAGTAGTGTCTTTTTGGCAGTGGCGCCATTGGAAGATGAGGAGCCGAATACGGAAAATGAATTTTATGTTACACGAAATCCTGTAGAGTTTATCACCAGTAAAATAGATGGAAGAAAACCATATTTAAGAATGCTTTTCGGTGATGAAATGGCTGATAAGGTTTATGACAAGAATTTAAGAGGGGATCGTATTTTGCATATGTCTCAAAGGAGTTATCAGCAAGTACAAATTGATTTTCATATACACCTAGCTGATAGAGGGGCTGTAAATACTCAATCAGAGTATCAATCTTCGTCAGCTGTTATTACTTATTTGCCAGATCAAAGTGGGTTTGGAATACAATTAAAAGAAGGAGGGTTATACAGGTTGGAGGATAAAATTGACTGGTTGAGTTGTTTTGCAAATGCTTACAGCAAAACACTTGCAATAAGCAACGAAGTGTTTTTGCCATTAAATGATTTATTTCTACAGGAAAGAAAGTTTGCTGTTTAACCATTAATTCAAAAGGTAGTTTAGTATAACCTTGTTAAGGAGTTCAGATGAAAGTATATATTTTTGTAACAGGATGTTTTTTTATTGGTATGGTTAATGCTTATACACAAGTGAGTTATGGTCATGCTGGTAATACCATATTGTCTCTCAATGGCATTCATAATTATAATCTTATGAATAAAATCAAGAGTAGCATAATAGGTGAAAAAACGATGATTAGTAAATATTATTATGCAAATAATCAGTTAGCTATATACTGTATCAATAAAACTGATTGTCAGTATTATGCTTATTCTGCTAAAGGGGTTATGCTAAATAGTTTTCATGGTCAGCAAGTAAGTGCCTATTTATCCACGGATCAAAATGTAGTAGGAGAATATAGAGGTGGTATTGAGTTTATCCCTTATCTCAAAAACCTGGAGCACTCTGTTATTGGAAAGTTAGGTTTGAGTGAACAGTTTTATCAATATACTGTCTATGGTGAGCCACTATTAATCCCAAGAGGTGATATTAATCATAAAGCCAAGTTATTCTCAAGGGTGGCTTTTGGTTATAGAGATTATAGGTATGATGCTATAAGTGATCTATACATTTTGAATGCAAGAGATTATAACCCAAATACTAAGGGCTTTATGCAGGTGGATAGCTATGCTTATGATCAACATTTGTTAACAAATGCCTATAATTATGCTGATGGCAATCCAGTAAGATTTGAGGATCAAACAGGACATATGCCTGAATTGATTCTTCCTGAGGGGATAGTGCAAGAGGCGTCAGAGGATTCGTTAAGTGCAGAGTGGGATAATATAAATGAAGAAGAGCTGTCAGAGTATTCTACCGAAGCGCAAAAGCAAGACGCCCAAGAATGGTATGAGGTTAGCCTACCGTCGACAGTATTGCTTGCGAAGTATAATGTAAAAAGTGAGCAGTTTGAGTATTTAACGTCGGAAACAGCAGAGCAAAAAATATTGCTATTAGAAGAATCACTAAAAAATGCTTTAAACATCTTGGTATTCCATAACGAAGATACTATTTTGTTTGGGTTTACTCCCGATGAGCTAGAAGGTGAGGCTGCTATACTTGGTCTTCATTTAAACAGTTTGGCAGATCAATATAATTTAACAAGAGGAGATGACTTTCTAAAACTTCATATTCCAGAAATTATGGAAAAGATTCGAACAATAAAGTATAAAGAAAGCAATATTATTAATCTTGAAAGCTTCCAAAAAAAGCCCAATATCCTACATTCCCGCGATGTAGGCAATATAAAATATTCGATGAGCTCTGCTGCAGTAAGACTCAAGCTCAAAGGCGGCCTATTGGGCTCGGGAGGAGGAAGTAGCTTGTAGTCTGGATGCTAGCTGCCTTCTAGTTGTCTTGGTATAGAGCAATAATCTGATCAAATTTTAGCATTGATTTATTGCGCTTATCGAGTTTATTGATATACTCTGATGAGCGATTGGGATTTATGATTGCCTTGGTCTTTTTATAGAGTGTATTAGCAACATTATCAATATTGTCAAAGCACACTTGGCAGTGCTCTAAAGCATTCTTGCTCATAGATATAAAATCCTCCTTTGACATATTGTCTCGAAATGGAATAATCATGCCAGAGAAAGTCTGATTATTATCTGATATTGTGTGGTAATGGGTTTTACTTAATAGATCATAGATATTCGTTAATTCGGTGTTACTGATTAACTCTTCGATCTCATTAGCCGCAAAAAACTCAGTGGGACCAGTCTCCTCGAAGGCTGAAAATATAATAAAGCCTTGCCAGACAGATAATGCATTGATTTGCTGGTCGGACATGCCTTGGGTTGCTCGTTTAAATTCTGGTTTTAAGTCGATATCAGTATAACCATCTTCAGTGTCAATTACGCTTGTGCTATAGTCAGGAGTATTATCATGATAAGTTGGGTTTATTGAGTTCGTCTCTGGTTTTTTCGATTGAAAGATTGGTTTGAATGTTTCATGAGCCCAGTCTGCAGGTGGAGTAAGTACACTAATAGCAATATCAGTCAAATATCTGGATACATCAGTAAGGCTCGGTGTTGGTTCGGTCATGTGCCCTGAGGGATCAATGTGTTTCACCGGATTATCATCAGCGTAATCATACCCGTTTGGCAAGGCGTGTTGATCATAGCCGTAGCTGTCAACTTGCATAAAAGCTCTTAATGGAGGATTATAATCACGATGCACTAAATAATAGCTCTGTGTATTGTGGTTATATAGATAGCCTCGATAGCTAAAGCCAAGACCAAAGTCTGCTGTTAAATGGCTGTTAGCATGTATTTGACCATAAGCGGTATATGAAAACGTAGCGATAGTATTTGGCATAAGCTTGGCGATCAAAGAGTGCTTGACATCTTCTAAGAAAATAATCGTATCACCATTGCTAATGTGTTTGGATAGCGGTAAATCATCATCTAAAGACACTAGAAAGGAGCTCGCTTGATGCTTGAATAATGCAAGCGCGTTCGTGAGTTTATTTTCAACATTATAGTAATACGCATTGACAAAATCAGTCGATAAAGCAAGCGCAAGCATGCCGTTTGGGTAGTAAAATTGGTTGGTTGTGGATTGCGCTTGTGCAATGCTTATAATCTTATTTTGAATACTATATTGATAGCGCATGTTATTTGCGACTAATACATTACCATTTAAATCGTAAGGCACTGTATTGCTTAGCCCTAAAGTGATATTCAATACCAGGAATATAATCGCAACCAGCAGTTTAATATATCGTTGTAATTCCATAAGCGCGTCCTTGCTAAATGCATATGGCAAAAAATTTTATCATGTTAAGAGAGTCTGTTAATCATAAATATTTCAATATATTTTGAGATATTTACTAGTGTTTGACCCTAGGTAATACTATAAAGGCTAAGTTTTTCTTCAAATCTCTCCAAAATTTATCAAAAAACACTCAAAAAGTATTGACCCTAACGTGACGTCATAGATTAAATTGCGATCACAAGCTGAAGTAACTAAACCAAATACAAGGGTAAGATTAGATGAAAAAAAGTCTATCAGTTATGTTATTGTCATTGTTGGTGCCGCTGGCGTCTCAAGCGCAACAATTGATGGTGCAAAAAGCACAGTTATCACAGATAGCGCCGATGGTGAATACTATTGATTATACGCCAGAAGGTAATCTCAGTGAGGATAATCAAAACGGTGATTATCAGTATAACGGGCAAAATCAGTTGATAGCAGCCGATGCCAATGGGCACAATGTTGGCTATCAATATTACCCTAATGGTTTGTTAGCACAAGAAAGCCAAACAATCAGTAACAAGACAGTTACAATTGCGCATTACTATTCAAGAAATGACCAATTAGTCGATTCTTTTGATAATGCGAATGATATGGCAAGTTATTTGATTGCAAATAATGTTGTATTGAGGTCTTACTTTGATAGCCACGGTGTGCAAACAAGCGATATTTTATTACATAATCAGAAAAACTCTGTGATTGCTGAGGTTAGCAATAGTGGTGTTGAAATGCATCAATATAACGCTTATGGCACAGAGACCCTAAAAAATGCAAGTGGTGTGCTTAACGTGCCACCATTACTATCATTGCAAGCCAATCCATTGTTATATGCCGGATATGATTATCTAGAGGGTGTCAGCCTCTATAATCTTATGGCTCGCGATTATAATCCTAAGTTAAGAACTTTTATGCAAGTCGATAGTTATGCCTTTAATAATCAAGGGCTGATTAATGGTTATTTCTATGGCAATAATAATCCAATTATGATGGTTGACTTAAATGGACATAAAGCACTTGTGCCAGAATGGGCAATGCAATTGATTCAATGGGGAACTTTCGCTTTATCTTTTCTTGCTGGTCCTGTCACTGGAATTGGTGTAGATGCAGCTTTTGCAGCTTTTGATGGTGTGTCTGAGGAAGTATCTGCGAAGGCTCTTAGTGGGATAATAGAAGGAGTGGAAAATGAAAATCCTGTCATAAATATACCAGCTGCAGGAGAGGCAAGAACTCAGCTCTTAACCACAGAACAACTAGGTCGTGATGGCAATCGTATTAGCAACATAAATTTTGAGAATGATAAGGTTTTGCGAATAAAATCTGACCGTTTGAGGACAGCTCTGCAATATAGGCTTAATCACTATCAGCGGGAAATTAGTGAGGCTAAAAACTTAATTGGCGATGTTGGAAAAGATAACCAGGTTAGAATTAAATTGAAAGCTGGTGGTGACGGTGAAATTGATAGTTTAGAATTTACTAGAGTAAAGGCAACAACAAGGGCTTATCGATATATAGGGACCGGTGTGAGTTTTATGGCTGGTATGGGTTTACCTATGGGACTTTCAATGTTTGTTTTCCCTAACGTCTTTCAGGCATATCCGTCTGCTACATCAAACACCCCACAGCCATCAACCCCTAACGTACCATCTGGTGGGCTTACCCCTGGTGGTGGCCATGTTCATCCTTTTGGTCCATCTCCCGATCCTAGCCATCATGGACATCATAATTTTGGTGCAGTTTCCCCAATGTAATTATTTTATTAACAGGAGAATAATTAATGAAAATAAAGACAATATTCGCCTTTCTTGGAGCTATTGTGCTTAATATAGGTAGTGCAGATCCTATGCTTAGCCATCCACAAACCATTCCAGTGCATGCGATAATGATGACACAGGCACTATCGCCAAAAACAGCGATTGATAATATCCATCTTTTTCATGGTGTGAAACAGCAAGCGCGTGGATGGGGCAGAGCCTCACTGCGCAAAATTTCCTCTAGTGACGATGTAAATTTTAGATTTCTGACGATTAAAAATGGCGCTATAGTGCAGTCTAATAAAAATGGCTATTATCAGGTACAGTTCCAAACTGTAAATCACAGCAATATGTATGATTGTGTCGACAATATCGTTTCTCAAGCATCTGGTGACGACATGCGTTATTTGCTGCAAATACATCACAACTGTACTACAAGCAATGTTATCGATCCATTAACAGGTAAGCAAGTTGCTATCGCCGGTGTTGTAAGTGTTAATTTTAAATTCAACAATTTACCTAACCATGATGTTTTTATGTGCTATTTACCTTTTCTAATGACCAACGATGTTAAATACTCAAGTAGTGATATCACTGAGTCCGTCTGTGCAACAGAAAACCCTGCAAATATATCCGATGCTAAAAACATAAGAATTCATGCAGGTAGTGACGGTCTAACACTCTCTTATGATAGCAACCCTTCGTTGTCTAACTTAAATAGTAGAAGGAAATAATGATGAAAATTAAAAATCACTTAGTTGCGGCTTTCTTTGCAACATTAGGACTATCAGGAGTGTCCTTGTATGCATATGCTGATACTCCGTCATGTGATAATCCTACTTACGCATTTTCGATTGACAATAGTCTAGATAATTATCAATCTTTAAATGCGCAATTTGTAAATATCTATCAAAATACAGGAACATCAGTTAAACCCGTTGATATTAATACAGGTAAATTAGGGGGTATCAAAGGATGGTATCAATGTAGTTTTTTAACTAATACAAAGACTGGTTTCATGACCTTTAAAAACGAGCCTGTTATACATCTGCCATTTGGTTTAACGCCAACAGGTAGCTCCTACTCTGATAGCAAAACCGATGATGGTTTTGGTGTTTTGTTTACCGATAGCAATTTTTTGCATGCAATGACTGTCTATGTTGGTGGAGAAAAAAATACGAATCTCAGTGTTGGCCAAATGCTGGGAGATCATTCTATTTATTTCACTGAGCAGCTTAACAAAGTAAAAGATAATGTAGCCAATTATGAAATTAATGCTTATCATTTATGGGGGCAGAGTAGTGATCATCCTAAATTTACAAATGACAATACAATTCAGCTACCTGATCGCAATAAAATAAGCATTAAATTAATTGCTGAAACAACGAATAGGATGAATAATACAACAACTTATTTGTATCAAGAAACAGTCACGCCATTTACAATCACGGTGGATGAGGATAACCCATATGCAATATATGTTGATGGTGATGATGGTAATCAGATTCGACCACCAGCAGACTTCAACGGAACACTACAAAGTCAATATTCTGTGTCTTTAGATCCTATTGTCGTCGCACTGACAGGTAATGGTCAAAATGGTGCTTTTAAATTTGCTGGACAGATCACACCACCGTTAGCAGTGAGCTATCAGTATGGTGGAACACAAAGTAATCCTACGATTACTTATACAACTAATCCCTATAGCTTTGATTTTGTTGTGACACAACCAACAAATGCATCAAATCAGTATTTAGGGGTGGAAAATGAAATCTCTGTTAATAATGCGATCGGGCCAAAGCCAGGAAGTAATAATCTTATTGTTAATACGTCATTGCCAAAAGCTGGTAATGCAGATAATCCACTGAATTTATCCCAAGAAGATATAACGAGCTTGCAAAACCTTAAGGCTACAAAGGATGATCCTTTGAGTATTAAGATGGTTATACAAAATGATCCTAACGGTAAATTGATCTTGCCTATATATAATAATGGCCTTAACCAAAAAGCTTTTCATGTTGAGTTAGCGTTAACTAATCAAAGCAATACCTGCAATGGTATTATAGGTCAATCGACACCGCTTCCAGGTACTTGCAAATCACAAAACTTTAAAGATGAGATCAAAAACTTAACATGGTTATATCATTATATCTACTTTATTCCATCAGCAACTAGTTCGCTTGCTGATACTTTGACGAATTTACAACCTGTTGATGATAGTGGTCATCCTAATTTTTCTTTAGATAATTTATATTTAGATATTACCCCATACCCAGGTAATTATGCTGATAAGAATATACAGCAAAATGGTTATTATTATCTTAGTGGTTATGATTTGGGCCTCAGTTCTGAGCATATTAATTCATTTGTGGCCTCTTTGAATATCCGATATTCTGATACGCAAAACTTGTACGTAACGAGTCCAGCTATTGGTTTTTCGATAATGTCTTTGAAGAACACATTAAGATCTAGTCAATTTACTTACAGTGATGCTGATGCATTGAGTAACGGCATATTACAATCAGAACCATATTCTGCCACAGTACCAGAGATTAACTATACAACTGCCGATAATGCTAGTATCTATGGCGGGCAGTCGTCAGCTTCGCGTGGTAATGCTATTGTTTATTCCCCTTGGGCTTGTTTTTATGATACGCAAACAAGCGATTGTACTAATGAAGTTAAGAGTTATCCACGGCTAGTGATCAAGAATATTTATGAACCGATTATCTACAGTGAAGGGTTTGGTGTGTCTGACAGTAGTTTACCTCAAAGCTATCAACTCATAGGCGAGAGCAATGTAAAAGCTATGATGAATAATACCATGTATTTAACACGTGACTCGATTTACCGTCACGATGTCCAAAATCTACCGTCTGGTGCTATTCGAGAACCTATCAACATAGTCGCTACTTTTGTTGATACAAAAGGGGTTGCCTATTCATTGCCATCTTTTACATATACTGATGATAACAGTAATTTAAAACAACGATCACAGCTTAAAAAAGTTCAGAGGTAAGGTCATGAGTAAATATAATAACATTATAAAAAAGCTAATGTCCCTTTGCGTATTAAGTAGCATATGTGGGGGCGCGTATGCAGCATCAGGCATAGATATTAACCTTCAGAACTCTGGAGATATGCCAGTTAGCTTGTATTATTTACAACAAGGGAATTGTCAAAATAATAAACCTGGACCGTGCGCAATGGACGGAAGTATTAGCCAGTGGCATCAAAAGAGCTTTTTTCTTTATCCTGTTTCGCTAAAAACAGCCTCAGGAGCATCTGTAGGTGAGCTATCACCGCAAGCCAGTGATTCCCGCGTAGGTATTATTGCACGTACTGCAGGGCGGGAGAATACTATTTTTGTTGGTACATCTCTAAGTGGGGCTAATATTGATGATTTTAGTTTCGGTGCTGGTGATGGTAGCCTGTATGGGACAGATGATGAGGGCGTGAACACGAATACACTAACTGTTCATCATGAAGCCGATAGTGTAACGGGTACATCGATTATTGGCAGAATTATTGCATCGGATGTTAATAAAACAAGTATCAACCCTTTAATATATCGATTGTTTCCAGCTCTTAATGATGGTAACAGTACCAATGATACTATTTATCGCTTTACAATTAACTCTAAACAAATGAATTATTGGTCAGAAAAACATACGCATGATGATGTTTTTAGTTATTTAAAGGGGCAAACGCACTTTAGTAGTGCATTTGATGGTTATTTTGTTTATGTGAAGCTTGATAATGGTGATATTAAATTCTTGGGTCGTGTGATGCCTAGTGAAAGCTTTGTCATGGGCGATATGGATAATGCCAGAGATGCACAAAATGCATTTGAAACCGATTTTCAAACCACACCGACAAGTTTTGATTTAGCCATTCCAAATGTCGGATCTTCTAATACGCAGCCATTAATATCAGAAGTATTGGTTTATACTGCTGTGGGTAAGATGCCTACTGTGGGTGATCTTATCACTTCAGAGGGTGCTATCTTTAAAGCAATTGCAGACTACTCCTTTGAAGCAATTGCAGACTACCCGCTTAAAATACAAAGCAAAGAGATAGCAAGCGTTAATATTTCTGATATTAATAATAAACTTCCAAATACTGATTTCAGTGATTTTACGCTATCTATGGATCCTTATAATCCTAAGAGTAATAGTTTAATACAGCTTGATAATAACGGACAACAGCAAGAACCATATACAGTTAATATTGATCTAAAAACCAATAGAGATTATCACTATAAAGACAGCAAAGGGACCAATTATAGTATTGAGTGTACTAGCCCTAACCCATCTGCAGATATTCCATTGGCAATAGGTGATAAACTGCAGAAATATCTTAATGATCCACAAGGATATTATAATTGCACGCTGACTAATTTGGCTACGCATCAGAAAGTTACAACCACTCCTGATCAGTTTGATCCAGATAATATTAGTTTATATGATGATATTTACTTTACAGATAGTAATAACAATTTATGGACAAATATTCAGACTTTGAATCCAACTTTATCTGTGGATGACTCAGGATTTACAAGAATAGTGAATCCTTATAATGAAGATACGCAAAGCCTAATAAACCCAGGGAATACATCAAATAGTTTAATCAAGAATGATAATGGTAAGTTGATAGATGTTGACTACCGAAATTTATATTCATTTGACTCTCAGGCTGAAGAAGGTACTTCGTTGAGCACAGAGGCAAACATCACTGTATCTGCAACGTCATCTATTGCAACCACGAGTGCCAATCATATAGCAGTAGCACAAGAGGTAAATAGCGTATCAAGATATTATGATGACGTGAAAGCGAGTGTTATAAAGTTTCTGGATATTGATTATACACAAGGCTTGATTGGTAATTATTGGTTTGCAATGTCGGGTAGATGTTCCACCAGTCAAGGTTGTGATTGGGTGCCTGCGATGACTTACTATACGAATAATGAAGGTTCAAATACAGGCTATAGAGTGCTCATGGTAACCACGGGACCTTTTGCTGTACACTATTATACTAATAATCGCAATTCTACGATGACTAATTTTATCCCCAAATATCTATGGCAAAGTAGTCAGGAAGGCGATAAATGTCTGCCATCTGAAAATCAATATTGTACAGGTAATTTTATCCTAAACTCAGATCCAAATAGGTATCCTCTCAATGATAAGATGATGTTTATTGTTGGAGATGTCCATGGTAACGTTTACACGAATCTGTCTAATGAATAATCGAAATAACGAAAATATTAAGATAATTTTCTTGACTTTACAATTAGGTTGTCGTTGACAATCTATAAAATTAAATTTGAATCAAATAACCTAGGAGAAAAGAATAATGTTTAAATCGACTAATTTTAAAGTAAAAACCTTAGCAGTAATGCTTGGGTTGGCAGCTGCATCAGGTGCTATATATGCAGCACCGGTACATGCACAGGCTAATAAGAGTCCAACGAAAGCAGAAGTGTCATTGAAAAAAGCGCAAGTTACTGATTCGTCTAAGGTAGTGTCGCAAGCGTTTAACTTTAATTCAATGCAAATTGCACAGGTCAATCAAAGAACTGGGCAAGCAAGCTTAAATATCCCTATAGGATCAGTAAGTGGTGCACTGGTGAAAAACAAAGCTTTAGCACTTTCTTTTAATTGGCAAACGCTACAGTTGCCAAGATATACGATTGTAGGGAATAACACTTGGTCATTAAATTTACCATATATTGATATAAAGCAAGATACATTACACATGGAAAATGGTGCTTCTTATTCTTTTGATGGTAACACTTATCAGTTTAATGATGTTAAAGTCGATAAAGTTCAATTACAAGGTTTTTCAAATGGTAAACAAGTAACAATTGATGGAAATAGCGCAACAATCTATTATATGTTGACTGATTTCCAAGGTGCTAAATTATACTTTGACCACAATGGTAACGTTGTTTTTATGAGTGGCATATTGCGTGCTGAAAGCTCAAGTAAAACTGCTAATAATCAAGATGTTTTGTATGTTCAATATAACAATGAAACTGATACAAATGCACAAGTCTCTTCTATTACGTCGCTTAATGGAAGTATTAAGAATACGGTATCCTTTGATGGGCAAGGCGGTAGTGTAACCGTTACATTACCTGATATGGGCGGGCTAGCGCGTACTTATACTATTGCAACAAGTGGCAATGATACAACGATTACCAATCCGGCTAACCAAACAACCACGGTCACTATCGATAAAGATAGCAATTCTGTGGTTCAAGACGTTACAGTTGCCTATCCTACGGGCTTGACCCAAGTATTTAACTATCAAAACACAGGGTTCTCTAGTTTTGATGATCCAAACTATACTTTTGTCAGATCGGAAAACTTATCTGATTCTAGTTCTAATATCAATATCACACGTTATTACAGCTATGGTATTGCATTAAAAGATGGCGCGCGAAACTTCTTCTGGAATAACAGCTGTGGTAATGGGCAAGACTGTGTCCTTCAAGATAAAAATTATCTATATCAAACGGCAGTTATTTCTAAGAATCCAGCTGGTAATGGTTGGCTAGAGACTGTAACAACATATAATCATTTCTCTTTTCCGGTAAAAGAGGTGACGTATTTAAGACCTGAGAGTGCTTCACCTGCTCATGGTGTAGATCAATCCTCGCCAGATCAAGAAGGTTGGCCAGTGCTTTCATCACAAAGCACTTGGTATTTCGGACAAGATTTGAGTAAGGCCCCAGATGCGCCAGATAACCAGATCGATTATAGTACGGCAACGCCTAACTATGAAATGCCAGTACAAACGAAGTCAGTCATTACTGAAAACGGCGTGACGAGAACAACTTATCAGCGCATGATTTATACTTATTATGGACAATTATGGAGAAAAGACGTTTATAAAGGGGATAGTTGTAGTCCAGATAACCTCGTTGAGGAAGTAAATAATAGTTACTTGGAAGATCCTCTATCACCAGCAACGCCAAAAAACTTTGGTCAAGGTGATTATGGTTTCCAAGTTGCAAGCGCTGTTACTACTTATGAAAATGGCGTAGCACAGCATACTTCTTTGGTCGTTAATACACCAGATGATACATTTGGCCAACAAACAAAAATGCAGCAGTCATTTTATCTTCCTGGCTATTTTGAGATTGCTCAATTTTCAACTTCACCGGCACAAGTTACGCCAAAAAATGTCACACCAATCAAGACGGTTAGCTATCTTTACAATACAGATGCTAATTCTCCTTTTTATGGCCAATCAACCCAAACTTCTATTGCTTGGGGTGCTACTACGAATGCGAAAGAGGGTGCTAAGCCTTTGATGACTTCAAGTAATAGTAAGCTGATTCCAGGACCGATTAGTTTTAACTATCAGGTCTTTGATAATGGAAGCTGGAGTCAAAAAACAGTAACTTATAGTCAAGGGGTGATCATCACTGAAAGCATCGTTCCAAATGAGGCGCCATCTTGGGTTGTCACGGATGTGGCAACGGGTGAAGAAGTTGCACAAAATAGTGGTGCTGGTTCTTACACGGTTGCCAATGGCGGGATTACCTTTGTACCAACAACAGGGGTCGCAAGTGTTACTGTTGTAACAGCTTATGATGTGCTAGGTCGCGTGATTGCAACAGATAACTTGTTGACAGGTGCTGCTACTTTCTATTCATACGATGATACAGCAGGTCAACTAAGTGCAACGCAATACAGCACAGCAGATACAAGCAGCAAAAATGGATTAGCATCAGGTGCATTTGCAACGACAATTGAGAAAACTAATTTCAATGCAATGGGTCAAGTAACCTCTGTGTATAGTAATATCAATCCAAATGGTGCAGTATTGCAAACAACACCTGTATATCAAGTTTCATCTAACCAGTATAGTGTAGATACAGGCTTGCTGACAGCTTCTAATAGTTACTTGCCTGCCAATGGTTCTGGATTAAAGGGTAACCAAGACGCTAGTAATAGTGTGCTGACAAATACGTCAAGTATTACATATGATAATTTTGGCAGAAAACTTGAGGTTAATTCAAGCTGTGTTAAAAATAGCGTGGTAGGATGTGCTTATACGGGTAATTATACAACTAAATATAGCTATAATGATGCTTTTGCTGCTAATACATCAGCAGGTGTTTTAAAGGCAGATGCATCCAATGTTTCAAATAAAGGTCAAGTGACTGTTACAACGATTTATCCAACATTGGCAAATAATGCTGATGCGACGAATGTAACGAATGTACAAACCCAAAATAATCTAGGGCAAGTGATTTCACAAACAGTTAAACAGGCAGTAAATGCTGATTTGAATGGTCAATTAGGATCTTTCAACATTCCAGATGAAATTCAGCAAACATCACAATACAATGCAGATGGGTCTGTTAAGGAAACTGATTTTTATATTCTAGATAATACAGGCACACCACAATTAATTAAAAAGGCATTTTATAGTTATTACCGCCCAGGTTTGGTAGCGTCGAAAATTGTTGAAGACTTTGGCTATGACCAGCCTAATGGTGAAGCAGGGATAACAACCAATACAGGGATCTCCGCAAAAACACCAGCAGTAACTGCGACTTATTATTACTATAATGATAATCAAAGTGCATCTTATGTGGTCTCTGATAAGGGTGCCGCTGTTCCGGTAACAACGCTTGTCGTCAATCAAAATGCAAATGGTCAAGGTCAGTTAAGTGCTTATTTGTCACCGTTACGTTTGTATCGTCAAAATGAGCTTATCTATACTATCCCCTATTCAGCAGATGCACAAAAAAAGGTGCAAGCAAGTGTTGAAGCTGCTGTTGGAAAGACCAATGTACTACCAAGTGCAGCTATCGCATTGCCGGTGGCAACAAATATCATAAATGCTGTTAACTTAGCAACATACAGTGATTTTGAAAAAGCATGTACTGCTACAGGAACAAACTTTGACTGTGCACATACAGCGATGTTCCATTACAATAGCAATGGTAATCAAACACAAGAAGATTTTTGGGCTAATAGTTCAGGTCAACCAATGAAGTCTTTCTGGAGCTTCTACAATGATAAAGCACAGCAAACAGATACATGCATTACTTTGAATGGTGCTGTTGCTAATGCAAATTGTAATGATGCGCTTGATCATGTTCATTATGACTATTTCACCAGTGGGCCTAATAATGGACAATTGGAGTCTGTTGGTACGGTAGCAGGGGATACAAAACTCACGCAAGAGCATATTTTGCCGGGTGCTATTACCTATGCTTATACTGATGCAGGTCAACTTCAATCGATTACATATCCTGCGATTGTCATTCCTGGATTAAACAAAACTATTCCAGCCAAAACACTGACTTATAACAGTTATACTTCATCAAACAATGAAGCAAAAGTCACTGATTATGAGGGCAATGTGACAAATTACACTTATGTTGAAGTAGCAGGTAGTGAGCTTATTCAATCTGCTATTCAAACGGATGCTAAGGGCCAGAAGATTGCTAGTGTTGATTATACGTATTCTCCGCAAGGGCACGTATTAAGCAAAGAGGTTTATACCTATCCTAATGGTAATAAAACATTGGCAGATACATCAACTTATCAATATGATGTATATGGTAATTTGACTGAAATTAAGCATAACTTTACTATCCCAGGTAATCCAGGTAATAAATATATTACTTTAGATTATACATACTATGCAGATGGTAATTTACGTAGCAAGCATTTGGTAGCGAATTTTGACTTCAATGATCCAACTAAAAAAGATGGTTCAATGGACAAAACAACCTACTACAGCTATGCGTCTGGTAAGTTGTTGAATGTACAAGAGCAGAATCCTAATGCGTCGCAGTTTAGTCATGAGGCGTATCAATTTAATGCAGCAGGTGATTTGCTTAAAGCACCTACTGAGGGAAGTAATGGATCTGGAAATGATTTAATGACTTATAATAATATCAACCAAATTACATCATTACGTTCAACAAACTAATGAACTAACCATCTCTGTGGGGGGCAAGATAGTTTTAACTGTTTCTATCTGTTTTGCGATGGTAGGCTATTATACATTTGATATATTTCAAATATATAAATGGCTTAGTCATAAAAAAACAGTTGCAAATCTATCATTTTTTAATTTAACAGATGCTCACAAGGAGTAGTGATGTTGAGTGATCAAAGTATATTATCAAAGCTTATTTTATTTTTGACTATATTGATATGGATCAATGGTGCACATAGCCAAAATGTACTGAATAATCTATATTCTACACCAACTGGCTTGAAAGTTTCTTCTTTAAAAAGTGTTTTTTATGATGCCAATGGTAATATTAGCAAAAGTTTTGATAAACAGTATTACTATAATAACGCAAATCAATTGATCTCTAGTAAGGTGTCGCCATCTGAAGATGTAGAATATTACTATTATCCGAATGGCTTGCGTGCATCCTTAGTTTCTCATGGGCAAGTGCTCGTGCACTTTTATTCTTTACATGGTCAATTAATCAATGACAGTGATGGTGTGCAATCTGCTAGTTATTTAGTTGCCAATGCTGTTATTACGCGCCATGTTTCACGAAATATACAGGTATTGTTATATGATCGACATCAATCAGTTATCGCTGAGTTGGCAGATAGTGTGGCACACTTTTATCAATATGATGCATACGGTCTTCTAAAAACACACAATAATAAACAAAAGGTCAAAGATAAAGACTTAGATATTGCTATCAATCCTCTTGGTTACTCTGCTTATGTTTTTAATTCTGTAACGGGTTTATACCATTTAAAATCACGTGATTATAGTCCTAAATTGAAAGTGTTTTTACAGCCCGATGGTGATGCATTTGATCAATATTTGCATAATAATAGCTATTGCTATGGTAGTAATAATTCACTTGTCACAGAAGATCATTCTGAAAACAGACATCATCCATACGCCGCGCCTGTGCTTATTAATCTAGGTGCTATCACGCTTGGTAGTTTTACAGGATTAGCTGCGCGTTATCTTGATTACAAAATAACACATTCAAATGATTTACACACTCAGTCTGATCACAATTCAATAACTAGCATACCCGTTATAGGTAGCGCATTATCAATTGATCAAGATGGATCTACAAAAGGGCGAAGTAACATAACAAGAAATGATGAACCAATAACCTATCTTGAGTTTAATTCTGATGGTAATTTAGTAGAAAGTAGTATGGGTCAAGGGATGACAGTTTCAGATCAAGATACAGGTGTTCCACTGCGGAAAATTCAGCTTGCCAATGAGGGAGGCGCTATTGGCAATTCTTTGATAGATTCTCATTTATTTAGCAATAAAAGAGGTGGATATAAGATTGATATCAATATGGATATTGCTATAGAGGGTATCAGCATGAGGTTATTGGTGGGGCTCGATAATCATTTTGAGGGACTAAATGAGCTTAATAATTTATTGACTTTTATTAGCAATCAGCAAGGTTTTAACATTGACATCAAAGTCATTCCTATTGTGCCACCTCACGTGAACACCACTAAACTTTTAAGTTACCAACCGTCTGGTGAGTTGTCTGATTCAGATAAATATTCGGAGGCATCGGAGTCAGACAATAGTGAGCTTGAAGAATTTGATCAAATATTTGGTGGTGTTCTACTTTAGCATTTCATATGTTTCGTTCCCACTCAACTCGATTGATATAAAGACCAATGACCAGTTTTCTTATGAATGGGAAGTAGGGGGGAATCAATTAGATACCAATTTTGCTATACATGCAGCATCACTCTTAAAAAATATATTTGATTAGATAACATCCAACACTTGACTCTGACGTTACGTTATAGATCATTATATCATCAGTTTGTTTTTAATGACTGTCAAATACATGCTGTCAAAAAACAACAAAGCATAAGAGCTATAAACAACACGGAGAAATAGTAATGTTGAAGAAAAAATTATTGTGTTTGGCCTTATTAGGTCTAGTTGGGATAAGTTATGCCAGTGATGGTAGTATTACCTTTATAGATGGGGATTACTCATATACCCCTGTTGATATCGCTTATTTATCAAATACGATTAATAACAACAAAGAAGGTGATTATTGTAGCTATGAAAGCGGGTTTCCTGATACGCAGACTAGTGATGGTATCGATAATTTTATCTTACGGCAAGATGTAACAACAGAAGGCACAACTTATAATTATAATGATAAAAACTCTGGTCATTGTTTTGACACTTTTCATAGTGAGTTTTCATTATTGTTTACCAATCAGATGTGGCGTCATCGTATTCAAAGTTTTGATTATGAGCGGAATGGTTTTGATATTATTACCGATGCATATGATCATGGGACATTATATGGAGGGATAATACCTGACTATCTTCAAAATTTGGGAAGCCTTACTATAAATACAACTGGTTTTCCTGCCTTACAATATATGCCGCCGTTTAATAAGCAGCCTGGATATTGGTATGGAGGAACTGACAATCCAACCGCTGATGTTAATCATGTCGGCGTTACTTTAGTGCCAGGAAATAACAATGATTGGCTCAATGTAACGCCGATGCGTATAGGTACCGTCGCAGTGTCAGGTAATAATAATCAGACCACTTATAAAATTATCTATGGTTTAGGTATACAAGGCGTGCATTACCAAGAGCCTGCAC